>JFNH01000100.1 GCA_000634415.1 Prochlorococcus sp. scB245a_519A13 | reverse complement strand
ATAATCTAACTTAATACAGAAATCTTTTATTTCCTCTATATTGATCATCTCAACCGTTGGCAAAGGAAAATCTTGAGCTTCTAGTAGACCACAATATCTTGTCGCATCATCCTTATCTTCAAACATCAGAACAATTGTCCTTCCTTTAAGTTCGATTGAATGGATTCCTTCCTTATCTGTTCCTGAATTATATAAAAGAACAAATATGTTCATAAGTATAGATTTTTCTATTTACATAGTATTTGATTAAGAATCAGAAAGTGATAATTCTTGTAATCTTGTATATAAAGCAATTTCTTCATCATTAATATCAGCGGGTATCACTACCAAGATTTCAACATATTGATCACCTACATTATCTTCGAAAGTTAAACCCCTCCCTTTCAAACGTAACATTCTTCCGGTTGATGATTTTGGTGGTACTTGAAGTGTGACATTTCCATCAAGGGTAGGCACCTCTACTGCACAACCAAGAAGAGCATCATGAGGAAATAACTCTAATTTATATATAACTCTTAAACCATCAATTCTTAGACCACTTTCAGTTTGAACTTTTAACTGTAGATAATGATCTTTACCTCCTCTTGCAATATTTTCAAGTCTTAATCGCCATCCATCTCCAGCGAAAGGAGGTGTATCTACTTCTACTACAGTTTCATCTTCAAGCTCAATTAAAACTGATGCTCCATTTAAGGCCTCATCAGGAGTTAATTCAATAACTGTTTCAATATCTTGGTGGAGTTTAACTGGAGGCGGCTCTTCTGGAGAGGTTGTAGGGTATTGAAAATTGTTAAATTCATCATTATTTGTATTTATCGATTCATCCTCAAATGGTTCATCATCATATTCCTCATAATTCTTTGGTGAGTATTCATATCCAAATAATGAATCAAGATAATCTTGAAAATCAGGAAATCCTGTCTTGAAATCATTATTTTCATAATTATCATTGATATTTTCATCCGAACTATTTTTTCTTTTTTTAGGGTCACGTAGATATTCGTATGCCTCGTTAATTAATTTAAATCTTTCTTCTGCATTAAGATCATTTTTATTTAAATCTGGATGCCATTTTCTTGCTTCTCTTCGAAAGGCCTTTTTAAGTTCTTTATCATCGAAATCAGGCGGTAAACCCAAAATCGACAAATAGTCTTTTTTAGAGGAAGTAGTCATTGTCCCATGGATCATCGTCCCTAGAATTACCATACCTCGAATTTCTATAATTTCTATTCATTTGATTATCCCAAGGATCATCATCCCAATAATCATCTGAAAAGAGTTCATCCTTTAATGATCCAAATGTATTTTTAATGCTCTGTAAGGGACTATTATCAGTTTTCTTTTCATACGCAAATTTTCTGTTTAAGCCGAATAATGCTTCTTGTAGAGCACTTACTGAAATTTCTAATTCTTGAGGATCATCGTCATCTATATATTCTTCAACATCCTGAATAGCTAATTCAACAGCTCGTTGTTGTCTTTCTGCACCATAGGGACCAAATTCTAATGAAGCATCCCTAAGTCTTCTCTCAGCTTGTGCAATAAGCGTTAAAGCACTATTTTTCCTATCAATTACAGATCTTTTTTTCCTATCCTCATTAGCTTTTGTTTTGGCTTCTTCAATTATGGAATTTATTTCTTGTTCATTTAAATTAGAACCTCCAGAGATTGTAACTGTTTGCTTTCTTCCAGTTGTTCTATCAGTTGCACTTACTTCTAAAAGACCATTAGCGTCAATATCAAATGCTACCTGGACTTGAGGTATCCCTCTTGGAGCAGGAGGTATTCCTGATAGTCTAAATTTACCAAGTGATTTATTTTCAGAGGCTAAAGGCCTTTCTCCCTGCCGTACTTGAACAACAACTGATGATTGATTAGCTTCGGATGTACTAAAAACATCAGATTGTCTAACTGGTATTGGCGTATTACGAGGAATGAGTACCTTCATAAGACCACCAATAGTTTCTAAACCTAAAGATAAGGGAGTAACGTCATTTAGTAGTAAATCTTGCAAATCTCCACTAATAATTCCAGATTGTATAGCAGCACCAACTGCTACGACTTCATCAGGATTAACTGATTGACAAGGATCATTTGGAACAAGAGTCTTTACTAATTGTTGAACCATTGGGATTCTTGTACTGCCACCTACAAGAACTACCTCATCAATATCATCTGAGTTCCATCCAGAATCATCTAGGGCTATTTGAACAGGCTCTAATAATCTATCAAGTAAATCTTGTGATAATGATTCAAATATATTTCTATCTAAGGTTTCTTCAATATGTAACGGCCCCTCTTTACTTGTTGTGATAAATGGTAAAGATATTTTAGTTTTTTGTAATCCTGACAATTCACATTTAGCTTTTTCAGCGGCCTCAGTTAATCTCTGTAAAGATTGTCTATCCCTTCTTAGATCAATATCATGTTTAGCTAGAAATTTTTCTGCAAGCCAATCAACTATTTTTGAATCAAAATTGTTTCCTCCTAGCTGTGTATCACCACAAGTGGCTTTAACATCAAATACGCCATTAGAAATTTTCAATAATGAAACATCAAATGTTCCACCTCCTAAATCGAAAACCAAAACATTATTAGAAGAACTTTTTTCAAAACCATAAGCTAGAGCAGCAGCAGTAGGTTCATTTAGAATTCTATCTACTTTAATACCAGCTAATATTGCAGAATCCTTTGTAGCTTGCCTTTGAGATTCGTTAAAGTAAGCAGGGACAGTAATAACTGCAGAATCAACAGTATCTCCAAGATATGTTTCAGCATCATTAATTAATTTTCTAATCAATGAGCTAATTAATTCCTCTGGTGCGTACTCTCTTTCTGTATTTGGACTAAGAACCCTAACGCTTCCACTCGCATTAGCCTTTACGTTATAAGGTACAGAAATACTATTCTCATCTAATTCATCCCAGTCGCTACCAATAAATCTTTTTAGGTTATAAAAAGTATTCTTAGGATTTAGAACAAGTTGTCTTCTCGCTTGGTCTCCAATTACTATTTCCTTGTCTTTTGTAAATCCAACTATTGAAGGTGTAGTTCTAGAACCCTCAGAATTTGCAATAACGATTGGACGTCCAGCTTCTATGACTCCTACTACAGAGTTAGTAGTACCTAAATCAATTCCAACTATTTGCCCCATGATTTTAGATCGCTAAATTAAAGCAAAATTTACTAATAATTTAATTAATTTTTATCTTAGATATTTACATATAATAGTAAAAATCAAATATTTTCAACTTAATTTAAATAAATAAGATTATTTATAACTTGTTAGAAGATTACTTTACATTTTAAAAAATTCTATAAAGACCAAAGTATTGATGTAGTTGACCAAAATAAACTAATATAAAACGGAGAGAGAGGGATTCGAACCCTCGATAAAGTTGCCCCTATACAGCATTTCCAGTGCTGCGCCTTCAACCACTCGGCCACCTCTCCCAAGATAACCATTTTAACCCTTGAACATCCCATTTTAGAGGAAAGTTATTTGAAAAAGACTTTCACAGTCACGATTAACAATAAGGAAACCGGAAAGGTCTACCAAGAGCAGGTTAATAGTGATGATTACATACTCAAGGAATTTGAAAGGAAAGGTTTCAAACTAGCATTTTCATGTAGAAATGGTTGCTGTACAAGTTGTGCAGTTAAAATTAAATCTGGAACCTTACAACAACCTGAAGCTATGGGTGTATCTCAGGCTTTAAAAGAAAAAGGCTATGCTCTTCTTTGTGTAGCTAAAGCAACTTCAGATCTTGAGGTAGAAACTACATATGAAGATGAAGTTTACGATTTACAATTTGGACAATATTTTGGGAGGGGCAATACAAGGGTTGCACCACCTTGGGAATTTGAGGAAGATTAACTATCATGTTTAAATTAAGTGAAATAGAGGAACTTGCAAATCACGTAGACTTATCAATTTTGTATGAAATAGCCAAGAATACTGCTCAAATTGGTAATGAAATTTTAAAAGTTAATTATAATAAAATTCAGAAAATATCATCAAAGGGTAGAAAAGGTGATCTGGTTACCAATGTAGATTTGGAAGTTGAAAATAAAATAAAAGAATATTTATTAGATGAGACACCAAACATATCTATAAATGCAGAAGAATCGGGTAAATTAACCAAATCTTCGGATTTAACGTGGTGTATAGACCCTTTAGACGGTACAACAAATTATTCCCATGGATATCCTTTTTTTGGAACTTCTATTGGTCTTGTATATAAAAATAAGCCAATTATAGGTGCTATATCAGTACCTTATTTAAATGAACTATATTCAGCCTGTATAGGTTTAGGCTCATTCTGCAATGATAGTGAACTTAAAGTATCGAATCCCTCCAATCTATCTGATAGTCTACTTGTAACTGGTTTCTCTTATGACAGATTTGAGACAGAGGATAATAATTATGCTGAATTTTGTTATTTAACACATAAAACTAGAGGTGTTAGAAGAGGAGGTGCAGCAGCAGTTGATCTAGCATTTGTTGCGGCAGGTAAGGTAGATGGATATTGGGAAAGAGGATTGGAGGTATGGGACCTGGCGGCAGGTGCTATTATTGTTAAAGAGGCTGGTGGTATTATTTCTGATTATCCATCAGGCGAATTTAATTTAAGTTCAGGAAGAATTTTAGCTTGTTCTCCCAGCCTCGAGAATGAATTAAAAAATGAACTAGATAAAGTCTCTCCATTTAAAAAAAATCTCTATACCTAAAATTAGTTAAATATTAAAATGACAGAAATAAAGGAAATTAAATTAGTCGATGTAAAAAATAACTCAAACATCATAAATAATTTAAATAGTATTTATAAACTATGGGGATATGAAGAGGTTTCACCTTCATTTATAAATACATTAGAGACGATAAAAGGTCGTGGAGTTATAGAGGAAAATCAGGTTGTAGGAATAGTAAGTAATAATTCCTTATGTCTTAGGCCAGAAATGACAACATCAATTGTTAAGTTGTCATCTACTAGATTAATAAATAAGAAAAGACCTATAAGGTTATTCACCAACGGAATGGTCTTTGATAAAAAACAAAATAATAAAAATTCATTTAAGTTGCAAGAAAAATTGCAGAGTGGAATTGAATTAATTGGATACGACACAAAATACCCAGAAATTGAAGTTATTAATATTTTGTTTGATGCAATCGATAATATTAATTTGAAGGATGGTTGTAATTTATTTCTACTAGTTAGTACCACAAAAATAATGGATTTAATCTTAAATAAATATAAGAATAATAATTTTGAAGAAATAAAGAAAAGTCTGGTTAATTTTGATCAAGATAATTTATCTAAATTAGGAATAGATGAAGATGATAAATATATTCTTAAAGATCTTTTATTCACAAGAGGAGAACCACTTGCAATATTAAAAAAATTAAAAACTATATATGGAAGTAGTAAAACTTTAGATGACTTAAATTTTTTATTTGAAACATTATCAAAAATATCAAATAAATATGGTGTTAAATTACAACTTGATCCCACTTTTCAACCTCACTTGAATTTATATGAAGGAATAGTTTTTCAACTAATAGGGGATAATGGTAAAAATAAAAGCGTCATCGCAAAAGGTGGAAGATATGATGAGTTAGTAAGATTTTTTAGTCCTAATGAGAAAATATTTAATGGGATTGGATTTACAATTTCCGTTGATATTTTAAGAAATTTAATTAAGCAAGAAAAGACAGATAAAAAAAAGATTTTATTGATGTTTAGAGATTCTTATTTGTTAGAAAAAGGTATGAATGAACAAAAAGTACAACAAAAAAAAGGAAATATTACTGTCTTGCATTTAAATCCATGTGATGACTTGGCTAAAGCCAATCAAATTATGAAAGAAAATAATTGTAGTGAGATTTTATGGGTTAAATAAAACCCTTTTAATAATTTATTTAACTTTTAAATTTATATATTGTTCGGACAATACTCCTAATTAAACTTGATTAACTAGTTTTTACGAAATAAGATTTATTATGTTTGATTTTTTTTAAATGGAAAAAGGCGAAATTCGTATTAATACCGAAAATATTTTCCCAATTATCAAGAAGGCAGTATATTCTGACCATGAAATCTTTTTAAGAGAACTTGTTAGTAATGGTGTTGACGCAATTAGTAAAAGAAGAATGGCCTCTATGGCAGGTGATTGCGAGAATACTGATGAAGCTCAAGTAAAAATAACAATTAACCGTGATAAAAATACTTTAACAATTTCCGATAATGGAATAGGAATGAATGATGAAGAAATTAAGAAGTATATAAATCAAGTTGCATTCTCGAGCGCAGAAGAATTCCTAACAAAATACAAAAAAAATAATGATGAATTCATAGGTCACTTTGGATTAGGTTTTTATTCAAGTTTTATGGTGGCAGATAGAGTCGATATATTAACTAAGTCGGCAATTGGCCAATCAAAAGCTTTCAAATGGTCTTGTGATGGATCTCCAAATTTTACGTTAGAGGAATCAGAAAGAGAGACAATTGGAACAGATGTTATTCTTCACCTACTGGAAGAAGAAAAAGAGTTTATTGAGCCTGAAAGGATTAAATCATTAATAAAAAAATATTGTGATTTTATGCCAATAGATGTCTTATTGGAAGGTGAGACAATTAATAAGAAAAATCCTCCTTGGAGAAAACAACCTAGTGAATTAAAAGATGAAGATTATATTGAGTTATATAAATACCTTTATCCTTTTCAGGGAGATCCACTTTTATGGATTCATCTAAATACAGATTATCCATATGACATACAAGGTATATTGTATTTTCCAAAGTTGTCAGGTAGGGCTGATTGGGAAAAGGGAGAAATAAAACTATTTTGCAATCAAGTATTCGTAAGCGATTCTATTAAAGAGATAGTACCAAAATACCTTTTACCTCTAAGAGGAGTAATTGACTCTACAGATATACCCCTAAATGTTAGTAGAAGTGCATTACAAACAGATAGAAAAGTAAGGTCTATATCATCATTTATCTCAAAAAAAATCGCTAATAAACTGAAGGATTTGATAAAAAATTCTCCAGAATTTTATGCAGAAATTTGGGACTCAATCTCAGCTTTTATTAAAATTGGTGCTATCGAAGATGAGAAATTTGCCGAATTAGTTAAAGACAGTATAATTTTCGAAACCATCATCAATTCGGAGAACGATGTCGCAAAAGATATTGAAAATAAATCGCTTATCAAAGCCAATGATAAATATTTCACGACTTTAGCAAATTACAAAGAACGAAATAAGATAACTGATTCTAAAAAAATAATTTACTGTTCAGATTCGATTGCTCAGTCAAGCGCATTAAATATCTGCTTATCTGATAACAAAGAAGTTATTAAATCAGATCCCTTAATTGATGCACAATTTCTTCCTTGGTTAGAAAGTAAAAACGAAGATTACCAGTTCCAAAGAGTTGATTCAGAAATTAATGAACTTGAAGATAAAGAATCTAATGAAATTGTAGATAAGGATGGTAAATCAAATACAGAAAATCTTAGAGATACTATTGTAAAAGCACTTAATAATGAGAAAGTAACAGTTAAAGTTCAGTCACTTTCAAGTAAGGGGGCACCACCTGCGATGATTTTGCTTCCAGAGCAAATGAGAAGAATTAATGATATGGGTGCTTACATGGAACAAAAGATGCCTGGTTTACCTGAATATCATGTGCTTTTAATTAACAAGGAACATCCTCTTATTGCTGGTCTTAATAAAATTACAGGTAATAAAATAATTATTGATAAAAAAGACCCTATAGAAAATCCACTAGCATATAAAATTGCTAATCATGTTTACGATATGGCTAAACTATCTGTTGGTGGATTAGATCAAGAACAGATTATTAATTTACAAAATAATAATGCCGAATTAATTTCAGAATTGCTTAATTCAACCAATTGAGCCGTGTGTTAAAATTTTTAAAGATATAACCCAAAAAAATATGTCAAGAGTTTGCGAACTGACTGGAGCAAAAGCTAATAATGGGATGGCTGTAAGTCACTCACATATTCGTACAAAAAAATTACAACAAGTAAATCTCCAAAAAAGGAGACTTTGGTGGGAAGAAGGCAAAAAATGGGTAAATATAAAAATTAGTACCAAAGCACTAAAATCTATACAAAAAGTGGGATTAGATAAATTTGCTAAATCTAATGGAGTTGATTTAAAGAAATTCTAAATTTGATGAAAAATTTAGTTGTAAGTATATTAATAACATTTATTCTTTTATTTAATTTTAATTTAGCAATCGCTTTTGACTTTGCTCCCGAAGTTGGGGATATGGCTCCAAACTTTCAATTAGAAGGTTTTAATAAAAACATAAAATCAAAAAAATTATGGGAATTAAATGATTTTCAAGGTAAGTGGCTTGTCATATATTTTTATCCAAAGGACTTTACAGCAGGTTGCACTCTTGAAGCTAAAGGTTTTTCAGAATTAAAAAAAGATTTTTCAAAAAATAATGCCGAGATTGTTGGCATTAGTGCCGATAGTCAAGATTCGCATGAAAGTTTCTGTAGCGAGAAGTCCATAAACTACACATTATTATCTGATCCTGACGGAATTATTAGTGATAAATATGGATCCTGGATTCCTCCATTCTCAGATAGAAATACTTTTTTGATTTCTCCAGATGGGGAAATTTCTTATAGATGGATTAGTGTTTTACCTATAAATCATGCTAAAGAAGTTCTCAACGTTTTAAAGAAAAAAATATAAAATTTTGCACGAATTATCATTTGGAACTTGGTTAATACATATCTCGTCAGTAATAGAATGGATTTTTGCCATATTTGTCATAAAAAAAATTTCTACATATAAAAAATATAATTTATTTTTTTGGTTAAGCCTCGCTATGGTCCCAAACTTAATTGGTGCTATGTGTGCGATCACTTGGCATATCTATGACAACCAGGAAAATCTTTACGGTCTAGTATCACTTCAAGGGATATTTACATTTATAGGAAATTCCACATTAGCCTTAGCAGCAATAATTATTTTTAGAGGAAAAGAGACTTATGAATGATTTTTTTTTAAAATTTATAGAGAAATTAGGTTCAATCGAAAACACATTTTTGTTCGCAGTTTCAATAATTCCTTATGCAATATTTTTGTTCTACTTATATAAAATAAAATCTGTTAATAGTTTTGTAAAAACAGGATTTTCATTAACTGTTTTATTCGTATTGATAACTATATTGGTATCTATCTTCACACTAAATTACTATAATAAGACCCTCGTTGAGGTTGACTTTCTGCATGGATTAGCAGAATCCTTCCTAACATTAAGTGATTTTATTATTTTGTTTGGATTTATAAGGTTGTTAAATAGCTTAGAAGTAAACAACTCTTAAGACCTTTTACAATTTTGTGTTTTTTAGGTAAAAGTATTAGAGAATATATAAAAATAACGATTTTTTATGTTTACTACATTATTTGCAGCTGCAGATCCAGCAACTTTTTCTTGGTCTCCAAAGTGTGCCGTCGTAATGATTGCATGTAATGTTTTTGCTTACGCAATTGCCAGAGCAACTATAAGAAAACCAAATGAAGGTTTTGAAATACCTAATTCAAAATTCTATGGTGGTTTAAGTCACGCATCAGTTGTAGGTGCTAATTGCCTAGGTCATATTTTCGGAATTGGTGCAATCTTAGGGTTAGCCTCACGTGGTGTTTTATAAAAATTTATTGATTAAATTTTTAATTATTTAACTTAAATTTCTTAACAATTTTATCTGCCATCTGATCAGGCTTAAGTCCTAATTTTTCTTTACTCTGGTCAGGTGAAGCATGATCAACTAAAACATCGGGTATACCAATCCTGTATACAGGAATGTTTACTTCATTATCGTTAAGTAATTCAACTATTGCAGAACCAAATCCACCAATTAAGGTTCCTTCCTCCATAGTTACGACTTTTTGAATTCTACTTACTAAAGGCATAATAAGATTTCTATCTAGAGGTTTCACAAATCTTGCATTAACAATACATGCATTAATGTTCATATTTTTTAGGATTTTTGCAGTTTCAATAGCTGATGCAACCATTGATCCATAAGCAATAATTAAAATATCTTCTCCTTCTTCAAGAATTTCTGCTTCGCCTATATTCAAAGGTTCCCAACCCTCATCCATTACAGCCACCCCTAATCCAGAACCTCTTGGTATTCTTAGAGCTGTAGGGCCATCATGGTTAATTGAAGTTATTAACATTCTCTGTAATTCAGACTCATCTTTTGGTGCCATCAATACAAAATTAGGTATAGATCTCATATAACTGATATCGTACTGACCTTGATGAGTAGGACCGTCAGCCCCAACTATGCCAGCTCTATCAAGTACAAACGATACAGGTAATTTTTGAATCCCTACATCATGAATTAATTGGTCGAAAGCACGTTGAAGAAAAGTACTATAAATAGCTACAACAGGTTTAAGCCCATCGCAAGACATTCCTGCCGCAAGAGTAACTGCATGTTGTTCTGCTATCCCAACATCGATGTATTGATCAGGGATATTTTTTTGCAATATATCTAAACCAGTACCTGTAGCCATTGCAGCTGTAATACCCACGACTTTGCTATCTTGCTCACATATTTTTAATAAGGTTTGACCAAATATCTTACTATAACTAACAGGTTTAGGTTTCTTTGATGGAATAGATTTCCCCGTTGTAAGATCAAATGCAGACTGTGCATGATATCCAACCTGATCTGCTTCTGCATATGGGTAACCCTTCCCCTTTGTTGTGACAACATGAACAAGCACAGGTCTTTTAAGTTTATGGGCAGCGTTAAAGGTCTTAACTAAGTTACCAATATCATGACCATCAATTGGACCCATATATGTAAATCCAAGTTCTTCAAAAACAGCTCCGACCTTAGGCACAGATAATCGTCTAACGCTTCCTTTAATATTTTTAAGTTCTTCTGGGATATCCTTACCAATTAAGGGAATATTTTTTACACTTTCTTGAACACTATCGGACAAAAATTGCAATGGTGGACTTACTCTTACCTTATTTAAGTAAGATGAAAGGGCTCCAACCGGAGGCGAAATAGACATATCATTATCGTTCAATACTACGACTAAAGGGGTATTTGGTAAGTGACCTGCATGATTTATAGCTTCTAATGCCATTCCTCCAGTTAGTGCTCCATCTCCAATAACAGCGACACATTTATAATTTTCACCTTTTTTATCTCTTGCTATTGCCATTCCTAAAGCAGCAGAAATAGAAGTACTTGCATGTCCAGCACCAAAATGATCAAATTTACTTTCACTTCTTTTTAGATATCCAGCGACACCATTTTGTTGCCTTAGAGAATCAAATTGACTGAAACGTCCTGTTATTAATTTATGAGGGTAACCTTGATGTCCTACATCCCAAACAACTTTGTCAAAATCAAGATCAAGAGTTTGATATAAAGCCAATGTCAACTCAACTACACCTAATCCAGGACCAAGATGTCCTCCACTAGTAGATACAACCTGAAGATGTCTTTCTCTAATTTGACATGCAATTTCCTCTAATTGTGAAACTGTTAAGCCATGAAGTTGATTTGGATGACTTAACTCACTTAAAAGCATTTAACAAAAATTGGTATTTATATAATCTAAAACGCCGAGGTGCAAAATGAGTAATTTTTTTGAAATAGATCATGTAATGTTTTATTAGATTAATAATTAATGCTAAAAATATATATATGAATGATTATTTTGAAAAAATACTTCAAGCTGAAGTCTATGAAGTTGCAAAAAAAACACCACTAGAGAAAGCTCATAATTTAAGTAATACACTTAATAATGAAGTTTTTCTAAAAAGAGAAGATCTTCAGGATGTATTTTCATTCAAAATAAGAGGTGCATATAACAAAATGAGAAAGCTCTCTAATTCACAGCTTGCTCAGGGAGTAATTACTTCTAGTGCTGGTAATCATGCTCAAGGGGTTGCACTTAGTGCCCTTAAGTTAAATTGCGAAGCAACTATATTAATGCCCATTACCACTCCTCTAGTAAAAGTTAATGCAGTAAAAAATTTAAAAGCAAAAGTTATATTATATGGCGATAACTATGATGAAACTTATAAAGAGGCAATAAGGATTAGCCAAGAGAGAAATTTATGCTTTATTCATCCCTTTGATGATCCAGAAGTAATAGCTGGACAAGGAACTATAGCTATAGAAATTGAACAACAGCTTAAGGAAAAACCTTATGCAATTTATATTGCTGTAGGTGGTGGGGGATTGATATCAGGTATATCCATATACCTTAAAAAAGTATGGCCTGAAGTGAAAATAATTGGTGTAGAACCAGAAGATGCTGACGCTATGACGAAATCTTTGGAAGAAGAAAAAATTGTGGAACTATCTTCTGTAGGTCAATTTGCAGATGGAGTGGCGGTTAAAAAAATCGGTGAAAATACTTTTGATATTGGCAGAAAATATATAGATAAGATGATTAGGGTTAATACTGATGAAATCTGCGCTGCTATAAAAGATGTTTTTGAGGATACTAGATCAATATTAGAGCCCGCAGGTGCCTTATCAATAGCGGGAATGAAAAAAGATATTTTAAATTCGAATCATTCAAATAAAAAAATGGTTGCGATTGCATGTGGTGCAAATATGAATTTCGAGAGGCTTAGATTTGTAGCAGAAAGAGCAGAACTTGGAGAGTGTAAAGAAGTAATGATGGCTGTTGAAATTCCTGAACGTGCTGGTAGTCTAATTGATTTTTGTAAGTTACTTGATAATAGAAATTTAACTGAATTTAGCTATAGGATGTCAAATTCAAAGAATGCACAGATCTTTATAGGGGTTCAAGTCTATGGTTTAAATGATAAAAAAAATCTATTAAGTGTATTTAAAAATTCTGAGTACTCATTTATTGACATAAGTGATGATGAATTATCTAAAAATCATCTCAGACATATGGTAGGTGGAAGATTACCAAGGGATTTTAAAGAGATGGAATATAAAAACTTTATTGAACTTTTATACAGATTTGAGTTTCCTGAAAGGCCAGGCGCATTAATAAACTTCTTAAATAATATGAAATCTAATTGGTCTATAAGCGTATTTCACTACAGGAATTATGGAGCTGATGTAGGAAAAATTGTTATTGGAGTTTTGATTGATAAAAATGAGATTTTTGAGTGGAATAATTTTGTAAGAATTCTGGGCTATAAATTCTGGGATGAAACTCAAAACGATACATATAGATTATTCCTTGGTGCATCAGATTAAATTTAAGGTAAATTAGGAATGATTTCGGTAATTAAAATCAATCAATCTGATCTAAATACCACGCCAATATCTGATATAGATCTAGTTACTAAAGTTGAAGCTGTTCTATATTTGAAAGGCAGACCAATAACAAAAAAAGATCTTTCAGAAATTACTAATTCTGATATAAACTCGATAAATGATGCAATTAATGATCTAAAAAATAAATACTCTAATCCCAGCTCAGCTATTGAATTAAATGCAGTTAATAACAGTTTTTCTCTCGAACTAAAATCTAGTCTTAATGAATTCGTCGATGATTTACTTCCTTCTGATTTGAAAACTTCCGAATTAAGGACATTGGCAACTATTGCGATCAAAAAAAAGATCCTGCAATCGGACCTCATACTTCTTCGAGGTTCAGGTGCTTATGAACATATTAAAGAATTATTAGAAAAGAAATTCATCGTCAAACGGAAGCAAAAAGATGGTAGATCATATTGGCTATCATTATCAGAAAAGTTTTTTCAAACTTTTGCTGTAAGTAATGAATATCTCTCAAATATAGGAAGTGGTAACAATAAGCAGCAATAATAAGTAAATGTTAGGATGTATTAAATTATGACAAGATAATGTTATCTGAGATTTTTGCAGTTCTGGGTCAAACTTTATCAATTTATTCTTTTATATTGATAATAAGAATTTTACTTACATGGTTTCCAGGTATTGATTGGAGTAATGGTGTTTTATCTGCATTAACCTCCATAACAGATCCTTATTTAAACATTTTTAGAGGTATTATCCCTCCAATAGGTGGATTTGATATTTCATCTTTGTTAGCTTTTTTACTTTTAAATGTTATTCAAAATTTAATTACAAATCTCCAGTATGCAAGCTTAGGTTATAGCTGAATTTATCTATCATCTCCAGAACCTCTTATCTTGCCTTTGGCAGCTCTTATTTTTAATTTTTCAAGGTTTTGTAATGCAACATCCTCTAAATTGAAATTTAATTCTGTACAAAGATTTGATACATACCACAAAACATCTCCTAACTCTTTTTTAATACCTAATCTTGATTCGTTATCAAATATTCCATTTTTATCTCTTATAACCTTTTTCACTTTTTCTGCCACCTCGCCAGCCTCTCCCACTAAACCAAGAGTTGGATAAATATTATTTGAACCTAAATCTGGATATTGTGCTGTTTCTCTAGCTTTTTTCTGATAAGTTTTAAAATCCATGACTTAAATAACTAACTTTGGGTATGGTAAATTTATTTATATCTAGCAATATTATTTATATATGTCGAATATTGATTTAAAAAGAAGAACAAAAATAGTAGCAACTATTGGCCCTGCAACTCAATCTGAAGAGATAATTTCAAATTTAATTAAAGCTGGAGTAACAACATTCAGATTAAATTTCTCTCATGGAGATCATAAAGATCATGCTGAGAGAATAAAAACCATAAGGAAAGTATCAAAAAAGTTAGATATAGATATTGGAATATTGCAAGATCTTCAAGGACCTAAAATACGATTAGGACGTTTTAAAGATGGGCCAGTAAAAGTTAAAAAAGGCGATACATTCACACTGACATCAAATGAAGTCGAATGTACAAATACTATTGCAAATGTTACCTACGACAAACTTTCTCAAGAAGTTAGCGAAGGGAAAAGAATACTTTTAGATGATGGAAAAATAGAAATGATTGTAGAAAAAGTTGATACAAAAGCTAATAATTTGGAGTGCATGGTAACTGTAGGAGGGGTTCTTTCAAACAATAAAGGTGTTAATTTTCCAGACGTTCAATTATCAGTAAAAGCACTAACAGAAAAAGATAAAGAGGATTTAAAATTTGGTTTATCTGAAGGAGTTGATTGGATAGCACTAAGTTTCGTAAGAAATCCATCCGATATAAATGAGATAAAAGATTTAATAAATCAAAATGGGCATTCAACTCCTGTAGTCGCAAAAATAGAAAAATTTGAAGCAATTGATCAGATCGATACAGTATTACCCTTATGTGATGGGGTTATGGTTGCAAGAGGTGATTTGGGAGTTGAAATGCCTGCTGAAGAAGTTCCTCTATTACAAAAGGAGTTAATAAGAAAAGCTAATTCATTAGGTATCCCAATAATTACAGCGACTCAAATGCTTGATTCTATGGCTTCTAACCCAAGACCAACAAGGGCCGAAGTTAGTGATGTTGCAAATGCAATTCTGGATGGTACAGATGCTGTAATGCTTTCAAACGAAACTGCAGTCGGCGATTATCCTGTAGAGGCAGTTGAAACGATGGCAACCATAGCAAGAAGAATTGAAAGGGATTATCCACTTAAGGCTATTGATAGCCACTTACCCAGTACGATTCCAAATGCTATTAGTGCAGCAGTAAGTAATATAGCTAGACAACTTGATGCAGGGGCTATAATTCCTTTAACAAAATCAGGTTCTACCGCTCGAAATGTAAGTAAGTTCAGACCACCAACACCTATATTGGCAACTACTACAGAGAGGAGTGTAGCGAGAAGATTGCAACTAGTTTGGGGAGTTACTCCAATAGTAGTTAAAAATGATGAAAGAACAGCAAAAACTTTTAGTTTAGCTATGCAAATTGCTCAGGAGATGGGAATCCTAAAACAAGGAGATTTAGTAGTTCAAACCGCAGGTACATTAACTGGAATTAGCGGTTCTACAGATTTAATAAAAGTCGGTTTAGTAAGAAAGATTGTATCAAGAGGAATTTCAATAGGAGAAATCGGCGTTACAGGTAAAGCAAGAATAATTAAAAATAACCTTGATATATCCTTAATTTGCCCAGGAGAAATATTATTTGTTCCGAAGGAATTAATGAAAAATATTCCACTGAGTAAAAATATTGCCGGTATTGTTACGAACCAAAATGTAAATGAAGTTTATGCCTTGTTTAACAAAAATAATAAAAAGATTTCTACAATTTGTAATTTAGAAAATATGGATAAACATGAAATCATCAATGGCGACCTTATTACACTGCAGCTAAATGAAGGTGTTATATACATGGGGCAAATTGAAGATGATGATGATGCATTAGATAAATATAAATATGTCTAGGAATATCTCAATAAAAGAAGCCTTAGGCATGGCCACAAAAACCTTAGTTTCGAATAAATTGAGAAGTTCGTTAACAATGCTGGGAATAATTATAGGAAATGCATCAGTTATTACACTTGTTGGGCTTGGAAGAGGTGCTCAAACATTAGCTAAAAACCAATTAAGTAATTTAGGTGCAAATGTTTTATTCATTGTTCCTGGAAATAATGACACCAGAAGAAGAGGTATTTCATTTCCAAAAAATCTCGTTTTAGAAGATGCAGTAGCAATAAGTAATCAAGTCCCAACAGTTAAAAAAGTTGCGCCTCAAATTTCTGCTAACGAAATAGTGCAGTCAAATTCTAAAAGTCTAAATATATCAATTGCAGGAGTTACTCCTGAATTTCTTGAAGTAAGAAGCTTTGAAGTTGATAAGGGAAGATTTATATCTAAGAGTGATATCAATAGTGCAAGAAGTTATGTAGTAATAGGTCCTGATCTTAAAGACGAATTTTTCAAAGATAATTCTTCATCACTTGGAGAAAAAATCAGAATTAAAGATCATACTTATGAAATTATTGGAATATTAAAACCAAAAGGAGCTGTATTTGGGAGTAATCAAGACAAAAATGCTTATATTCCATTAACCACCATGGTCAACAGGATTACAGGGAAGGACCCAACATATGGAGTAAGTTTAAGCTTCATCAGTGTTGAAGCGATAGATAAAAATGCAACTAGTGCCGCTAAATTTCAGATTACTAACTTATTAAGGCAGAGACATAAAATAATCAGGGATGATGACTTTGCGGTTAGATCACAAGAAGATGCATTGAATATAGTTACAAATATAACAAGTGGGCTAACGTTTTTATTGGCTGGTATTGGGGCAGTATCTTTGGTGGTTGGCGGTATAGGAATCATGAATATTATGCTTGTTTCTGTAAGTGAAAGGACTGAAGAAATTGGACTTAGAAAAGCAATAGGAGCTAAACAGTCAGATATATTAATTCAATTTTTGATTGAAGCATTGATTTTATCTACAATTGGCGGGTTAATTGGAACAACAACAGGATTATCAGGTGTTTTTCTTTTATCTCTGATAACACCACTTCCTGCATCAGTAGGAATTACAACTACTTTTTCCACCATGATCATTTCAGGATCAATAGGTTTAATCTTTGGCGTTTTACCTGCAAAAAGAGCTTCTAAATTAGATCCAATTGTTGCATTGAGAAGTTTATAAATAGAATTTATAATAATGCTCAATTTTTATAAATTAATTGAGATACTGGTGAGTCTTCAATCAATAGTAATAACATCAATGTTAACTGTTTATATTCCACTACCTTTTATCTATAAATCTAGTAATAACTTTGAGTTACCTATCACATGGCAAATTCCGACCATAATTTTATTAACACTTATATTCCATAAAAAAGTTGTTTTCAGAGCATTTTCTATATATATATTTTTGGGGTTATTTATACTACCTGTCTTTCACCAAGGAGGTTCATTAGGTTATTTGCTCACTCCAAATTTTGGATATTTATTAGGTTTATATCCATTAATCAAAATAATTGATAATTTAAATAATAGAAATAAAATAAACTTTGGATACTTTTTAAAAAAAGGATTTATAGCAATAAGTGCTATGCATTTAACTGGAATATTTTACAACTTCATACAAATTATATTCTACAGTCAATACAGTTTATTTTTATATAATTTAGGGAAATACTCATTAGGTAAAATTGGATATCATTTTTTAATGCTTTTTCCACTTTTATTACTTATTAAACCTATAGAACGTTTAAAACGTAGCAAATAATGATTATTAATATAAAAACAAAATTATATTTTGTATCTTTAAGTATTTTTATTGTTCTGATAGATCAATTTACGAAATATTTAATGTTTTATAATAAAGAATTATTTATTAATAAAGATTTTCTTTTATTCAAATTAGACTTTGTAAAAAATTACGGAGCAGCATTTAACATATTTAGTGGAAGTAGAGTATTATTATCTTTAATAAGTATTTTTTTTTCTATATTACTTATTTATTTGATATTTAGGAAAAATACTTTAAACTTATTCGATCTATATTCTTATAGCTTTATTCTTGGGGGAACTATTGGTAATGGTATAGATAGAATATGTAGAGGTTTTGTAGTTGATTTTATAAATTTAAATATTATAAATTTTCCAGTATTTAATATTGCTGATATATCTATTAATATTGGTTTCATTATTTTACTGTATAACATTTTTAAAAATAATCGATAAAATGAACTACTTGAAATTTAAGTATATAAAGTATGTAGTATTAATATTATTTCTTTATATTTTATTTTCCATATTTGTAAGAATAGTAAATATTTATACTCTTTTATTTTTAATTATAATTATTTATACTTTTTATAATGTTGATAAAAAATTATTTAAAAAAATAGTTTATAAAGTTATATATGAAAATAAAAAAAATACACTTTCATTCAAAAATACATATGGCGCTGCAAAGATAAGTTTGGAAGGAGTCGAGAAAATTAACAAAAAAATTAGCGATAAAGTAAAAGCTGAATTGTTAAATTACCAAATAAACAAACTAGAATCCCAATTAAAAACAGGAGATTATAAAGTTACTCTTTTTGGAGCTGGTTCCTCAGGAAAAACTTCTATAGCAAGATCGTTATTGAAAAATATTGTCGGACAAACCTCAGCAAAAATAGGTACAACAAAGGAAATTAATAGCTATAAAATTCGTATACCAATTTTAAAAAGAAACATTAACATAGTTGATACTCCGGGTTTATTCGAACCATCAAAATTAGGAGAAGAAAGAGAAAAAGCAACAATTATACAAGCATCAAATTCTGACTTAGTTCTTTTTGTGTTAGATCAGGACATAAATAAATACGAAAACTATTTAATTAAAGAATTATTAAAATTAAGGAAAAAAATAATAATAGTTCTAAATAAATGTGATTTGAGGTCTAGAGATGAAAATAACCTTATCAAAGAAAATATAATTTCTATAACATCCGCTAGAAATAATAAAATTTCAGTTGTTCAAACAATTGCAGTCCCTCAAAAATCTCCCTATACAAAATCAGATGCTTTAAATTTAGTTCCAGAGGTAGGAAGTTTATTTAGAGAAATAATTGAAACCCTCGATAATAATGGTGAAGAGTTATTGGCGGATAATATTCTGTTTCGCTCAAATAAGTTAGGTATTAAAAGTAAAAATTTCGTACAAGAACAAAGATATTTAATGTCAAATAAAGTTATTAATAAATATATGTGGATAACAGGAGGAGTAATACTAGTTAATCCACTACCAGCTGTTGATTTTCTTACTACTACCTCCGTAAACCTTCAAATGATAATGGAATTATCAAAAATATATGAAATAAAGCTTACAAAAAAAGATGCAAAAGATTTGGCGACTTCATTGCTAAGCGCATTGGCTAAACAAGGAATACTAAAAGGGGGTCTTGCCATTCTTTCTCCTGCTTTAGCTACAAGCTTGACTAAAATCATATTATCTAAATCTATACAATCTGTAACAGCAGGCTGGTTAATAAGAATAGTAGGACTAAGTTTGATTGAATATTTTAAAAATGGTCAAGATTGGGGAGATGGAGGAATTCAAGAAGTAGTAGATAAGATCTATAGAATAAATAAAAGAGAGGATATTTTAAATAATTTCGTAAAAGAAGCTATTTCAAAAATTGAAATGAAAAAATATTTTAAATCAAATAAAAGTTTGCCTCCATTTACTAATTAATATTGGATAATAGATCATTTAGATAAGTTCTGAAATCAAAGATAGTAATTAATAGTAAATAAGCAATGCAAATAGCTATCGAGATAAACCCTGTTATTATTGCAATAATTTTTGGTCTTCCCATATTCATTAATTAAGCATCTAGAAGTCTCAAAAGTTCTTCAATATCAGAATCCTTTGTATTGTAATTTCCCATGACAACCCGTAAAAAATATTTACCTTTAAATTTTGGTCTTGAAAGCATAAAATTATTGTTAATTAGTTCATTTACCTTAGTTTGAGACCATGCATCAGAGTCTTTTGGGTCAAGTTTATTTGGTAAGAATGAGACAATATGAAGAGGACCTGAATATATATCAAATTTATTTTTACTAATATTTTTTACAAAAAAATCTTTTCTATTTATTGACGACCTTAATATATTTTCTATTCCTTTGAGACCTAAAAAACGTAACCCAAGCCATAGTTTGATAACTTCTGCAGGTCTAGAACCTTGTATGCCTATTTCTCCTCTATTTATAATATTTTCTTTAGATGATATGTATGGTAGTCCGGTATTAAAAGTATTTTCTAAAGTACTCATATTTGAAACCAATAACAAAGATGAAGTCTTTGTAATACCAATAATTTTTTGTGGATTTATCGTTATCGAATTAGCCTGATTAATATAATTTAGACCTTCTATTGGAATAGAAGTTATAGCAAAAATCCCTCCAATTGAACCATCAATATGTAACCATATGTTTTTTTGTTTACAGATTTCACTTATTTCTTTAATAGGATCAATGGCTCCTCTTACAGTTGTCCCAAGGGTGGCAACAATAGCAAATATTTTTTTATTTTCTATTGAACATTTATCTAAAGAGATTCTCAGATCGTTTATATCCATTCGACCTTGATTATCAGTTTTAATCCTGACAAGATTCCTAGTATTAAGACCCATTACTTTTATACATTTAACGAAAGAAGAATGAGCATCTTCACTAACAAGTAATACAGAATTGGGATCTGAATCTAATCCAGCTTTATTTCTAGCGGCAATAAGTGCATTCAGATTACTTAATGTACCTCCGCTAGCAGCTATACCTCCTGAGAAATCATTAAATCCTATTTTCTTGGCAAACCATTTGCATAATGATTCCTCAAGCAAGGTTACACTTGGTGATAACTCGTAAGCGAGAAGATTATTATTTAAACCAGCAGCAATTAAATCACCCAAAATAGAATAAATTAAAGGTGGGGGATCAAGGTGAGCTAGTGAGCCAGGATGAACGGGATTAAATGAATTATTCAAAAGAGATTCAATATCAGAAAACAAATCTTCCTCAGAGTTACCATCTTCCGCAGGCATAATACAATTGAAACTCTCATCAAAAGGTAAAGGACCATTTTTATCAGCTTTAGAGAACCAGTCACAAAGAATTCGACTTGCTCTATTCAGAAGAGTAATCAATTTGTCATTAGTCCCTAAATTTGAAGGGAAATATATGTCTTTATTATTAATTAAATCTTCAGCCATCAGATAAGATATCTATTAATAATTCTATTCTCAATCTTGGTAAATGAGATATATTTTTGAAAATGGAAATAGTAATGAAGAACAACAAAATAAAACAAATAATTCAAAATACACTTCGTGGATGAATTCGATATTAAGAAGATCCAAAGAAATTGGTAAAGTTGAGCTGCCAATCTGCTCAATAATTTTAGATGAGCGAGGAAGATGTATAGGGAGAGGGGTTAACAGAAGGAATATAAATAAAGACCCATTAGGTCATGCTGAGATAATGGCACTTAGGCAGGCATCTCTAATAAAAAATGATTGGAGATTTAATGAATGTACTATTATCACAAATTTAGAACCTTGTACTATGTGTTCCTCTGCACTTATTCAAGCACGGATGGGTAAAGTTATTTTCGGGGCTTACGATAAGAAAAGAGGTGGATTAGGTGGTTCAATTGACCTATCAAAACATGAAAGTGCTCATCACAAAATGGAAATCGTAGGAGGTATTTTAGAAGACGAATGCAGTAAAATTTTACAATTATGGTTTAAAAAGTTGAGGACTCAAAAATAGAATATTTTTTTAACTCAGTATCAAATAGGTTTAATAATCTGTCGACATTCTCATCACTTGAGTTATAGCCCATTAATCCTATTCGCCATACCTTACCAGATAATTCTCCAAGTCCATTTCCAATTTCTATTCCAAAGTTTCTTAAAAGATGATTTCTAAAACCATCTCCATCAACGGCAGGTGGGATCTTAACTGTTGTAAGAGTTGGCAATCGATAATCCTCTGATACATGTAATTCCATTCCTAGACTTTCTAAACCTTTCCAAAGTTTCTTTGCATTAGAATTATGCCTATACCAAACATTCTCTAAACCTTCATTTGCAATTAATCTTAAACCTTCTCGAATAGCAAAATTCATATTTACAGGGGCCGTATGATGGTAAACGCGATCAGAACCCCAATATTTATTTAAAAGAGATAAATCTAAATACCAGTTAGGTACTTTTGTTTTTCTTGAACTTAGTTTTTCTTCAGCTCTTTTATTCATCGTAAAAGGGCTTAATCCTGGGGGACAACTTAATCCTTTTTGACTACAACTGTATGCTAGATCAATTTTCCATTCATCAATCAATAGTTCTAGAGCTCCAAGAGAAGTAACTGCATCAACTAAAAACAAGCAGTTATTTTTTCTACATACATCCCCAATACCATCAAGAGGTTGTAAAACACCACTTGATGTTTCAGCATGGACAATAGCAAAAATTGCTGGTTTTTTAGTTTCTATTTCATACTTGATTTCTTCATAAGAAAAGGATTCGCCCCAGGGTTTTTCAATAACAGATACATCTGCTTTATATCTTGTTGCCATATCAACAAGTCTGTCTCCAAAATATCCTTTTTTAGCGATAAGAATTTTTTCTCCTTCCTCTATAAAATTAGCTATTGATGCTTCCATAGCTGCACTTCCAGTACCACTCATTGGAAGAGTCAGACGATTATTACATTGCCAGGTATATCTTAGAAGCTGTTGAACATCAGACATCAATGAAATATATGCTTCATCTAAGTGACCAATAGGATTCAAAGATAGAGCGCTTAAGACTTCTGGATGAGCGTTTGAAGGACCAGGACCTAATAAAAGTCTTGAGGGAACATAAGTCTTTGAGAAATGAGATAAATTCTCTTCATTTAAAGCCGAAATAAGTTTTGCTTCTGTCAAAGCATTACATTCAATTACTTTTAAATTAAACTAATATCGCCACATAAGCGATATTTATTTAAAGAAATTCATTCAATTTAAATATTTAGGTAAACAATTATTAAACTTATGACTTGAAACACTAAAAGAAGACATCAAGTCTTAAAAAAAGTTACCGTTGATACATAACAAGAATCATCAAGTTATTAATTTCATATAAGGTATTACAAAATTATGTCTAAATCTCCTCAAGATGTTTTATGTCAAATTAAAGACGAAGGAATTGAACTCATCGATTTAAAATTCACTGATATTCATGGAAAATGGCAACATTTAACTCTTACATCAGACATGATAGAGGAGGATTCTTTTACAGAAGGTTTGGCATTTGATGGCTCATCAATAAGAGGTTGGAAAGCAATTAATGCCTCGGATATGTCAATGGTGCCCGATGCTAGTACAGCTTGGATAGATCCTTTTTATAAACATAAAACTTTAAGTATGATTTGTTCTATTCAAGAGCCAAGAAGCGGAGAACCTTATGATAGGTGTCCAAGATCATTAGCTCAAAAGGCATTAAAATATTTAGACTCGACCGGTATAGCAGATACTGCATTTTTTGGACCAGAACCAGAATTCTTCTTATTTGATGACGTGAGATACGACTCAAAAGAAGGAGGTTGTTTTTATAGTGTAGATACTATTGAAGCTCCATGGAATACAGGGAGAATTGAAGAAGGGGGAAACTTAGGATACAAAATACAATATAAAGAAGGATATTTTCCAGTAGCTCCAAATGATACTGCGCAAGATATCAGATCTGAGATGCTTCTTCTTATGGGTGAATTAGGTATCCCCACTGAAAAACATCACCATGAAGTTGCTGGTGCCGGCCAACACGAGCTTGGAATGAAATTTGATTCATTAATAAATGCTGCTGATAACGTTATGACTTATAAATACGTTGTCAGAAATGTTGCAAAAAAATATGGAAAAACAGCAACATTTATGCCCAAACCTGTTTTTAACGACAACGGAACAGGAATGCATGTTCACCAAAGTTTATGGAAGAGTGGACAGCCACTATTCTTTGGTGAAGGATCATATGCAAACTTATCTCAAACAGCAAGATGGTACATTGGAGGCATACTTAAACATGCACCATCATTCTTAGCATTTACTAACCCAACCACTAATAGTTATAAACGATTGGTTCCAGGATTCGAAGCACCTGTAAATCTAGTTTATTCTGAGGGTAATAGATCAGCTGCGGTAAGAATACCTTTAACAGGACCAAGCCCCAAAGCTAAAAGATTAGAATTCAGATCAGGTGACGCACTTGCTAATCCTTACTTAGCATTCTCTGTAATGATGCTTGCTGGTATTGATGGAATTAAAAATCAAATTGATCCTGGTGATGGAGTAGATGTAGATTTATTTGAACTTCCAGCTGATGAACTTGCAAAAATTGATACAGTACCTTCATCTCTAAATGACTCACTTAATGCGCTAAAAGCAGATAAGGATTATCTATTAGCTGGTGGAGTATTTACTGAAGATTTTATTGATAACTTTATCGATATAAAATACGAAGAGGTACAACAACTAAGACAAAGGCCTCATCCACATGAATTCTTCATGTATTACGATGCGTAAATAAAAAAAAATAATTTAAATTAATCAATTTGAGAAATATCACAAAATATTCTCAAATTGATTTTTTTTTTGTTGGAATATATATATATAAATTGAAAAATGGCTAGGGAATCTATCTCAAAAATTGCATATAAAACGCTACAACAAAGTAAAAGCATTGCAGGTTTCGCTCACAAGCAGATTAGTTCAAGATTAATGAACCTTATTCTTCCGGATTCAAAGCTTGAAAATTTTAATATAGATAGAGACCTTCTAATGCAAATCCAAAATTCAATGGATATCTTAAGAGAAGAAGATTGGAATGATGCAGAAAAAAATATATATCCAAAAAAATTATTATTTGACGAACCATGGCTTAGATATCTAACTCAATATCCTAAAGTTTGGCTTGATATGCCTAATACATGGGATAGACGCAGAAAACAAAACTTTGATGATCTTCCAGAATCAATTGATAAAGATAATTATCCTCAATATTACTTGAGAAATTTTCATCATCAAACAGATGGTTATTTATCAGATTTTTCAGCTAGCATTTATGATCTACAAGTTGAGATACTTTTCAATGGTAGTGCTGACTCAATGAGAAGAAGAATAATTAAGCCAATAAAAGAAGGACTTGAATCTTTTAGAGATAGAAAAAAAAGTTCTATAAAAATACTTGATGTGGCTACAGGATCAGGAAGAACATTAAAACAATTAAGAGCAGCATTTCCTAAAGAAAAAATTACAGGCATTGATTTATCTGATTCATACTTAAAAGAGGCAAGTAGATATATTTCAGATTTAGATGGAGATTTAATTGAGTTGATAAAAGGTAACGCTGAGGAATTACCTTTTGAAAATGATAGTTTTCAATGCATTTCTTGTGTTTACCTATTTCATGAATTACCTAGAACAATTAGAGCTAAAGTATTAAATGAATTTTTTAGAGTTCTTGAACCTGGCGGAATATTAGTTTTAGCTGATTCAATTCAAATAAGTGATTCACCTGACTTTACATCTGTAATGGAAAGCTTCTACAAATCTTTTCATGAGCCTTTTTATTGTGATTACATAAAAGAGGATATAGATTCTAAAATTGAGGATGTAGGGTTTAAAGATGTAAAATCAAATTCCTTTTTTATGACCAAAGTATGGTCTGCTGTAAAGTAAAAAAAAACTCCTATGACCTATTGGGATAAAGATACTATTAAGCTTGTTCAAAGTCTTAATGACAAATTAAAGATTGATCATTCTAAATGGCATAAAGATAAAGGAAATAAATATAAACGAGCTGCAGAACTAATTTCGGCTGGATTATGCCATTTAATTATTTCTTGCAATGACAAGGAAACTATTGAGTATATAGAAGAAAGTGTTAAATGGTTAAAAGAAATAAACGTAGATCAACCTTGCCCTAGTAAAAATCACCTTTTTAAAGCCAACTGAAGCCTATTACCTTTACTACTCCATCTAATATCATCAAAACATTCATTAATAATGTATAGGCCACGGCCATTTACACTACTTATTTTTTTTGGTAATTTGTAGTCTCTTTTTTTTATTTCTAAACCATTACCTTGATCTTGAATTTGCCAAACACACCAATTAGGAGTAATTATTCTTCTTACTCTAATATTTTTTTTAGGATCTAATTTATTTCCATGTTTTACTGCGTTCACTAGAGCTTCATGTAAACCAAGTTTTATAAGATAGCTTGATTGAGAATCTTCAATAGGTTCTAATAATTGATCGACAAATTCATTTAACTGTAATGATGATTCGAATTCGTAGTTTGACCAGTTAATTTTTGGTCTTTTAAAAAATCTTTTTAAAATATTTTTGCCCCGGAATAAGGACATAATAATATTTTTACACTGTCTTAATTTTAACTTATTAAATACCTTAATTTAAAGAATATTATTGTGTCTCTTTGAAATAGCAGGATGCCGTAGGATGGAGTCCATAAGTCTTACTCCTCTTAGTTGATTTATTAAAGGCATATGTCCGTCAGGAGCATCCAATGACCAGCAAAAAGATCCAGGATATCTAGTCCATAAGCCGTCTTTTTTCCACCCTATTTTCGGCCACATTAATTCATATTTTTTCCCTACTGATTTTAATATCTTTGCTTGAATTGAAAATCCAAATCTACCAGTAGAATAAATAGTCCATAATCTATCTATTGTTTCTAGATCTTTTCCTGACATATTTTTAACTTCACTGTAGAAAACATATCCACGTTTTTCAGCTAATTTTCCAGCTAATTTTCGTAAGTAGGAACTTGTTAATCTATCTGCATCTTCAAATTTTTGCTCAACTAACATTAATTGCAATTCTTCATAATTAATATCAATTTCTGAATATGTATTAAACCAATTATTGAATTTAGAGTTATCAAAGAATACTGGCTTAAATTTTTTTAAAACTTGCAATATCCAACCGGCAGCCCAGTCATCTCCTTCTCTATCAAATATATCAAACAGTGATGGACCAAGATTAAAAATATTTTCGACTTCAGATTCGATTTGATTTAATGAATTTATTCTTTTTCTTTGATTTGAATCTACAAATTTTTTTATAAGATCTAATGTAGCATTACTATAGTTATCCTGTTCTTTGTTATTCATTTTAAAAAAATTAATCTAAAAAAATAAAAACTATCCATGTATTTCAAAAGAAAAGAACTAGAGAAATTTAGATGTTTTAAAGGACCACTTATAGATGTTAGGAGCCCGAATGAATATTATAAAGGACACATGCCTAATTCTATTAATATTCCACTATTTGATGATGATGAGAGATCTATAATTGGTACAATTTACAAAAATGAAGGTAGAAAAAAAGCAGTCATAGAGGGATTAAAATTTTTTGAAAAAAAAATGGAATTACTTCTTGATAATTTATTCAAGAGTATTGAGTCTTATACAACTATTCCTAATAAAAATAATGAATTATTTATCAGGATATATTGTTCTAGAGGAGGAATGCGTTCACAAAGTATTGGATGGTTATTAGATAAATTTAAATTAAATATAGTTACACTTAATGGCGGATACAAAATATATAGAAGATGGGTATTAGATAGTTTTTCAAATAAGTTGAATTTAGTAGTTATTGGCGGGAAAACAGGAACAGGGAAGACAAGATTATTATCATTACTTGATAAATATAAATATCAAACAATTGATCTTGAAGGATTTGCTTGTCATAGAGGAAGTACATTTGGAGGTTTAGGTATGAAAAAACAACCTTCAAATGAACAATTTGAAAATATAATTGCAGAAAAATTAAATTCTTTTAAATTTACTAATAATATTTTTGTAGAAGCTGAAAGTGCAAATATTGGTAAATGTAAAATTCCTCATGAATTCTTCAATCAGATGAAAAACTCTAGGAGGATTGAAATTATAAGGAGCGAATCTAACAGGTTAGATGAGTTAATAGATACTTATAGTGTATTTAAAAAAGAGGAACTCCAAGAATCAGTACTAAGGATAAAAAAAAGACTAGGACCGCAAAGAACAAAAATAGCTCTTGAATCAATTCATAATGAGAAATGGGACTTAGTTTGCAGATCAGTTTTAGATTACTACGATAAGTGTTATGAATATGAAAAGGTTGGCAAAAGTAATATAAAGATAATAGATTTAACTGATAAAAAATATGATGAAAGTATCCTAGGGTTAATAAATAATATTTTATAAAATAACTACAAACGAATATGAAAAATATTTCCTAAGATAAAAAATTATCAACCGAATATTATGACAACAAATAAAACTGCAAAAATACAATTTTATGAGGGAACTGATGAACCAGTAGTGCCTGAAATAAGACTGACTAGGAGTAAAGATGGTACAACCGGTCAAGCATTATTTTTGTTTGAAAAACCTCAGGCATTATCTTCAATTACAGACGGTGAAATCACAGGTATGCGGATGATAGATTCCGAAGGTGAAATATTAACTAGAGAAGTTAAAGTAAAGTTTGTTGATGGAGAACCAATATTTTTAGAAGCGGTTTATATTTGGAAGAACACACCAGACTTTGACAGATTTATGAGATTTGCAAATAGTTATGCCAAATCAAATGGATTAGGATATTCTGATAAGAAGTAGAATATTATAAAAATTGAATAGTTCATCATATTTTAAGTTAGTAGTAATATTAATCACTTTATTAATAGTATGGACTTTAAGGAATTTTCTCCTACTAATAATTTGTTCTTTAGTAATTTCAAATATTGTATGTAATTTATCTAATCAAATCCAAAAAGGTTTGAAAATTCCTCGATCGATTTCTTTGTTTCTTGTCTTAGCCGTCATATCAGTAATAATATTTACTATTTTTATTCTTGTATTACCTCCGTTTATAAAGGAATTCAATGAAATACTGGTTGACATTCCAAATGGTTTATCAAAAATAAATATATTGATCAATACAAATCTGAACAAATTTAATAGCTTATTTTATGGCGAACAATCAGAAAATGTTATAGACATATTCAGTTTAATAAATAATGTAGTTTCCATTCCAGATGTCTCAACTATTGCAAAAGCTATTCAAGAAAGTTTTAAGAATTTAATTAATATTGCGGGGAATCTAGGTTCAGGTCTTTTGAGATTAATATTCGTATTAGCAGTGAGTTTGATGATTTCTATTGAACCAAAACAATATAAAGAAAATGTACTTCTATTAATACCAAAAAATTACCGTAATAAATTTAGAAATATTCTGGAAAAATGCAATATTGCATTAGCAAATTGGACCTTTTCTATGGTCATAAGCTCATTATCAGTAGGATTATTATCATTAATAGTTTTATCTATATTAGATGTCAAATACGTTGTCTCAAATGCCTTGATAGCAATGGTTCTTAATATAATTCCGAATATAGGTCCAGTTATTAGTGGTATATTTCCAATCTCAATTGCACTACTAGATAATTTTTGGAAACCACTGGCAGTTTTAGGATCATATGTAATCATTCAAAATATTGAAAGCTATATCATAATGCCATCTATAATGAAGAAAAAAGCAAACCTACTTCCTGGTTTGACATTAATATCACAATTTGGATTTACCTTCATTTTTGGTCCACTAGGCTTAATACTATCTCTTCCATTAGCTGTAGTAATTCAGGTTTTAATCAAAGAATTATTTAAAGATATTTAAAAACTACTTAATTAATTTTTTATATAAATATGGGTATGAAAAAAGTATAAAGATAGCTAAAGGATGTTTACCCATAGCAAAATATAGAGAACTAAAAGTAAAATGATCAAATAATATTCTTAGCTCAGTAGAAAGATCTATTAAAACTAAAGAAAATAAAATTATCAAATAGTAATTCAATTTCATAAAATGATAAGCTTAAGCTCAGTCTTTAAGCAACAAAGATGGAGCCAATAAAATACTTGAATAACTTCCAACAATAATTCCTAATGATAAGGCCAAAGAAAACCAGAATAGCGAGTAAGATCCAAACAAAATTATGCTTAATAAAGGGATAAGGGTTGTAATACTGGTAAAAGTTGTTCTCCTAAATGATTCGTTTACTGATAATTGAATAGTTTCGTTATAGCCTTCTTCCTTTGATTTTAAATTCTCACGAATTCTATCAAAAATAACAACAGTATCATTTACAGAATAACCAGCAATAGTTAACAAGGAAACCGCAAATAAACTATTTACCTCGACTGATAATATAATTCCCAACCAGGAAAATATACCGAAAACAATTAATAAATCATGGAATAAAGCTAATAATGCAAATAATGCATATTTTTTATCAAACCTAATAGTTATATATAAAGATATTGCAAATAAAGAAACCAACAATGAAGTAATACAATTTGTAAGTAATCTTTTCCCAAGCTTTGGACCTATTAATCTTGAATCCTTACTCTCATAATTTAGTGGTCCAATAATATTATCAAGATTAGTAATTAGATTATTTGATTCTTCGATACTTAAATAAGGTGTTCTTATTGAAATTAATTTATTATTATTTTGAAATTGTAATTTTATATTATTTATAAAGTTTTTATTACTAGAGATCTCTCTTAAATTTTCTAAAACTGAATCAGGGGAAAGATTAGAACATTCTTCTTCACAAACTCTTTCTATTCTTAGTTCATTTCCTCCAACAAAATCCATCCCTAAATTTATAGGTTTCTTATAAGAAGTATTAAAAGTTGAATATAAAATTCCTAAAAGACTTAACAAAATAAGAAAAGTTGAAAAACTAATTATCTTTCTTTTATTTTTTATTAGTTCAAGATTGTATTTCATGAGAAATTAGAAACAAAAAATTTAATTTGAAAAATTATTCTTGGGTAGATAGAGATTTTTTTGTCTTAATGATTGATATGTTGTAAAAAATCGCAAAATAGTTTTAGAACAATTTAATGAGGTAAACAAGCTTATTAGAACTCCAATACCTAATGTTGCCGCAAAACCTTTAACAAAATTTGTTCCTAATAAAAACAATACAAAACAACTTAGAAGAGTTGTAATATGACCATCAACTATAGATGAATTAGCTCTTTGAAAACCGCTATCAATAGATCTTGTAAGAGTATTGCCGTCATATAATTCTTCTCTAATTCTCTCAAATATTAGAATATTTGCATCAACAGCCATACCAATGCTAAGTATAAGCCCAGATATTCCAGGTAACGTCAAAGTTACAGGAATTAAAGAATATAGGGCTAAGTTTAAGAAACCATAAAGTACTAGAGATAGAACTGAAACGAAACCTAGAATTCTATAATTAAAAATCATAAATACACCAACAAAAATTAATCCACTAATAGCTGCATAAAGACTTTTTAAAATATTTTTGGATCCCAATAGAGCCCCTATAGTGTTAGTTTCTACTATTTCGATTGGTAATGGCAATGAGCCTCCTTTAAGTTGAACTTCTAATTCTCTAGCATTTTCAGCACTAAAATTACCGCTTATTGTTGCCGATCCACCTGTAATACCAGTACTAGCAAACTGGTTACCAACACTAGCTTCACTTATAGATTCGCCATCAAGAATAATAGCCAACAGTTGATTAGTGCCAGCAATTGACTTTGTAATTTCTGCAAACTTTTCACCTCCTGAATTACTAAAAGTTAATAAAACTTCCCAATTACTATTTGTTTGTTCTTGTCTCCTTCCTGCGTTAATAAGATCCTTACCAGATAAATCTGTTTTAATAAATAAATTTGTAATTTCTTTATCAACATATTTTTTGATTTCAATTAACTTCCCATATAAATCATTACTAGTAGATGAGTAATTCAATTCTTGCTCTATATCTTTGAGATCATCTTGAATAACTTTTATGAAATTATCATTATTTTGATTTTTTTCTTCAAAGGAATATTGTTCAATTAATTCTTTAATACTCAATCTTTGTAGTTGCAGGGTTTTTAAATCTGTAGATGTTCCTTCTTTTTGGGTTCTAAATTCTAATAAAGCAGTCTTACCTAATACCCTTGAAGCGACTAATGGATTTTGTTCGCCTGGTAATTCTAAAATCAATTGATCTCCACCGAGGGTTTGTAAATTAGACTCAGAAACTCCTAAATTGTTAACGCGCTTATCTATAACCGAATTAACTGCTTCAAGTTCATCTCTTGTTACATTACCTTCATCTTTAATAATTTGAAGTGTAAGTTGAGAACCCCCTTGTAAATCCAATCCCAACTGTAAGGGATAATTTATTAATAGATAAACAGATAAAGTAAGTAGAAATATAATAAAAAAAAGCCAACCTTGCCTTCTTTTCATTTTCTATATACTCCCACTAATTAAATGTTCAACTTTTTCAACTATTTGATGTGGTTGGATTATTGTCAAATTCTCAAGATTTCCATTATAGGGAGTTGGAATATCCTGACTAGATAATCTAATTGGTCGTGCATCAAGATCATCAAAACACTCTTCTGTTATCAAGGCAATTAATTCTGCACCAATACCTCCAGTCTTCATACATTCTTCAACAATAATCACTTTATTTGTTTTTCTTATTGATTTTGAGATGGTTTCCATATCAAATGGTTTTAAACTTATTAAATCTATTAACTCAACATCTATTCCTTTTTTTTCTAATTCTTCAACAGCATTAAGGCAGTGATGTCTCATTCTTGAATAAGTCAATAAAGTAATATCACGCCCTTCTTTTACAACGTCAGCCTGATCTAAAGCACAAGTATAATCACCCTCAGGTAATTCTTCAGACAAATTGTATAGAAGAACATGTTCGAAAAATAGAACCGGATTATCATCTCTTATAGCTGCTTTCATTAAACCTTTAGCATTTGTGGGCGTACTGCATGCAACAATCTTTATGCCAGGAACTGCATGAAAATATGCTTCAAGTCTTTGACTATGCTCAGCACCAAGTTGACGACCAACTCCACCAGGTCCTCGAACTACGGCTGGTATTTTATAATTTCCGCCACTTGTATATCTAAGCATACCCATATTGTTTGATATCTGATTAAAAGCTAAAAGCAAAAAACCCATATTCATTCCTTCTACTATTGGTCTTAAGCCAGTCATTGCTGCACCCACAGCCATTCCCGTAAAACTATTCTCTGCAATTGGAGTATCTAAGACTCTTAACTCTCCATATTTTTCATATAAATCCTTAGTTACCTTATAAGATCCTCCATATTGACCAACATCTTCCCCCATAACGCAAACATTTACATCATTTGCCATTTCTTCATCAATTGCCTCTTTCAAAGCATTAAATAATAATGTTCCAGCCACAATTAATTACCTAATTAATCACATGTATAATCCTACCACTTTGAATAATTCAACCTCCTTCAGCGAAGGTTATGAGTAGTAATATTGATAAAATCATTCCAGGCGATAGCAAAAGGACTAAAAGGCCTAGGTCATGTAAAGACATTCAAAGAAAGAGTTTTCTTAATAATATTGGCAATTCAACTTTTCTTCACAATAAAACTGCGAATAAATACAATAAAAAGTCCTATACCAATAAAAGCAAAAGAGAAAGTTAGCAAAAAAGATAATCCAATTATTAAGGTATTAATACTAGAGGAAATATTTTGGACTATTTCAGAAGAATTAGATGGTTTATGTACTGAAAAAAAAATTGCAATTTTATTACTTAAAAAATAAAAAAATATAAATAATAAAAAACTTGTTAATGATCCAACAATAAAATTTAAAGGTCCTTTTTCGGGAATATTTTTTTCAATATTCTCATTACTATTATCAGCCACAATAGATTTTTATATAAAAAAAATTTAAATGAATGTTATTCCCTTTTTAAGGAAAGTGCAAACCCATGAATCATAACCTTTATCTTTAAATAATTTAGAATTTGCAGTTAATTCTTTTTTAGCAGTCTCTAAATCTTTGAAGAGTGCAAAGCATGTAGGGCCTGATCCACTCATTGAAAATGTGAGACAATTTTCTAATTTAGAAAGTAAATATAATGCCTGGTTTACAGAATCATTATCATTTTCAACAACTAACTGCAAATCATTTTTTATAGTTAAATGTTGATTATCAAAATTTAAGTTATTTAAACCATTATCTCTTAAATCTTTTCTTATGTTCTCAATCATTTCTCTATTTGTAAGATATTGTTCACAAAATCTATTGCTATATTTTTTATAAGTTTCAGCTGTAGATACTGATACATTTGGATTTTTTAAAAGAATTACTCCATATTCAAAGTTTGAATCTAATTTCTCCAAAATTTCTCCTCTTCCAAAACATAATTGAATACCACCATTTATAAAAAATGCAGTATCAGATCCTAAAGTTGATGCTAATGAACATAATGTTTCTTTATCTAAGTTCAAATCCCATAACTTATTAAGACCAATTAATGTTGCTGCTGCATTACTTGATCCACCAGCTAATCCTGCGCCAATTGGAATATTTTTTCTTAAAAATATATTCGCACCGTAATCTATATTTGATTTTTTCCTTAATAGATTTGCGGATTTAACAATTAAGTTATCATCAGACAAGCTTAAATCATTACAATCAGATTCAAGTTTAATTAAACCTTCATTATTAATTTCAAATTCTAAATAATCAGAAAGATCGATATTTTGCATAATCATTGCTAACTCATGAAATCCATCCTCTCTTTTACCAATAACTTCAAGGTGCAAATTTATTTTGGCAGGAGATTTTATATTAATTTTCGTTTTAGCTAAATCTTGCATATACTTAAATTTTTATTTTTTAATTTTAATACAATTTTCTGCAAGCTTAATCCATTGGTTAATTGAAATATCTTGTGGTCTTAAATTAAAACAAACTTTTGAAGATTCTGATAATTCATTTATCTCTTCATTTGAAAGTATTGAATTAAGAGTATTTCTAAGCATTTTTCTTCTTGAATTAAATGAAATTCGAAGAAGTTTATCTATATATTTTTCTAGACTAATATCTAATCTTAAATCATTTTTAATTGGTTCGAAAACTACTAAAGAAGAAAAAACTTTTGGAGGCGGACTAAATGATGAAGGCGGCACATCACATATTCTTTTTATTTTAGATAAAAGTTGCATTCTTATACTAAGCGCACCAGCATTGGGACTACCTTCTTTTGATAAAATCCTATCTACAACGTCTTTCTGCATTAAAAAAATTATTTTTTCGTAATTATAGTTTCTTATAATGCCCAATCGACCTATGAAAATATCCAATATTGGGCCAGTTATATTGTAAGGAATATTTGCAATCACTTTTGTAATCTTCTTATTAATCAAATCTAAATTTACAGAAAGAATATCTCCCTGCTGCAGTGAAAACTTATCATTATTATTGAATTTATCATTTAATAAATTTATTAAATCTTTATCTAATTCAATTGCATGTAATTTTTTAATTTCCGAATCTAACAACTTAGATGTTAAAGCTCCTTTACCAGGACCAATTTCTAAAATAAAGTCATTTTCATTAAGAACAGCAATTTCTTTAATTTTTTCTAATAATTTTTTATTTACCAACCAGTGTTGTCCAAATCTTTTTTTTTGATGATAGTTTTTAGAATTCATCTAAAAGATAAATAATATGTTTAAATTAAATATGAATTTATTTTATCCTTTATATCATGAGCTTATCAAAAAAAAATTTAGATAAACTCAATAAATTTAAAAAAAAGAAAAATTTAAATAACGAAACTAAAAATATAAATAATTACACAAATATAACTAATAATGATAATTTAATCACCAATCCACTTAATTCAGAAGATCCCAATAAAATTTTTTATTCGTTAATTGATAATTCAGAATCTTTAGAAGAGACTTCTAACGTTAATAATTCACTAAGAAAAAGTGAGATTAATCAAATTAATATGAATTTTAAAAAAGATAATTTTTCCAAGGAATTAACAACCGAAGAGGAACTATATGATGAATTTAATTATCTTCTTGATGAATAATTAGTTTTTGATATTTACTTATGATTCAGAGTAATAGATTAGCAATTTATGCTATCGGCAAAATAAAGAAACTTTGGATTAGAGATGGAATTAATCAATACAAAAAAAGAATGCCTGAACTTATCATTAATGAGTTAAAGACTTTTAATATAAATAATCTTAGATCCAATAACAATATTATTATCTGCCTAAGTGAAGAAGGAAAACAGTTTAATTCAGTTGAACTATGTTCCTTACTCTTGAATTTTAAAAATAAAAAAATTAATTTCCTAATCGGAGATACTGATGGAGTTAGTTCAGATATAAAAGAAAAATCAGATCTTGTACTAAGCCTGTCTCCTTTAACTTTTCCTCATGAATTAGCTAGATTAATCCTAATCGAGCAAATCTATAGAGCTATTTCTATATCAAACAACTCCCCTTACCATCGTTCTTAAAAAGATTAGATTCAATCTAAAATTAATCTATAAAAGTTTAATAACTAACTATTTTTTGATTTTTTGCTATATAGTACATATATACTACTAATTTAATCTTGGATTCTTTTGATTCAACTACTAAAACATTTAAAATCCCCTTATTAACTGATTCGGTATCAGCAGGGTTTCCTTCTCCTGCAGATGACTATACAGAAGAAAATATTGATTTAAACGAACATTTGATATCTAATCCTTTTAGCACTTTTTTTCTTAGAGTCAAAGGCGACTCAATGATAAATGCAGGAATTAAAGATAAAGATTTAATAATAGTAGACAAGAGCTTAAAAGCCAGGCCAGGGAACATCATCATTGCAATGATAGACGGAGAATTTACAATAAAAAGATTATCTATAAAAAATAATGAATTATATTTAAAATCAGAAAATCATAATTATCCTGATTTTAGATTTAAAAACCATATTGATGTACAGATATGGGGAGTTGTTATTTATTCAATACATAGCTATTTATGAGAATTTCAAATATTGATGCAATAGCTCTTATAGATGCTAATAATTTTTACGCGTCATGTGAACAAAATATTAATCCTCATTTGAGAAATAAACCAGTAGTAATTTTATCTAATAATGACGGATGTATCATTGCAAGAAGCCCTGAAGCGCGAGCTTTAAAAATTAAAATGGGAACTCCGTATTTTAAGGTCAAAGAAAGACTAAATAAATTAGATGTAGCAGTCTTAAGCTCAAACTACTCGCTTTATGGGGATATGAGCAGAAGACTAATGAATTTACTGAAAAACTACTGTGAACAGATAGAAATTTATTCCATTGACGAAGCATTCGTCTCGATTTCTAGACCTAACGATGAAAATCTACATCCTTGGGCAAGAAGCATAAGATCATTAATATATCAGAATCTAGGGATTACCATAACAGTAGGAATAGGAGAAAATAAAGTAAGAGCAAAAATTGCTAATAAACTAGCTAAAAATATTGATTATTCAGCTGGAATATTTGATTTAGCTAGAACCGAAAATGAGAATAATTATTTGAAAAGAATTAGTATAGATAAGATATGGGGAGTCGGGAAACAAACTTCTAATTGGTTACAAAGTAAAGGTATTAAAAATGCGAGAGAACTAAGAGATATGGAAGAAAATGAAATCATTAAGAAATTAGGAATCGTAGGGAAAAGACTGCAATTAGAACTGAAAGGTCATAGATGCCTGCCCATAGAAAAAAACAAGAAATCAAAAAAAGAAATTCAGGTGAGCAGGAGTTTCGGCAAGCCTATCACAAAATTAGAAGACTTAACTCAAGCACTGGCGACTCACGCAATAAAAGCCTCTGAAAAAATGAGAAGTCAGAATTTACAATCATCTAATATTAGAGTATTTGCTAGAACCAGTAAATATTCAAGTCAAAATTATCAAAGAAGTGCTCATAGAAAACTTACAAATGCAACAGATGACACAAACAATATTTTAAAAATAGTAGTTGAATTATCTAAAGAAATTTATAATCCCGAATATAAATTCTCAAAAGCTGGTGTTTTAATGCAGGATTTAACAAATAGCGAATATTTACAGCAATCAGTTATCAATTACAAATCTCAGAAAGTCTTAAAAAAATCAACCAATCTTATGAAAACGATTGATTTATTAAATAAAAGATTTAATAACAATGCAATTACATGGGCCATTACAAAAAATCCACAAAGTTGGAAGATGAATAAGAATTTCTTAAGTCGCTCATCTACAACTGATATAGAACAAATCCCAACTATAGTGAAGTAAACAAAATAGAATGGAATTTATATTATTTTTGAGCAAATTAGATAAAGAGATTCTTAACTTATTAATGAAAGCAAACTACATAGTTGAAGAAAATAAAATTGAATGTCTATTAAACAAAGAAATAAAAGGGCTACATAATTTTAAAGAAAATAAAATAATAATTTGTACTGAAAATGCAAAAAGGAAAACAAATTTTAGAAATAAGAATCAACAACCAAATAAAGATAACTACAAAACAGAAAGGGCGATAAGAAAAGCATTAAGACACGAAGCAACTCATGCGATACAAAAATGTAATGACAATAAAACAATAGGGGATATAAAAAAATTAGAAAGCAAATTGCATCAAAGTAAAAGAAAAGCATTAGAATTCTCTAGTTCAAATTTTTCTGGGACTTATGCGAAAGAAGTAGAAGCTTATGTTCTAGAAGATAAACCCAAAAAAGTTAAAAACTTGATTAAAAAATACTGCCTATAAATTAAGAATTTTCATATTAACTAGCGAGGAAATTGCCACAACGTTGTTTGTCTAAGAAATTTATATGTTGTCTTTCTAAGTAATATAATTCCTGAAATTTAATAGCATCTGAGTTTAAATCCTTAAAAAGATCATCTATCTCTTTATTTGTATTTGAAGAACCTGAAGAAGGATTATCAATTAAAATAGATATACAATTTTCTAAAGTTTTTAATCTTTGAGATCCCCAAGATTCTATTAAGTGTCTACATCTTTTTAAAGAATTATATTTCTCAAGAAGTGATAATGTTCCTAGTAAATTGTCCTTAGGATTAGTCAGCAATGTTAAAAACAACTCATTTGGATTAATAAAAATATTAACTTTATTTGATGATTCAGGATTATTGAGAGCTAAGTAGTCAGGCAGAAGTGAAATTAAGTTAATAGAAGAAATATCTTTTTGAAGATTTTGACTATTAGATTCTTTTAAATCATTTAAGTAATTTAGACCTAAATTATTTTGTTCAATTTTTGAAATAGCTTCCCATAGACTTTGAATATAACTAGTATTAAAAAAATTAATTTCTCTTTTTAGAAATTCATCACGAATAAATAGCCTAAGATCTGGACAATGTAAATAATAAAAAATTATTTCCGATTCATTTTTCTCCCGTCGGGAAATTTCATTTGGTTGTTCAAATTTTTTTGATCTGCCATGCCAACGAAATCCCTTTACTTGATTTCTTAAATCTTGTTCAAACTGTATTGCTAACCTAGCTTGTCCCTTACTTAATTGTTCGGAAACTTTTTGTAAATAATGAGTTCTGGTTGATGATTGAGGTAATTTACTCAACAATTTTACCAATGAAGAAATAACACTTTGGAAAATTTCAGACTTAGTTAAATCTTGATCTTTAAAGATCTGATCAATCTCCCAATCAATCCAAAAGGATGAATTATCAATTAAATTAAAATAATCTTCAGGTGTATGACTATTCAAATATTCGTCAGGATCTTTAAAATGACTTAGTTGAAGTATCTTAAGATTAATTTGATCATGAAGGGATAGGGTCTCAACTTCTTTAATTACTCTTTTTGTAGCTAAAATTCCTGCATTATCAGAATCAAAATTCAAAATTATATTTTTATTATCTGTACATCTACATAGTTGAGAAATTTGATACTTATTTAATGCGGTACCGAGAGAAGCCACAGAATTAGTTATACCCTTTGAATGAAGAGAAATAACATCAAAGTAGCCTTCAACAATAATAGCTTTATCTCTTTTTCTAATATGACTAGAAGCTTTTTCAAAGGCAAACAATATTTTTCCCTTTTCAAATATCTCTGATTCAGGAGAATTAAGATATTTAGGTTCCTGACCATCAAGAGATCTTCCTCCAAAGGCAACTACTCTGCCCTGCATATCATGTATTGGAACAATTAATCTATTTCTAAAACGATCATAAATCTTGTCAGAATTATCTTTAGAAATTGCAAGGCCTGAAGCTAATATTAAATTAATAGGGAATTTTTCTACCTTGGAAAGATAATTAAATAAATCATTCCATGAATTTGGGGCAAAACCTAATTCAAAATTATCAATAATCTGGTTATTCAAGTTTCTCTTAGATGTTAAATATTTCATGGCTTCAAAACCAAGAGAATTATTTAATTGAGACTTAAACCAATTTTTAGTGACTCTTAATATTTTATAAAGCTCTTCCTTTCTAGATAATTGTTTTTTATAAGCTTCTACTTGGGGACCCTCTAGATTCTCAACATTAATATTATTTTTTTTAGCGAGTGAAAGTACAACATCTGAAAAATTTGCACGAGTAAATTCCATTAAAAATTTAATAGAGTTTCCACCTGCACCACAAGAAAAACAGTAATAGAATTGTTTAGTTGGTGATACTGTCATAGATGGCTTAGTATCATCATGAAAAGGACAAATCCCAACAAATTCCTTGCCTTTCTTCTTAAGAACAATATGTTCAGATATAACGTCAACGATATCTGCTTTTTCCTTAACCTCTTGAATAGTTCTTGGGTGTATGGAATGAACCATTGAGATTTTTATCAAAAACAAATAATGATTTATTTGTTATAGGTCAAAATCAAATAATAATCTACTTTATTTCACAATAAAACTATTTTTTTAAATGATAAATATCGCAGAATTAGAAAAAAAATTTAATTCATTGAATAAGCTTAATTTGGTATTTGCTTCATTCTTCTTCAGTTTGATGACTTTATGCGTAAAAAATATTGATAAAAGGATACCTATTTATGAATTAGTTTTATTTAGATCATTTTTAAGTTTAATTATTACATTATTCATAATTAATCTAAAAAATATAAATCCTTGGGGCAACAATAGACCATTACTTATTTTAAGAGGTGTTTTAGGAACTTTAGCTTTAGTTAGCATTTTTTATGCGATAAGAAATATGCCTCTTAGTATATCTACAGTCATTCAGTACACATACCCTATCTTTATATCTATATTCGCTGGCATATTTATAGACGAAAAAATAACTAGGAATATAATTTTTGCTTTAATTATTGGCTGGATTGGAATATTAGTAATATTAAATCCAAGTCAATTATCAAATATAAACGTTGAGATTGAAAATGTTTCGATTTTGATAGCATTTATTGGAGCAATCTGCACAGCATTGGCTTACGTTACAGTTAAGAAACTTTCATTTAGTGAAGATGTTTATGTAATTATTGAATATTTTCCACTTGTTTCTTTTATAACTTTATTACCAATTGTATTAATCAACTGGGTTACACCAAATTGGAATGAATTAGTTTGGATAATAGGGATTGGTTTATTTACTCAGTTAGGTCAGACTTTCTTAACTATAGGATTAAAAAATTTACCTGCTTCTGAAGCATCAACAATTAACTATTTACAAGTTTTATTCGGTTCAATTTGGGGGATATTGTTTTTTAGTGAAATAATAAACTTAAATTTTTTATCAGGCGCCTCACTAGTTTTATTAGGAACTATTATATCTACTACCAAAATAATCAAAAGGACATAGAATATTATAAGAGTTAAAAAAAACGGTGAAATTTTACTATTTAGCTTTATTATTTTGTTTTTCTCCTATTGTACAAGTTAAAGCAACAACCCCAAAGTCAGTAACTTGCACAAGAACTGAGTATAGAGAAGAATACATTCCTGGAACGAAATCAAATCCAGGCTACGTGAAAAGTTATGTGGTGGACGTTGAAATACCTTGTGGTGGTCAAAGTAAGGCTGAAAAAATAGATGATAATGACTGTAGTGAAGGTTCTGTTATTGGAGGTATTCTTGGTGCTGGAATTGCACTATCCTCTTCTAGGGGTAAGGATAGATTTTGGGCAGTACCTGCTGGTGGGACCGCAGGAGCCCTAATTGGATGTCAGGTGGATGGTGGTTAATTGATTAGTTGGATAAATGGAGAATTGGTTGATTTATGGCAAACTAATCAAAAATTTTTTGTTTTAATAAATTGTCAAGGATTAGGATACGAAATACAAATACTAGAATCCTTTTTTCTCAAATTAAAAACAAATCAGATATCAAATAAAAACATAATTCTTTGGTTAAAACATATTAAGAAAGAAGATTCAGATTTATTATTTGGCTTTACATCAAAGGAACAAAGGAATTTCTTTATTGAAATTTTAAGTATCCGAGGTGTTGGATCTCAAATCGGTATGGGGATATTAAATAAATTCTCAATTGGTGAAGTTATCAAAGCAATAAAGACACAAAACCAAAAATTAATTAGTTCCGTACCTGGAATAGGTCAAAAAATGAGTGATCGGTTAATTTTAGAACTAAAAAATAAATTTAAAAGTGAAATACAATTTGAAGAAGAAAAAGCAAAAGATGAATTTGAGATTAAGGATCCAGAAATTAATCAAATAATCGAAGATCTTCAGTTAACTCTTCAATCATTAAATTACAAAAATAAAGAAATTAAGACTATTTTGCCAATAATTATTAAAGAAGTAGATTTCCTTGCAAAAAAAGAAAATAATTTATCATTTGAAAATTTATTGAAAATAGCTATGAATTATCTAGATAAGGAAAGTAGTAATATAGTTAGCTGACGTAGTATTATAGAGTAAAAGAAAAAAGATTTATGTCATTAGATACAGCTGAAAAACAGAAGCTGATTGAGACTCATCAAGTACATCCAACTGATACAGGTTCAGCCGAGGTTCAAGTAGCATTGCTTTCAAAAAGAATATCGAAATTAAGTGACCACCTTCAAGGAAACATTCATGATTTCGCTTCAAGGCAAGGATTATTAAAAATGATTGGTAAAAGGAAAAGATTACTTTCTTTCATAAAAGACAAAAACGTTCAGAGATATCAAGAGCTAGTAAAGAAAATTGGAATCAGAGGATGATTTCAATTAATGAAAAAAAAGCAATCAAAAAAAAAGACACAATTTAAAAAGAAAAAAAATTATTCTGAGAAAACTGCGTTTGCTAATCTAGAAAAAGATTCAGCTACTGCAACTACACCAAAAAGATCATCAACTGGGATACCAAAATATGTTGCAGATAGAATGGCAAGAAGAATATTTTTTACAGCAGGAATTCCCACAATATTAGGAATGTCGGTTTTCGTAGTTAGCTACATTATAGTAACGAGAAATATTGCTGAAATACCTCCTTCATCAACAATTGCAATTTCAGCATTGTTTTTTTTGTTAGGTCTTGCAGGATTGAGTTTTGGAATATTATCAGCTAGTTGGGATAAAGATCCTGGATCATTTTTTGGTATTGAAAATATTCCAATGAACATACAACGCGCAAAAGCAGCCTTCAAACCTGCAACACAAAATTTCGAGGATAAAAGTTAATCTAGGAAACTAAAGATTTCAAGTTAACTTGGAATGAATTTTCTTTTAATAATTTGCATGCACCTTGTATATCTCCAATACAGAATTGATCGCCAAATTTAACGTAAGTAACACTATGCTCATTTCTTACTGCAGCTAAAACTGGAATCTTGTTCCCACATCTATCTTTATCTGGTTTAAATTTAGTTAAACAGTTTCTTAAAGTATTTTGTACTCTTACATCTGATGCTTGAGAACTTTCAAGATTAATAATAAGCAATTTAAGGTTATCTATTTCTCTGCAATCATCAATTATTAATTGAGTCTTATCACTTTTTTTATCTATTGTTCCCCAAAACAATAATCTAGTATCAGTCAATAGAAATTCGGATAATCTGACATAAGTTTTTGGAAAAACTATTGCTTCGCAACTGCCAGAAAGATCTTCAAGCTGAACTATAGCCATCCTATCTCCTTTTCTCGTTGTAATTTGCTTTAAATCAGGGATCATTCCAACTAAAGAAACTTTGGTTCTATCTTTTGTTTCTTCTAACTGCGAAATGTTTATAGGTGATACAAGTTTTGCGGGTTTAGTTAAATGCTTTAAAGGATGATCAGATAAGTAAAAGCCTAATAGCTGCTTTTCTAACTTTAATTTCTCAATAAGTGAATAATCATCAACCTTAGCTAATTGTGAATCTGAAAAAGCAACATTAGAAAATTCTTCATTAGAGTCAAATAGATTTCCTTGCCCTGATAATCTATCACGATTTCTTGAAGAGGCCCACTCAATAACATGTTCAAGATCTGACAATAACTGAGCTCTATTATTATCATTAGAAAACTCATCTAATGCTCCACAATGAATTAAAGATTCAAGACTTCTTTTGTTAAGAACATTAGAAGGCAAACGGTCGCACAAATCTGATAATGAATTAAAGGTTCCAAAACTATTTCGGTTTTCAATTATATTTCTTATTGCAGAATCTCCTAAATTCTTAATTGCAGATAACCCGAATAAAATCTGATTATTTTTAATAGTGAAATCAACACCAGAAAAATTAATGCTCGGTGAAATAACATCTATTCCCATGGAATAACAATTAGAAATATATCTTTGCATTTTGTCACTAGAGCCAGAATTAACGCTTAAAAGGGCTGCCATATATGCAACAGGAAAATGGGCTTTCAAAAATGCAGTTTGATAAGTTACGGCACCATAAGCAGTTGAGTGACTCTTGTTAAAACAATATTCTGCGAATAAAACCATTTGATCAAAAAGATCATTAGCTAATTTTTCATTTACACCTTTCTTCATGGAACCGTCTACAAAAATATTCCTATGCTTTACCATTTCAGAAACTTTCTTTTTCCCCATTGCTCTTCGAAGTAAATCAGCATCACCCAGAGAATAACCGGCTAGGTCTTGAGCAATTTTCATGATTTGTTCTTGGTAAACCATAATTCCATAGGTTTCAGTGAGGATTGACTTAATAAATGGATGAGGGAAATCAACCTTTTCGTTCCCATTTTTTCTATTTATGAATTTAGGTATAAGGCCTGCATCAAGAGGACCAGGTCTATAAAGAGCCAATATGGACGAAATATCCTCTAGAGAGCTAGGTTTGAAATCCCTAACAACCTGTTTCATACCGGAAGATTCAAGTTGAAAAATACCTTCAAGATCTCCTCTCCCGATAAGATCAAAGGTCTTACCATCATTTTGTGGTAACTCATCAATGTTTATTTTCCTTCCCGTAGATTGATTAATTAGAGAAACTGTTTTTTCAATCATTGTCAGATTCTTTAGACCTAAGAAATCCATTTTCAATAATCCAAGTGATTCGATATCATCCATAGAATATTGAGTTATTATTTGCCCTTCATTATTTCTTTGAAGAGGTACAAGTTCGTCAAGAGGATCTGATGCGATAACAACTCCAGCAGCATGAACTCCATATGTTTTATTAGTTCCTTCAATTCTCAAAGCCAAATCAACCCATTTTTTCACCCTATTATCATTAATATATTTTTCTCTAAACTCTTGGCTAGGAGTATTCTTGTCAATCATTTCATTTAATTTATAAGGTTTCCCTCTTACAACCGGTATTAACTTAGCCAATTTGTCCGCCTCTCCATATGGTATATCTAAAACCCTTGCGACGTCTTTTAAAACCGCCTTAGAGGTCATCTTATTGAAAGTAATTATTTGTGCAACTTTATCCTCTCCATAACGATTAGTAACATAATCTATAACTTCATTTCTCCTATCAATACAAAAGTCGGTATCAATATCTGGCATTGACTTTCTTGCTGGATTTAAAAATCTCTCAAACAACAATCCATGCTCAACAGGATCTATATTTGTAATTTGAAGAGCATAAGCTACTAATGAGCCTGCTGCAGAACCTCTACCTGGTCCCACAGGGATAGAGTTATCTCTAGCAAATTTGATGTAGTCCCAAACAACCAAAAAATAATCTGGGAAGCCCATATCTTTAATAATTTTTAATTCGGAAGATAGTCTTTTTTTATAGTTCTCATCAACTTCTGTAAGATCATTTTTTTAAGTCTTTTTAAAAGGCCTTTATTAGATAATTGTGTAAGGAAAGAAAATGAATCTGTATCTTCTTTAAGAGGGAATTTTGGCATTCTATAATTGCCAAACAAATCAAATTCTTCAACTTTCTGAGATATTTCTACTGTATTGTTAACTGCCTCAATAATTGATTCATCATCAATATGATCTTTAAAAAGTTCAAGCATTTCAGTTTCACTTTTAATATATTCTGTACCGGTATATCTCAATCTTTTTTCATCACTTATTAGTTTTCCTGTTAATACACAAAGTAAAGCGTCATGTGCTTCAACATCCATACTTGATAAGTAGTGTGCGTCGTTGGTCGCTATGACTTTTACTTGATGCTTCTTCCCAATTTTTATTAATTCAACGTTAACAATTCTATCCTCAATAGAACCGTGATCTTGTATTTCTAGATAAAAGTCATCTGCAAATAATTTTTTATACCAAACAGCTATATCTTCTGCTACGTCTAATCTACCTTTTAAAATAGCCTGAGGTATCTCTCCACCTAGACAAGCTGTAGAAACTATCAGACCATCACTATATTTGCTTAAAAGAGATTTATCAATACATGGTCTAGAAAAAATTCCTCGACCTCTCATCCCATTTAGGTGACTAATTGTTGTTAACTTCACTAGATTCTTATATCCAGTATAATTTTTCGCTAACACCACCAAATGATATCTTTTTTCTTTTTTTGGTTGAGGATCATCAATAGAACCATTAATCACATACATTTCATTACCAATAATTGGTTTTATACCTTTCTCTTTACACTTCTTGACCAAATCAAGAACACCATACATAACTCCATGATCAGTAAGAGCTATCGATTCCATTCCAAGATCACAAGCTCTATCAACAATTTTTGAAATTTGACTGGCACCATCAAGCAAGCTGTAGTCACTATGATTATGAAGAGGAACGAAAGCCATATTCAAATAATTTATATATATAAGATAGAGAAAATTTCTAAAAGATCTATACTTTGTGGTTACAAATTAATTATTAATACAAATTTAAAATAAAGGTCTATTCTTAGTTACCTGAGCATCAATTTCAAAGATATTTGCGGCATTCAATATTTTATCTTCTTCTAATACATTGCCTATTAATTGCATTCCTATAGGTAATCCTTTATTATCAAAACCACAAGGGATACTGATTGCAGGGAGGCCTGCTAAATTAGCAGGGACAGTTAATAAATCAGACAAATACATTGAAAGTGGATCATTGACAAAATCTCCCTTTAAAAAAGCAGTGGTTGGGCAAGTTGGAGTTAATAAAACATCTACTTTCTTAAAAGCATAATCAAAATCTTTTCTTATAAGTGTTCTAACTTTTTGTGCTTTTTTGTAGTAGGCATCACTATATCCAGCTGACAAAGCATAAGTACCTATCAAAATTCTTCTTTGTACCTCATTTCCAAAACCTTCAGCTCTACTTTTTGAAGTCATGTCTATAAGATTTGAACCTTCATTCGATCTGTAGCCATATTTAACACCATCATATCTAGCTAAATTTGCGGAGGCCTCAGATGGTGCAATGACATAATATGTCGCAATTCCATCGTTAAATCTAGGACATTCAACTTCGATAATTTCAGCTCCTAAAGCTTGGAATCTATCAACTCCAGAAAGAACTGATTCCTTAACTTCTGGATTAAGCCCTGGGTGTTCAAAACATTCTTTAATGATTCCAATTTTTAAACCCTTTATAGATTTATTTAAGTCAGTCAAATAATTTGGTACTGGCTTGTCAAGACATGTTGAATCGAAGGGGTCTTTACCAGATATTGAATGTAGAATTTCGGCCGCATCTGAGACAGTATTTGTAATTGGGCCAATTTGATCAAGAGAGCTTGCAAATGCTACAAGTCCCCATCTACTAACTCTGCCATAAGTAGGTTTAAGACCTACGACGCCACAAAAAGAAGCTGGTTGCCTTATTGATCCACCTGTATCAGATCCTATAGCAGCTGCACAAAATCCAGCGGCAACTGAAGCAGCACTACCGCCTGAGCTGCCTCCTGGCACTCTATTAATATCCCAAGGATTTGAAGTAACACCAAATACAGAAGTTTCCGTTGAACTACCCATTGCAAATTCGTCTAAATTTGTTTTCCCTAAACAAATTGCCCCTGAAGACAATAATTTACTAGAAGCAGTGGATTCATAAGGAGCTACAAAGGTTTTGAGCATTTTACTTGCACAAGTTGTCGCAACTCCTTTGGTGCAAATATTATCCTTTATTGCTATTGGGATTCCCGCGAGTGGAGGCAATTTTTCATTATTTTGAATTAATTTATCAATGTTCTCTGCCTGAGCGATAGCATTATCTTTTGTGGTACAAATATAAGAGTTAATTTCAGGATCTTTATGATCGATTTTGGCAAAGATATCATTAACTAATTCCTTAACAGAAACATTATTGCTGGTAATTTCTTTTCTTAAAGAATTAAAATTCATTTCTTAATTTATATCTTAAAATCAAAGTTATCAAACAGTTAATGGTTCTTCTTTTTTGCAACGTACTAAACTGTGTTTAATATTTTTAGACCCTTCATCAGAAAGATCTTTAATAAAAGAAGACATATTTTCTTTTAAACTACGTTTAGTAATAAATGGGCCGAACCAGTAGGTACTACTAGGTTGATCTGTCTCAATTTTAGCCCACCAGGCTAAACCGAGTTTGTTTCCAAAGTTTCTAATCAATGTTTTTGGTCAGTTAGACCATCAATTCTTGTTAAATTCTATACAATTTTGCAGTGAAAATTCAATAAATTTTTATTAATTATATAAATGTATTGAAACAACAACATTTTAATGATCTTTGAAAGTAGTGATTAATAACAATAAAAATTATTTACCTGTCAAATGGAATAGGGAAATGGCGGCAGCCACAGAGGCATTTAAACTTGAAGTTTTACCTTTAAGAGGAATACTTAATATAAAATCGCATTTTTTTTGAGTAAGCAAAGAAATACCTTTATCTTCAGAGCCAACTACAACCACCAAAGGTGCCTTTTCTTGAAAATTTGAGATAGATATTTGACCATCTCCAGATAAACCAACAACAAGAAAACCATTTTTCTTAAGTTCCTCAAGTGCTCTATTTAAGTTAACAACTCTACTTACATGGAGGTGTTCTAAGGCTCCTGCAGCTACCTTGGCTACTGTTCCCGTCAATCCTGCAGACCTTCTCTGAGGAATAATAACACCCTTGCAATCAAATGCTTCAGCTGATCTTATAATCGCTCCAACATTATGAGGATCAGTTAAGCCATCAAATGCAACTATTATGGGATTTGGACAATTGTGTTTAGAAAAATCGATTAATTGTTCTAGGGATATTGTTTTAGAGCATGCTAACTGCAATGCGACACCTTGATGTGAAGCACCATATGTCAATTGTGAAAGCCTGTTCCAAGAAACTTCTTCAATAAGAACTCCTTTTGATTTAAGATCCTTAAACAAAATATAGAATTTATCTGAAGAAAAAATTTCCGAAGTACACCAAAGCCTATTAATAGCCCTCTCACTAATAAGAGCCTCATAAACCGAATGTTTACCCCATATCCAATCATCAAAATTTCTCTTGTTAGTAAACTCATGATGAATATCAGAATTTTTATTAGGAAATTCTGTATTAGATTTAAATCTTGGGTTTCTTCTTTTTAAAGAAGAAAAAGTATTATTATTATCATTTTTTTTTAAATTTTCAACTTTCTTATTTTTAGCGGAATTGTTCAAAAATCTATCATTTTTTTCTGAACGATTTGTATTTTTTGAGTAGTACCCAAAATCTGGATTTTTTTTATGCTCTTTATTATTTTTTTCACGAAATTTATTAGAGGAGTTTTTCATAGATTCAATTCATTTTTAATTCTAAATATTCAAAAAGTGTTGATAATCTTTGAGGATCTTTTAAAAATAGCCAGCCAATAAGAGCTTCAAAACCAGTTGCTCTAGAGTATATGGTGGGGTCAGAAGATTTTGGATATCTCTTCGTTTTATTTCTAGCACGCCTAATTAGATCCATTTCATTTGAATTTAGTAAATGTTCAATTTGACTTAATGATTTTGACTGAGATTTTGCCTTGACTTCGTTTACTACAGATAGATGGAGGTCTTTAGAATTTAAAGGAAAATGAACATGCCTTAGTCTTTGGTGGAGCTCCCATACTGAATCTCCAAGCCAAGCAAGTTGAATAACACCTATATCCTCGGGAGATCCATATGGAACCAAGTTTTGAATCCAATAATTCAATTCCTTAAATAATTTAATGCATCTTCAAGGTTTGACTTCAAGTTAAGAAAATCCCCTAAACGAACAAGTTTAATTGTTTGGGCTACTCTCGAATTGCCAACGACAGAGAACCCAAGTTTCAACTTTTTGCATTCTTTTGCAGTTTGAACAAGTGCTCCAAGACCTGAGGAATCTAGAAAATCTATTTTTGTAAGATCTAAAACGAATGGAAGGTCATTTTTTAAATTATAAGTAACAAATGTCTTAAATTGTTTTTCTGAGAAAGCATCAAGTTGGCCTTTAAAAGTAAAAACCATTATGTTTGTTTTAACCTCAAGGTTTCCTCTTAGAGAAACGGTTAACTTCTGGAAATCTTCTATGATCTAATACCTCCAAAAAATTAATATATCAAATGTAATTATCAAATCAAAAGAAAACAATATGTCAACATCTTTCTAACATAAGAGAAACAAATTTTTTAAACAAATAATCTGAATCATGTGGGCCAGGACCTGCTTCTGGATGATATTGCACACTAAATATGGGTTTATCATAAACCTCTAGGCCAGCTACAGTATTATCGTTTAGGTTATAGTGGGTAATTCTGACTATGTTTTTTGAAAGTGAATTGGGATCAATAGCAAAACCATGGTTCTGACTAGTTATCTCAATTTTATTATTTTCACCACAAGGATGATTTAAGCCACGATGTCCAAAAGGTAATTTATAAGTTGAACCTCCTAATGCTAATCCAAATATTTGGTGGCCAAGGCAAATTCCAAACATAGGTATTTCACCATATTCAATGAGTGATTTTGCTAAGTCTATACCTTCAGAAACAGAAGAAGGATCGCCTGGACCATTTGAGAAAAATATACCATCCGGCTTGTTAGAAAGAACATCATTTAGAGAAGTACAAGAAGGTAAAACCAAAACTTCACAACCATGGGATACAAGTCTATTTAGAATTGAATTTTTAATTCCAAAATCAATTGCTACTATTTTTAATTTTTTAGAACATTCACTATATTTTTTTCTTAAATCAAAATTTGTTTGAGTATGACTTTTCCATAAATATTGTTGCTTTGTAGAAACAACTTTTGATAAATTTAATCCCTCCATCTTTGGCGTATCACAAATTATCTTTAAACAACTTTCATCAGTTTTATCTAGAGAGGTAATAACTCCATTCATCGCACCACTAGATCTTAAAATTTTAACAAGAGCCCTTGTATCAATTCCATATAGACCTATGATATTGTTCTCGACTAACCATTGATTAAAATTCTTTTTAGATCTCCAATTGCTGCTATTAGATGAAAAATTTCTAACAATTATACCTTTAACATTAATATTAGATTCTGAATCTTCAAAATTAATACCAGTATTTCCAATCTCTGGATAAGTGAAAGTTAATATTTGTCCATAATAACTTGGATCAGTAATAACTTCCTGATATCCAGTCATTCCCGTATTAAAAACTATTTCACCAATAGCAGTACCAGAAGCACCAAAAAAGAATCCTGGGAATACAATTCCATTACTTAAAACCAATTTCGCGTTTTTTTTATATGGATGAATCATCAATTTAGATTAATTAATTTGTATGTAAATAATCTTTTAAAAGCAAAAACTTTTTCCAAGGATCTCCTTGATTTATCGAAAATAAAGCTTTATTAAATCCTTCATTTAAATCATCCTCAATACCCGCGGCCCAAAGCACTAAAGCAGAATTCAAAGCAACCACATCAATATGAGATTTTTGTCCAGAACCATTTAAGACAGACTTTAATATTTCCTCGTTAGACTCAAGATCAGAAACCACAAGCTTTTCGTTAGATATATTTTCATGGTTAAATTGTGAAATATTTATTTCTGAAAAAAGTAATTCACCATTATCAACAAACACTAATTTATTATCTCCTTGAAGCGAAGCTTCATCAAGGCCACCAGAGCCATGAACCACTATTGCTCTATTCATACCCATTTTTAAAAGCGCGCTTCCCATAGGTTTTAAAAGATCCTCAGAAGCAACACCCAAAACTTGTGCATTGGGTCTTAAAGGATTTACCAATGGTCCAAGTTGATTAAATACTGTCCTTATTCCAAGAGTTTTTCTTAATGGAGCTAGTTTTATTAAAGATTTATGCCAAACCGGTGCGAATAAAAAAGTTATTCCAATTTCACTTACTGCTTTGATTACTTTTTCTAATGAACAATTTAAATTCAAACCAAGATTCAACAAAACATCAGCAGAGCCAACTTTTCCACTAGCACTTTTATTTCCGTGTTTTGCAATTTTTACACCACAAGATGCAGTTACAAATGCAACTGCAGTTGAAATATTGAATGTATTAGCTCCATCACCCCCTGTTCCACAAGTATCTACCAAATACAAATTTGGTCTTGCTACTGGTAATTCGCAAACATTTAAGAGTTCCTCAGCCATAGAACTTAGTTCGACCCCTGTAGAACTCTTTGCTCTCAAAGCACTCAAAAAAGCTCCTGTCTCAACATCTGAAATTTCATCATTAAGCCATCTTTGCATTAAAGATCTTGAAGTTAATTCATCAAGGTCCCTTCCCTCCAACAAATTATTTAGGATTTCAGCGTTTGATAGATTAGAAGACATTTATTTATGGAAGAAAAATTATGCAGATAAAATTCAATTTGAGGTATCAAAACCTGAGCCAACTAAATCTTTATTTGTATTAGAAGGCCTGAAGCTTTTTGACCATATATTTTTAGTTTTTAAAAAAAGTTCATTTTTAGTGATCTTCCAAAAATTTAAAATTTTTTCAATATCATTTTTAATTTCAATTTCTCCAGGGAAATTGGTATAACGATTTATTAATCTAGCTAAATTAATGTAGTCAAGATCTTCAGGTGTTTTTTTAGTGATAAGGGAATCTATAATGTTTTTGTCTGTTTCGTGTAATGGATGAGTTTGCTCGTTACCCATAAATAAATACTGAATCATTTATAAAATTAGCTCACATATTCAAAAATGAAACATTATCTTAATCATATCGGTAAAATAAAATGAAAAATTTAAACATAAAAGTTATATCTAAATACCTAAGACCTTATAAAAAAGAATTCTTATATGGCGCTTTAGCTCTCTTATTAGTAAATATACTAAGTGTTGTAATACCCTTAGAAGTAAAAAATATAATTGACCAATTACAAGATGGGTTTTCGTCTGATTTTGTTATTTCTAAATCTTTATGGTTAATATTTTTAGCAACTTGTATGGGATTAATAAGATTATTCTCAAGACAAATTGTCTTCGGTATAGGTAGAAAAGTAGAAGTAAATCTTCGTCAAAAACTTTTTGACCATTTACTTATTCAAGATCCAGAATGGATTCAAAAAAAAGGAAGTGGAGACATTATTAGTAGAGCTACAAGCGATGTTGAAAACATAAGAAGACTTTTAGGTTTTACAGTTTTAAGCTTGTGCAACATTGTCTTAGCTTATTCATTCACTATTCCTTCAATGTTTTCGATTAATAAAACATTAACAATATCAGCTTTAATGATATTTCCATTAATCCTTGGATTTGTAAGCCTATTTGGCGGCAGAATGGTTAAACAAAGAAAAGCTCAACAAGAATCATTATCAAAGCTTAGTGATCTAATACAAGAAGATCTATCTGGTATAAGCGCAATTAAGATTTATGCCCAAGAGAATGCTGAGAAAAATGAATTTAACATATATAATAATGACTATCGAAATTCAGCAATAAAACTTGCAAGAACATCGAGTACCCTATTCCCTTTATTACAAGGAATTTCCTCAATTTCATTATTGATTTTATTATCATTAGGAACTTATCAATTAGATAGTGGATTTATTTCGATAGGTGGATTAGTAGCTTTAATTCTTTACGTAGAAAGACTTGTCTTCCCAACAGCTCTATTAGGTTTTACCTTAAATACTTTTCAACTTGGTCAAGTAAGTTTAGATCGTGTGGAAGAAATCTTTCAGAACAACCCAAATATTGTAGATGGAGCAGAAACTAAATTTTTAAAAAGAAAAATTAAAGGATTCTTAGAAGCAAAAAATTTAACATTAAAATATCCAGGATCAAAATTTAATACATTAAATAATCTCAACTTTAAAATTTATCCTGGAGAACTTATTGCGATAGTTGGCCCAATAGGTTGTGGCAAGACAACACTAGCAAAGTCTCTGGGACGGACTATTGAAATTCCAGATAATCAATTATTTTTAGATGAAATTGATGTAAAAACTTTAAAATTAAGCGATCTTAGAAAAAATATTTCAATTGTTCCTCAAGAAGCATTCTTATTTACTTCTACAATCTCAGAAAACCTAAGTTTTGGAGAACCTAAAGCTTCTAAATATTTAGTTAAAGAAAGCGCTAGAAAAGCTGGATTAATTGATGATATCAATAGTTTTCCACAAAGGTTTAAAACTATTGTTGGTGAAAGAGGTATTACATTAAGCGGTGGACAAAGGCAAAGAACTGCACTAGGAAGAGCGCTACTTGTTAATTCTCCTATTGTTGTTCTTGATGATGCTTTAGCAAGCGTAGATAATAAAACAGCCGCAAGAATAATAGATGAAATAAGTAATAGAAATAGTAAAACAATCATAATGATTAGTCACCAACTTTCAGTTGCAGCTACCTGTGATAGG
>JFNH01000099.1 GCA_000634415.1 Prochlorococcus sp. scB245a_519A13 | reverse complement strand
AGAATTAGTAAAAGTGAATGGGCTATATAAGCAACTTTGGGAAAGAGAACTAGCTACCAGAATTGTTAAGAGCTAAAAAATAATTTTTTTACCTATAATATAAAAATTTGAATTATGTTTAAATTCCTGAAAAACATTATGAAAAATGAGGAGGTAAATTTAACTGATGATGCTTATTCATTACATAGAATATTAAAAACAGATATCAAAAAAGATCCTAATCTAGATGAAGATGAAATAATTTTTGGATGTGGTTGTTTCTGGGGAGCTGAAAAATGTTTTTGGAAACTTCCTGGAGTTGTAACAACTTCTGTAGGTTATGCTGGAGGTAAAAAAAACAACCCAACTTATTATGAAGTATGTTCCGGCCTAACTGGGCATTCAGAAGTTGTAAGAGTTATATGGAATAAAAGAGAAATAGATGTAAGTGATTTATTAAAAATGTTTTGGGAATGTCATGACCCTACTCAAAAAAACAGGCAAGGCAATGATATGGGAACACAATATAGATCAGCTATATATTATAAAAATGAAAGCAATATTAAAACCATACTAGCCAGTAAGGAACAATATCAAGCGGAACTAACCAAAAAAAATCTTGGTTTAATTAAAACTGAAATAAAAATGATTGATTCATATTTTTATGCTGAACAATACCATCAACAATATCTTGCATCAGCTGGAAGCAGACAGTATTGTTCCGCTTCACCTACAAAAGTTAAGTTAGGAGTTTTTACTGGAAGCAACTATAAATTAGAAGACCATATATGGGAAAACTTTAATTGGGAAGTTGATAAGTGTGTATTGAGATCTGATAACAATCCAATAAAGAATAACATTTAAATCGATCTTATCTTTATAGTAAAGAAACGGGGCGTAGCGCAGTTTGGTAGCGCACCACTTTGGGGTAGTGGGGGTCGTGGGTTCAAATCCCGCCGTTCCGATTACTTATCCTCTTCATTTATGAGCGATTTGTATAGTTTATATGAACTTATGCCTACTGCTATAAATGTAAAAGAAGAAAAAAAAGCTAAAACCAATATAGTAAGATTTGAAACTTCAACTTCCCCTAATTGGAAAGATATAAAAATGTTCATTAGAAAGATTTTTTAAAACCTTAACACAATTGCAAAAAATTTTTTTTCATCCAATCATAAATTCAAGAGAATTACAACACCAAAAATTACTCGATAAATGATAAAAATTTTCAACCCATTTGAAGAAAAATACTTTAATAAGAAATCTATTGCTAATAAAGATGACAAAAATGTCGTAATGAGACCAACAAAAAGAGGCAAAAAACCTAATGAAAAAAAATCATTAAAAGAAGTAATAAACTCAACAAGCGCAGCAAGAGAAATAGCCGGCATCCCTAAAAGAAATGAAAATTTCGCTGCATCCCCTCTTTCCCATCCTGATATTAAAGCACTAGAAATAGTCACCCCCGATCTTGAAACACCAGGAAAAATTGCAAATGCTTGAAAGAAACCTATCAAAAAACTATTTGAATAATTATGGTTTTTAATATTAATAGAACCTCTTTTTGAACTATCTGCCAAGTACATAAAAAAAGCCATTATAAATGAGACCAATGCTATAGATAAATTTGAACGTAGAACGTTTTCAAAAAAAGAATGGATAAATATTTTTATACTCCCACCAAGCAGAACAATTGGTATAGTACCAATCAAAATAGACCTTAATAATTTTTCATGTAAGAAATATTCAAATAATTTTTTGTAAGGTTGACTTCTGAAATTAAAAATATCATTTCTAAAATACCAAGCTATGGCAAGCACACTGCCAAGTTGAATAGTCGCGGACAAAGATGCTCCAGGATCATCAATACCTAAAAAAAGAGATATAACCTTTAAATGTGCTGTACTACTTACAGGGATAAATTCCGTCAACCCTTGAATTAATCCATATAAAACAAATTTTAAATATTCCAAAAATTATTAAATTACCTTATTAATTAATAGCAATTTACATTTAAAAATTAAAAGTTATTATGGAAAAATGAAAAAAAAATCTTTTTTAATATTATTTTTTATTTTTACCTTAATCTTTACTGGTTCTGCTAAAGCTAATTATTGGTTAATAATTGGAACTTATAGACAAGGGCCTGGAGGAAGACCAGAAGTTAGTGGGATAACAAGTCCTTCCTTACATTCTATTCCAATGAAAGATTTAGATACTTGTAATAAGGCAGGCGAAAAAATTACTAAAGAAATATACAAACCTGTTTGGCAATTTGATAGTAGATGGACCTGCGTATTTAGAGGAGATTAGTGATAAAGTTATCTTTTAACATCGTGAGCACAACCATCTCCTTTATAGTTTTCACTCTCGTAAAAATCATTTTTTGTCCCAAAATAAATTGTTAATAAAACGAAAGGCAAGCTTAATATAAATAAAATGATTGTTAGATCCATAGTGTTAACTTATTCAAGATGGTTATGAAAAATTAAAATTACAACTTGTTGATTAACTCTTATTTAATAATCTGTAGGTCCTTTAATACCAAGATAAAAGAAAGCTCCTAACCCAACTAAAAGTAAAACTCCAGCAATAGCTGCAGAAGGAACGAAACCTCCTATTGCAAATGAAGAGAAATAATACATCAATAAAACAAAAACTAGTTTGATAATATCAATAAAAAATAGGTATTTGTAAAAAATTTTGACTCGAAGACAATTAGATAATATTTTTGCTAGGCCACTAGAGTCGAATCTTCGTTATCAGCAGAAATTCTTATTCTCTCTTCCAACTTGGGACCATATAATTCATTCCCCCAGATTTCAACTCTTGAATCATTTGGGGCCATAAAAGTAAGAATGTCAGTTGGAAATAAAACTCTCTCTAAGAAAAAATTTGATGGGCCAATACATCTCAATACAACCATCCTACAACCTTCATTTTTGTAAGAAAATTCAACCATCCCTAAGAAGCAAAACATAAACAATTAAACACTATCAAGAGCAAAAAAAAATGTATAAAAAATTACTGAAAAAAAAGAAATTTAGAAAATGCTACAAGTTTAATCCAGCCTCAACTAAATTTCTTTCTTGATCAATTAATAGAAGCGCGTAGGATTTTAAAACATCAAAACTTTTATGAGGAATTGAGACATTAAGCATTCTCAAGAAATTAGATAATTTTTCATCTTTAAGGCCTTTACCTTTTTTTAAAAACATTTCTTTTTCCTGATTTGTTTTCCATATGTTCATAAATTCAATCTTCAAGGGCTTTAAGTGCCAAATATTATCTATCAAAGTCCAAATATCTTGATATTCTTTTAGGTTATTTTGAATTTTTAATACATAAGATAATTCATCAAGACTCAAATTTGTTGTATTTATGGATCGATCAGTTATGTCAATAGAATAAGGCGTTATTCCCAAAAACCATCCCTCAACAATTAATAAATCAGGATTTTCTAATCTCCAATGAGATCTATCTCCTAAACCATTTCTTAAAGATTTATCGAAAACTGGTACATTTAACTCTCCATTAATCTTCCAATTTAATAATTTTTCATGCATTAATTTTACTGAGTGACTACCAGGAAACCCTCTTGAAACATTCCAAGGGTTATTCTTAATTGCTAATTTCATTTCATTTGAAGGGAGATAAAAGTCGTCAATTGAAATAACAGCAATTTTGAAGTTTAAATTTAACGATATAGCTTCGAGCCATTTACCCAGGGTTGTTTTACCTGTACCAGGTAAAGCTGAGATTCCAATAATTTTTCTGTCAGAAAAATTATTTTGATATTTATAAGCCTGAGATAAAAGGGGTAAGGCCAAGCCCCAAATCCAATCATCATTTACTTTATTGTTCCAATATTGATCAATTGAAAGAATGTTTCTTTTGTTATTCCAAAAGTTGAACCAATTATCCAATGATTCCCAACCAATATCTATAATTAATTTTTCAAATTTATCAAGAGGAAAATTAATATCTAAATCGTTCATCTTTCTAACTTAGTTCTCGCTTATTTATCAATTTATTAATTTCACTTTTCCAACCATATCCATTTGGTTCAGAAGCTAAAATAAAATCTAAATCTTTTAATTGATCTAATAAATTTAAGTTAGGTCCATCTATACCAGGAATAACGATTTTAATATCTGAGTTTAAAAGTAGAGGCAAATCATTTGGAGAATCGCCTAAACCTATAATTTCAATATTTTGAACATTTGAATATTCCTTAAGAGCATTTATTGCTTTACCTTTATTAGATTTTGTAGATAACAAGTGACTCATTCTATTTCCTTTAAAAATATCAACATTAAACTTTTTACAACAGATATTAATCTTCTCTTCTAAATAACTTGGTGGATTTAAAAAAGGCATACTCCAATGTCTATCACGCATTAAGTTCAATGAGTTGCCTTCTAAACCTGTAAGCTGAGTAGCTTCTTGATCAGTGAGATTATTAAGAGGAGTAAGTATATAATCAATTTCTTTAGAAATAAAATTTAAAATTTCTTCAAGAGATTCGTATTTTATTCCAAGAATAATTTCTCCATTTACTCTTTTAAGAGATTCACCATATATTGCACCACCATTTTCAACAATATACGGATCCGTCAAGTTAAGTTCCTTTCTAATAACTTTTACTTCAGAAGCGGTTTTGCTAGTACAAAGAATTACTGGTATAGATAATTTTTGTAGTTTTTTTATAGTTTCTTTAGCAGGTGATAAATTATATGAGTGATCCATTAAAGTACCATCTACATCACTTACTACCCATATAGAAGAATTTTCTATCATATTAGAGAGCACTAAGCCAAATTACTTGAAAAGGATCAAGACTAATATTTTTGCAATTGTATTTAGTGGATGTTAAAAAATCATGGGTATTGAAATTATTATCAATAATTTCTGGTAGATCATTATCGTTCAATTGATAATTAATTTTATTTTCAGTCATATTATGGATTGCAAAAACGGAATCAGGACCTTTACCTCTTTTGATTACAACAATATCACTTCTACCTTTAGACAAACATTTCATTTGTGAACAAGGGTGAAATTGCTTTAATTTTGATCTGACATCCATAGCATTGCGAAGATATTTTAAGTTTTTATTAGCATTAGATTCAGGATTATTTAAAACGGCTAAAAGATTTTCTGATTTAAACTTTTCTCTATTAAGGTCTCTTCTTTGTCCTGTCATAGAAAAACTTTTGATATCATTTTCTGAAGCTAGTAATGCTGGCAAATAAAATGCAGGGACTCCTTTGAGAGCCATAACTAATAATTGACTCAAAATAAATCTCTCATATTGAAATCTTTTAGCATCTCTACTGGAATCTTCCATTGCACTCCACCAACTAATATTCAATTCATAAGGTTTATCATCACCATTTGATAAACGTCTATGACTTACTAATCCGCCTCTTTTCTCACAATTAATTAATAAATCTTTAATTCTCTGCTCATTCATTAAACCCTCAAGAGCTCTTAACCCAACACCATCGTGCGATGCAGTGAAATTAAATAAAGTAGTATCTTCTGGTAATATGGGCCAATCAAAAATCCATGAGTTTAGAATATCAGCTCTTGAAGTAATAATTGCCTCTAACAGAAGAGGCGGCAATGGAAAATTATATGCCATGTGGGCTTCATTATCAGGAATGAGATATGATAAATTCTCCTTCTGAGGAACATTGGTTTCTGTTATTAAAACGCCATCATCAAGAAGATTATTTAAAAGAACTCTTAAGAGTTTCACAATTGAATGTGCTTTAGGTAAATGTAAGCATGTAGTGCCTGATTCCTTCCAAATAAAACCTACAGCATCAAGCCTTAACCATTTAATTCCATTAGATAAATAAGTAGTAATTAAATTTAAGAACTCAAGAGTCATTTTAGGATTATGCCAATTTAAATCAATTTGATCTGGCCCAAAAGTTGTCCAAACTTGTTTAGGACCATCATCAGTATTCATTTGTGAAAACAAAGAGGAACTTCTAGGCCTAACTACATTTGACCAGTCAAGATTTTGTTTGGGTGAAAAAACATTTGACATACCCGGTTCTTGGGATTTAATAAATTGTTGAACCCAAGGGTGAGATGATGAGACATGGTTTAGTACTAAATCAGCCATCAAATCATGATTTTTAGAAATACTTTTGAGATCATCCCAACCACCAAATTTTTCTTCTAGGGAATCATAACTTGAGACTGCGAAACCTCCATCGCTTGTGGATTTCAGAAAAGGAAGAATATGTACAACTTTAGAAAGACTACCAAAATGTTTACTTAACAACTTCCTAAGAGTTATTAATGTTGCCTCGCCATTTTTATAAATACTATCTGCATAAGTTATCAAAACCGAATGAGATTCATTCCACCTTTCCTTATCTCTTATTTCTTCATAAGCAGATTTCTCTGAGAAATCATCTAAAATCTGTAATAATTGGTATGAAATAAAATTAATTTCTTCTGTAGTATGATTTGAATAAATTGTTTTTAACAATTTATCAATTTTTAATCTATCTAATTTTTTCTCTGAATCAATTTGCTTCACTTTGAAAAAATCATCGAAGTATTAATACCATTCTGCACATCAATTAGAAAATGGACTTTCAACAAGGTTTAATCACAACAATACATGAATATGGAGTTACAGGAAATTTACTTAAAGAATTAAACAAAAGTCTTAAAAGAAAATCAACTAGCATTTTAATACCTTGCTTATATGAAGAGTTTGAGCGCCCAGCATTAAAAGATATAAGAGAAGTTTTAAAAAACCTTACAGGCTTAAATGAATTAGTAATTGCTCTTTCTGCAAAAACTGTTGAGCAAGTTAAGGCAGCAAAATTATTTTTTGATTCAATGCCATTCCCAGTTCACGTTCAATGGACTAATTCTCCCTCTGTAAT
>JFNH01000098.1 GCA_000634415.1 Prochlorococcus sp. scB245a_519A13 | reverse complement strand
ACTAATTCTCCCTCTGTAATTGAACTATTAAAAAGCCAAGAAAAAAATGGATTAGAACTCTTAGGAACTCCAGGTAAAGGATGGGCTGTATGGCAAGGCATAGGAGTTGCGACTAGAAAATCAGAAGTTGTTGCCCTTTTTGATGCTGATATAAGAACTTTTAGTCCTTTATATCCTTCAAGAATGATACTTCCACTTCTGGATGAATCATACGGAATATCATATGTAAAAGCTTTTTACAGTAGATTATCCCTAGAAACAAATCAACTGCAAGGTAGAGCAACAAGATTATTCGTCGGTCCTTTATTAGCAAGTCTTGAGCAGTTAGTTGGCAAGGGTCCGTTTTTACAATATCTTCAATCATTTAGATATCCATTAGCAGGTGAGTTTGCTTTTACTAAAGACCTTGCAATGAATTTAAGAATACCTTGTGACTGGGGTTTAGAGATAGGTTTATTATCAGAGGTTTATAGAAACGTAAGAACCTCCAAAATAGCCCAGGTTGACCTAGGTTTATTTGATCATAAACATAAGAATATTGGAGATTCCTCTAAAGAAGGATTGCAAAAAATGTGTACAGAAATACTTTCAAGTGTTTTAAGAGGTCTCATGGAGCATCAAGCCGAGACCTTAACTAGCACTCAACTAGCAACTTTAGAAGTTCTCTACAAAAGAGTTGGAGAAGATCGGGTAAAACAATTTGGATTAGATTCAGCAGTTAATCAACTTCCATACGATAGGCACGAAGAAGAATTATCAGTACAAAAGTTTGCGAAACTATTAAGACCTGCTACAGAAGATTATCTGGCTTGTCCTACGACACTTCAATTACCAAGTTGGTCAAGAGTTCTGTCTTGCGAGAACAAACTGCAAGAAGATTTAGCTATTGCGGGGTCAAAAGACATAAAGATAAGTGAAAAAGAATTAATTAAAAACTTCTAAAGCAAAAAATACCTCTGAGCCATTGGGACTTCATCGAGTGGTTCACAAGTAAGAAGTTCTCCATCAGAAAAAACTTCATAAGTTTGTGGATCAACTGAAATATTTGGTAGTTTACTATTAAGTTTTAAGTTTGATTTATTGATATTTCTGGTATTTTCTACGGCAATACATTTCTTTTGTAAGCCTAATTTATTTGGAATATTCAGTTCAATTGAATTTTTACTTAAAAAGGTAAAAGAACTCTTAATTAGAGATTGGCCGAAACTTGCAAACATAGGTCGACCATGAACAGGACCTGGAGTAGGAATTGAAGCATTTGCATCACCCATTTGGGACCAAACTATAGATCCTCCTTTAACAACTAATTCAGGCTTTACCGCAAAAAAGGAAGGTTTCCACAATACCAAATCCGCAATTTTACCCTTTTCTATAGAACCAACATGCTTATCAATACCATGAGCTATTGCAGGATTAATTGTGACTTTAGAAATATATCTTTTTACTCTATAATTATCGTTTCTATCAGAATCCTGCGATAGGGGTCCCCTTTGGACTTTCATCTTATGTGCTGTTTGAAAAGTTCTTGTAATTACTTCACCAACTCTTCCCATAGCTTGGGAATCACTAGCAATAATAGAAAAGGCACCTATATCATGCAAGATATCCTCAGCTGCAATAGTCTCTCTTCTGATCCTTGATTCAGCAAATGCAATGTCTTCTGGGATTTTGGAATCTAAATGATGACAAACCATTAACATGTCAAGATGTTCTTCTAATGTGTTCCTGGTATAAGGTCTTGTTGGATTTGTACTACTAGGAAGAACATTTTTTTCTCCACAGATTTTTATAATGTCTGGAGCATGACCTCCACCTGCGCCTTCGGTATGAAACGTATGAATAGTTCTTCCTGCAATAGCGTTAATGGTATCTTCAACAAAACCTGCCTCATTCAAAGTATCTGTATGAATACATACTTGCACATCAAACTTATCTGCAACATTTAGACAAGAATTTATTGTAGAAGGAGTGGTTCCCCAATCCTCATGAAGCTTCAATCCACATGCACCAGCTTCAACCTGATCAATAAGATTATTCTCATTTGTTGAGTTTCCTTTTCCAAAAAAACCTAAATTCATGGGAAATGCTTCTGCAGATTGAAGCATCCTTGAAATATGAAAAGAACCCGGAGTACAAGTGGTAGCATTTGTGCCAGTTGCAGGTCCAGTTCCTCCTCCCAACATACTTGTAATTCCAGAGGCTAGTGCTGTCTCAATTTGTTGGGGACAGATAAAGTGAATATGGGTATCTATTGAACCTGCAGTTAGAATATGCCCCTCTCCAGCTATTACTTCTGTTGATGCACCAATAACAATATCAACATTATCCTGGATATCAGGATTGCCAGCCTTCCCAATTTCAAAAATCATTCCATCTTTTATACCCACATCAGCCTTAATTATTCCCCACCAATCTATGATCAAAGCGTTAGTTATTACGGTATCTATAGCTCCATCAGTTCTACTTACTTGAGACTGTCCCATCCCATCTCGAATAACTTTACCTCCACCAAATTTAACTTCATCTCCGTATGTAGTTAAATCCTTTTCTACTTCTATAAAAAGTTGGGTATCAGCGAGCCTTACTCTATCTCCGGTAGTGGGGCCGTAAGTTTGAGCATAAGTTTTTCTATCAATTTTATAAGACATAATTTTAACTATCTAAAGAACCATTAACTATTGAATTAAAACCATATGCATTTCTTAAACCTGAAAATGGCACTAATTTGACATCTGTTGTGTCACCCGGTTCAAACCTAATTGCTGTTCCTGCAGGAATATCAAGACGCATACCATGTGTTATTTCTCGATCAAAAATTAAAGCCTTGTTTGCTTCAAAAAAATGATAATGAGATCCAACTTGCACAGGTCTATCTCCAGAATTAGAAACTGTTACTGTTTTAAATTGCTTACCATGATTTAATTCGATTTCTCCTTGTTCAGGAATTATTTCGCCAGGAATTAAATTACTCATAACTAATTAATCGGATGGTGAATAGTAACTAATTTAGTCCCATCGGGGAAAACCGCTTCTATTTGAACTTCATCAACCATTTCAGGAATACCCTCCATAACTTGTGATTTTGAAAGCCAAGTAGTTCCCTCTGACATTAATTGACTCACACTTTTACCATCTCTTGCTCCTTCAAGAACTTGAAAACTTAAAAAAGCAATTGTTTCAGGATAATTAAGCTTAATACCTCGACTAAGCCTTCTTTCAGCTAAGAGCGCAGCAGAAAATATCAATAATTTATCCTTTTCTTGAGGTGAAAGATGCATAATAAAAAATTAATCTATAAATTCTTAAAAAAGGTTCTTTATGAACATAATTAGTAATTCATAGAATCTTGTAAAGGCCATACACCTTGATATTTTGGCTCACAAAATCCACAAACAGACCTAATTTGTTTCCAAATACAAAAAAAACATTTTCTAGCATCTTGAGAAGAACTTCCTAGGAATCGTACAGAGATTCCATTTTCAAGGATTCCAATAGATAAATTATTATTAGTTTCATTGAAAATCTTTTTTATATTTTCCACAAGATTATTTATTTTTGACTTGGAAAAATCTTTTTCGCAAATCCAAATTAAAGATCCAAAAACGGGCATGTAATCCATGCCTGACTTCGCCACAAAACTTGACTTAGATAATTCAATTTGATCAACATATTCCCAGTCATCAAGTAAATCATTATTTCTCATAATTTCTAATTTAGACCTAAAAACTCCACTCTCAATTGATTCTCCGGAAGAAGATCTTCCAAGTCTTATTAAATCAGTGAATAAAAAACTTGAAGTTTCTGAAATTGATACTTTAAAAATTTGCTCATATAAACCATTTGCAAAGATGATTGTTTCCTGGGGTAGATACTCTAAATGAGCATTGTCAAGAATGTTTATGAGATTCTTTTGCTTTGAAAAACTTCCTTTCGGATTAATTTTAGATCTTCCAACTGATCCATATACTTTCTGAGCTGAAGAAGTGGTCAACAAAACCTTAGAGTTTTTTTCAAGATTTACCTCAAAATCGAGTAAATCACCTCCTACCAATCCCCCTGCAGTATGTAGAACAGGCAAAATGCATCTACCTTCTTGATCATGAGTAGACTTTAATAACTTATAAGGAGAAGTTGATTTAGATTTAAAGATTGTTTTATCAACATTTCCTAAACTTGCTTTATTATTGAAAAAATTTAAGAAACAATTACCTTCCCATGAAGTTTTAATCATAAATTGTTTTCTTTAATTACTAAATTAAAGTAACCATAAATTTTGAATATGAGAATGAATAAACAAATTGTTGTAACTGATTGGATTAAGGAAAAACCGAAATTAGGTTCATTTTTAAAACTTACCTTAAGTTCTGATGAAAGAAGAATCTTAAGAGGTAAAAGATTAACTGATTGTGATCAAGAAATAATTTTACAATTACCTAGAAAGGGCAAATTAAATGATGGAGATATTCTTTCAACTAATGAGTCCAATTTTTATGTAGAGATAATTGCTAAAAAAGAAGATTTAATTGAAATAAGTTCAAATTCTAAAATTGAGCTTATTAAAACTGCTTATCATCTTGGGAATAGGCACGTAGAAGTGGAAATCGAAGAAGGCATTCTTCTAACAAAAAGCGATTATGTTATTAAAAATATGCTTTTTAATTTTAAAGTTGATGTAAAAAATACCAAAAAAAAATTTTTTCCAGAAAGAGGTGCCCATAGTCATGAGTAAAAGTCATTTATTAAAATATTTATTAATAAGTCCTAACTTACCAGTTGGAGGATTTTGTTATTCGGAGGGAATGGAGAGTTATCTTCAAAAAAAAAATTTAACAGATTCAAATTCGGTAAAAGACTTAATCATAAGTGAACTAAAAATTGGTCAGATAAGACTCGATGCAAGACTTTTACTAGATTTTTTTGATATTTTCAATGAGATAAACGACCGCAAAAATTTAAAAAGTAATTTGCAAAAGCTAATGAGTTTGGATAAATGGATCCTCTCATCAAAGGACTCCCTCGAAATGAGGGAACAACAAACTCAAATGGCAAAATCTCTCTTTGATTTAACCAAAGAATTTGGATTTGAATATTTATATGAAAATAATAAAAAAAGCTCATGGTCATTAGCGTGGAGTTGGGCTTGTTATTGTTTTGAAATTACCAAGTTAGAAATGGTTGAGAATTTCTTCTATGCGTGGAGTGCAAACCAACTGAGTGCTGCATTAAGAATTATTCCTATTGGGTCAACAAAAGCACAACTAATTCAAAGAGACTTATTAGCAATAATTTCAAAAGTTTCTAAAGAAATTATGGACAAAGAAATTGATGACATCTATTTTGGCAATGTAGGTTTAGCTATGGCTCAACAAAATCATAATGACCTTTATACAAAACTTTTTAGAAATTAATTTATGAGTAGCAAATTGAGAGTAGGGGTTGCTGGGCCTGTAGGTTCAGGAAAAACTGCATTAGTAGAGACTCTATGTTTAAGCATGAAAAAAAATTATGAGATAGCAGTTGTCACCAATGATATCTACACCAAAGAAGATGCTAACTTTCTAATAAATAAAAAGGTTTTAGAGGAAGGAAGGATTATTGGTGTAGAAACAGGAGGTTGTCCTCATACAGCGATAAGAGAGGATTGTTCATTAAATAAAAATGCAGTTTTAGATTTAGAAAATAAATATAATCCTTTAGATTTTGTTTTTGTAGAAAGTGGAGGTGACAATTTAGCATCTAGTTTTAGTCCAGAACTTGTAGATTTATCGATATATGTGATTGATGTATCTGCCGGAGACAAAATTCCTAGAAAAGGGGGACCAGGGATAACAAGGTCGGATTTATTATTAATAAACAAAATTGACTTAGCAGATAAAGTTGGTGCAGATTTAAATATCATGAAAAGTGATACTGAATTTATGAGGAAAGGGAAACCTTGGTTTTTTACCAACCTTAGTAGCGGCATAGGAGTTGAAGAAATAACTCAATTTTTAGAATCACATATACCAAACAACCATAACTAGAAAAATATTCATTACTAATATATTGGATTCAACAAAAAGTTACGACTGATACAAAACGAATCCTCACTCGTTAATAACTTTTACTTTATCCCCTTAATGAGGGTCAATTACCTAATTTATCCTAATTCATGAGAATTTCAAGGCGTATTTTGGCAGGTTTAGCTACTGCCTCACTTGCTGTCACAGCTACTTCCTGTGGTGGAGGCGGAACCTCCGGAAGTTTCGATGACACAGTAACCGTTGGTATTTTGCATTCGTTATCTGGAACAATGGCTATCTCTGAATCAACTCTTGTTGATACAGAAAAAATGGCTATTGAAGAGATAAATGCTGCTGGTGGTGTTACAGTTGGCGGCAAAAGCTACAAAATAGAATACATAGTTGAAGATGGTGCATCTGACTGGCCAACTTTTGCTGAAAAATCAAAGAAACTTATAGACCAAGACGGAGTTCCTGTCGTATTTGGTGGATGGACGTCTGCAAGTAGAAAGGCAATGTTACCTGTCTACGAATCAAAAGATGCGTTCCTCTACTACCCAATTCAATATGAAGCTCAAGAATGTTCTAACAACATTTTCTATACAGGAGCCACACCAAACCAACAATCGGAACCCGCTACAGATTTCATGTATAAGCGTTCTCCTGCAGCTGGTGGAGATTTCTTCCTTGTAGGTTCTGATTATGTTTTCCCAAGAACTTCGAACACAATCACAAAAGCTCAGGTAAAACAGTTAGGCGGTAAAGTTGTTGGAGAAGATTACCTTCCATTAGGAAATACTGAAGTTGCTCCAATTATCTCAAAAATCAAAAAAGCTTTGCCTGAAGGTGGAATAATCATTAATACTCTTAATGGTGACCAAAACGTTGCTTTCTTCAAACAGATTCAAGACGCAGGTATCACACCTTCAAGTGGGTACTACGTAATGAACTATTCAATTGCTGAAGAAGAGATTAGTACTATTGGTCCTGAGTTCCTTGAAGGTCACTACGGCGCTTGGAACTACATGATGTCAATTGATACTCCTGCATCTAAGAAATTTGCTGCAAGTTTTAAGAAAAGATGGGGAGCAGACCGAGTTGTAGCTGATCCTCAAGAATCTGCTTATAACATGGTCTACTTATGGAAACAGGCAGTAGAAGATGCTGGAACATTCGACGACAATGCAGTAAGGGAAGCCCTTGTTGGACAAAAGTTTGATGCTCCACAAGGTCCTGTTGAAGTTATGCCTAATCACCACTTATCTCAAACAGTAAGAATTGGGGAGATTAATGCAGAGGGTGGATTTACAATCCTTGAAGAGACAGGAGTTGTTCTTCCTCAAGCATGGAACCAAAAGCATCCAAGTTCAAAAGGATTTGCATGCGACTGGACAGATCCTTCAAAAGGAGAAAAGTATAAGCTTTAATCTAATTAAAACCTATACTTCAAAATAAAAGGAGGTTAACACCTCCTTTTATTTTATATAAACAAATATTTTATTTTTCAAATTGGAGTTACTTCTCGACAGTCTTTTTAATGGTGTTGCGATCGGATCTGTACTACTTGTTGCTGCATTAGGTCTTGCGATTGTTTTTGGTCTTATGGGTGTTATTAATCTTGCCCATGGAGAACTTATGATGCTTGGAGCTTACACGACATACGTTACACAATTAATTTTCAAATTACCTATATTAAAACCCTTCTACAATTCATACATAATAGTTTCAATCTTCCTTGCTTTTATTGTTAGTGGAGTAGTTGGTATTCTCCTTGAAAAAACAATAATAAGGAAGCTTTATGGAAGTCCACTAGAAACTTTGCTCGCCACTTGGGGCGTTAGCTTAATTCTTCAGCAATTTGTCAGAAGTGTACCTTTAGCTTATGGGACCGGTCTAGTTATAAGTCTTATAATTGGTTTATTTTTACCAACAACGTTTCCTCCAAAAATAAAAGAATCAATAAATTTTAAATATTTTAAATTTAGTTCTTGGATATTGGCTGCTTTAACTGGAGTTGTAACCGGTAGCATTATTTCATCCACTGTAAGCAAACTAAGTAGAGCGAGTGCTCGTAATGTTGATGTAACAGCTCCCTCATGGATGAGAGGTCAAGTAGAAATTTTAGGAACTGCATTTCCTAAAACAAGATTAATGATAATTGTAATTACACTTATCTCTGTAATAGCAATAACATTTTTTCTAAACCAAAGTGCTTGGGGGATGCGTATTAGAGCAGTTACTCAAAACCGACAAATGAGTGACTGCCTTGGTATATCTACTGAAAAAGTGGATATAATTACCTTTGGAATAGGATCTGGCTTAGCAGGAGTCGCTGGAGTAGCAGTATCACTATTAGGTTCTGTAGGACCAAATGTTGGCGGAAATTACATAGTTGGTTGTTTTATGGTTGTGGTTCTTGGTGGAGTAGGAAATTTATTAGGAACAGTACTTGCTTCATTTGGAATAGGAATAATGACTGATTTAATTGGAGCTGGAAGGTTCTTAACAATATGGCCAGATATGCCTTTACCTTTATCAAACACAATCAACTTTTTCGCGACAACAAGTATGGCAAGAGTAATGATATTTGCACTAATTGTTATATTCTTACAATTTAAACCTACAGGTTTATTTCCTCAAAAAGGAAGGATGGTTGAAAACTAATGTCCTTTAGTAAATTTAAATTTGATAAAAAAATAGTATTATCGTTTTGGATAATATTAATAGCCTTAATTATTGCAGCACCCACTCTACTCCCTGTATTTAGACTTAACCTTCTTGGTAGATACTTATCATTATCCATAGTTGCACTTGGTGTTGATCTTATCTGGGGATATACAGGTTTACTAAGTCTTGGACAAGGTATATTTTTTGCACTGGGTGGATATTGTGCGGCAATGTATTTGCAAATAACCAGCTCCTCTGAATTTCCAAATAATATTCCTGAATTTTTTGCTTTATATGGTGTTGAAAAATTACCTTTTTTCTGGGAACCGTTTAGATCTTCTGTTTTTACTTTCTTCGCTATCTGGATAATTCCAGCATTGGTTGCTGGTTTAATTGGATTTCTTGTGTTCAGGAATAGAATAAAAGGAGTTTATTTTTCTATACTTACTCAAGCTTCTCTTCTTGTATTCTTTAACTTCTTTAATGGACAACAAAAACTTATAAATGGAACAAATGGATTAAAAACAGATGTAACACAGCTATTTGGTCAAATGGTAGGTTCTGAGTCTATGCAAAGACTATTCTTTTGGGTAACTGCCATAATAGTAATAGCATCATGGTTTTTTGCAAAGTGGGTAGTTAAAGGGAGATTTGGCAATATTCTCATAGGAATTCGAGATGATGAACCAAGGGTTAGGTTTACAGGATACAATCCAGTGATATTCAAGACGATAATATTTTCTATTGCTGGAGGCCTTGCTGGAATTTCAGGTGCTTTATATACTGTTCAGTCTGGAATAGTATCACCTCAATTTATGACAGTTCCCTTTTCTATAGAAATGGTTATATGGGTAGCAGTTGGAGGGAGAGGAACTTTATTAGGGGCAATACTAGGAGCAGTTTTCATCAATTATGCAAAAAGTCTAGTAAGTGAAGCTTTACCTGCTAGCTGGATGTTTATTCAAGGAGGCTTATTTATTTTAGTTGTAACAGCTCTACCAGAAGGAGTTTTAGGATGGATTCAAGGAGATGGCCCTAGGAATCTTCTTCAAAGATTTGGTTTGAAAAGGAAGATTGAAACCTATCCAAGCTTAGAAATTAACAATAAGGCGGGGAATAATGAATAATAAAGATCTTCTAAATTTAATAGATATTACTGTTAGTTTCGAGGGTTTTTTAGCTCTCAACAAACTTAATTTAAATTTAAAGAAAGGAGAATTAAGAGCTGTAATAGGTCCCAACGGCGCAGGTAAAACAACATTTCTTGATGTGATAACTGGAAAGGTTAAGCCAACAAAAGGTGAAGTAATTTTCAAAGGGAAATCTTTAGTAGGTAGAAAGGAGCATAAAATAGCCAGACTTGGAGTAGGACGAAAGTTCCAAAGTCCAAGAATCTTTGAAAATCTAACGGTTAAAGAAAATCTTGAAATATCGGTGTCAACTCCTAAAAGCCCCTTAAATCTCATAAATAAAAGTATCAAGGATGAGCAGCTTAGTGAGATTGATCGTCTTATGAAGATTGTTAATTTAGCTCAAAAAGTTAATTCTAAAGCTGGATCATTATCACATGGCCAAAAACAATGGCTCGAGATAGCTATGTTAGTAGGACAGAAGCCAGATTTAATGTTAGTAGATGAACCTGTTGCTGGTTTAACTGATGAAGAGACTGATCTTACAGCTGATTTATTAAAATCATTATCAGGAGAAAATACTGTAGTGGTAATAGATCACGATATGGAATTCATAAGAAGACTTGATAGTAATGTTTCAGTATTAAATCAAGGCACAGTACTATGCGAGGGAACAATGGAAACTATACAAAAGGACCAAAAAGTTATTGAGGTTTATCTAGGAAGACCTGAGGATTAATTATGAAAAATTTATTGGAAATCAAATCATTGAATACATATTATGGCGAAAGTCATATTCTCAGAGATGTAGATTTAAATGTTAAATCAGGAGAAATGGTTTGTTTGATAGGGAGAAATGGAGTTGGCAAGACAACTTTATTGAAATCACTTATTGGTTTGTTAAGGCAAAAAAAAGGTGATATTTATTTGATTGGCGAAAATATAAATAGAAAAGCGCCTCATCAGAGGGCGAGGAAAGGAATGGCTTACGTTCCTCAAGGGAGAGAAATTATTCCTTATCTATCAGTTGAAGAAAATCTTATGTTAGGTATGGAGTCTCTGCCAGGTGGATTATCTAAGAACAAGAGAATAGATCCATTTATTTACGATCTCTTCCCAATCCTGAAAGATTTTCTACAAAGGAAAGGAGGAGATCTAAGCGGAGGACAACAACAGCAACTTGCTATTGCAAGAGCATTGCTGGGCAAACCTAAGCTTCTGTTACTTGACGAACCAACCGAAGGTATTCAGCCAAATATAGTTTTAGACATAGAAAATGCAATCAATCAGATAATTAGAGATACAGGAATTGGTGTTTTATTAGTTGAACAACACTTGCATTTTGTAAGACAAGCTAATAGATATTATGCGATGCAACGCGGAGGTATTGTTGCTAGCGGAAATACTTCTGAGTTGAGTCAAGCAGTTATTGATAAATTCCTAAGTGTTTAAATAGATTATTGTTTTAAATTACTAAAATTATTTTTTATTTTTCGCATCTTATTAAGTCTATACTGTTCGGATGCTCATTTATATACTTATTAAATTCCATTGCCAATGTTCTAGCCTCGTAAGCATCAAAAGCATAAAAACAATTTTCTAATCTTATATTTTGAAAATCACGGTAATGCACTGTATATGGCTTTAACATATTATTCATTTTAATTTGCTAAAAAGCAATTAAGTTATATCTCAACCATGCATGTGTTATAAATTTAAATCACTACTTTTGTTGATATCAAAATAAATAATCTTAAAATATGTATTTAAAAATACTTTATAACAAGAAAAAGTAATTAATTTATTTTTTATTATTTTTAGAGTGTTGCTTTTTACCTTCTATTAAAAATACAAATTTAGATAAGATATAACCAAAAACTGGAACCCAAAACTTTTCATAAAATAATTTCATAAAAGACTAAGCAGCTAATGATTCCTCATCTTTTGTTTCATTTTTATCTATAAGCTTCAAATCTATAGAATTAAATAAATATTGCATAAGCAGAAAATCAAGTTCACCTTTCAACAGATTAACATCAGATGAAATTAGATCATCAACAAAATCATCAAAAGTATCTAAAAGATGACTCATAATTAAAATTTATTTTTGCTATTATCATCGGATTAACAATAAAAGTCAACCAAATTTGAATATAAATTTTTGAAGTTTTTAAAATTCATGGATAAAGACTAAAAATTTAAATAATAAATATAAACAAGCAAAATAATAGATTTAATATCAAGCTTAGCGTCTTTGAATTAAATTTCATTTATCTTACTTTTCTTAATTTTATATCTCTCCTAATTAGCATTATCAAAACGACAATACACATATTTGCTAAAAAGAAATTTAAAGAAATCATCATCAAACCATTTAATTTATTTATAGCAAGACTATTGATGTGCCAATTCGAAAAGAATCACTTAATTTTTTATTAGCAATACATTTTTGATGGCAATCGAAGTTGATATTATAAATCGGATATAAAATTATTTTTTAATTAGCTCGAAGTAACCATTTTTATTTAATAAGTATTTATCAAACCAAAGGCTTAATAGATTGTCTAATCCTATTCCATTCATTTTATTTATTTGAGAAGTCTTATAGTCTGAAAGTGCAAGCAATAAATACGGAAAAATCATATCAGAAAAGTCTTTTGGCAGTTTTTCTAAAGGTACTCCATGCGCTCTATCCCATAAAATTTGCATATCCTGAGAGAAAAAAGAACTCCAATAACTAAAATTACAATATAACTTGTCTGGAGGGAGTAGATTTACAGATAAAACTGGGAGAGATGAATTCATAGGAATAAATGTTTTATGGATAAATTTAACTTAGGTTTTTGAAATGGTAATAAATGATTTCTAATACGAAAATCCCCTATAAATGCACATTAAACTTAGCGCACAGTTCAGTACTATGCAACACTACTTATGTATCATATTTTTCTGTCATTTCCTGAAATCTAAGGAATGATAAAAACTTTTTATAAGTTTTCAAGTCAAAAGCCTCGTTATGTACTTCATTTAAATGTCTAGAATTACTTGGATTAAGATTATTTACTAATTTAGTATCAACTGAGGGTTCTAATTTATCTATAAAGTCAGCAGAATTATCAGATAAGTTTTGTGAATGAGTTACAGAACGTTGAAATGATGCTGTTGCTTTACCATTATTTTTATTAAATATGCCCCTTATAGAAAGTGCTTCCTCCACCAATATACTTATTATTTTTGAATTACTTAAATTGTTCTCGATGCTCAACTTATCAATTATTCTCATAACATCATCTCTAGGGATAAAACCAACTCTTTTTTTCTTGGTAGGCATTTATAAATTAATTAAAGTTCAGCACTTGACTGTAATAAGTGTTGCACTATATTCATTATAAGTCAATTAAATGCTAATGATTTTACCAACAACTTTACTTTTAGGAGCCCTTGGATATCTTTTCTACACCTCAAAAAAAGAACTTTTACTAGATAACCTTGACTCTAAAGAAAAAGAAAATGATGATTTGTATAAAGATTTAGAAGATTTATTTATTTAAAATTATTCACTTCATAATAAAAAACTTTATTTCTTGACTAAATATATACAAAACCTTAAACATAATTAGAATTAGGTTAAAAATAAAAAAAAATGACTGTTCATCAAGATTACGAAATAAAAATCAATTTAAATGAATTGATTGAGAAGAGAATACCATGTTGTGATTTACTTCATCCAGATCATTGTCTAACTGAAAAACAAGTCTCTGAAATTGCTCATGATATTCGTATGGATTTAAATTTGCATGATCTTTACAAGCAAGTGGATCAACACATCATGAATTATGTAAATGCAGCTGGTATTGATAACAAAGACCATTGGGTGGAACCACATCTTCCAGATTTGGAGAGAGATTTAAAAGAAGAAGTTGGTATAGAATTTGATTAATTTTTTTCCTACAAAAGAAATTAATAAATGTATTTTTTTTCTAAATCATCTATTAATTTATAAATACTTTTAGCTGATCTCTTTCTTTTTTTTAAAATTCTAAAAACTATAAATCCAATCAATACTGCAAAAATAGGTGTGAAAATAAAAATTTCATGATTCATAACCATCAATCAGAAGCATATTATTAAAATTATTAAAAAGTCTGCACCAATAAAATAGGTACTTTATACAAATATCTTTCACTATAAAAAATTAAGATTTCTCATAAAAAAGTGAAAGAATTATAATTTTTTGTAAATTATGTAGATATAAATTTTAATTCAATAAAGATAATGATTAATTATTTTGCTTTAACAGTAACTGAGATGGGGATCGGAAAGATAGAGTTAGCAGTTATTGGTTTAGTAATTTTAATCTTTCCAGTTTTATTTGTTTATGCATCTAAAAACCTTGATGCTAAGGGGGTTTTCGAATGGATGATGGAGAAACCCAATGATTGGATAGGTAAAAAATAAGACTTTAACAATTTACATTTTTCTAGTTAAATTCTAAATTTTCTAATTTACTTATAGCAAAATCATAAACTTGGCAATTATTTTCTAAATCATTAACTATTGAATTTTTTAATAGAGAATAATCTATAAACTTATTGAGTTTATTATTTTTAAATTCCTTATTAGTCTCTCCAATAGCAAATGCCAAAGCTCCATCATAAGAAATCCCGAATTTGGTAGTGTTGCAATAAGTTCTAGTGAACTTATTAGAAATCTTAATAGTATATTTTTCAAGAGTATTAGAGGAAGTATCTAATGAGTAAACTGGACTATTAAATAGAAGAAGCAAAGTTAAAATGAATATCGTAAAAACTCTTTTCATCATAAAATTTCATAAATTGCAGGATTAATATAGTTTAGAATGTAAGTATGCGGAGTAAGTTTTATTAAAAATATAGAAATTAAAAAATTGTTGAATATAAGAGCTATTTCATATTTTTGAAGATAAAAACTCTCTAAATGAGTACTTTAAAGTTTGAATTTTTTTTGGTAGTTTTTTTAAAAAACGCCTAAATGCTTTTGGCATAGTAAAATCCTTATCAATAATTAATAGATAACAAATAATACTTGGGTATTCAATAAATAATTATCCAAAAATAAGTAAATTAATTATTAAATATATGAAATGAGCTATGGAAATGTATTTGAACATGAATTATTGTTTAATTGAGTATTAAATACAAATTAAATATGGCACTACCAGAACTTATATACTCTCCTATAGATGGGGGAACTATACATAGATATGAGATTAGTGGTGGCAAGAGAAAATTCTTAAGATTTATAGGTTGTTATTTAGGCCAGTGTAATTTCCACAAAAATATTGATGATGCTATTGATTACATAAAAAATTTGAAAGAATCACAAAAGATACAAAAAACATGAAATAAAGATACATAAATAAGATAGGGGATCAATATTTTTCAATAACTACATAATTATTGCTACAAATAATAGAGAATTTTCTTTTTATAAGAAATTGATTATTTAGTTGGGTTATAGTTCCGAAAGATAAACAGTCATTTAAAAAAAGAAATTAATTTATGGAAAACAGACAAATTAATTTTTTTAAATCAAAAGACTTTAATACCGTTCTAAAGCCATTTAAAAAAGGAACGGTTGTAAAAATTGACTCGTTTGATATTAGAGAAAATCAAAAAGAATTAAATATAGGTTTATTTGGTTGGTATGCAATTTGTCCCTCTAAAGAATTAAAAAAAAATAAGTTATATTATTTTTCACTCTATGATGAGCCTCTTGTTCTTTATAGAGATGAAAATAAAAACGTTAGGTGTATTAAAAATATTTGTCCACACAGAGGGGCCTCATTTTTTGGAGGGACATTAACAGATGGAGTAATAACCTGCCCATATCATGGAGCTAAGTTTTCATCTGGAGGAAGTTGCCAAAATCTCGACAGAATAACATGTCGCCATATAGTTGATAATAACTACGATAACTACGCCAAAAGAATTCATTTATCGCAATACAAAACTTCAGAAAAAAATGGATATATTTTTGTACATTTTTCTAAAAAATCTGAGACTGATTTAAATAATATAAGTGAAGATACACCTATAAGTAACTACGAATTAAATGAAAATGGATTTTCACATAAGGATTATGTCTTTGAGGAGGTACTAGTTGACTTCAAATGTGATTGGTCAAGGATTATTGAAAATCACCTAGATATTCTTCATATCTTTTGGGTTCATGGCGATACAATCCCTGATAAAGATGTGAATAAAAACGTACTAGTTAGTTTTAATCAGAAAATTAATATTAATCCCAAATACATTGAAAGTATTTATTACTACAAGAATGACCCTACAAAAGAATTTATTCGGATAAAGTACATACCTCCAGGAAGGATATTAATTTACAAAGGCGATCCTTCCTCATCAAGATATTTGCAAGTTTTAGATCATATTCCTCTAGGAAACAACAAAGCAAGAGTTATAGTGAGACACTATAGGAAATTTCTACAAAATAAACTACTTAATAACCTCTTATTATTTAAAGAGACTCAAAGAAAGATTTTTTATAAGATATTCGATGAAGATTATATGATTTTAAAAACACAAACATATAATCACGATATGGGATTTATAAATAAGGATGAAATAAAATTATTGGGAGAAGACAGAATAATAAATTATTTTTGGAAGTGGTACAAGAAGTCTGAAGATAAAGATGAACCATGGAAAAATATTAACAACACCCAAAATCTTGATGTATATGACAAAGTGATATTGAAATATCCTCCTGAGATAAAGAAGTTAGAAATTGCAAATAATATAGATATTGTTAGAAAAACATTTGTAAGATTTGCTGCGCCGCTTATATTTTTTATGTTAATAATATAATTCATGAAGAAAGTAAATAGACCTTCATGGTTGAATTGGCTTTATCTCTTTATATTTATTTTAAGCTCGATTCAATTGATTATATTTTGGAGTAACAAGTTTTAGTGTTTAATAAATTTTGGTTTGACGCAAAAAATATAAATTGTTTTAAAAATGGCTTTAGAGTAATTAAAGATTTAAATTTAAAGATAGCTTATTCAGAAAACGTAATATTAATTGGACCAAATGGTTCAGGTAAATCATCCTTAATTGAAATAATTAATAGAAACATATACCCAGTAGTAGCTAATGAATCAAAGCTGAAGATATTTGACAAAGAACTTATAAATTTATGGGAACTAAGAAATAAAATAAGTACCGTAAATAATGATATAAAAAATAGAATTAATCCAAATTTACAAGTTTTTGATTTAATTTTAAGTGGACTATATGGAAGATATAGTTACGTACAAAATAAATCTGAAGGAGATTCTTATAAGGTAGAAAAAATCATAAAGAAAATGAATATTTCTAATTTATCTAAAAAGAATTTTTCCTATTTATCAGATGGAGAAAAACAAATTTCCCTCATTGCAAGGGCATTAATCAAAAAACCCGAAATCTTAATCTTAGATGAACCAGTTGCAAATTTAGATTACAAATCAAAGTTTTTTGTAATTGATAAGGTTGATGAATTATCAAAATTAAATACTAAAATTTTATGCGTCACTCATGATATTTCAATGATTACAAAAATTTATGACCGGGTCATAATGCTAAAAGATGGCAGAATAATCGCTGATGGAGATCAAAAGAAGGTTATAAATAGTGAAAACCTTAATAAGTTATTTGGTATTCAAGTAGATGTAATTAATAATAATGGACTTTGGTATATAAACAGATTATCTAAATAACAATTATAAAAATAGCTATCGCAATAGCAAGAAATACAAATTTTTTACTTTTTAAAAATGAAGAGGATTTATTTTTAAATGAAGAAGATCCACATTTTGAACATACAATCTTACCTCCTAAAGATCGGTCTGAGACTAATGAAGAACTTCCACAATTAAAACAAACTCTATTTACGCTCATCTAAAACTTTGCCATTCTAACTAAATTATATTCCTAAATACTATGTAAAGAAAAACTTCAAAAATGTGATGATAATGAGAATCTATTGCAATAAGCAAATATATAGTGCATAATTGATAATAATTCTCATTATCATATTTTTATTAATGAATTTCCATAGTTATGGAGACTCTCCGTCAAAATCAGTAAGGATGATAACTGGGCAGTCCGTTTTAATAGATCCTTCATCAAGACCAAGAGGTACATGCCTAGAAGTTGAAAGTGGAATTGCTCGAGTTTATTGCCCTTGTGAAGAAACTGAAGGAATGACACTTGCATTCTTACAATCAGGTGATCAATTAAGAACGGACCTTTTATGTAGTGAAGGTGTCTGTGTTGAAGCATTAACAGATTTGTCTTTTAATAGCAATGTAAGTATTGATGAGAATATTGGCTTCGATGCAGTAAATGAATGGACTTTGCAACTCCTTAGGATTAGACACTTAGGAAATGCAGAACAGCGATTACAAGCCTTGTTTTCAATACTAGTAAATCGTTTAGGTAGAAGATGTGGTCAATGGTGTGAGTTGCCTTTCAAGTTAACCCATGAAAGGATTGGCGAATTAATAGGTTCTACACGGGTAACATCAACAAGATTAATTTCTAAATTAAGATCATCTGAGTTATTAATAGCTCCTATCGGGACCCAAACAGTCAGTGTTGCACCTTCTTTTATTGAATCATCGCCGCTATAAAAAATGAAGGAATCGCAATCACTTACAAACAACTTGTTAATGGAAGTTGATGTTTTATCGAATAGACTCAGAAATATCAAGCAATCCTACAAAACCACAGAAAATAAAGCATTGAAGGTAAGGTTATCTACTGAAAACAAAAATATTTTTAAAAGAGTTAATGAGATCTATAAAATAGCTGAACTCTTAAATAAAAATAAAGAGAAAATCAACTTTTCGAATTTACTTTTTGAAATAACCAAGAGGACATTGAATGAAAATAAATTTGAAAGTAATTTATTTTTTCTTTAAATCACTATCTATTAATAATATTGCCGAGGGTTGATTAGAAGCAAACTTTACCTTGCCGAGTATGTTCGCAAATTCATCCTCTGATTGTGTTTGAGCCTCTATGATTGGATCTAAAAATACGTTAGTTCTTGTATCTGAAATTCTTTCTGATATTGAATAAAGTTGTTGTAGAGATGACGTTAAATCAGCCTCCATATTAAAAGAATAAGAAATCAGCTCCTCTATGGAATCCCATGTTTGAACTGGTGCAGGAATTTCATCTAATTTTACGCTTTGTCCTCTTGCGATTAAGTAATCTGCAAATTTTTGAGCATGTTCCATTTCACCTTGTGATTCACTAAGAAAATGAGACGCAAATCCGTTTAAATCACGTTCTTGAAACCAGAGGTATATTGAAAAATATTGAACATTGGCATATCTTTCCATTGTTAAGTGTTCAAAAATATTATCCAGTAAACTATTGTCAATTGGTTGTGCGACAGCTCTTCCAGATGGACCAAAATTAATTAATTTCTTTACCTTTAAATTATTTTCTTTCATTGCTCAAGAAGGAACTAATTAAATAATACAACATTTTGTATAAATTAGTAATTAATTAATTCTTTAAATTAAAATAAATAATATGATAATGAAAATCAATCGCAATACTATAAATGAAATTAGAATACAGTTTTTATGAACTGCTATTAACTAATAAAATATATAAAAGTAAAAAAAAGAAATGTAAAAAGAAAAAATGCTCTAACTGGAAGGGCGGGAAGTGTAATTGCCTATAAATAAATTTTATATATATTCCTTATAAGCTCCAGGATATAAAAAATAATAACTATTTTTATTAATAGAAAGTGAACATTTATCACCATTATTAAGGAGATTATTAATATCAGCTCTAACCCTTAATATGTTTCCATTAATAGTTACTTTATATATAAGAAATTCGCCAAGAAATTCTTTAGATATAACAATTGCATCACCAGATTCTGATCTTTTAATTGAAATAAATTTAGGTGAAATTGACATACTTTTGATACTTTTACTTTTCAAATACTCTGAACAATTTATTTTACCTAAACAAGAAATATATGAATTACCATTTTTTTCTATATTAATAATATTATTGCCCAAAATAAAACTACTAACAAATATAGTCTTGGGATTATTTAGAAGATTAATTGGTGTATCAATTTGATGTATTTTGCCCTCATTCATAACGGCAACTTTATCGCAAATTGACATTGCTTCTTCGGGATCATGAGTAACCATCAATCCTCTTGCATTACAACCTTTTAAAATATTAGGGAGTTCACTTCTCAATTTTAGTTTGACATGCATATCAAGACTACAAAAAGGTTCATCTAATAAAATAAAATTTGTACCTGGAGCAAGAGCTCTCGCAATTGCTAATCTTTGTTTTTGGCCTCCAGACAATTCATGTGGGTATCTTCCAATGAAACTATCAAGACCAACAACATTTAATATATAGTCAACTCTAGATCTATTTTTTTTGTTTTTCAAACCAAACATCACATTCTCTAAAACAGTTAAGTGAGGGAAAAGTGCGTAATCTTGAAAGACCATGCCTATATTTCTTTTCTCAGGGCTAAGAATTTTTTTCCTACTTGAAATTTCGATATTATTTAAATAAATTCTTCCTTTGGAGGGATATTCAAACCCTGCTATTAATCTCAAAAGAGTAGTTTTTCCGCAACCAGAAGGTCCAAGCAAACCTAATAATTCATCATTTTCAATTTTTAGGTTAATTTCATTTAATATCCAATTTGAATTTTCTCGCTTATCGTATTTATGATGCAAATCATCAATTATTAACGCATCATTTTTCACAAAATTTCTATTCTTTAAATATATTAAATTAGCAGAAAATATTCACCTAAAATATCCCTTGTATAATTTTATACACCATATAATTTTCAAATTTAATGAGAAAGTCTGAAAGAGCTGAAATAATTCGCAAGGAATTGAAAAAGCTATATCCATCGCCTCCAATACCCCTTGATCATTCAAATGCATATACACTTTTAGTCGCCGTTGTTTTAAGTGCTCAATCAACAGATAAGAAAGTTAATGAATTAACAAAAAGCTTATTTAAGGTCGCAGATAACCCAGAAAAGATGATACAGCTAGGTATTAATGGCATTTACGAATACATAAAATATTTGGGTCTATCTAATCAAAAATCAAAGAACATCTATAACTTATCTAAACTATTAGTTGAGAAGCATAATGGTATAGTTCCAGATTCTTTTGAGAAGCTTGAATCTCTTCCAGGGGTAGGTCATAAAACAGCCTCAGTTGTAATGTCTCAAGTGTTTAAAATACCCTCATTCCCAGTCGATACTCACATACACAGGTTGGCACAAAGATGGGGCCTATCAAATGGCGATAGCGTAGTTCAAACAGAAAAAGACCTAAAAAAAATATTTCCTGTTAATGATTGGAATACTTTACATTTGCAAATAATCTTTTATGGCAGAGAATACTGTACAGCAAGAGGCTGTGATGGAACAAAATGTTATTTGTGTCACACTCTTTATCCCAAAAGAAAAAAGAAATTTATATGTAAAAAGCCTTAAGAAATTTATATAATATTAAAATTAGTTTTTTAATCATGAAAATAGCAATTACTGGTGCATCGGGGAAAACAGGTTATAGAATTTCCGAAGAAGCAGTTAAGAAAGGATATAAAGTAAGGCAAATCATCAGAGAGAATTCAAAAGTCTCAGCAGGTCTAGAACGTTTAGAAACAATTAGGCTTTCTTTAGACAAAAAAGGGGAACTTGATGAAGCTTTAAAAGATATTGATGCTTTGATAATTGCGACTGGAGCGAGAGCATCATTAGATTTAACTGGTCCTGCAAAGGTTGATGCATTAGGTGTATACAGACAATTAGAGAGTTGTAAAAGAGTTGGTATTAAAAGAGTTATTTTAGTTAGTTCCCTTTGTACTGGTAAATTATTTCACCCATTAAACTTATTTGGTTTAATTCTTATTTGGAAGAAATTAGGTGAAAACTTTCTACGCAATTCAAATTTTGAATGGACTATTATTAGACCGGGAGGATTAAAGGAAAATGAAGATATTAAATCAGAAAATATAAATTATTCAAAAGAAGATACACAAATTAATGGATCAATACCAAGAAGATTAGTTGCGCAATGTTGTATAGATTCTTTAAAAAACAGAGAATCCATAAATAAATTAATAGAAGTTACAAGTTCGAATGATAATAAAAAGATATCTTTTAAAAAAGCTATGCAAATGATTTAAAAGATGTAAATATATTAATTAAAACTATGAAAATAAATCCCAAAATTGACGCATTACAGTTAATGCTTACTGATTTAAGAACTAGAAATGAGCCAATAAGACATAAAGCTGCATTTAAAGGTTGTCAACCAGAATTTCAAAATCTTGTATCAAGATTAATAAAGCAGTTAGAGGACGAATTAGTTGCTGAAAAGCTTACTAATCGTGATAGTTAAAAAATTTAGATTACTTAAATGAAATTAAGTTATCCAATTTTGCTTGTTCTGAAAGTTCATCATATCCTCCAAAAAATTTATTATCCAAAAATATTTGAGGGAATGTATTATGGCTAGTTTGAGCCATAATTTTTTGAAAGCTCTCATCATTGTCTATTAGCGTAACTTCATGAGGGATAGATAAAGAATTAAGCAACCTAATTGCCCTTTTAGACCAAGGACAATCCTTTAAAATATATGCTTTTACACGTGATTCATTAGTGATTAAATCGTGATTTGAGATATTAATAATTTTCTGTTCAAAAGAAAGTAAAAATATATCAGTACCTTTTTTTACAATACATCCCTCCTCTAGATGCCCGCCAAACACATTACATCCCTCATCTGCAAAACTCAAATGTAAATGAACATCTCCTTTATTAAAATGTCCGTTTAAAGAAACTATTTCTAGATTTCCTTCAAATTTATTTATCTCTTGATTACCTGGGCATTGAATACAAACTGTTCTAAGATTACCAACCACTCCAGAAACATACCCGTATAAATTATTCGATAAAGAATATTCTTTAATTGAATTTATCAAATCAGATTCTGGAGATAGCTTTAGGCTATGAGGCTGCATTAGATATAAGGAATAATTTTGTAATATAAAACATCATCATTCATAAAGAGAAGTTGAGTTTATAATCTTTAGGATTTAAATTTAAATTAAATTTTAGAATCTAGCATCAAAAACCATTTAAAATTTCTACTTAAAATTTAAGCCTGTTGAGAGTGTAATATATTTTTTATATACAAAAACTAATTTGTTATTAAGAAAAAATCTTAAAAATTTGGCATTGAATATTCCCAATTTATTATCGATATCTCGCCTTTTCCTTGTATTTCCATTAATACTTTTTTTAGAAATTAACAGACCTTTTTATGTCTTTATATTGATTATTATTGGGGGTTTAACTGATTATTTTGACGGGTTAATTGCAAGGAAATTTAATCTTAAAACCAGATTAGGAGCTATCCTTGATCCCTTAAGCGATAAAGTATTCTATTTAATTCCTTTGACCTTCCTTTGTAAAAATAATTTTATACCCTTCTGGTCTTTGTCATTAATTTTATTTAGAGAATTAATTATCTCTAGCCTAAGGAACTCTACAAAAGACGGTTTACCAGCATCAATGTTAGGAAAATATAAAACATTTTTCTTTTTTATTTCAGTAATTACCTTCTTTACACCATTAAAAATTACCTTATTGAATAATTTGGCTTTAATTTTTTATTGGTTAGGATTCATCCTGACCTTAGTGACTTTATTAAGCTATTTAAGAATTAAAAAGAATATTATCTGAATTTTCATCAAACTCCTCACTCTTTTTATTATTAAAATCATTCACAAAACTATCCTTTAGACCGTTAAGTAAATCAAAAGTTGGCGCCCACTCTAAATCACGTTTTATCTTAGAGATATCAGTCTGATAATGATTTAATCTAATTGGAAATCCCTTTCGAGACTTAGGATCTAATTTTTGATAATCAAATGTTCTTAAAGAAATCTCATTTTGGTTTAATCCAAGAACTTTCGCACAGAAAAAGATTAAACCCTTGATTGTAACTCCTTTTTCACCTGAACAATTGTAAATATTATTTCTGGAATTTTTAAAATTTATGCACCTTATCATTACATCAGTTAGATCGGAAACATGGCCTAGCTGAGTAATTAAAGAACCGTCACCAGGGATTGGTATAGATTTTTTAGTAAATAACCTTTCAAAAAACCAATTTTCAATTTTATTATAGTTTCCTGGCCCATAAATATAAGTAGGTCTAAAACTTGTAAAAGGAATTTTTTGTTTTTTTAACCAATTTTCTGTCTCAAACTTTCCTTTGTGCCTACTTTCTGGATCAATTGGATCAACTTCGGATAAGGGTAGTTCAGAATTATCTTTATAAACACCTGCAGAGCTTACATATATATATCTCTGGAAAGAATTATCTAAATTTTCTATAAGAAGTTTGGTTTGTTCTAACTCTCGTCCAGAAATATCAAAAACAACATCATACTTTTCATCTCTTAGCTTGACGATATCTTCTGAATTATTTCTATCACCCTTAATTAAATTTGTTTTTTCAGGATTACTTTTATTACCTCTCGTGAAAATATCAATATCATAATTTTTACTTAATAACTTTCCAACCAAAGACTTGCCAACAAATCTAGTGCCACCCATTACAAGAATTTTCATATTCAAAAAATATTTAACTGAAGTAGTAATCTTAAATAGAATTACATATTGAATAGTACTACTAATAAGTAATTAATGAAAAGGATGATTCTATGGACCTAATACCAGCAATTGATTTAATGAATGGTAAGTGTGTAAGGCTTTTTAAAGGCGACTTTAATAAAAGAAAAGACTTCACAAAAGAGCCTCATGAGCAAGCTAAATTTTGGGAAAGCGAAGGAGCAAAATATATACATATAGTTGATTTGGATGCGGCAAAAACTGGATCCCCAACTAACGATAAATCAATAAAAAAGATTGCAAAAACAGTTAACATACCTATTCAAATAGGCGGGGGCATAAGGTCTCAAGAAAGAATAGAACAATTATTTTCTTATGGTATAGAGAAAGTTATCATGGGAACCTCTGCAATAGAAAATAAAGAGCTAGTTAAAGACTTATCAAATAAATTTCCTGGAAGGATAATTGTTGGGATAGATGCAAAAGATGGAAAAGTTAGTACAAGGGGGTGGCTTGAGCAATCTAATATTTTTGCCAAAGATCTAGTAAAGGAGTTTTCTTCATTTAAAATTGCTAGTTTTATTGTTACAGATATAAATACAGATGGGACTTTAGAAGGGACAAATGAAGAATTCATAAAAAGCATACTTGAAATTACAGATATTCCAGTAATAGCCTCAGGAGGTGTTGGTTCAATTTCTGATTTATTATCCTTAGTAAAATTTGAAAACTCTGGACTATTTGGAGTAATAGTAGGTAAAGCTCTATATGAAAATAAATTCACGATAAACGAAGCGAATAATGTATTGTCAGCAGAGAGATTAAATGACATTGATTTAAACACAAATTACTACGCTTAAAAGAGTATAAAAATTGATTTAAGGCTGGTGTTTGCAGTAATTGTTAGTTAATTTTGTATAAGAGATAAGAAATCTAGTCTTGGAATTAATTTCAAAAAAATCGATATTGATTATTGCTCCAAGCTTAATAGCAGAATCTTTATCGCTTAAGTTAACATCACTAGACCAAAATTTAGAAATTAATTTTAATAATGGAATAGGTAATAAAACTCCAGATTTAGTTATATGGAATGTTCTTAATTTCCAATCAGAAGATCTTATAAGGTTAGAATTATTAAAATTAAGAGAAAGGTATGATCAGTCAAAGTTTCTTATAATTCTCTCTGGCGAACTTGCTTATGAAGCAAATACCCCTCCATCGTTAAATGCTGAAGGTTTTCTTTTAAATCCCAGTGCAGAAAAAGTTCTTGAATCTATTGATACCATTTTAAATGGAGGCAGGGTATTTGATATTGAAAATAATTCCCAAGTTCAATTAAACAAAAATAAGCCTCTCTCTTTTAGTCAAAAAATTCTAACTTCAGGGCTTAAACAAATAGATTCTGAAGTTAACTATATATTCAAATATGTCAACTCTGATTCAACTCCAGAATTTTATAAATTCATTTTAAAAGGAAGATTAAGAGAACTTATTACTGCAAAATCTTTTCTAATTTTCTTATGGGGCAATTCACTAGAACTTTATACAGAGGCAGTTTACACTGAAAATAAAATTAATCTTGAAAATAAGAACACTGTTTTCATTAAAGATAAAAACACCACAGAAATATGGAATTTGATTTTAGATAGACTAAAAGAAAGGTATAGCTCAACTAACTTACAGGTTGAATTTAATAATTCATCAATAATTCTCTCTGGAATAAAGAAAGAATTCATTTCGCGACTAATTTGCAAAATGTTAGATGAGTTAGATAATTTAGTCAAAAATATTAAGGAAAACTATAAGGAGAAAGATTTTAAAGATGATTTAAATTCTCTTATAAAAGAACTTAAAGTTAATACAATTTCAAATATCACAGACAGTTATTTTCGATTAAAAAAAGGGGGCGAATCTATTTCAATAAATGATTTTATTTATAGTGAGGTAAGTTGCGAAGAGATAGATAGAGAATCACATGAATCAATTATGTTTATTGATCCAATTATTAAAAATGAAGCTCTTGACTATGATGGCAAATTACTCCCTCTATATGAAACAGAATCGTTTTTGATCCTTGAAAATATTATTTCAAACTGGACAATAAGGAACTGTAATTTATTAGCTTCTGAAATCTTTAATATTTGTTCTTCTTGGCCTGAATTAAGAACTGTACTTATAAATCCCGAATTACAATCGACAAGAAATTTTGAAAGATTTAGAAATAATATTAATAACTACAATCGCTGGCATGACTATATTTATATGCCTATCTATTTGTATGAAAGTAAAAGAGAATATATTGATATTATCGATAAAAAATTTACCCGTTACTTTAAAAATGAAAATAGGGAGAAAGAATTAGAGAATCTAGAATGGCTACAAAAACAAGTTACATTGTTAGTTGAGATAAGAGATGCCGTAGCACCGCAGTTAGAAATTGCTGTAAAATATATCGGTAATCTTTTCGTGACTTTCCTTACAAAGGTTGTTGGTAAAGCTATCGGTCTAGTGGGGAAGGGAATCCTTCAAGGATTAGGAAAATCAAGTTCAAAGTAAGTTATTAAACTTTAATGAAAATAATTCAATGGATCCTGATAGCATTAATTTTTTTAAGCCCATTTAAAGCAAATGCCTCTAGAGATACTGATAGTTACGATGGCAACATTTTCCCAATATACGCAGGTAATGGGGCTATAGTTCCTCCCAAGACAACACTTCAAGAATCATTAAAAAATAAAAGAGTCACAGTCTTATTTTTTTATCTTGACGATAGCTCAGATAGTAAAGCTATGGCTCCAATAATATCTGGTTTAGATTTGATATGGAGAAATAATATAGATATCATTGCTCTAACTACTGATGAATTACAGGAAAAAGCAAAGTCTGATCTTAGAAATGAACCTAATTATTATTGGAACGGATTAATTCCACAAACCATTATTTTAAATAGTGATGGAGAAGTGCAATATGATAAAAATGGAATGATTAATATAGATGAATTAAACAAAGTTATAGGAGAACTAAAGGGAATTGATATAGAAGATACGGCATTTTCTCTAGAAAGTTTTAATGAATACAACAGTATCATTTCTGAAAAAAAAGATAAAAACAAAAATTAATTCAAAAAAATGATATTAATAAATATTCTCTTAGTTCTTTTAATTTTTTTAATTCTTTCAGATTTATATATTAAAAACTCACCCAAATCAGAGTTAAATCTGGTACCAATAAATTACAAAATCAAAAAAAAGGATGGTTTAAACGAATTAATTATAGATTTAAAAATAACTAATAAAAGTAAGGCCAAAGAGACGATGGTTTCTAATATAAATTTTGAATTAGATTTTTTTAAAACTAAAGGTAACGAATATTGCCAAAATTTCAACTATCAAGAAGATATTTATATATATGAAAATAATAAAATTAAGAATTTAAATAATTATTGGCAAACAACAATTATCAAGTCAAATTCAGAATTATTTGTAAGAATCATATATAAATTTAGCAATAATAATTTTAGAAAAAAAATAAAATATCTATGGTTAAAAATATATTGGGAGAACTATGGACATTTTGGTATTTCAAATAATAAGGATTGTTTCTTAATTAATTTAGATGGTCAAAAACAAAGGTCAAAAGAAGTTTTTGAAATTCCAATAAATAATAAATATAAAGCTTTTGCTATTAAAACTGATTTACTTGGTTCCTTTGATAACCCAGTAAATACTGTGATTGAATACTGCAAAGGAATTGTAGAAAAAAATGATATCTTAACTATCGGTGAGAGTCCGCTAGCGATTATGCAAAATAGATATATTTCCCCTCAAAATTTAGAATATAGTTTATTCTCGAAAGCTTTATGTTATTTTTTTCACCCTACAAGCAGTCTCGCAACAGCTTGCGGCATGCAATTATTAATAAATAGAATTGGAGTCACAAGAATAACCTTTGCACTATTTGTTGGATGTCTCTTCAAATTATTAGGGATTAACGGTATGTTTTATAGGTTAACTGGTTCAGAATCATCTCTCATTGATGATATAAGCGGCACAGTTACACCTTACGACAAGAGTATAGTCATGGGTCCTCTCAATGCTGATTTATTTTGTGAGGAAGTCTCAAACTATCTAAATATAGATGTTGCTGTTGTCGATGTTAATGATCTTGGAGGTGTGAAAGTCTTAGCAAGTTCAAATAAAAAAATAAATAAAATACTTAAAAGAACCTTATTATCTAATCCAGCTGGCAATGGAGATGAAAAAACCCCTATAGTATTAATAAGAGAAAAAAAGTAAATGAAAAAAGATACCTCTTATTCTTTTCAATCTAAAAAAGGAATGGAAGTAACTTTTGAAGAACTCCATATACGGCACATTAATCTTTTAATAGATATTAAAAATAAGGAATTGAATAATTGGTTTTTAAAAATGGCAATTATAAATACCTTTGATGACTTAAAAATCTTCTTGAATAATCTTAAGAAAAATAAAAATAAATGCATAATTGCTATATATGGAAACGAAATTATTGGTTATTTGAATATTTTTCCTTTAAACAAAAAAGAGACTTGCTTAAAAATATCTAAGCCCAAGTTGATTAATAGCAAGTGTTCTTTAACAGATAAACAATTAACTTTAGGATTGATAAAAAAATCTATCTCAATAAAAGAAATCAAAACTTCAAGTTGGATAATTAATTCAGATATAAATGATGTTGACCTCATATCAAACTCAAGAGAATTAGGCTTTCAACCGTTAGGAGAAATAATCTTTTGGGATGGTTCTGATCAAAATAAACCTACAAATCAAAATACCAATGCCTATACATTAATTAATGAATTCCAAAACATTAATAAAGAAAATATATTAAAAATAGTTAATTTCATAAGATCAAATCAATCTCCCTTAATAAGAAATATTTTAGATTTTGATCAAGACGACATTCTTAAAAGAAATAATTCTAAGAGTGGTGCCTTAATTTATGAAAATTCTGTTTTATGTACAATTTTAAAAGATATTAATTATCAAAATGAGGAAATTTATACTTTAACTATAAGTAGATATTGGGATAATAGATTCAATTCTATTTTAAAAGAATTTATAAAAAGATTTTTTGAAAAATCACCTGTTTCATATTTAAAAACCTATAAAGAAAATTCTCAATTAAATGTTTTTCTCGAAGAGTGTAATATCAAAGAAAAAAGTCAAGAAATAATACTTATTAGGAACACAATAATTAAGAATGAAGCCAAACAAGTAAATATAATAAATCAATCTTTGGAATCAATTTTTGAAAAATTAAGTCCACAAGGTAATCCATATCCATCTCCTTTTCCATTAAAAACAAAGTGAAATATTGCAAACCCAAACCCAAGTCAATTTTGAGTTTGGATATAGGTACCAAAAGAATAGGATTAGCCTATTGTGATCCCCTTTGCATAACTTCAAATATACTTCCAGCAGTAAAACGATTTAAAAATAATCAAGAGATTAAAATCATTAGAAATTATATAAATGAATTTAATTTGACTGGTTTTATTGTGGGTATTCCTCTAGATGAGGAAGGTCAAATGACCACTCAAGCTATTGACTGTAAAAATTACGGTCAATTACTTTCAAATGAATTAAAGCTTCCATTTTCTTATGTCAACGAACATAGTTCAACTTGGGAATCTTCAGAAAGATTTGGAATAAAAAAAGATAAATCCGGATTGATTGATAGTTTTTCAGCAAAAATAATACTTGAACAATGGATCGAAGAAGGTCCTGAATTAGAAGAAATAGCTGGTAAACATCAGATAAAATATTAGTATTAAAAAGGATAGATAATTTTTAAATGAAAGAAACTAATTCAAATGATAATTATGATGCACAGACTCTTTTGTTAAATGACACAAATGGAAACGAGCTATTTTGTTATCTTGAACAATTAGTAAGTGTTGAAGGCCAAGAATATGCTTTATTAACGCCAGTTGATACACCAGTAAGTCTTTTTAAGATAAATGAAAAAGATGAACCTGAACTAATTGAGAAAATAGATAAAAATGAACAAATACTAAAAAATGCTGAAGCAGTCCTTCAAGAACATGATTTAAGACTTATCAGATCAGCAGTTACATTAACAGTATCAGGAGAACTTGAAGAACCAATTTACGATGAATTAGAAGAAGATTACGTCGATGATGATAGTGAGAGTTATGAATTGCTCGTTAACTTTAATCTTTTTGACCAAGAATATGGCTTATATATACCACTAGATCCTTTTTTTATTGTGGGTAAATTAAAAGACAAAGGTGTCTTATTAGTTGAAGATGATGAGTTCGATAAAATTCAACCTTTGATTGAAACTGAGCTTGAAAAAAGTAGTTCTTAAAATAAATGAGATCTATCCTAAAAGTCAATTGGGATTCAAACTTACCAATATATAATATTTCTCAATCTGAGTTGCAAAAAAAAGGAATTAATTCTTTATTGCTAGACGTGGATGGGACTCTATTAAATAGAAAATCAAATATGATCCCAAAAGCTGTAAAAAATTGGATCATAGAATCTAAAAAACTTTTCTCCTTATATCTGATAAGTAATAATCCATCAAAAAAAAGAATCGCAAAAATAGCGAAAGAATTAAATTTAAGGTATAAATACAATGCCTCAAAACCTAGAAAAAAAGTAACTTTGTCTGCTATCAAAGAAATTGGCAGAGAGCCAAAAAATATAGCCATTATTGGCGACAGAATTTTTACAGATATTATTGTTGGGAATAGATGTGATATAAAAACAATATTAGTTAAGAGATTAAATAGAGATGGCTTGCCTATAAAATTTAATTTAACTTTGACAATAGAAAAATTAATTTCTCATTTTATAAAATGAAAACTTGGGTTATAAAAATTGGTACTAGTATTTTAAGAGGAACAGAGGAAACATCTACAGAAGAAGTTATTGAAAACCTTTCTAGATCATTTACAAGTTTTCTTGCAAAAGGAAACAAGTTAATTTTAGTAACTAGTGGAGCCGTTGGATTAGGTTGCCAAAAGTTAAATATTAAAACTAGACCAAATGATTTAAGTACCCTTCAAGCTACTGCTGCAGTAGGTCAAGTTAATTTAATGTCCTTATACGATAAAGTATTTAATAAATTAGGTCTTAATATTGCTCAAATTTTAATAACTAAAGCTGATTTCAATTCACGAGAATCCTTTAATAACGCTTCTAAAACTTTAAAAAGATTAATCGATTTGAATGTTATTCCAATAGTAAATGAAAATGATACCGTAGCAAATGAAGAGCTTAAATATGGAGATAATGATACCCTCTCTTCTTTAGTTGCCTTGGCTATAAATGCTAACAAGCTTATTTTATTAACCGATATTGAAAATCTATACTCAAAAGATCCACGTAATAATAAAGATGCGCAACCTATTAAAGAAGTTCATAATAGTGAATTAAAGGAAATTAAAGATAAAAATATTCAAAACTCAAATAATGAATGGGGAACAGGAGGAATTTCTACAAAATTAATTTCTGCAGAAATAGCAACAAAAGGAGGAGTCGAAGTCCAACTAGTTGATGGAACTAATAAAAAAAACTTAATTGAAATATTTAATGATAATAAAATTGGAACTTTATTTTATCCAGTAGAAAAACCTATTGGAAACAAAAAAAGTTGGCTTTCACATGCAATTCAAACAGTAGGGAAAATTACTTTAGATGATGGCGCTTCTTTTGCAATTAAAAAAAAAGGTGCCTCACTTTTAGCGGTTGGTGTTAAGAATGTAGAGGGAAACTTTACAATTAATCAGGCAGTTAAAATCGTAAATACAAATGATAAAGAAGTTGCAAAAGGTTTAGTATCAATAAGTAGCGACAAATTAAGAAGTATCTTAAATAATAAAGAAAATAACAACTCCTCGATAATTGTCGTACATAGAGATGTTCTTGCTCTCTCTTAGAAAAAATTAAAACTGAAAAATGCTTTTAAGTGATTTAGTTGATCTAATAAAAAAAGGAAATTCAAATTTTATTAGTGCCAATATTTTCGAAGATTTAAATATAGATGATGCTGCCTCATTAGATGCTGCAGTTAAATATCAAATATCTTTTTTAGAAGAAAATAATATTCTTAAAGAAAAATTAGATCTAACTAAAGCATCAGCAATAATAACTACTAACAACGATGAAATCGTTAGCGCCCTAAAGAAACTCAATATATCAAACATAATCGTTAAAAATCCAAGAATTGCATTTGCAGAAGTATTGGATTGTTTATATAAAACTATCAATTTCAAACCAGGAATTCATGCTACAGCCGTTATAGATAAAACAGCAATAATTGGAGCAGATTGCCATATTGGACCTAATGTCTATATTGGAGAAAATACTGTAATAGGAGACAATAATCATATTCTTCCTGGATCATCAATTTTAGGCAATGTTCGAATAGGAAATAATAATATAATTCATCCAAATTGTGTTATTTACGAAAATACCACTCTAAAAAATAATTGTGTAATTAATTCAAATTCTGTTATTGGATCGGAGGGATTTGGTTTTATTCCAGAAAATGGCAAATGGGTAAAGATGCCGCAAAAAGGTGGTGTAAAAATAATGAGTTTTGTAGAAATTGGAACTAATTGTTGTATTGATAGACCCGCAGTTGGATTTACTTTTATTGATGAGGGAACAAAGTTGGATAATTTAATTCAAATTGGTCATGGCGTAAAAATTGGAAAGAATTGTGCATTTGCAGCTCAAGTTGGTATCGCTGGAGGAGCAAATATTGGAGATGGTGTTATTTTGGCAGGACAAGTAGGAGTCAATAATAGGGTAAAGGTCGGCAATAATGTCATTGCGAGTTCAAAGTGCGGAATCCATTGTGAGATAGAAGATGGAAAGGTAATTAGTGGTTTCCCCGCAATGGAAAATAAATCATGGCTAAGGAGTTCAAGTATTTTTAAAAAATTACCAGAATTAGCAAAAAAACTTAGACAATTAGACAAGCAATAATTTATTGTTCTAGTAAACAAAAATTTAAATGAAGAAATATAAGATTGTTTTATTGTCAGGAGACGGAATTGGACCAGAAATTTCAGAAGTATCAAAAAAAGTTTTAAAAAAACTTTCAAAAAATCATAATTTCGATATTGAGATTATTGAAAAATTATTTGGAGGGATAGCATATGAAAAATATGGTACTCCTGCTCCAGATGAGACACTAGATCAATGCAAAAAAAGTGATGCAGTACTTTTAGCATGTGTTGGAGATATAAAATATGATTCTCTTGCAAGAGAATTAAGGCCAGAAAGTGGGTTACTAAAGTTAAGATCTGCCCTAAACCTTTTCGCAAATATCAGGCCTGTCAAAATAAGAAAATCTCTCTTGGAAGCAAGTACATTAAAAAAAGAAATCGTTGAGCGTGTAGATCTTATTGTTGTAAGAGAATTAATAGGGGGAATTTATTTTGGAAAACCAAGAGGACATATAACAAATACAAAAATCCCAAAAGCTTTCAATACAATGGTTTATGATTCGACCGAAATAGAAAGAATAACTGAAATAGCAATAAAAATTGCTAACCAAAGAAATAAAAAAATATGTTCTGTTGACAAATCAAACGTTCTTGAGGTTAGTCAATTGTGGAGAGATACAGTTTTAAATATCACCTCAAAAGATAAAAATATATCTCTAAGCAATATGTACGTTGATAATGCAGCAATGCAATTAGTTAGAGATCCCGGTCAATTTGATGTGATTTTAACTAGTAATTTATTTGGAGATATTTTAAGCGATTTAGCCGCAATGTTAACTGGTTCTATTGGTATGCTTCCATCTGCTTCTTTAAACAATAATGGCCCAGGCGTTTTTGAACCTGTTCATGGTTCGGCTCCTGATATAGCTGGTAAAAACATAGCTAATCCTATTGCAATGCTTTTATCTGCTTCCATGATGTTAAAAATTGGATTAAATGAAGAAGAAGCTGCAGAAAATTTAGAAACTGCCATTGATAAAGTTTTATCAAAAGGATTTAGAACAGCAGATTTAGCTGATGGGTCTACTGAAGTTTTATCTTGCAGTGAAATCGGAGATAAAATCATGGATGAAATTTAAAAAAAAAATTAATAAATAAAAAAATATTTTTAAGTAAAACATAAAGTTGGCATATGACCTGTCAGAATCATTAGATATTGTTTTTAAAAAATGTCAAAACGTCATCCAGTAGTCGCTGTAACAGGATCTTCAGGAGCAGGAACAAGTACAGTAAAAAGAGCCTTTGAGCATATTTTTGCCAGAGAAGATATTGTTCCCGCAGTTGTAGAAGGTGATAGTTACCACAGATTTGAGAGAATGCCTATGAAAAAAGCTATGGCAGACGCTCTTTCAAAAGGTGAAAATTTCTCTCATTTTGGTCCCGAGGCTAATCTTTTTGACAAATTAGAAGAACTTTTTAAAATATATGGTGAAACTGGAGGAGGAAAAAAAAGATATTATCTACATAGTCTTGAAGAAGCAGAAGAACATAATACAAGACTTGGGACATCACTAGAACCTGGGCAATTTACTCCATGGGAAGATATTCCTGAGGGGACAGACGTACTTTTTTATGAAGGTTTGCATGGCGGGGTAGAAGGTGATGGATACAATGTGGCATCCTATGCTGATTTACTTGTTGGCGTTGTTCCGATAACAAATTTAGAGTGGATTCAAAAAATCCATAGAGATAACGCAGAAAGAGGTTACTCAGCGGAAACCATTGTGGATACGATATTAAGAAGAATGCCTGATTATATAAATCACATCTGCCCACAATTCAGCAAAACTGATATTAATTTCCAAAGAATTCCCACAATTGACACTTCAAATCCTTTCATATGCAGAAATATCCCAACTCCTGATGAGAGCTTTGTGATCATACATTTCAGAAAAGGGGCAAGAGAGAAATGGGGTATTGATTTTCAATACTTGCTTGGAATGATTAATGATTCATTTATGTCAAGTCCAACAAGTATCGTTGTAAATGGTGGGAAAATGGGATTCGCAATGGAACTAATTCTCACTCCAATAATTCATAAAATGATTGAGGAGAAAAATAAATAATAATTAATTTTCGATTATCAACTCAGATCATTATTTTTTTAACTTTGAGAAGTTTTGAATCTAGAGGATCTCAAATTTTTATATATCTTTCTTGATAAAAGTACCTTATTTAGATTTAAATAGAAAAAACAGGAAAAGTTGTGTCATTAATCGACTGGTTTGCCGCAAGGCGTAAAGATCAATTTGTTGGAAAAGTTTCCCAGGATACTGACGAAGGAGATGGTTTGTGGGTTAAATGTTCAGAATGTTCGCAAGTAGCCTATAGAAAAGACCTGATTTCAAATTTCAATGTTTGTAGTAATTGCGGACACCACAATAGGATTAATAGCGATGAAAGGATAAATATAATTGCTGATAAAAATTCATTCAAAGAATTTGATAGTTCACTAAGTCCTACAGACCCTTTGGGTTTTAAAGATAGAAGAGCGTATGCTGATCGAATTAAAGAAAGTCAAGCTGGTACAGGTTTAAGAGATGGAGTCGTAACAGGTATCTGTTCTGTGAATTCAATGCCTTTAGCATTAGCTGTTATGGATTTTAGATTTATGGGAGGATCCATGGGTTCAGTAGTTGGTGAAAAAATTACAAGGATAATTGAGAGAGCAACTTTGGAAAATTTTCCAATTCTTATTGTTTGCGCATCAGGAGGAGCAAGGATGCAAGAAGGTATGTTAAGTCTCATGCAAATGGCAAAAATATCTGGAGCACTAAAAAAACATAAAGAGAAAAATCTTCTATATATGCCCTTGTTAACGCATCCAACTACTGGAGGAGTAACAGCCAGCTTTGCGATGTTAGGTGATTTAATTTTGGCGGAACCTAAAGCACTTATTGGATTTGCTGGAAGAAGGGTTATAGAACAAACATTAAGAGAAAAATTACCCGATAATTTTCAAACGGCTGAATATCTGCTTGAGCATGGTTTTGTTGATGTCATAGTAAAAAGGAAAGATCTCAAGGATACTCTGACTAAAATTTTAAAAATTCATGGTGTAAAAGAACTTGCAGAAGCAAATATATAAAATGAGAATAATTTGTAATTTATTTTATTTTTCTTTAACCCTTCTACTCTTTATTTTTAACTTTGCCTACTATTCATATGCGATAGGAAATGTTGACTGGGTCCTACTAAAAGAGAATGATGATGGGAAAGAATGGCTTGATAAAGGGAGTATTAAGTCGCTCCCAAATGGTGAAATAAGTGTATTAACAAAGTTCTTTAAGAATCCAACTAATTCTGATGATGATGGAGAGTTATCACTTTATGTAATGAGAATTAATTGCAATGAAAAAAAGTTCAAAGATACATCAATAAATGGAATTCCACAATTCAATTCAAAATGGCAAACTTCTAATAATGATGAACTTATAGATGTTGTTATTGAAAATAGCTGTTCAGAGTTTATTAATGAATAAGAATGAATACTAAAAATAAAAAATTAAAAATAGCAATCGCTGGACTAGGATTTGGGAAAAAAGTTCATCTAGAGGCATTAAAAGAGTCTGATCACTTAACTCCTGTAGCAATTTATCATTACGAAAAAAAGCAAAAATCGATAATAGAAAAAGAAACGGGCTTAGATTTTTTTCATAATTGGGAAGACTTAGTTAAATCTCCAAAAATTGATGGAATTATTATTGCCACTCCTCCTGAATCAAGATTTAAGTTAGCAAAACAAGCTCTAGAGAATAATAAAAATTTGCTCCTAGAAAAACCAGTTTCAATATCCTCCTCAGAAATTGAAGAGCTTCAGAGAATATCTTTAATTAATAATTTAAGCGTATGTGTTGATTTTGAATATAGAGCAGTACCTCTTTTCCTTCAGACAAAAAAACTTATTGATGAAAATATCTTAGGAGATATATATTTAGTCAAATTAGATTGGTTAATGGGCAGTAGATCCGACCCCAAAAGATCCTGGAATTGGTATTCATTGGAAGAAAAAGGTGGAGGAGTTATTGGCGCTTTAGGTACTCATGCATTCGATATGTTGAATTGGTTTTTTGGAGAAGCAATAAACGTGTCTGGCAAGTTAGCAACATCAATAAAAAAAAGACCTTTACCTAATTCATCTGATTTAAATGATGTTACGAGTGAAGATGTATGTTTAGCCAATATAGAAATATCAAACTACAGCTCGAATCTTATTCCATGTCAGGTATCTTTATCATCAATTTCTAAAAATGGTAGAGGATTTAGTTTAGAAATATATGGAAGCGAAGGTTCACTAATTCTTAAAAGCGAAAACCAAAAAGATTATGTACATGGTTTTAATTTAAAATATTCAAACAACGAAAATAAAATACAAAATCTAACTGCAGATTCAAGTTTTAATTTTGAAAAAACATGGACTGATGGGCGAATAGCTCCAGTTTTGAGAATTCAAAATTTATGGGCCCAGAGTGTAATGAATGGAACACCTGTAATCCCAGGCTTATGCGAGGGACTTGCTAGTCATAAAGTTTGCGAAGCCATAAGAGAATCTTCCAAAAGTGGATTAAGTATCAAAATTTAAGGCTATACATTTATTAGTAACAATTATCACCCGATAAAGTATTGGATTGATTTTATTTTTTTTCATATTCTGGAAAAATCAATTGAACTGAATTATTAGAAAAATGGCTTTAAATTATTACAAAAATGAGCTTAAAGAAAATGCTCAATTACTAGCTTCTAAAGGAAAAGGAATATTAGCGGTAGATGAATCCACTAAAACAGTAGGTAAAAGACTAGCTGGAATTGGCGTTGAGAATACTGAAGACAATAGGAAGGCATATAGAGGTATGCTTTTTACTACAGAAGGTCTTGGCAAATATATAAGTGGAGCAATCCTCTTCGAAGAAACTCTTTATCAGAATCACCAAGATGGCGAGTAAATGGTTAAGAAACTAAATGATTTAGGTATTATTCCAGGTATAAAGGTCGATAAGGGTCTAAATCCACTTCCAGGAGGAGGAGATGTAGAAACTTTTTGCTCTGGTCTAGATGGGTTAGTTGAAAGAGCCGCAAAATATTATGAACAAGGTGCCAGATTTGCAAAGTGGAGAGCAGTTCTGCAAATTACAAATGATGGTTGTCCTTCAAAACTATCAATTCAAGAGAATGCTTGAGGATTAGCAAGGTATGCAAGATCAGTTCAAGAATCTGGGTTAGTACCAATTATTGAACCTGAAATCTTAATGGACGGCGACCATACTATTGAAAAAACTGCTGAAGTTCAAGAAGAGGTAATAAAGCAGGTTTATATTGCCTGTCAAGCAAATGGAGTTTTTCTAGAAGGCACTATATTAAAACCTTCTATGACTGTTAATGGAGCAGATTGTCCAACAAAGGCTGATCCTATGAAGGTTGCTGAAATGACAATTAGAACTATGGAAAGATGCGTTCCTGCATCTGTTCCTGGAATAGTTTTCTTATCAGGAGGGTTAAGCCAAGAAGCTGCTTCTGTTTATCTAAATAATATGAACACTCTTTACAGGAAAGCTTTATGGAATGTTTCATTCTCCTATGGAAGAGCATTACAGCACTCATGCTTAAAGGCCTGGAAAGGAAGCGACGTTGAAGAAGGTCAAAAAGCATTAATAGCAAGAGCTCAAGCAAACTCTGAAGCTTCAAAAGGTGCCTATGTAGCAGGATCTCAACCTTCATCTGATGAACAATTGTTTGTGGCAGGCTACACTTATTAACTAAGAAAATCCTAAAAATGTACTCTGGGTCATAAAATAAGTTTCTTTAATTTAGTATTTTGTATATCTAATGACGTGACATTTGATACCTATTTATACTAAACTCTCGGAAACATATGCTTTATATAGCATTTAACTTATTTTAATTATGGCCCTCGTTCCACTAAGACTACTTTTAGATCACGCTGCTGAGAATGGTTACGGTATTCCAGCTTTTAATGTTAATAACCTTGAACAAGTTCAAGCAATCATGGAAGCAGCATATGAAACTGATAGTCCTGTAATCCTCCAAGCTTCAAGAGGGGCAAGAAATTATGCAGGAGAAATTTTCCTACGTCATCTAATCCTTGCTGCTACAGAAACATATCCTAATATTCCAGTGGTAATGCACCAAGACCACGGTAATGAGCCATCAACATGTTACTCAGCAGCAATAAATGGTTTCACATCAGTTATGATGGACGGTTCTCTAGAGGCAGATGCAAAAACACCTGCTAGTTACGAATATAATGTTGCAGTTACTAAAAAAGTAGTAGATTTTGCTCATTCAGTTGGAGTTAGTGTTGAAGGAGAATTGGGTTGCTTAGGTTCATTAGAGACAGGAAAAGGTGAAGCGGAAGATGGTCATGGATTTGAAGGTGAACTTTCTACAGATATGCTTCTAACTGATCCTGAAGAAGCTGCAGATTTTGTTGCTAAAACAAAAGTCGATGCTTTAGCTATTGCCATAGGTACAAGCCATGGAGCTTATAAATTTACAAGGAAACCAACAGGAGAAGTTCTTGCAATAAGCAGAATTGCTGAAATTCATAAAGCACTTCCAAATACCCATCTTGTAATGCATGGATCTAGTTCAGTTCCCCAAGAATGGTTGGATATTATTAACAAATATGGTGGTGAAATTCCTCAAACATATGGTGTTCCTGTTGAAGAGATTCAAGAGGGAATAAGAAATGGAGTTAGGAAAGTCAACATTGATACTGATAACAGACTTGCTTTCACTGCCGCGGTTAGAGAGGCAGCATTTGCTGATAAGGCAAACTTTGACCCAAGACATTTCAACAAACCTGCTAGAAAATACATGAAGCAAGTTTGTCTTGATAGATACAAGCAGTTCTGGTGCGAAGGTCAAGCAAGTAAGATCAAACAAAACAGTACAAATTATTTTGCTGATCTTTATGCAAAAGGTGATTTAGATCCAAAAGTAAAAGCTACTGTTTAATTTATTCCCAAATTAAATAAAAAAGACCTCCAAAATTGGGGGTCTTTTTTTATTTCAATATTAATGATTTTAATGTAAAGAGACCATCAGTACCACCAATTGTCTCGTCACATGCTCGCTCTGGATGAGGCATTAAACCTAGAACATTTCCCTTTTCATTAGTTATGCCTGCGATATCGAATGAGGACCCATTAGGATTATTTTTATATCTCAAAGCAATCAATTCATTATCTACAAGTTTTTTTAAAGTATCAGAATCACAATGATATCTTCCTTCCCCATGCGCTATTGGCAACTTAATAGTTTGTTTTTCATCTCCATTATTAAACCAACCTCCTTTTGAAGAAACAATATCCAGTTCAACGTCATCACAGATAAAATTAAGATTTTTATTTGCAACAAGAGCACCAGGCAAAAACCCTGATTCAGTCAAAATTTGAAACCCATTACAAATTCCTAAAACTCTTTTCCCGCTTTTAACAAACTCATACAAGGCATTTATTAATGGAGAGAATCTCGCAATTGCTCCGCATCTTAAATAATCACCATAGCTAAATCCTCCAGGTAAAACTATTGCATCTACATCACTTAAATCTGAAGACTCATGCCACAAGTATTTTGTTCTTATGTCTAGACAACCTTCCAATGCCCATGAAACATCACGATCACAATTAGAACCAGGGAAGACAACAACTCCTACAGTAAAATTATCCATCTTATAATTTTTCTAGTGAATACTCATAATCTTCAATAACAGTATTTGCGAATAACCTATCACACAATAAATCAATTTTTTCTCTTACTTCGTTTTCATCATTACCTTCTATTTTTACTTCAATCATTTTTCCTATACGTAATGATTTTATTCCCTCGGCTCCAAGTTTTATAGAAGCAGATTTGGTAGCTTCCCCTGCTGGATCTAAAACTGAAGGTCTTAGTCTTACAAAAACTTTTGCTGCAAATTGGTCCAAATAAAAAATTAATTTCTACTAGAAGATTAGTTTAAATTTTAATAAAAAGTACTCTTGATTAATAAACAAATATTTTTATCTTGAGGTTTTCTATATTACTAAATGTTTATGTAGCCTTTACCAAAACAAACTAAGCAAGTTCTTCTTGAATTTTCTGGTGTTTTAAAATTTCCTGCACCTCCACATTTTGAACATTTGATTTTATCAATTGATATTACATCGTCAGAGATTATATGTTTTAAGGCAATTTTTGGATTTTCCATTTAGCGCTGTTTACTAATGTAAGTATCCCGGCAGCTAACTATAAAGTCAAATTGCTATTTTTGGGTCACTTAAAATCTTAAATTTCTCTTTAATTTTTTTATTGAAATTTTTTATAGATTTTTCATCAAAGGAAATTATTACTAATTCAAGCCCAGCATTATCATTTGGTCTCCAACAATTGTCTGGAGCTTCTTCAAACCAAGTATTAATTTTTTTTCCAACAATTTGTATTTGTAAAGGCAATGATTTGTTTGGTATCCAAATACGTCCTTTTATTCGAAGAATGTTTAATTCATCCAAGATTTTTGACATCTCTTTTTCAAAGTCATTTTTTTCAAGGAAATAATTTAATTTAAATGAATCTGATAAAAGCTCAATATGATTATGGTCATGTTCTTCCGTTAAAAATTCTTTATAAGTCTCTTTTTTAAAATTAAAGTCAAATAGATAATTTAAATCAATTTTGCCATCCTTAGATTTAATGATTGGTGTAGATGAATTTAGTCTTCCTTGAATTTTATTTTTTACAAAGTCAAACTGATCATCATTTAAGATATCTGATCTAGAGACTAAAACGATATCAGAAACTTCTAGTTGCTCCTCAAAAAGTTCATCTATAGTGGCGTTGTGATCGATTTTATCTGTTTCATTATATTGTTTTGTTATTTCATTTAAATCATTAATTGGTGAACCATTAAGCATTGATTCTCCATTAACGATACCAACAACAACATCAAGGTAGAGGGAAGACCTAATCTCAGGCCAGTTAAGTGCTTGAATTAAGGGAATTGGTAGTGCCAAGCCACTTGTTTCGATAATTATTGATTCGATAGGAGGATTAGATTTTAGGAGAGCTTTTATTGACGGAACAAAATTATCTTGAACAGTACAACATAAACATCCATTGTTTAATTCAATTACGCATTCGTCTTCAGATTCATCACATTTATCACAACTTTTAATCAAATCACCGTCAATTCCAACATCACCAAATTCATTAATTATTAAACCAAATTTTTTATTACTCTCTTTTAATAGATATCTTAGAAAAGTTGTTTTACCTGAACCAAGAAATCCAGAAACAACTATAACTGGGATTTTTTTTTTCATCTTTGATAATTAACAACCTAGGCTATATTCTGTACTTTCTCCTGTAGAACTATTTGTGCCATTAGCAATCGCACATAATTGTTTTTGTTGTGTACGACTAAGAACAGCATCAGTAAAATCTGCACCATCAATTTTCGCACCTTCAAAATTACTCTCCATTAATAAAGCATTAGTAAAATTAACATCCGAAAGATCAGCATCTGTAAAGTCTGTTGCATAAGCTAGTGCATCTCTTAAATTTGCTCCTGTAAACTTTGAGTTTTGCAATTTACTATTATTAAAAACCGCACCTTCTAAATTACTTTCACTGAAATTAAACCCATTCAAATCAAACTTAACGTATTCGTTACCGCTTAAGTCTTGACCGTGCATATCTGGCTCTAAATTAAGGTCTTGCTGGTTTCTAATCTCAGGAGGTCTTTTAGCCCATGCAGAATTTACAGAATTAAAAAATAAAATCCCAACGAATAACAAAGTAATTAATGCATTCTTTAGTGAGGGGAAAACAATTGATTTAATCATAATAAGACTGTATTTTAGAACTTAAGTATTTAAAGTTTGTAAGAGTATCTTAAAGGAAAATATATGGCAATGTCACTAAAGGTTATTGTTCCTCCTCATCCATTAATAAAACATTGGCTTTCAATATTGCGAGAAAAAAATACTCCAAATATTTTGTACTCAACAGGATATGAGCAATTAGGTAAATGGCTTACATATGAAGCATTACGTAATTGGCTTCCCTATAAAAAAGAAATAGTAAATACTGATAATGGAGACGCAGATGGATTCTTTATTAATAATGATTATCCAATAAAAGTGCTCGCAATGTTGCCCGAAGGGTTATCTCTTTGGTTTGGATCTAAAGAAGTAATTCCTAATTCAACCCTCTCATTAGGAGAACTTCCTAAAACTATTGAATCAAATGAAGGAGTAATATTTTATTCAGAACAAATAACGACAAAATCATCAACATTAGAAACTTTAATCAAATTAAAGGAATTAGGTGTTGATTCAAATAGGATTCTTTTAATAGCTGCTATTTGCTCAAATAAAGGGTTAAATGAAATTGCAAAATTACTCCCTAATCAGGTAATTTACACTTCTTGCATAGATGATGAAGACGAAAAAACACAATTATTAGTACCAGGCATCGGGAATCCTTTATCGCGTTTAAGTACTATATTTCAAGATAAGAACTAGTATAGAATATATGAGTAAATATCTTACCAATGTCTGAATACAGAGATTCGTCTTCAAATAATCTTTTATCATTAATAAGCGGTGCTTTTATTGGAGCAGCAGGTCTAGCTTGGTGGTTAATATCCGAAGCAGACAAAAGAAAGGAGGAAAAAAAACAAAAAGCAATGATGTATTCCTCCAGAATTCAAGACGGGTCAGAAGCGATTGATTCAAATGAAAATATAAATGAAGTTGAAGGAGAGAATTTGGAGAAGAAAGTTGAGCAACTTAATTCTGCAATTGCTGATGTAAGGAAGCAACTTGAAGAGTTGGGGCAATAGAATAAAAACGGTTCTCAAATAATATGAATAAACTCAGATCATCTGCAATAACCCAAGGTGTGCAAAGATCCCCTAACAGATCGATGTTAAGAGCTGTTGGATTTAATGATGAAGATTTTAATAAACCTATTATTGGAGTTGCAAATGGATACAGCACCATAACACCTTGCAATATGGGTTTAAATAAGTTAGCTCTAAAAGCTGAAGAGTCTATAAAAAGATCAGGTGGGATGCCTCAGATGTTTGGGACTATAACAGTAAGTGATGGCATTTCTATGGGAACAGAGGGCATGAAATATTCCCTAGTTTCAAGAGAAGTTATTGCTGATTCAATTGAAACAGCATGCAATGCTCAGAGTATGGATGGAGTACTAGCGATAGGTGGATGTGATAAAAATATGCCGGGTGCCATGATTGCAATTGCAAGAATGAATATTCCCTCAATTTTCATTTATGGCGGGACAATAAAGCCTGGAAAATTGCATGGAGAAGATCTTACCGTTGTTAGTGCATTTGAAGCTGTTGGACAATTAACATCAGGCAAAATTAATGAAGAAAGGTTAATCCAAGTTGAGAAAAATTGTATTCCCGGTGCTGGCAGCTGTGGAGGAATGTTTACAGCTAATACAATGTCTGCGGTTATTGAAGTATTAGGGTTAAGTCTTCCTCAAAGCTCCACTATGGCTGCTGAAGATCTTGAAAAAGAACTAAGTGCAGAAAAAAGTGCTGAGATATTAGTCTCTGCAATAGAAAAAGATATAAGACCTCTAGACCTAATGACTAGGAAAGCATTTGAAAATGCAATATCAGTAATTATGGCAATTGGCGGATCAACAAATGCGGTATTGCACATCTTAGCTATTGCGAATACTGCAGGAATAGATATCAACATTAATGATTTTGAGAGAATCAGACAAAAAGTACCCGTTATTTGTGACCTTAAACCGAGTGGTAAATATGTGACGGTGGATCTTCATAAGGCAGGTGGGATTCCACAAGTAATGAAAATACTTTTGAATGCAGGATTAATTCATGGCGATTGCAAAAACATTGAAGGCAAAACCATCTCAGAATACTTACAGAATATTCCAGATAAGCCTCCAACAAATCAAAATGTTATAAGAGACATAGATAACCCTCTTTATAAAAAAGGACATCTAGCGATATTAAAAGGTAACTTAGCGAGCGAAGGTTCTGTAGCCAAAATTAGCGGAGTAAAAAACCCTGTATTAACAGGTCCCGCAAAGATTTTTGAAAGTGAAGAGGATTGTTTAAAATCGATATTAAATAACGATATCAAAGCTGGTGATGTTGTTGTTATTAGAAACGAAGGTCCTGTAGGAGGTCCAGGCATGAGAGAAATGTTAGCTCCAACTTCTGCTATTGTTGGTCAAGGGCTAGGAGAGAAGGTGGCTTTAATTACCGATGGCAGATTTAGTGGGGGTACCTATGGTCTTGTTGTGGGTCACATGGCTCCAGAGGCAGCTGTAGGAGGAAATATTGCTCTAATAAGACAAGGTGATTTAATTACAGTAGATGCTGTAAAACAACTAATAGAAGTTGATTTATCTGACGAAGAATTAGAAAAAAGAAAAAAAGATTGGGTAAAACCTATTCAAAAATACAAAAGAGGAATTCTTTCAAAATATTCGAGAATCGTAAGCACATCAAGTTTAGGGGCTGTTACTGATTTATAAATCAGCTCAAATTTTATTTTCTTAATCAATAAAACTTTTTATCCTATTTGCTAAATTTTCCAATCTAGCGCTGTATTTAGGTGAATTGCATTTTTTCCCATTACTACTATCCATCCATAATGTTTTAATTCCGCACCACAATATTGGTTCATCAGGGAAATTAAGCTTAGAGATTACTAGAACCAACTCTTTATTTGATTTAAAAAGTTCTAATTCAAGATCATAAATTTCTAATCTTTTACCTTCTTTATCTCGACATAAGATATTAACTGTTAAATCAATATCTTCATCTTCGAATTCGTATTCACCATTTATTTTTACTACAGAATGAACAAAAGGTTTATTTGTTAAATCTGCTGACTTAGCGATTAAGCTCTCTATATTTTTAGGTGGATTTTCAAATAACACTTATTGATTTAATTAAAACTTTTATTGAACCCTGTTTAAACTCATTATTAAGTAATCCATCATCACCGAACTTAGAGTGTAGTAGTTGCAATCTTTTAATTTTAGATGGCTTGAATTTAAATGGGAAACGTACTTTATTAGCTCTTACTGAAGGTTTTAGCTCAATAAAAGGAATTTGAACATTTGTTGTCCCGAATTTTTTTGTTGGGAATGATTTAATCCATCTAAGTCCACCCGGAATAAATTCGGTTAGTCCTAGTAGATCATCTTCACAAGCGACCGCAAATTTAAAAGTTCTTCCTTGTCCATCAATATTTAATTCAAAGGATGAATACTCAGATACATTTAAAGAAGGTTTATATATAGAAGATCTACAACTAACAAATCCTCCTGCTTTCTCGACAATATTACCCTTTAATATCAAACCCGAATTTGAAATTTCACAAATAGCTGAACTTGATCCGCCCATAACAGTATCATTTAATGTTTTCCAACCATCGAACTCCTTTTTCTGGAATAAAAATTTTTTCTTACTCATTAAATAATTTAAATTATTAATAGACTTTAACTAAATTTCTAATTCTTTTGCTGATTCCTGATCGCAAAATATCGAAATTTGATTAATAGATTTTATTAATTTTGATGGGGTTCTATCTGGTGGCTCTTTTTCATTTAATAACCTCTCAAGAGCAATTCTCTTATTAGCTCCACAAACTAAAAATACTATCTTTGAAGAAGCTGAAAGAACCTTTGGAGTTAATGAAATTCTTTTTAAACCTTTGCCCTCATTAAAAATAACAAAATCATCTACATTATTATTTTTTTGATAAGGAAATAGTGAGGCTGTATGACCATCGTCTCCAAGACCTAATAATGTTAAATCAAAAGTTGGAGGGTTTGATCCGCATTTTTCAAATAATTTAGAAATAAATTGATTTTTTATAGCTTCATCATCAGCATTTAAATCATTGAAAATTTCATAAAAAAAAGCTTTAGATCCAAAATTAGTTAACAATGAATTCTTCAACATTAACGAGTTACTCAATTCTGAATTTGGATCAACACATCTTTCATCCCCTAAAAAGACATCAACCATATCCCATCTAAGATCACTTTTTGATAAAAGCTTATAGACAGCTTTAGGAGTTGAGCCTCCACTTACACAAAATTTGAATCTTTCTTTATTCGTTAATATATGAACAATTTGGTTTTCAATAAACTTAAAGACTTCTGAGGATAGTTCTAACTTGTCTTTGTAAATATAGAGTGTATATCCATTTTTAACCTTTTCAATCATTTCATCCATTCAGTATGAAAACTACCTTCCTTATCAATTCTTTCATATGTATGAGAGCCAAAACAGTCTCTCATTGCCTGAACAAGATTCTGAGGAAGTCTATTGGTTCTATAACTATTCAAATAATCTAAAGTACTTGATAGGCATGGTACTGGTATACCTGCTTTTGTAGATAAAGAAACTACTTTAGCTAAGTTATCTAATCTTGTCGCGATTGCATTATTGAACCAATCATCAAAAATTAAATTTTTTAGATTAGGGTCTTTGTTGTAAGCATCTTGAATTTTACTTAATAATTTTGATCTAATTATGCAACCACCTTTCCATATTTGAGCAATTGACGGCATATTCAATCCATAGTTATATACTGCAGATGCTTCTCTTAAAATATCCATACCTTGGGCATAGCTAGCAATTGTGGCAAGGACTACAGCATCAAATAAAGGTTTCATTCCATCTGATATATTTCCTAAATCAAAATCCTCTATCTCTTTAGATGGAATAGTTTTTTCAATCTCACTACGTTGCTCTTTCAAAGAACTCATTACCCTTGCATTTAAAGATGCATAAATAGTTGGTACTGATACCCCCAGTTCTAGAGCACTTACAACAGTCCATAACCCTGTACCTTTCTGGCCAGCTTTATCTAATATTTTTTCCACGACATCATCTCCAGTTATCTCATCTTTTGTATTTAGACAAATCTCTGTTATCTCAACAAGATAAGAAGCTAATTCATCAGTATTATTCCAAATACCAAATACCTCAGACATCTGCTGTCCATTCATGCCTTTGACTCTCTTCATAAGGTCATAAGCTTCTGCAAGTATTTGTTCAATTCCATATTCAATTCCGTTATGAACAGTTTTCACAAAATGACCTGAGCCTCCTGGTCCAACATATGCAACACATGGTCCGTCTTCAACTTTGGCAGCCATTTTTGTTAATAAGCTTTCTATTGCATCATATGAAGCCTTGGTACCACCGGGCATCATACTTGGACCCTCTAGAGCTCCTTTGGCACCTCCAGAAACTCCCATTCCAATGTATCCAAAACTCTTACTTTCAAGAGTATTCACCCTTCTTTCTGTATCTTTAAATTGAGAGTTGCCGCCATCTATTAATAAATCTCCTTCCTCGAGATATCCAGAAATATTATCAATGACAGCATCTGTTGCGGACCCAGCTTTAACCATCATTAGAATTCTTCTAGGTCTCTCTAGCTTATTAACAAATTCTTGAAGAGTTTCAGCTCCTTCTATATTCTTCCCTAGGCCACGACCTTGTAAAAATTCTTCGGTTTTTGAGTAAGTCCTATTAAAAACTACACTAGAAAATCCATTTCTCTCTGCGTTAAGAACTAAATTTTCGCCCATAACACCAAGACCTATTAAACCAAAATGTGCCTTGGACATAAAAAATAAAAAAACTCAATAAATACAGTCTGCCTACAACTCAACAAAATTGCTCAAAAAAAATACTTATGTCAGCGAAAAATGATGGAAAAGAATTAAATAACAGTTCCGTTTGCAATAGTTGCATTTTTAACTACTACAACAATTCCATTTCTGATATAAAAGCCTAATTCTGGTTTATCTGCTTCTTCTACTCGATCTTTATTAATGATCACGACATTATCGCCAATTCTTGTATTCTTATCAAGAATTGCTCTTTTTACAGTAGTGCCTTCACCTACTCCAAGAGGCGTTCCGCCCCCTTTTCTTAATTCAATCCTCTCTTCAGGGGATTCAAAGAAATCTGCTCCCATAACAAGAGTATCCTCAAGAACCGAGTCACTTTCAATCCTGCTTCTTACACCTAAAACACAATGTAAAATACTGCATGACTTCAAGATTGTGCCTTCACAAACAATTGAATCAGTAATTTGAGCATCTACAAGTTTAGAAGGGGGTAAAAATCTAGGTCTAGTATAAATTGGGAATTTCTCATCATAAAAACTAAATGGAGGTTTTGGTTGCTCAGTCAATGCAAGGTTTGACTCAAAGAATGCCCCAATTGTGCCGATATCTTCCCAATAATCATCGAATACATAACTTTTAAGAGTATCGCCTCTATTGAGGGCTTCTGGAATTATGTCCTTACCAAAATCCGTATAATTAGGAAATTTATTTAGAAGATCGAAGAGAGTATTTCTGCTAAAAACATAAATCCCCATAGAGGCTAGATATGGTTTTTCGGCAGCTGACTCCTTACTTAATCCAAATTTTGAAGTATCTACTGCCATAGCCTTCAATTTCTCTCCAGTAGGCTTTTCACTAAATTCTTTTATATTTCCAACATCATCGGTTCTCATTAGGCCGAAACCTTCTGCTTGAGCTTCATCAACAGGCAAAGCTGCAACAGTTAAATCAGCACCATTATCTCTATGATGTTGAACAAATAAACTATAGTCCATCCTGTACAGTTGATCACCTGACAATATTAAATATTCATCAACATCCCATTCTTGAAATAACCATTGGTATTTTCTTACAGCATCAGCAGTACCTTCAAACCACTTTGGACTATCAGGAGTCTGTTGTGCAGCTAAAACTTCCACAAATCCTTGGCCAAAAGGGCCATTTAAATTATAGGTTCTTCCTATATGTCTATTAAGAGATGCACTATTAAACTGGGTCAATACGTACATTTTTTCGATGCCTGAATTTATACAATTACTAATCGGAATATCTATCAAACGATACTTACCTGCCAATGGCACAGCAGGTTTAGCCCTCATTTTTGTTAGAGGGTAAAGTCTAGAACCTTTTCCTCCTCCGAGGATTATGGCCAACACACGCTTCATTCAATCTAATGGAGGTAGATATACAACTACTTAAAGTAACTGATTATGGGCATATTTAGAAATACAAATGGTCAGTTTACAAAGGTTTTTCGATAAATCACTGGAAAAACTTAATATAAATCGGAAAAAGTTAGTTATTTTTATCCTCTTCTACCAAAGAAAACAATTTTTCAACGATTTTCAAAGAAACTTGTCTTTCTTCTCTTGATTGAGGACTTCTCAACTTGGTGACCGGCGTATGAAGTATTTTATTAATTATTCCTTTAGTCAGAGCTTCCACAACTTTTCTTTCTCGAGCCGAAAAATCTGGTCCCATTCTGCTAAGTGCTTTTTGCAATTCCTCTTTTCTAATTAACTCCAAATCTGATCTAAGTTTATTAATTACTGGAACGGCCTCTAAACTTGCCCACCATTCTAGAAAAATGATCCTTTCTTCTTCTACTAAAGATTCCGCTTCCTTTGCTATTTTCTGTCTAAATTCTTGATTTCTTGAAACGACCTCTTGTAAGTCATCAACATCAAATGATTTTACAAATTCATGTTTTTTGACATCATTAGATATATTTCTCGGTACACCAATATCAATAAATTTAAGTCTATTACTCAAATTTATTTTTTCAATTTTTGTTAGATCAATAATTGGCTCTTCAGAAGCCGTACTGGTGAAGACAAGCGATGATAATGATATGTTTTCTTCTAATTCGTTTAACCCTTTACAAACAATCTCTAAGTCAGGGAAGTCTTTAGCAAGATTTAATGCTCTATCAATATTCCTATTTAAGAGGATAAGTTTATGACATCCTTTTGATTTTAAATGAGTTATTAAAAGCCTACTCATTCGTCCGGCGCCAACAACAAGAACGTTCTCTGATTCCAAACTTACAAGAGTATCAAAACCCTTTTCTTGTCCAATTTTTAGTTGAGCTAGTTCTACGGCTGCTGAACTGATTGACACAGCCCCAGTTCCTAAATTTGTTTCGGATCTTACTTTTTTACCTGTACTAACTGATTGAGTTAATAATCTATTAAGAATTGGTCCAGTAGATTGATTCTCTTGGCCTAATCTCATCATTTTTTTTACCTGCGAAAGGATTTGTCCTTCCCCTAAAACGAGGCTATCTAGTCCTGCCGAGACTTTCATCAAATGCAAAACTGCTTCTTCCTGTCTAAAACAAAAAAGATGTGGATTTAAATCTTCAAAAATAATTCCAGAATATTCTGATATAAATTCTTTAATAGATGAAATTCCAGTATTTTTATCCTTTACAAGCGCATATATTTCCAGCCTATTACAAGTACTTAAAATTGACACTTCTAATACATCAGAAAAAGCTTTTAATGCTTTCAATGAGTCTGTTATGGATTGGTCAGGAATACTTAACTTCTCACGCACTTCGACAGGTGCCGTGCGATGACTCAGTCCGACGACAACAATATGCATAAAATCAAAAGTGAATTTTTAAAGGCTGATACTCTTAGCACCATCTTTTATATGGACAGTATTTGTGAACCTTGCAGTACTATCTAATGTACTAATAACTAGACTACTTGTTCTAACACAATCCCTTTCAAATTTAACTCCGTCAAATAATAATCCATCAGTTATTCCACTTCCAGCGAAAACAACGTTTTCTCCCGATGCCAATTCATTCGCTTCATAGATTTTATCTATATCTGTTATGCCCATTTCATTAAGACGTTTTATATTTCCTTCTTTTGTGTAATCAGCCCATTCAGAAGTTTGAGCGATTGTTGGATCATAAACTAGTTGTCCTTGAAAGTGTCCGCCGAGAGCTCTCATTGCAGCAGCTGAAATAACACCCTCTGGGGCTGCACCTATACCCATCAAGCAATGTGTTCCAGTACCTGCAAAACCACATGCAATCGCAGCTTGAACATCACCATCAGAAATCGGTTGTACTTTTGCACCACATCCTCGAATCTCTTTAATTAAATCTTTATGCCTAGTTCTATCCATTACAACTACAGTAAGCTCATCAATAGAAAGACCCAAGCAATCACTTAGTATCTTCAAGTTTTCAGTAGCTGAATTTCTAATATCCACTTTACCTTTAGCCGCAGGAGGAGCTGCTAATTTATTCATATAAAAATCAGGCGCATTGAAAAGACCACCTGTATCAGAGGCAGCTAAAACCGCCATAGAACCTCTTTGATTATTCGCACAAAGATTTGTTCCTTCACAAGGATCTACTGCAAAATCAACCCCTGGGCCATTTCCACTACCAACCTCTTCACCTATATAAAGCATAGGTGCTTCATCTCTTTCACCTTCTCCAATAACAATTTTCCCTTTCATTTCAATTTTGCCCATTCGCAATCTCATTGCTTCGACAGCTGCAGCATCAGCTTCATCTTTTTGACCAAGTCCTGTTAGTTTAGCTGAGGCAATAGCTGCTTGCTCGACAACTTCGAGAATTTCTTGAATTAAAGTTTGATTCACAATTAAATTTTGAGGATTTTCTTAATGGTTTTGAGTATGATCTCATAAAAAATGTCATTTTTTATGAGAATTATTATGCTAGTAAGCTTTTTTTAACTCTTTACAGGTGATACTTTATCAGGCCGTGACTTGAAATTAGGAATAAACAACTAAATATAGTATCTTTATTAAATATTTTAAAAATTAAATGACTGAGTCAAATCAAACAATTTTAACTGGTGTTAATAGACCAATCCAAATAATTCCTTCAGTTTTACCAGCAGATTGGGCAAATATGGGGGCATGTGTAAAAGAGCTCGAGGAAGCTGGGGTAGATAGAATTCAATTTGATGTAATGGATGGAAATTTCGTGCCAAATCTTACATTTGGTCCTGAAATGATTGCAGCATGCAGGAAATATTGCAATGTCCCTTTTGAAACTCAATTAATGGTGAGTCAATACAACTGTGAAACCATGCTTGAATCTTATGTAAACGCTACAAAGGGAACCAATGGTGAACCAGGAGTAGTAATAGCTCATGCCGAAGCAAATATTCATTTGCATAGAGTTCTCGGAAGAATTAGAGATTTGGGAGGATCTCCTTCTGTTGCATTAAACCCTCATACTCCTTTTGAAATGATTAAAAACATTATGGATATGGTTGATCATGTTTTAGTTATGACAGTTAATCCAGGCTTTGGTGGACAAGCTTATATACCAACAATGCTTAATAAAATAAGAGAAATAAGAAACTTTATTATCGAAAAAAACTTAAATGTCGACATTGAAGTTGATGGGGGAATAAAAGCAAATTGGACTATTTCACAATGTGCAGATGCTGGAGCTAATTGTTTTATTGCAGGTAGTGGAATGTTTGCATACTCAACATTAAAAGAGGGATGTGATGATTTGAGAAAAGTTGCACAAGAAGCTCAAAAGGGGAATGTTCTTTCTGAACCTCAATAAATATTCTGGGAGATTAACAAATCACCCAAATATCCAGCCATAACTATGTAACCCTATTCCTAAGAAATTAACTCCTAAATAACATACTAAAACCACTAAAAAGCCTGTAGATGCTAATAATGCTGGTTTGCGTCCTTGCCAACCCTTGCTTATTCTCATATGCAGATAAGCAGCATAAAACAACCATGAGATAAATGCCCATGTTTCTTTTGGATCCCAACTCCACCATGTGCCCCAGGCCTCATTAGCCCAAACTGCACCTGAAATTAAACCGAGAGTCAAAAGAACAAACCCTACTAATATAGAACGATAACTTAATGTATCTAATTCTTCTGAATGAGAAAATTCAATAGGTCCAACTAAATCATTTACAGGATAGTTATTTGAAAGTTTAAATCCTCCTATACCTGTAGAACTACTTCTGATTTGAAGCGGCTTATTTTTATTAATAAATAAAACAGTCATTGAAAGTAAGGAACCTATTATTAATGCTGCATAACTAAGCATTACGACGCTAACATGCATCACTAACCAACTAGACCTTAAAGCGGGAACTAAGTTGGATGATAATTTCAAATCCTCAGGTAAAACAAAACAAGCAAAAGCCACAGTCAGTAACTCAATAGGTATGGCAATTGAGGGAATTATTGGAGATTGGTATTCTCTTTCAACCAATAGTTGACCTAATGTGATACCCCAAGTAAGGAAATAAAGAGATTCATACAAATTGCTAATAGGAAAATGTCCAGAAATTGACCACCTAGAAATTAATTGTAATGTTATTAATAAGTTCACTAAAATCGTAATAAGTCTTACAGCTGAGGAAGACTTCTTTCTAAAAACTGCACCCAAAGAAATTGGTAAGTTAATTAATAAAAAATAAAAAACCAATATACCTAAAACTGAAACCGGTTCATATATTAAATTTTTAAAAAAATTATCTAGTATCATTTCTAGAAATTTCTCAAGTTCTAATATTCAATGACAAATAAATAATAATTAAAATCATCCTTATATGAGTAAATATTTAATAATAAAGTTTTTTTTTAAAAAAAGCATTTCAAAGTTTGAAATTATCTCCTAAATAATACTTCTTGACTATTGGATTATCAGCCAATTCACTTGATGAACCTCTAGCTAAAATTTTTCCTTCACTTAATACATATGATTTGTTAGTAATAAGAAGGGTTTCCCTTACATTATGGTCTGTAATGAGAATCCCCACCCCATCACTACTTAATTTAAGAATTAGTTTCTTTAGATCATTAACAGCTAGAGGATCGATCCCAGCAAAAGGTTCGTCTAATAACAAATATTTAGGCCCTTTTCTGCCTACAGTGAGAGCTCTAGCTATCTCACACCTCCTCCTCTCTCCTCCTGAAAGTTGATAACCATAATTATCTACAAAGTTATTCAAATTAAATTCATTAATTAATTGTTCTCTTCTATTTCTTATCGCTGCTATACCATAAGATGAATTTTGTAAAGCCAAATCTATATTATCCTTAACTGTGAGGTCTCTAAAAATACTCGCTTCCTGAGTTAAGTACCCTAACCCAAGTCTTGATCTAATTGGTAGAGGAAGATTGGTTATATTTTTCCCATTCATTAAAATTACACCTTTATCTGGTTTTATATTCCCAACTGCAAGATTAAAAGTTGTAGTTTTCCCAGCACCATTAGGTCCCATCAAACCTACAACTTCCCCTGGATTAACGATTATGGAAACATCATTTACAATTAATCTTCCTTTAATTGAAAGGGATACATTATGAATATTTAGGTTCATTTTCCTTGAGATCGATTAGTTTTCTTACTTTCTTGAAAAAAAATTGGGATAGAAAATAATAATTTCATTGAAGATAAAGATATATTCATAATATTCATATTTATCAAAGAAGTTTCAAAAAAGGCTTATCGTTCTCGTTTAATAGTTCTTTATATTGTAATTTCCTCAATAAATCTTCCAAACATTGGCAGAAGGATTCAAGATCAATCCCTAAATCAATCTTGGTTCTAGTTTTTATTCTGCCTAAACCCTCTCCAAGCAAAATAGTAGCTCCATTTAAATTACCTTTACTTAAGTGAAACTGAGAAACAGATACTTGTAAAATTCCTTGGATAACTTGTCTTTCGTCACCATCTACGGAATTCCATATTTCTTCAAAAGCATCATGAGCCTCGTACCATTCATGATTATTAAAAAGAGTTAAAGCTGTAAAAAGGGAATCTTGAAAACTTTTTGCACTTTCTTCGTTCATTAAAGCAATTACTAATTTTTTTTCTTTTTATTTATTTTTCTCATTCTTATTGAATCCGGTGTGACCTCTAGCATTTCATCTGGACCAATGTATTCGAGTGCTCTTTCAAGGGTAATATCCACAGGTGACTGCAAAGTATCAAGTTCTTCTGCCCCTGCAGATCTCATATTAGTCAACTGCTTAGTTTTACATATATTCAACTCAAGATCTTGAGGTCGATTATTCTCACCAATTATCATTCCTTTATAAACTTTAACTCCAGGTTTAATGAAATATACTCCCCTATCTTCAGCATTCTTTAAAGCATAAAATGTGGCTACACCTTCCTCAAAAGCTATAAGAACACCATTCCTTCTGGTTTCAAAGTCTCCTGTTTTAGGTTTATATTCATAAAACGAATGGCTCATAATACCTTCGCCTCTGGTTATCCTTACAAACTCCCCGCGAAATCCAATTAATCCTCTTGATGGCACTAGAAATTCTAATTGAGTTCTACCATCTGAACTTGTCTGCATGTTTTTCATCTCTGCCTTTCTAGATCCAAGTTTTTCGATGCAAGAACCCACAGATACTTCAGGTACATCTAAAACCAAAGTCTCTATAGGCTCACATTCAACATTATCAATTTCTCTAAAAATTACTTGAGGCTGTGAGATTTGAAACTCAAAACCCTCTCTTCTCATAGTTTCAATCAATATCCCTAGATGTAATTCTCCTCTTCCTGAAACTGAGAACCTATCAGGAGAATCAGTTTCTTCTACTCTCAGGGCAACATTTGTTAAAAGTTCTCTCTCCAATCTATTTTTTAATTGTCTACTAGTAACAAATTTCCCTTCCTTACCCGCGAATGGTGAATCATTTACAACAAATGTCATATTTAATGTAGGTTCATCAACTTTGATTAATGGAAGAGGATGAGGAGAATCAGGACATGCTATGGTCTCACCAATATTGACGTCATCGAAACCAGAAACAGCAACAATATCACCTGCAAATGCTTCATTTATATCAATTCTTTGTAATCCTTCAAATCCTAAAAGCTTACTAACCTTACCTTTAATAGTTTTTCCGTTTTCTTTAATTAAACTAGCCTGTTGGCCATTTTTTATAGTTCCATTGTGGATCTTCCCAATTACTATTCTGCCTAAGAAATCAGAATAGTCCAAAGTAGTTATTTGCAGCTGAAGAGGCTTATTAGAATCACCTACTGGAGGAGGAACGTGTCTAATAATAGCTTCAAAAAGAGGCATCATATTGTCACTATTAGATTCCATCTCTTCCTTTGCGAAACCAGATAAGCCACTCCCAAAAAGATAAGGGAAATCACATTGATCATCATCAGCACCTAACTCCAAAAACAAATCAAGGACCTTATCAATTGCTATTTCTGGTACTACTCGTGGTCTATCAATTTTATTCACAAAGACTATAGGCCTAAGTCCTTTTTCTAATGCTTTTTTTAAAACAAATCTTGTTTGAGGCATAGGTCCCTCATTTGCATCAACAATAAGCAGACAACCATCAACCATTCCCAAAACCCTTTCAACTTCTCCTCCAAAATCAGCATGGCCAGGTGTATCGATAATATTAATTCTGGTATCTTTGTAGTTAACTGCAGTATTTTTTGAGAGAATTGTTATCCCCCTTTCTCTTTCAAGATCATTTGAATCCATTACACATGTAGGGATAACTTCATTGTCTCTAAATATTCCTGATTGAGATAACAATGCATCTACAAGAGTTGTCTTCCCATGATCTACGTGAGCAATAATTGCAACATTTCTAATTTCTTTTATCGAAGATGACATTTATAGAATTTATATAAATATTAGATTGACTTTATTAAGGCTAACTCAAAGTATGCTTATTATGAGAATTTTCTCTTTAAGACTTTGAAAAATATAATTTATTGAATAATTAAATTAATCAATTAGATTTATAATTTTCTATTTGAGCTTTCAAAAACTTTTAATGCTTCAATTGACCCCTCATATCTCCAATGCCAGGGTTCGTAATCTATGTATTCATTATCTTTGTTGAAAGATAACTTAAAGTGAAACTTAGCTGCATTTTTTATTAACCATCTAAAGGCATCAGTATTTTCGAAGTCGGTTTCAAAGTCTGTCTCTCTTTGAGTAGCATCACCAATATCGATTGCAAAACCTGTGCTATGTTCGGAATACCCTGGAGGAGCTGAAACTCTAGCTCTTTCTGCAGCTTCTTGATTTCTAATAGATTTTAAAGAATAAAAGATATCGTTTTGCAAATTTATTGATCTATAACCACTCAAGAAGACTAAATATATCCCATCCTTTTTGGCTTCTTCTCTCATCTCAAGTAGAGAATCGCGCATATCCATATGAACTTCAATATTTGGCTCAATTAAAACTAGTTTCTCCTTAGAAATTTCCGCATAGGGTAAATGACCTAAAATTCTATGGTCGTGATTTATCTGAGCCTGAGAATTGAGATTATCAAGAGATCCTATTTCTATATTTTTAATTATTCGCAATGCAGCGAAAGAAACTATAAGAAAAAGAAATGGAGAAAATATTAATAGTTTTTTTAATAATGTTAAATTTGGATTATTTATGTAAGTTCTTTTGGCAAGTGGTATATCAAATTGATCGATATCTTTGTTTAGTTCCAATATTTAGAAGTGAATTTGGAAAAGATATTTCGATATTAACTATTATTTTAAGAAATGCACTTTTATAAGCAAAAAAGATGTAGTTTTTATATACAGTATTATTTTTTTTTCATATGTTGAGGGTAGCTGTTATTGGTGGAGGTCCAAGTGGTTCATGTGCGGCAGAAATACTTGCTAAAGCTGGAATAAAAACTTGGCTCTTCGAGAGAAAATTAGATAATGCGAAACCATGTGGAGGAGCAATTCCACTTTGCATGGTCGAAGAATTTGATTTACCTGAGTCAATTATTGATAGAAAAGTAAGGCATATGAGAATGATATCTCCATCAAATAGAGAAGTAGATATAAGTTTAGATAGAGTTTATGGGAAAAGTGATAATGAGTTTATTGGGATGTGTAGAAGAGAAGTTATGGATGCCTTTATGCGCAACAGAGCCTCAGATCTTGGTGCTACTTTAATAAATGGATTAGTTACTTCTATTGATACTGGGGATAATAATCAAGGGCCATATAAGCTTTCCTACTCAGATTTTACGAATGGAGATAAAAAAGGGGAACTAAAAGAGCTTAATGTTGACCTTTTGATCGGAGCTGATGGAGCCAATAGCAGAGTCGCAAAAGCAATGGATGCAGGTGATTACAAAGTAGCAATAGCATTTCAGGAAAGAATTAAATTACCTAAAGAAGAAATGAGTTACTACGAAGATCTTGCTGAAATGTATGTTGGAACTGATGTTTCTCCTGATTTTTATGGGTGGGTATTTCCTAAATATGATCATGTTGCTGTGGGCACAGGAACCATGCAAAAGAATCAGTCATTAATTAAAGGACTTCAAGAGGGTGTAAGAAATAGGGCAAAGAAAAGACTTGTTAATGGTGAAGTAATAAAGGTAGAAGCTCACCCTATTCCAGAGCATCCAAGACCAAGAAGGGTAGTTGGGAGAATGGCATTAGTTGGTGATGCAGCTGGTTATGTTACAAAAAGTTCTGGAGAGGGTATTTATTTTGCTGCTAAAAGCGGAAGAATGTGTGCTGAAGAAATTGTTGAAGCATCAAAAAATGGTCAAGTAATTCCATCAGAAAAAGATTTAAAAAACTATCTTAAAAAATGGGATAAAAAATATGGCACAACTTATAAGGTGCTAGAAATCCTTCAAAATATTTTCTACAGAAATGATTCTGCTAGAGAAGCCTTTGTTGAGATGTGTGATGACATGGATGTTCAAAGACTTACTTTTGATAGTTACTTATACAAAAGAGTTGTCTCTATGAAACCATTACAGCAACTTAAAATTACAATGCTTACACTTGGTTCGATTTTAAGAGGAAAAGCTCTAGCGCCTCTAAAATACAAACCCGTTGATAGTGCTGTCAGGGAAAATAAAGAAGTAGAAAAAATGCTAGAAAATTATTCAATAAAGGGAGGAATTAAAGTTAAGAGTTCAAAAGTGTAAAGTCAGCAATTTTTAGAGAATAATTTCTAATTAAGCTCAATAAATTGAGTCTATTATTTCTTATTTTTAAATCCTCTGACATTATTAGGACTCCCTTTTCATTATCAAATAAATCCTCGATAGTGTTTACATTAATCTCAAACAAATTTAGAAGTTCCAAATAATTACAAAAACCTTCTGAAAAAAGTTTTTCTAATTCTTTAATAAATTCAAAAACTTTGAATTCACAATCTTTTTCAAAAAGTTTTGTGTTTACATAATCTCTTGTTAAGAGAACGTCTCTTGAAATATCACTTTTATTTGCTAATTTGCTTACCCGAGTAATGATCTTCTGGATTTCAACAAAATTATCCTTTTCGTTAAAATTGATAATAGAATTAATCCTATTTTTAAGATCAACAATATTCAATACTCTTTTTTGAGATAATTCATCAGAAGAGCAAACGGCCTTTATTAATTCTTTACTTAGTGATATTTCTTCTAGATGACTAACAATTCTTTGAACTAAAAAATCATTTAAATCATTAAATACTGTTTCTCTTGAGAAGTTTAAATTCGGAAATACAATTTCCCAAAAATCAATAAGTTCGTTGAATAATTTATCTAAAGGTAAATCAAGTTCATAATCCCAAATTATTTTAATCACTCCATTCAAATTTCTTCTTAAAGCATAAGGATCAGATGATCCACTAGGACGTTTACCAGAAATAAATATACTTATTAAAGTTTCGACCTTATCTGCTATGGAAACTATTGCACCATATTTTGTGGAGGGCAAAGCATCTTTATAAAAAGAAGGTAAATAATGTTCAGCGACAGCCAAGCAAACATCCTCATTAAATCCCTCATATTTAAGATATTTACCACCCATTATTCCTTGCAGCTCAGGGAATTCGAAAACAATTTCGCTATATAAGTCGTTTTTACAGTATTTAGCAGCTTCTATTATTTTTTTTTCTTCTAAAGACTTATCATTTATAAATTTAAGAATTTTTTTAGTAACTTCCTCTATCCTTTCTACCCTCTGAAATATATTTCCAAGTCCTTTTAAATATGAAACAGATTTAAGCTTTTCATTTCTTTCTATTGAAGCAACTTTTTTATCACTTTCTACGAAAAATTTTGCATCTGAAAACCTTGCCCTTAATACTTTCTCATTACCTTTGGCAATATTATTATTTGATTCTTCAAGACCATTTGAAATAACGCAGAAAGTTGTACTAATATTTTTTTCAGAGCTCAAATCTAGTTTAGAAAAACTTTCGTTTTTAAATAAAAGAGGAACGTATCTCTGATGAATTTTCATGACTGTTGAGAGAACTTCAACCGGAAGATCAAGAAATTCCTTACTAAATTTGCCAATAATTAAGTCTGGCCATTCAACTAAATCAGTTAGTTCATTTAGTAATCCTTCTGAAAGGTCAGGTTTCAGATTTAAAGATTTAGATGCCTGATTTATTAAACTTTCAATTTTTTCTTTTCTTTCTTTTCGAATAGCTATTACTCTATTTCGTTTTAATAATTCAAAAAAATCATCAGGATTCTGAACTTCTAAAACTTCATTGATTAACCTATGACTTTTTGTTTTATTACTTATTTTGATTTTTGGATCACATTCATCAAATTCAAAATCAAGAATTTCATCATTATAAATAGAGGCAATCCACCTAATAGGTCTTGAAAATTTTATGTCCCCACCCCCCCATTTCATAAATCGAGGACCTTGAAGACTCTTTACTAATTTTGGGATAATCGAAGACAAAGAGCTTTTTGTGGATAGTCCTTTCTCAATTTTCTTTCCAAATACAAAATCACCCTTTTTCGTATTTTTTATTTCTAGCTCACCTACATCTAAATCTAAGCTATTAGCAAATCCTAAAGCAGCATTAGTAGGACATCCATTTAAATAAGCTAAATTTGCTTTAGGCCCTTTTCTTTCTATTATCTTGTCTTCTGCATAATCAACTAAACCTTCGAGAAGTAGAACTATCCTCCTTGGTGTGGAGGTAACAACTATTTGTTCGAATTTGATTAACTTTTTATCCAATTCAAATTCTATTAGAGATTTAAATTGCTCTAGAACAGAATGAGAAAATTTTGCGGGCAACTCTTCTGTTCCTATCTCAAGTAAATATTTAGACAAGAAAAAAATATGACTTCACTTACTATAATTTACTACCAGTTAAATAAGCTTTTCGCTAATGTATAAAAAGAGATATGTTTTGGTCCTTTGATCAAGGTTGAGAAAGTAAAAAAGAAAAAAGATTCCGCAAAGGAAGAGACTGTTTGTTTAGCAAATGGACTAGAAGTTTCTAAATTTGAAAATTTTAAAAAAAGTAGCCAATTTCTTAAAGAACCACTTGCCACAGAATTAGTCAATGAAAGTGATCATTTTACTAATGATGCAGTTCAGTTATTAAAATTTCATGGTAGTTATCAACAAGACAACAGAGAAAATAGAAGGCCGGGCAAAAGTAAAGATTGGCAAATGATGCTTAGGTTAAGAAATCCGGGCGGTGAAGTCCCTGGGAAGTTATTTTTAGCATTAGATGAATTATCTGACAAACTTGGTAATGGAACACTTAGGGCCACTACAAGACAAGCCTTTCAAATGCATGGAATCAGAAAGGAGAACCTAAAGGAAGTAATTCAAACAATAGTAAATTCAATGGGCTCCACATTAGCTGCATGTGGAGACATTAATAGAAATGTTATGGCCCCTGCAGCTCCATTTGATTCGCCAGACTATATTATTGCAAGAGCATTGGCAAAAAAAGTTGCAGATCTTCTCACCCCAATGGCTGGCCAAGGCACTTTTTTAGAGCTTTGGGCTGATGGAGATTTAGAGTACACCATAAAGCCTGATGAAGATATTGAAGCAATTAGGAAGCTCCAATTCAAAGATAATGTTTTTAGTGGAATAAAAGATGAGCCTCTTTATGGTTCAACTTATTTACCGAGAAAATTCAAATGTGCAGTGACAGTTCCTGGGGACAATTCTGTTGATCTTCTTACTAATGACATAGGAATAGTTGCATTTACTTCTAAAGATGGAAACTTAGAAGGATGCAACTTCTATGTTGGAGGTGGTATGGGTCGCACACATAATAATGAGGAGACCTTTGCCAGAATTGCAGATCCACTTGGATATGTTGAAGAACCTGATGTTTATGAATTAATACAAAGCATTGTGGCTATTCAAAGAGATTATGGTGATAGAAAATCAAGAAAAAATTCGAGAATGAAATATCTTCTTCATAGAAAAGGTATTAAATGGTTCAAAAAGATACTTTCTGATAAGTATTTCAAAAAAGAAATTAAAAAAATCAGAAAAGAACCTGATAAGGTTCTTATTGATTACCTAGGTTGGCATAAACAAAATAAAACTTCCCATTTCGTAGGTTTACCACTATTATCAGGGAGATTATCTGGAGAGAAGAAGAATACCATCACAAGTATTGTTAAAAAATATAATTTAGATTTAAGACTCACACCTAATCAAGATATTTTACTTTGTAATATCGCCAATAAAAACAAAGGTGAAATTCAAAAATCTCTATCAAAAATTGGATACGAAAATTTAGAAAACATTAATGAAATACAAAGACATGCTTTAGCTTGTCCTGCTTTACCACTTTGTGGTCTTGCAATGACTGAAGCTGAAAGAATATTACCTGATGTACTAAAAAGGATTGAAAATTTATTATCAGATCTAAAAATACAAAAGACAATATTATTCAGAATGACAGGATGTCCGAATGGATGTACCAGACCTTATATGGCCGAATTAGCACTTGTTGGAAGTGGGCAAAACAAATACCAATTATGGTTGGGGGGAAGTAAAAATCTACAAAGGCTTGCTAAACCTTTTTTACAAAGAATGGAACTTAACGATCTAGAAAAAACTCTTCAACCATTATTTGATAATTGGAAGAGTAATTTGGATTTGGATTTCGGAGATTTTATAAATACTCAAGATGAAAATTATATATTAAATTTACTAAACGAAAATCAATAGATTTTAAATTTTTCCATAGAGAGCATTTGCTTTTTTGTTTTTCCAAGCCCATAATTGATCACCATAACTAAAATGCCACCATTCATTAGGATGTTGAGCAAATCCGAATTTAGTCATAATTTCCCTTAATAAATTTCTTCTACTATTCCAAATAATTGCTCCTTCATTCTTCATGTTTGCATAAAAATAAGGATTTGAGGTCTCGTCCATTTGATCAACCATGCTTCCCATTTCAACAAGATTTCCCTCTTTATCTGATAAACAAACATCCAATGCACCCCCAGTTGAATGAGGGGGAGGACACCTAGTGTCATAGGAAGGATATGCCCAAAATTTTTCAACTTTTTTTAAAATAGATGGATAAGATTTTATATTTTCAAAAGAAATATAAATATCAGATTTTTCACACTCTGATGAAATTGCTCTTTTAAACATAAATTCCTGTACTTCTAAAGGTCGCCAACTGTCATAAATTAAAAGGTTAAAACTACTCTTTGATATCAAATAATCATTTACTTTTACTAATCTATTTACAACCTCCTCTCTTAATTTCCAAATAGAAGTTTTATCTTTGTAAGGTGCTCCTAAATGAAAGTAAGGGTGGGGATCTAAAAACTTTAGGCAGCTAGGTATAGCTATTAATTTATCTCCATTATCTTTAATTGGTATTTTATTCCAAATTTTCAATTGAAATTTGCAATTGATTTATGGTGACATATATATCAAAAATTACAATGATAGTTTTCAATTTAAGAAATCATGAATGAATTTATTATCTGAATTATCAATAAGTATATTCCTTAAAACAATATTTTCTTTTAACTCAGGATCATCACTAACAATCTTAATAGCCTCTTCACGAGCCTTATCAATAAGAAATTTATTGTTAGGTAAATTGTCCAGTACAAAATCAGGCAATCCGGATTGTCTATATCCTAAAATCTGGCCTGGTCCTCTAAGCTCCAAGTCTTTTTCAGCAATATAAAAGCCATCATTAGATTTTTGCAAAACACAAAGTCGTTTATTTTCTAATCCATTTTTATCGGGGGTTACCAAATAACAAAAAGATTTTGTTGATCCTCTACCAACTCTCCCCCTTAATTGATGTAGCTGGGACAATCCAAATCTGTCCGAATTATAAATAATCATAATTGTGGCGTTAGGCACATCAATGCCAACCTCAATTACCGTGGTTGAAACCAATATATTAATTTCATTCTTTAAAAAAGAATTAATTACTTCATTCTTTTCTTGTGAACTTAATTTGCCATGTAATAATCCAACTTTTTTGTTAAAAAAGACCTCTTCTGATAAATGTTTGAATGTTTTCTTTGCGGAGCTTAAATTCATTTTTTCTGAATCCTCTATAAGTGGCAAAATTACATAAGCTTGCTTTCCCTTATTGATCTCACCTTCAACAATCTTGAACAAGTTAGTTAAATCATCTTCTGAAATTATTTTTGTTGTTATAGGAACTCTCCCAGGAGGGAGTTCTTTAATTTGACTCACATCTAAATCACCATAAATAGAAAGCGCAAGTGTTCTTGGAATTGGAGTTGCTGTCATTGATAACAAGTTAGTATTTTCTCCTTTATTTAGTAATCTATTTCTTTGAGTAACTCCAAATCTATGCTGTTCATCAATTACGACCATCCCTAATGCATTAAAGATTACTTTATCCTCAAATAGTGCATGAGTACCTACGAGGATATCAACTAATCCATTGTTCAAATTAGAGAAAATTTCTTTTCTCTTTTTTTGAGGAGTATTCCCAGTAAGTAGCTCAACAGAAACTAAAAGGGGGTTCAAATATTTTAATAAATTTTTATAATGCTGTTCTGCCAATACCTCAGTTGGGACCATAAACGCACCTTGCAAGTTTTTTTCAATGACAAGTAAAAGAGACGCTATTGCAATTATGGTTTTACCGCTTCCCACATCTCCCTGAAGCAATCTAGACATTGGTACGGGACTAGATAAATCTTTCTTAATTTCATTTAAAACATTTTCTTGAGATTTTGTTAATTCAAAAGGAAAAGTATTTAAAAATTCTTTTAATAAAGATTTCTTTTGAGGTAATTGTTGGGAAGTTGCATTTTTATTCGTCTTTCTTTTTCTAAGTAGGAACTTTATTTGAAGTAAGAATAACTCATCAAAAACCAAACGTTTTTTTGACTCAATAAGTGCCTGTTGAGTGGGTGGAAAATGAATATTAATCAACGCCTCTGCTTTTGATAATAAAGATAATGAATCAAGTTGCTTTTTATTTAAAATTTCTGGATATTGCTTTGCATAAATTAGTACCTTTTTCATAAGTTTTATAAAACTCATATTTGATAATGCTTCACCTAATGAATACAAGGGTAATATTTTGCCTGAAAAATTAAAATTATCATTGTTATCCTTAAGAATTTCAATCTGCGGATCTACAAAAGTTTTGCCATACTCTGTCAATTTTACCTTACCGGAAATTGCTATTTTGGTACCAGGAGTATACAAAGATTTTTGAGATGTGAAGAAGGAGTAAGATCTAAATCTTCTTCCTAAAAAAAATTTTGTAACCTTTATTGAAGACGTCTCATCAAAAACGACAATATTCATTATCGATAAATTACTATTTTTTTTACTCTTATGAATATAAAATCTTTTAACGTTTGCAATGCACGTGTATAAATTATCTGGTTTTAAATTTATTATCTTGACTCTATTCGTATAGTCTAGATATGTTCGTGGGAAATAATTAATAAGATCTTTTATATGAAATATCCCTAATTCATTAAGCTTATTTTTATAAACTTTCCCTACATTTTTTATTAATGAAATATCTGAATCAAAAGACAAACTTGCATCAGCTTTATTCAGAAAAACATTATTAGAACTTTCTATTTCTAGAGTTTTACCTAGTTTATAAAGATTTTTTCTTGTATCTATAATTAACCTTTTTCTTTGATTTTCATCTAATTTATTGTATTCATTATATTTTTTAGAAAATTCATAAAATATCCTTAAATATTCGTCTGAGAGATTTAGATTATCTAGTTTTTTTAAAGATTCATGCAAATAATCATTAAAGTATTTTTCTCTTCCTAAAGTATTAATAAATTTGTTTTCAGTTTCAATTGTAAGAGATTTTTGAAGAGGTCTTATCCAATCTTTAATTAATTTATTATTATTTCCACTAATAGTCACATTTGAAAAAAGAGTTAATTTTTCAACGTATTTTATTCAAAGTTATTTCTTTTTGCCTCCAATATGTCTCTTTTTTAATCAAACGCTGAAATTGATTTTTTAGCCCATTTATTTTGTTCCTTTGAATAGAAAGATTTAAATTTTTAAACTCTAACTCAACAGTAGATATATTGAAGAAAATAATACTTGGAAAATTATTGCCGACTAGTGATGACCGATTTAAGTTTAATTCGAAATTAATAACAAAAGGATATGGATGTTTTATCATAAAATTTTTGCCTACTAAGTAATCAAAGGAATCCTTAGTTATAATCTTTTTTATTAGATTTGCCTTGAATAATTCTTGGTTAATATTATAGGAAAGATTCAATAGTAAATTTTCCAATGACTTATCGATTAAATCAAAATTATTAAGAATCTGATTTTTTGGTAAATTATCTATTTGATTGATATTTTCTTTTTCTTGATATCTTGGTTTTTCCACTTTTTCTTCTCCTATTAATTCAAGTAAGGAGGAAATAAATTGTTTTTCAACTCCTAAATTTTCTAAAATATTGTTTTTAGATAAATAATTATTATGGTGGTTATTATCTAGATCAAGTGATACGAATCTCTCGAAATTATGCGCTTTATAATATTCAGAAGTATTTGAAAAGTCTTCAGTAATATCTAGCTGAGTGGGTTCTTTTAATTGAAAACAATCTTCGTATTGAAATTTTTCTTTTTGATCATCCTTTATTTTTGTGGAAATATCCAAAATATTAAGATTAATTTCCTTATTTCTATTTTTTTCAATATCATTTATCTTTAATTGTTCTACTGTTAAAAAGGGCAAATTCGTTAATATTAATTTACCTATTTTTTTTTCAAAAAGACTATAGAATTCTTTTTCATTTAAGAAATTATCATTAATTGTTGGATAACTATATATTTGATTAAGGCCTTTTTCTACAGAGATGAAAAGTAGATCTCTCACTAAATTAAGATAAAGTTCATATTCCCTATAGATTTTTCTAGTTAATATTCTTTTTTGTATTTCTGCTTTCTCTAATTGAGAATTAATTTTATCTATGTCTATGTAATTATTAAAATTATTCAAATCATTCAAGTGACTAGTTTGTTTGCATTGATGCGACCTCTTCAGCAAAGTCCATCTGATTTTTTTCGATACCTTCACCCAAAGTATATCTTGTAAAGCGTCTTACTTTAATATTTTCTCCAATTTTTGCAGCTGCTTGTTTAACAAGATCCTCAACTGTTAGAGAACTATCTTTAATGTAGGGTTGTGAAAGCAAAACAAGCTCATTAAGTCTTTTTGCTATTCTGCCTTCAACTATTTTTTCTTTAATTTGTTCTGGTTTTCCAGATAAATCATCCCTACCCATTTCAATCTGCTTTTCTTTTTCAACAACATCTTCTGGTATTTCATCAATTGATACATACTCAACATTTGGGCATGCTGCTACTTGCATTGAGACATCCTTCAACAGAGATTGGAATATATCACCTCTAGCAACGAAATCAGTTTCACAATTTAATTCTAGTAAAACTCCGACTCTTGATCCAGTATGAATATAACTACCAATTGACCCTTCGGCCGCTACTCTTCCAGATTTCTTCTCAGCACTAGCTATGCCTTTCTTTCTTAACCATTCCAAAGCTTTATCTAGATTTCCATCGGTTTCGTTAAGTGCTTTTTTGCAGTCCATCATTCCTGCACCAGTTTTGTCTCTAAGATCTTTTACAAGTTTTGCTGTAATGTTTCCCATTTGAAGTAATAAAAAAAAGTGAATAGTAAGTTTTAAATTGGAATTTAATTTTTTCTGTCGGCATTAGAGCCCTTTCTACCCTCATTTATGGCATCTGCAAGTCTTCCTAAAATAAGTTGAACAGATCTAACGGCATCATCGTTACAAGGAATTGGAACTTCACACAAATCCGGATCGCAATTAGTATCCAACATTGATACTAATGAGATATCTAATTTTCTAGCTTCTAATACTGCATTAGATTCTCTTCTCTGATCAACCAATACAACTACATCTGGTAATCTTCTCATACCCTTAAGTCCACCTAAGTATTTTTGTAATCTTTCAAGTTCTCTTCTTAATACTGCAGCTTCTTTTTTCGGCCTCATTGCTATTGAACCACTACTTTCCATTCTTTCTAGATCCTTTAATCTTTCGATCCTAGCTTTCATTGTTGTCCAATTAGTCAACATTCCTCCAAGCCATCTTTGATTCACATATGCAGCTCCACAGCGTGCAGCTTCCTGAGCTACTACATCTGATGCTTGTTTTTTTGTGCCGACAAACAGGAAACGTTTACCGCTTTTTGCAGCGTTTCTCGTCCACTTATACGCATTGTTCATACACAATGCTGTTTTTACAAGATCAATAATATGAACTCCATTTCTCGCGCAATATATATACTTAGACATCTTGGGATTCCAACGTCTAGTTTGATGCCCAAAATGAGCACCAGCTTCCATCATTTCTGATAGTGATACAACAGCCATAATTTAAAAAGGTTTCGGGTTAGCCTCCATCTGACGGGGAATTAATATTAAAAATTCACCCGAAACAGTCAGATGTGTGAAATTTATTTAAACAATTCTAGCAAGTGATGTGTATTTCTAAAAGTTTTTTATCTTGATTTGGTTAACTGTTTAATATAAATCATATTTAGAGGGATCCTAAATAACTCAAGTGCAAGTCTATTTCTTCTTACATTTACTAGGAATCTTAATAAAGGGAGGATTCTTTCAACACTGATTAGTCCTCCCAAGCAAAGAATTTGCCAAAGTAAATTATGGAGAGGAGTTAATTGAATCATAAATCTAACCCTTAAATTTGGGTGTTTCTTGTAAAACACTAAAGCCATTTTTGCTCTCTCTTTTTCTTGAGCTATTAATGAATCTATTTGTTCACAATTAAATGGCGGATGCCAATGAAAACCTACTGCATTTGGGCATTTAATTAATTTTGTCCCAATTTTTTTTAATCTTTCTCCAAGTTCTAAATCCTCCCAACCGTAAAGACTAAAAGAGGTATCAAATAATCCCACACTTAAAATCAATTCTTTTGATATCGCTACATTCCCAGTAGCAAAGTATGCAAAAGAAGTGTCCATTATTTTATGTTTTTCACTCTGGGGATTTATAAAATTAGATGTATTGACTACCGAGCCATAGGTAAAACATTTTTTATTATTTTTTCTCCAAGAGGCAAGTAATTTTTCTATGTGGCAATTTATAAAATTGTCTAAAACAATAAGATCACTATCAATGAATATAATAATTTCATATTTTGATTTAATTACTCCTAGATTTCTTCCAAGTGCAGGGCCACCATGTTCTTGCTGAAATAGAATAACGTGTGGAAGATTAGCTTTGTTTTTATTTATCCATGAGGTTGTCCCATCAGTTGAACCATCATCAACTACTATTACTTCATAATTACTGATATTTTTATTTAATTTTTGATTCTCAAGAGCAAAGAGGCATTTCTCTAAAATAGGTAATCTATTGTAAGTCGGTATAACAATACTTACATTCATGATTATGTCTCAAATATGCATAATATATTTAACTATAAAAGATAAAAAAAAAAGATATTCCTTAATCAGCTGCACCGCCATTATTTGCTGTACCTGTAACGTTTCCACCGTCTGGTCTTCCATCAGACCTTAATTTCCTTTTTTTGAATTTTCTAGCATAGGCTCGATTACGTTCCTGCTTTTCTTTTTTTAAATTTCTTCTTTTAGACATGAAATTTTTAACTTTTAATTATATTAGCTCACTATGAGCACTATATATTTTACCATCTTCCATATTTAATATCCTATCAGCCATATCAGAAATTCTTGGATCATGCGTCACCATAAGTACAGAACAATTTTGCTCTTTTGCTAGTTTTCTTAAAAGGGTTACTATTTCTCTTCCTGTTACGCTATCTAAAGCAGAAGTGGGCTCATCAGCTAATAAAAGTTTTGGGTTGGCTGATAAAGCTCTAGCAATTGCTACTCTCTGTTTCTGACCACCAGACAAGTCATTTGGCAACTTTTTGTGATGTTCTTCTAATCCTACTGCTGACAACCAATTCCGTGCTATTTCACGTCTTTGCAAATATGTTAAACCTTTTATTAAATCTGCACCCATTTGGACATTTTGTTCTGCTGTTAAACATCTCAGAAGATTGTGACCTTGAAAAATCATTCCAATACTTCTTCTAAGAATCTGACGCGTTTTCCTTGATGCTCCATTTAGCTGATTACTTAATACAGTTAAATCACCACTTTGACAGGTTCTCAAGGCACCAATTAATGTTAAAAGAGTAGTTTTACCACATCCAGAAGGACCTTTTAAAAGAACCAACTCTCCTTTATCAATATTTAAATTAACGTCATTAAGAACTTGTTTTTTATTCTCATTTTTTCCATAAAAGTGACTCAAATTATTTATTGAGACTGTTTTAAAGTTTTTTATATTATTTTTTGATTTATTGACTTTAAACATCTATTTTTAATCGTTAAAAAATTTCAGCAGGATCAGCGTCAACTAATTTACGCATGGCAACAGCGGCGGACCCCATACACATAACTAAAACTAATACGAAAATTAAAATAGTTTTATCTGCGTCCATTATTATTGGAAGTTTAGTAGAACTTCTTATTACTGAGTAAAGTATTTGACCAGAGAAATAAGCAGGTAAATAACCAAACAATGCTAGCAAAAACCCCTCTCTAGCTACGACAAAGAAAAGGGACTTAAGTCGATAACCCATTGCCAATAAAGTTGCGTACTCTGGGAGGTGATCTGTAACGTCACTGTAAAGAATTTGATAAACGACCACACACCCTACAACAAAACCCATCAAAGCTCCCAAACTGAATATAAACCCTATTGCAGTACTATTTTTCCAATAATTTTTTTCAAATTCTATAAATTGTTTTTTTGTAAGAACCCTAACATCATTTGGGAGTGAGTTATTTAATATCCTTGAAATCAATTCAGGATCAGATCCCCTTTTTAGTTTTACCAAACCAATTTCTATACTGCCTGGAGGATTAGCAGGAAACAGTCTTAAGAAGGTTTCTCGACTAGTTATCAAATTACCATCTGCACCAAAAGATGGTCCCAACTCCACAAGGCCCTCAACAATTACTCTTTTTCCAGCAACCTCAGTCTCAACTTTTTTTTCAGATAAGAACCATTCTTCAATCGGTCCAAATTCAGGTCTAGATAGTTTGTCAAAAAGAACTCTTGATGGATTTCTCAATTTATAAGCTTTCTTTGAGAATCCCTTATCTAAAAGAAGTGAATCTGAGGGATTAAAACCTAATGCAAGTATTGATCTAGTTTTAAGATTTTCGGGATTTCTCCATAGTAAATAATTTAGATTAACGGGAGCAGTTTTTTCAACATCTTCTACTGCGAGAGTTTGAATTAACCTTCTTTTTGGGAATCCACTCATGCTTATAGAACTTTTTGATCTTGGACTTATTAAAACAAGATCGGTATCTAGAAGTTTATGAATTGTTACGCTCGTGTCAAATAAACCATCCCTAAAACCTAATTGCATAAACATCAAAATCCCTGCAAAACTGATTCCAGCTATGGCAACTGCGAGCCTTAATGGTTGCCTGGTTAATAATAACCAAGCTAATGGTATTTTTCTAAATTTAAAAAAGGAAAAACTCATTAGGGAATAAATTTTGCAATCACTTTCATTCCTGCATAGTTTTGAACAATATCTATAGAATCTTGATCTAGTTTTACTAGTACCTCGATAATTCGCGAATCAGCATCCCCTGTTGGATCAGTAGATAACACTTTTCTTTGCTTTACCTGGGGACTAATCCTAATAACCTTTCCCTTAAGATTTTCTTGGAAACCGCCATTCTCGCTGCTTAATTCAACATTCTGAGAGATAAAGACTCTATCGATGTCAGATTCATAAACCTCTATTAAAGCTTCCATTTTTTGACTAGAACCAATATCCAAAATCCCTTCATTTTGAGGCCTCTCACCAACTCTCGTATTTATTCCAAGGATAAAACCATCAATTGGACTCCTTAATTTTGAATTAAATAAATCTATCTTGATATTTTTTTGTTCTCCGATAAGGTTTATTTTATGTTTTTGCAATTTTAATAATTCATCTTTTCCTGTGAAAAATCTACAAAAGAATATACATCTTTGCTCAAAGCTGACTCATACCTTTGAATCTGATCTTTCTTTAGGGTAATTTCTTGGTTAATAGTATTAATTAGATTTTCATTTCTTTCAAGATCCGCAATTAATTTTTCTCCATTTTCAAAGATTGCAAGGATATCACCTTTTTTTACGAAATCGCCTTCATTTACTAAAATTTCGACAATTCGAGGGGAAGAGCCAAACTGACTTATTGGAGCTGCCAATTGCCTAATCTCTCCCGAAGGAGACAGTTGACCTAGTGCGGCAACAGCTGTAATAGGAGGTATGAAATCTGAAGTTATTTCCTCTTTAAATTTTGAACTAGATTTATTATTTCCAGAACAGGAAATAACCCCAAGAGATATTGGCGTAAATAATAAAAAAAAATAAATAAATAATTTTTTTAATATTTTTAATTTCATTAAAAATCGAATAGTACTGTTTTTATATAGTTATTGACCCATTTTTCATCAAAATATTTTAGAAGGACCATACTAGTCTTTTCATTTTTCATTTGTTGGACACAATAATTTTTTTGAAAATCTATTCTCTCTTGGATAATTTCCTCATTGACTTCAGGTTTTTCTTTCTTACTTAATTTGATCAAAATTGAGAGGTATTGATCCACAACTCTACAAAAATCATTTTTTTCAGATTTACTTTTTAAGGAAGCAAAAAATACATTTTTTGAAAAAATCCCACCCCATTGAGGAATCTCTCTCAAAGAGGTAAAAGAACTTTTATCAACTTCAGAAAGTAATTTTTCGTATTTCAAACCTTGGTTTTGTGATGACGGGGATAAATCAACAATGGCAGCAGAAACAATATCATTCATTTTTACCAAATCCATTCCAAAAATTGGGATATCAAACTTTGGATCAGGGAAAAAAACGCAGTGTAAAATTTTAAGATTCTTTGAAAATTCTGCTACTTCAATATGTAACTTTCTAAAGCCTTTTGCTTTATGAAATTCATTTTCAATATAAAGTTCTCTTCCTATTTCTTTAGATATTATGTTAGTTAGTTTTGGATCAATTTTTATACTCTTTAGGTCCTCAAGCATGGATCTATTCTCTCTAATATTTTGTAATAAATCCAAAATAAGAGGGTCAGTTAATTTTGTTTTAGTTAAAGATTCAGACAACAAGGCTAAAAAGTACCAAAATAGAATTTAAAGAGGGAACCGAAATGAACGTAGGAGATGTTTATTACTACACCCATTCAAGCAAAACTCGATGTGTGTTTGTGGATAATAAAGAATTGCCGCTTATAAGCATTGATATTTGGTGCAAAGCAGGTTCTTCATTTGAGGATGTTGATAAAAACGGCACTGCTCATTTTCTAGAACATATGATTTTTAAAGGATCTAACAAAATAATGCCAGGTGAGTTTGACCATAAAATTGAATCACTAGGCGGAATAAGTAACGCTTCAACTGGTTATGATGATGTACATTACCATGTATTAGTTCCACCCAGTAACTTTAAAGAATCACTTGCTCTTTTGACAAATATTGTAGTTGCTCCAGTTTTTAATCCTGATGAATTTTTAAAAGAAAAAGGGGTAGTTATTGATGAAATAAAACAACAAAATGATCAGCCTGAAGAAAGACTATTTAATTATTTTTTAAAAAGGGTTTGGTTAAGTCCGAATTATTCCAATTCGATTTTGGGAACTGAACATAGTATTAAAAACTTAGAGATAAATGACCTTGTGAAATTTCACAGCAAGCATTACACTGCTGAAAAAATATGTATTGCAATTGCTGGAAATTTATCTGAAGAAATTTATAAAATTTTTGAAAAAAGTGATCTATCTGACATAAAAGAAAGCCCAAAATTAATAAACCAAAAAAATATACCTTCTTTAAAAATTAGGAATGGTAGAGAGTCAGTTAAGTTTGATAATTTAGAGTTTTCAAGAATATTTATGGCTTGGTTTATCCCAAACATAAATGATCAAAAAAACATTATTGGGCTTGAGATATTAGCGTCAATTCTCTCTGTAGGAAGAAACAGCAGATTAGTTAAAATTTTAAAAGAAGATAGTAATCTTGTTGAATCAGTATATGTAGATGTAAATGCTGGAGAATTAGGAGGATTATTTATAATGGAAGCAAGTTGTGAGTCCAAAGATATTGCTTTAGTGGAAAAACAAATTAATAAAACAATAGATGAAATCTCAAATTGTAAAGCTTTGGCTTTGGATGAAATAAAAAAAGCAATAAATATTGTGAAAAGTAATTATATCTTTAATTTAGAGACATCTACACAACTCTCTTCGTTCTTTGGAAATGAACTTCTTTGGGGAAGAAAATCTTCAATAAATGATTTAGAGAGACATTTAAAATATTGGGATGACTTGGATAACTTCAAAGAGATAACAGAATATATTCGTGGCGAGAAATACACTTTAGTTGCATCCCCTAGTAAATGTTAAAAAAATATTTTTTAAATAATAAAAAAAGAAATTTTTCAACTGCTTCAATTTGGATTAAAGGAGGGAGTGATATGGATAGTACTGGCAAAAAAGGTATAAACAAGATCCTTTGTTCATTACTTACCAGAGGATGTGATGGATTCAATAATTTCACTCTTTCGGAGTATATTGAGTCCTATGGCGCAGAATTAAATCAAGAAATATTTGAAGATGGTATTTCAATAAGCATTAAATCCCTAAATGAACATTTCAGCAAATTATTCCCCTTATTAGATTTAATAATTAATAAACCAACTCTCTTAGAAATTGAATTTCAAAAAGTAAAAAAATCCTCAATTAATTTCATAAAAAAAGATAAAGAGAATCCATTTAATATTTGTTTTGCAAAATGGAGAAAAAATGTTTACGCAAATCATCCTTATGCTTTTAATACAATAGGAAATGCTAATGATGTCTCAAAGATTACCTATGAAGATGTTTTGCTTGAGTTTAAAAATTTAAAAAATAGAGAAAAGTATTTAATTTCAAATAATCCCGAAATAAATGGAGAAAATTTTGGAACACTTGAAAAAAAAGTCTTAAAAGAAAAATTAGATCTTTTAAATCATAATTTAAATACTGCGAATAGATTTGATTACATTAATAATGATTCAAATCAAACAATAATAATGATCGGGAACCAAACTTGCTCGCGAAAAAGTAGTGAATATTTTCCTCTTAAGGTTTTGGAGTCATATTTATCTTATGGAATGAGCGCTGCTTTATTTAAACTTTTTAGAGAAAAACATGGGATCACTTACGATTTAGGTGTTTATTATCCTATCAGGAGTGGAAATGCTCCATTTTTAATTTATTTATCCGTATCTAATGATCAAGCACTTTTTGCTTTTGAACTATTATTAACACTATGGAAAAATTTACTTTTAAATCCGTTGACTGATGCTGAAATATTTTTAGCTAAAGAAAAACTAAAAGGTTCTTTTTTATTAGGGAATCAATCACTAGATGAAATTTTACAGAGAAAGATACAGTTAGTTAGTTATGGTATTTCACCAATTTCTGAGAACGATTTAAATTCAATAATAGAGGAAATATCTTCGTTAGATATTTTGAAATTAACTAACAAGTTTTTTTCAAAACCTTTTCTGAGTATTTCTGGAAATAAAAATATATGTTTAGAAATTTCTAACAGGTGGAAGAAAAACTTTTAGATTAGTTTTTCTCAATCTTATCAATATCTATTAAAAACGAACCTCTCCTAAACTTTACTTCAACAGTATCTGGGGATTTAATTGAAATTATTTCCCCAATTTCATCAATTGCCACTAGATCTGGTGGTCTTAACATCGGCATATTATCTGAAGTCTTCAAATAAGAGACTGGCGCAATCAACTTAACCTTATCGTTGATCTCAAATTTCATTTATAAATTAGATAGATTAAAGAGTAATATAAGCATAAAGTTAGAGAAAATATCAACGAAATGCATTGATTCATTCTAGAATCCTAGAATTGACTATCTACAAATTAATGAATCAAAAATTTAAAACATTAATTTTATGGGCTTTACCTATACTTTTAGTAATAGCACTTTCCTACCAATTTTTATCCTCAAGCAACGTTGATTCTCTTAAATCTAATGGCACAACTGTTGCACCAAGAAATTCAGCGGTAGCAAGAGTTAGTTACGGCAGATTTTTAGATTACATTAATTCGGGAAGGGTTACATCTGTTGATATTTTTGAGGGAGGCAGAAATGCAGTAATAGAGACAATAGATTCGGATTTAGATAATAAAGTCCAAAGGTTGCGTGTAGATCTTCCCGGATTAACACCTGAACTTATAAGTATTTTAAAAAATGAGGGAATTAGTTTTGATGTACATCCAATAAAAACAGCTCCTCCTGCATTAGGAATTTTAGGTAATTTACTTTTCCCGGCTATCTTGATTGGAGGTTTAATTTTGTTAGCGAGAAGGTCAAATGGTATGCCTGGAGGTCCTGGACAAGCAATGCAGTTTGGAAAAACTAAAGCAAGATTTGCAATGGAAGCTGAAACAGGAGTTGTATTCGATGATGTTGCAGGCGTTAATGAAGCTAAACAGGATTTGCAAGAAGTTGTCACTTTTCTGAAAAAACCAGAAAAATTTACTTCTGTAGGAGCAAGAATTCCAAAAGGAGTTTTATTGGTGGGGCCTCCTGGTACCGGTAAAACCCTTTTAGCTAAAGCAATTGCAGGTGAAGCAGGTGTGCCATTCTTCTCATTATCAGGTTCTGAATTTGTTGAAATGTTTGTTGGTGTAGGCGCTAGTAGAGTTAGAGATCTTTTCAAAAGAGCTAAAGAGAATAGTCCCTGTTTAATTTTTATTGATGAAATTGATGCAGTCGGAAGGCAAAGAGGGGCAGGTATTGGTGGAGGTAATGATGAGAGAGAACAAACTCTCAATCAATTACTTACTGAAATGGATGGTTTCGAAGGTAATAGTGGCATAATAATAATTGCAGCAACAAACAGGCCCGATGTTTTAGATTCAGCTTTAATGAGACCAGGCAGATTTGATCGACAGGTAACCGTAGATGCACCAGATATCAAGGGCAGACTATCAATATTGGAAGTTCATGCAAGGAATAAGAAACTTCAAGAGGATTTAACGCTTGAAAGCATTGCGAGAAGAACACCAGGTTTTACTGGAGCAGATTTAGCAAATTTGTTAAATGAGGCTGCTATATTAACAGCCAGGAGAAGGAAAGACTCTATAAGTATCTCAGAAATTGATGACTCTGTAGATAGGATTGTCGCAGGAATGGAAGGTTCTCCATTAACAGATGGTAGAAGCAAGAGATTAATTGCTTATCATGAAGTTGGCCATGCTCTCATAGGTTCACTTGTCAAAGCCCATGATCCTGTTCAAAAAGTAACCGTCATTCCAAGGGGTCAAGCTAAAGGATTAACTTGGTTTACACCAGATGATGAACAAACCCTTGTTAGCAGGGCGCAATTAAAAGCTAGGATAATGGGTGCTTTAGGTGGAAGAGCTGCTGAAGATGTAGTTTTTGGAGAAGGTGAGATTACAACAGGAGCTGGAGGTGACTTCCAACAAGTTGCTTCAATGGCCCGCCAAATGGTTACTAGATTTGGAATGAGTAATTTAGGTCCGATAGCTTTAGAAAGTGGTAATCAAGAAGTATTTGTTGGTAGAGATTTAATGACTAGAAGTGAAGTTTCTGATTCAATCTCTAAACAAATAGATGAAAGTGTAAGAATAATGGTCAAAGAATGTTACAAAGAAACCTACGATATAGTAAGCAAAAATAGAGAAGCTATGGATAAGATAGTTGACCTATTAATCGAAAAAGAAACATTAGATGGTGATGAATTTGTAAGTATTCTCTCCAAATTCACCAAAATTCCTGAGAAAGAAAGAACACCGCAATTATTAAGCTAAACTTTTATTGGTTTCTTATCTAACACCATATCAATTAAACCGTACTCAACAGCTTCGTTTGGGGACATATAAAAATCTCTATCTGTATCTTCCTTGATTGTGTCATAATCCTTTCCAGTTCTTTCTGATAATTCAGTATTTAGTCTTTCTTTTAAGAACAAAATTTCATCTGCTTGAATTCTTATATCACTTGCTTGCCCTCTAGCACCTCCAAGTGGTTGATGAATCATTATTCTTGAATGTCTAAGGCTGCTTCTTTTACCTTTAGTACCTGCGGCGAGCAAAAATGCACCCATACTAGCTGCTAAGCCAACACAAACTGTATGAATGTCAGGCTTTACATGTTGCATTGTGTCAAAGATACCCAACCCGTCATATACGGATCCTCCAGGTGAATTTATGTACATATAAATGTCCTTATCTGGATCCTCTGCCTCGAGGAACAATAATTGAGCAACAATTCTATTAGCAGTTTCACTAGTAACTTGTTCTCCCAAAAAGATTATTCTCTCTCTTAATAGTCTCGAATAAATATCAAAGACTCTTTCACTACCGCCCGATTCTTCTAAAACTAAAGGGATCATAATAATATTTATCTGTTTATTAGATATTAACGATATTGAGTCAACATACGCTAACCTTATTAAGGTTTACATATAAAAAATTGAAAGAAAAATTGACTGTTTCAGATAGCAAAAAGTTATTTCATGAAAAATTTCCTTACGTCATTCCAGGTTTATATAAAAGAATAGTTGATGAAATGCTTGTCGAACTTAATCTTTTGAACCATCAAAATGAATTTACGCAAGATTGCCTCTTTTGTGTCGGCCTCACCGAAACATTCAAAGAATTAATGAAAGGATATCAACCTGAAAAACACTTAGATCTACTTTTTGAATCTTTATGCAGTTCTTCAAATTTTGAGGCGAAGGAAATTAATGAAATATCTAAAAAGTCTCAAAAAGAATTTAAGGATAAAACATCTAAAGATATTTTAAAATTATTAGTAGAAAAAAGTGATACTAAACTTTATCCTTCAAGGATTTTGAACTTAGGGATATATATATTATTTTCAAACTCCCAAGATTTCAAAGAAAAAAATGAATCAGATAAAAATAAGATGACCTCTGATATTTTTGAGAAGTTAGGCTTATCTGCTAATAAAGCAGAAAAAGATATTGGAATCTACAAAAGTAGCATATCAAAAATGGAACAAGCAAAAGAATTAATTGAAGAGCTTAGAATTAAGGATAAGAAAAAAAATCAAAAGAAATAATAACTATTTTTTTAATCTTTTTTTATCTTTCCAAGAGACATAGGATATATAAATTACAGCTAATGTTATGAATATCAGTAAAACAAACGATGTTAAGATAAGAAATTTACTTAAATAGACTTCATAAGTTAAAAATGAAATCATATGTCAATGGATCCGTCCCCATTTCTTCCCCAAACAACCATGGCAATTGAAAAAGTAAAAATAGCAGCCAATGCTGCCCAGCCTATTTGAAAGATCATTAGAATTTAAGCGTTTTAATAAATATAACAGAACTTCAAAATTTTTAATCATTTTAAAGCTAAAGTTAATTTCTCAGAAACAAAATTTTCCCAATAGAATTGAAATAAAATTTAAATTGGGAAGGTTAGTTTTAAATCATAGTACAAATATAGAAGGTCTAATTCCAATACTTCAAAAATTAGCACTGCAAAATAATATCAAGACAATAACTCCAGCTGTTATTTCAAGAGCCAGGGGAAGATCCTCTAAATTGATAATTAGATTGTCAGTAAAAACTATAAACGGATATAAAGCAATCGCAAGAAAGGGTAATACAGCTCAAGAAGTTTTTATTTCAACAGAGTTAAGTAAAGATGAATTAAAAGAAATCATAGATCTTTATAATTAGTAATTAAATTAGAGTATTAGAAAATACTTAGGAGAGAACAAATGAAATTGGTATTAAATTTTTTTATATTTTTATTAGCATTTTTTTCATTTAGTAGTAAATCATTATCGCTTACTGATTACCAAATAAAAAGATTTTGCTTAAAGGAGAAAAGAGTATCTTTATGTATCAAAAATTTAAAAGAGAAAAGATCTGATCTCAAAAAAGGAAAGCTAATTGAAATACCTATAACCCCTTACAAAAGGTAATTAGAAATTGAATTTAAATTTCAAATTCTGATTCGAAAAGATTAAATGCATTTTTATAGCTTGTGAAAAGTTCTTCAGAATCATCAGAAAATCCTTGTCGTTCGTAATCTTCTTTTAATTCATCATATAAGTAAACCACTTTGTTAAAGGCGCTCATATATTCTTTTTGTATGTCTTCATCATCGATATCATAGATTTTTGCCAGTACTAATTCGACATTTTTTTTTGATGAATATATTTTTCTCTCAAAATCTTTATTTAACTTCCTTCTTTTTTTTGCCATTTAAAAATTCTAAATACAGATTAACAATACTCAAATTCATAGATAAATTAAATTAAAACTTATAAAATAAAGATATAGTTTCCAAATCAAAATAAAACCTCTACATTCCAAAAAATCATTGGATGATATGAATAAAAAAGAAACAACTAATCCCAAAGTACTGAAAAACCAAAACTATGAAGCCAAGAAAATGAATACTTCCTCAAACTTAAAGAAAAAGAAAGATAAGGAGCTTCCATGGTGGGTAGAGATATTATTTGTTCAAATAGGCTTACCAGATAAATTACTAATAAAAATATTAAAAGCCAAAAGAACATCTAAAGAATTTATTAAAAATGAAAAAAAATCAATAATAATATTTTTTTCTGTGATTACTACATTGGTATATTTTTTTCCAGTTATTAAACATGCAAAAAATAAATTAGATTGTGAAGCGGTTGCTAAAAATTATATTATTAAAAATAAAAATACAATCGGAATTAGTAATAGAGAAATAAAAATGTTATCTACAAATTTTTGTTATGGTGGCGAAGAAATCTATGATATTGAAAATTTAAAAAATTAAATTTTGAATTATTTTCTATAAATAAGCATCTAAATATTATGATAGTAACTTTAAATTTAATAAAGTTTTAATTTTATTCTTATGACTGATATAAAACAAAAGAAGGAAAACGTAAAAATGCATTTAAAAGATTTGAGGCAAAACTTAAAGAAAATGCATTTAGAAGTTACGGAAGAATTAATATTACCGAAGCCAAGTGATGTAAAAGACTTGATGCATAAAATGGATAAACTATTAAAATTAATAGAATCAAAATAAACTATAATTTAAATAATTTAGAATCATCAAAAGTTAAAAAAATGAAAATAATAAAACAAGTTCCTATGTTAATTTTAATCGCAATTTCCTTAATTTCTTGTAGGACATCCACTAATCAAGAGTATCCCACAAATAATTTGGAAAAAAATATTGAGGATAATCCTAATTCAGAAAAGAAAAGAATGGAAATAAAGTTTTCTTGTGGAGAGGATGGTATTTCAGAATACTTAGATGATGGATGGAATATTTTAAAAGAAGAATCCCAAGAAAAAATTTGTACCTGGAAATCTGTTCCTGCTTCAAAAGATTGCAATATGGAAAAAGATAAAGGATGTAAAATAACAAAGCCAGATAAAATAGGTGAAGAGAAAATTTATTTATTGGAAAAATAAATTTAATATATGACTCCAAAATCAGAACACTTAATTGATTTAATTTTTAAGAAATTAAAGACTTATAAGAAGAAAAAAATATTTTTAGAAAAAGAAAGTTTGAATAAATTTATTCTTTCACTTTTGAAAGAAAATTGAATGCAGGAATTATTTAACTCAACTGCTATAGTTAAATAAATTTTTTAATTAATATAGATATGGATAGTTTTTCATCATTAACTTTTATTCTGTCAGTGATTTTTATCGTAAGTCTTTATTTTTTATTTAGGGTTACTTCTAGTTCAAAGAATTAAAAAATATTTTTACATATTTCCTAGATGATCGGATCATCTCTTAGTAGTAAAACCTTATGCTTATTTAAACCATCATTAATCCATTCTTTATATTCTTCTAGAACACACTTTTTATCAAAATTATCTAATAAATTAATTCTTTTTTTTGCATTTTCTAGTGCCAAATCAATACAGAATTTATAATCGTAGGAGTTTTCTTTCATTTGTTTTTATTGAATCTTAGTAAAAAAAAATTCATATTCTGTATTGAAAATTACAATAATAAGCATGGATTTAATAAGAGTATCAAGCAATACGGAAGAATTTTTAATATATTTAAGATAATAGTTTTAATTATATTAATCCTATGTCATACGAAGCAGGCAGTAAAGAATGTAGACATTTAATTGAAGCCAAAGAAAGCCTTCTATCAACATTAGATGCGTTAAGTAATATACATTCGACCGATCTAATACAAATCCAAATTAAAGAAATTTACAATAAATTAGAACAGATGCACGACAATAGAAAAAAAATAGAATCAGCTACAAATTATCTTTAATACAATCAATTTAACTTAAAGCTCTCAAAATTGACTTTTTATCTTGGTTACTTTTTTTTCTGATAATAAATCCAATAAAGCATCAAGCTGTGCAAGTACTTCCTTTGCTTCATTAAGATCTGGCAACAAATCTTCTTTGATGAGCATTTGATGCATCTCTCTAAGCTCTAACCTTATATATCTAAGGTGAGAACAAACTTCCTCTCTCTTAGTTGCGCTCATATTTCCTTTATATTCTTTACATTATACAATACGATCTTTTTTGACTCCCATATAAGTTTTGTCAATTTGAAAATTTTTTCAAACCCAATAACATATCAAAATCTTTTAAAGTCGAATTGTAGTAGTATATTCTTCATGAAAAAGAAAAACTCTAAAAAAAAACAAACTAATTCAAATTTAAAAGATCAAAAATTGGGTCAAACAAAAAATTCTGCGAAATTAGTACTTTTTGTTTTTGGGATAGGTCCAATTATTGGCATAATAATATTTTTATACAGTAAGGGATTTTTTAATTCACCAACTATTTAAATCTTAAGTAATTAAAATTGATTTTAAAAAAATTAACTTTAAAAATTTAAAAATAATTATTGAAATTTTTTTAATGAAAATATCCTAAATTCTGCCATTTTTCTAGCATTTTCAGGATTAGATATGAAAAAAGGATGATTAGATAAAAGTTCTAATACCTTATCTATCTTTAATCGTATATCATCACAATCAACATTTTCCCATTCCTCATCAAATGACATTGCAAAGCTATCAGCATTATCATATAGTTTATCTTTCATAATATTTGGAATTTAAATTTAGAAAATTTCAAAAATCAGAACCAAACTGAAAAAGTAATTAAAAGAAGCATTTAAAACTATCCCCATGAGTATTTGAGAATTAACTTTGAATGAGTGTTCTTTGAAATTTTACTTTAATTCTACTATTTAAATTTATACATAAGTGCTATGAATCAAAATCTGAATTAATTTGACAGAAGTGTTACAATATTGACATATGGAAAGAATTATGGAAAATAAAGTTAAAAGGATAGGATATCTTCCCAGAAAAAGAGTACTTGAAATTATTGATGAAATATCCAAGAGCGAATCTATAAGTAGATCTAAAGTAGTTGGAATATTAGTTGAGGAAGCATTAGATGCCAGAGGAATTGCGAATTTTGGATATAGTAATATCAGCAAGTCAAATATATTCAAGTCGAATAATTTTAAAGATCTCCAAAATGAAAATGCCCACTTAAATGATGGGGAAGACGAATTTGTTGATGATAGTGGTTATACAGTTTCATCGCACAAAACTTTAGACCGCTCAATATCCTCTGCAGATATAGAATTAGCAAATAAAATAAACATTCTTAAGGAATCAGGATTAATATAACTTTTATTGAGTAATTACTTTATTTTTTAATGCATAATATTAGTTCATTGTTTATTCTTAGTCAAGAATAATATTCTTTTTAAATAATTCGAATATTAAATCCCTTCTAATATTAATTTTGTAATTAAAAAATGAAAGATATTAAATGTCCTTCATGCGGCAAAACTTTCCGAATTGATCCCAGCAGCTTTGAAGAAATACTTCTTCAGATAAAAGACGAAGAATTTAATAAGCAAATAAAAGAAAGACTTATCTTGGCTGAAGAAGATAATAAAAAAGCTTTGGAAATTTTAAAAAATGAGTTAAAGATAAATTTTTTAGAGCAAAATCGTATTAAAGAATCTGAGATCCAAACTCTTGAATATAAATTAAAAATAGCTGAAGAAAAGAAAACAACTGCTCTTAATGATTTAAAAAATCAAGCAACAAATAAAATTAATTCACTGAACAATGAATTAATCAAGTTAAAGGATGAAATTAAAAACCAGTCTTTAATTTCAGAATTATCTCTAAAAAACAAAGTAAGTGAAGCTGTTACTAATTTAGAAAAAGAAAACTATTCTCTAACAAATTCCATTGAAAAGATGAGGCTTGAACATTCAATTAATGAAAAATTAATTGAAGAAAAGTTTAAAAGCAAAATTAGTGAAAGGGACCTGACTATTCAGGAGTTAAGAGAAATGAAATCTAGATTATCTACAAAGATGGTAGGGGAATCCTTAGAAATCCATTGTGAAACCCAATTTAATCTGAATCGTGCGTCTGCGTTTAAGAACTCATATTTCGAAAAGGATAATGATGCTACTTCTGGAAGTAAAGGAGACTATATATTTAGAGAGTTTGATGAAAATAAAATCGAAGTCGTATCCATAATGTTTGAAATGAAGAATGAAAGTTTAAATGGAACTAATAAAAGAAAAAACGAAGATTTTTTAAAAGAATTAGATAAAGATAGAAGGCAAAAATCTTGTGAGTATGCAGTACTCGTTTCTTTATTAGAACCAGATAGTGATCTATATAATGCAGGCATAGTAGATGTATCTCATAGATTTCCAAAGATGTATGTCATAAGACCGCAATTTTTCTTGCCTATTATTTCTCTGCTAAGAAATGCATCTATAGAAACCTTAAAATACAAATCACAAATTGATTTAATGAAACGCGAGAATTATGACATTACTAATTTTGAAAGTACTCTTGAGCAATTCAAAAATGCTGTTGGTAAAAATGTTTCACTTGCCCAAGATAGATTTAATGATGCAATTTCAGAAATTGATAAATCAATAACCCATTTACAAAAAACTAAGGAAGCTTTAATTCTTTCAAAAAAACATCTCTTATCCGCTGATAGCAAATCTCAAGATTTAACAGTAAAGAAATTAACTAGAAATAACCCAACCATGAAAAAAAAGTTTAATGATTTAAATAATTTCGAAGATGAAGTAGCCTAATTAAACAAAAACATTGAAATTAATAATAGTTAAAAATATTTTTAATTTCTAATTTATAAATATATTATTAATAATAAATTCTATAGTTAAAGAAAATAATGTCTATCAACACTCCAATTTTTACTATTGCCAAAGATCTTAATGTCGAAAGTAATAGAATATTATTAGCCTGCAAGAAGCTTGGAATAAACGCAAAAGGTGCGACAAAAAGATTAAATAAACAAGAATTAGAAAAAATTAAGATTTATTTTGAAACGGGTAAAAATGTATCAGATGAAGTTGTTAATTTAACTAACGTCAAAGCTAAAAGCAGTTCTAGAAAAATTTTAGAAAAAGCAAGAATAAGCTATTTCCCAAACAGACTGATTCGCAAATCTTAAATAAAACTTATTTTTTCTAATAACTTAAAAGAATAAATCACGGAAGAAAAAAATATTTCTTTATTATAAGTAAAAATACTTAAAATGAGTATAAGCAAAATTTTAAATTCTCTTGAAAAATCCTGGGAAAGAGATGATATTCTTTTAAAAATAAAGAATGGTTTAGATACAGATAAAATAGTTAATGAATTTATAGAAAAAAATGAGATACAAATTAAAGAATTAAATAATTTATTAAGACCACAAGATATTGATTTATTAAATCAAGTAGAGCAACTCTCAACTTGCGAATCTAAATTAATAAATGAGATTAAAAATTTAAATTACTTAGAGAATAATGAAAATCATCACATTATGAATAAAAAAAAGATCGTGCCATCTAATAGAGTTTCTTTCAACAAAATTAGTTCATTAATGATTAATTGGAGTAACAAATTTGTAGTTATTGCTTTAATAACAATTTCAGCCATAGCTTTATCAAAACAAGCGTGGGCATAATTAGCTAAATTAACTTCATTGTAAGAGATGATGTTTTGAGAACTAAACAAGAATATTTAATTAGATACAGAGAGGGAAATCTTTATTGTGAACTTGCTGATATTTGGATTGATCCAAGCAAGCCAGTAAAAAAGGCATTAATAACTCATGCTCATTTTGATCACTTTACATTTGGCTGTGAAGAATACATTTCTACTAAGGAAACTGCGATACTTCTTAAAGAAAGATTTGGAGCTAATATCAAAATTAAGACTTTTGAATATGGAGAAGAATTTAAGATAAATGGCATTAATATTTCTTTTCATCCATCCGGTCACATCCTTGGATCTAGTCAAATAAGGTTTATTTTTGCTGAAGAAAAATGGCTTATTTCAGGTGACTTTAAGCTTCAAAAAGATCAGACCTGCAAACAATATGAAATAGTAAAAACTGATTATTTAATAAGCGAATGTACTTTTGGTTTGCCAATATTTAAATGGGATGAATCAAATAAAATAGCAAATGATATTTCAAAATGGATAATTAATTCACCAGAAAAAACTTCTTTACTTTTCTGCTATTCACTTGGAAAAGCTCAGAGATTGTTAAACGAAATTAGTCAAACAAATTTTAAAGGTAATATTTATTCCCATGGCAGTATTCACAAGATGAACAATAGTTATAGGGAACTTGGAATTGATATTAAAGATACTATAAAAATTGAAAATAAAAAAAAGATAGATGAACTTAAAGGAAGTCTTATATTATTACCCCCATCTTTAAGTAAGGGTTCTTATTTAAAAAATTTCAAAAACATTCAAACAGCTTTCGCGAGTGGATGGATGTCAATAAGAGCTCTAAGAAAAAGATCAGGATATGATAAAGGATTCGCAATCTCTGATCATGCAGATTGGGATGGAATTCTGGAAGTTGTAAAAAAGTCTGAAGCAAAAAATGTATTTTTTCATCATGGAGATAGTGAAGCCTTAAGTAAATATTTAGTTGAAAAGGAATCAATAAATGTCCTTTTATTCGGCAAATAAATATGAGCTTAAAAAAGTTTTCAGAATTATTTGGCGATCTAGATTCAATTAATAGTACAAATAATAAAATTGAAGTTTTAAAAAATTATTTTTTATCTAATGATCCAATAGATAATTCATGGGCAATATATTTACTAACTGGAAAAAGTAATAAGAGATTTATTAGTGGAAGATATTTAAAAAATCTTTTTTCTCAAATATACGAATATCCTCAATGGTTAATTGATATTTGTTATTTAAAAGTTGGTGATTCTGCTGAGGTAATAACGTTATTACTTAAAAATAAAACTAATTCTAGGAAAAAGAAATTATCAAATATAAGTCTCAATGAATTACTAAGCGAAACAATACCTGCATTATCAAAACTTAATGAAGAGGAGAAAAATTTAGAAATTAAAAATCTTTGGGAAACATTGCCTGAAGATAACCATCTAATTTTTAATAAAATTCTTACAGGAACTTTTAGAGTAGGAGTCTCTATCGGATTAATCACAAAATCAATATCAAAACTAATTAATATTGAGGAAGAGATTATTTCTCATAGGTTGATGGGTGATTTTAAACCTTCAATTGATTCATATGAATTTTTAATTAACAAGAATATCAATCTTCAAGAGTTAAATTCCAAACCATTTCCATTTCTTTTAGCAAATACTATTGAAGATAAAATCTTCAAAAATTCAATAAATGATTTTCAATTTGAATGGAAATACGACGGTATAAGGATGCAATTAATTAAAAGATCAGGCAATGTTTCGTTATGGACAAGAGGGCAAGAATTAGTAAATGAATCTTTCCCAGAATTAGTAGAGAAAATGTCACATATAAAAGATGATTTTGTTCTTGATGGGGAATTATTAGTTTGGAATTTTAAAGAACAAATTGCCTTTGATTTTTCTTTACTTCAAAAAAGAATAAATAGAAAGTCTCCTACTAGATCAATCCAAATAAAATATCCAATTATTTTTATTGCTTATGATCTTTTAGAGATTAATGGGAGAGATATAAGAGAAATTAAATTAGAAAATAGAAGAATTGAGTTAGAAAAATATTTTTCAAAATGGCAAATTAAAACTGAGAATAATATCTCTGATATTTTCAAAATATGTGATTTAATTTTTCCTAAAGATTGGCCTGATGCTTTAACTTATAAAGAAAAATCTCGAGAAAATAATACTGAAGGATTAATAATTAAGAAAAAGACTTCTATATACTCCTCTGGTAGGAAGAAAGGTATTTGGTGGAAATATAAAGTTGATCCTATGCAACTGGATGCTGTTCTAATTTACGCAAAGGGCGGTAGCGGGAGAAGAGCTGGTCTGTATACAGATTACAGTTTTGCATTATGGAGAAACAAGGAATTAATTAAATTTGCAAGTGCATATTCTGGTTTAACGAATATTGAGATTAAAGAGCTAGATAAATGGATAAGAAAAAATACAATAGAAAAATTTGGTCCTGTTCGATCGTTAAAACCAGAAATGGTATTCGAAATATCTTTTGAGAAAATACAAATTTCTAAACGTCATAAGTCAGGCATAGCAGTACGATTTCCAAGAATAACAAAATGGAGAAAAGATAAAAAAATTAATGATGCAGATAGCTTAGAGAATGCTTATGAACTAATGAAAAAAAAATCATGAAAAATATTACGAAAAATAATAAGCAAAATAATTTAATTTCTAAAATTAAACAGTTTTTCTCCACAAATGGATGGGAGCCATTACCCTATCAGATTGAATCTTGGGAAGCATTCTTAAATGGAGAGAGTGGAATAATACAAGTTCCTACTGGATGCGGCAAAACTTATGCTGCATTAATGGGACCTCTATCAAAGATAGATGATCCCAAAAATAATAAAAGTGTGAATATATTATTAATAACCCCTTTAAAAGCACTAAGTAGAGATTTAAAAAATTCCATACAAATAGCAGCTTTTCATTTTAATAAAGAAATCACTGTCCAAATTAGGAACGGAGATACAACCCCATATGAAAAGAAAAAGCAACTAGCTAAACCACCTAATATTCTTATTACCACTCCAGAGTCTTTATCTCTTTTACTTTCTAATAAAGAATCTAATAATCTGTTCAAGGAGTTGTCATCAATAATTATTGATGAATGGCATGAATTGATGGGTAGTAAAAGAGGAAACCAGTGCGAGTTATCTTTAAGTTGGCTAAGAGGTAATATAAAAAATTTACAAATTTGGGCAATGTCTGCAACTATTGGAAATATTGAAGAAGCAGCAAGAGCAATAGTTGGGATTAGCGCTATTAAACCCAAAATTATAAGTACAAATATTCAAAAAGAGATAGAAATTATAAGCGTTTTGCCAGAGGAGGAAACGACCTTTCCATGGAGCGGCCATCTAGGCATCAGAAGTCATTCTTCACTTTTAAAAATCCTAAATAAAAATAAAAGTACTTTATTATTCACCAATACAAGAAACCAATCTGAAAGATGGTATCAATGTCTTAAATTTTTTCTGCCAGAGATGGGAGACAAAATCGCACTTCATCACAGCTCCCTCGATAAAGAGGATAGAAAAAGAGTTGAAGAAGGAGTTAAAGATGGATTAATAAAATGGGTAGTCTGCACCAGCTCGTTAGATTTGGGAGTTGACTTCCAACCTGTAGATCAAATAGTACAAATTGGTAGTGCAAAGAATTTAGCTAGACTAATCCAAAGAGCGGGAAGAAGTGCTCATAGACCAGGCGGGAAATCAAAAATAATTTTTATGCCTACTAATTCTTTGGAGTTATTTGAGATTAGTGCAATGAGAAGAATAATAAAAAGTGGTATATCTGAGGAAATTAGACTTCCTGAATTATCTTATGATGTACTTCTTCAACATCTAATAAGTTTAGCATGCGGAAATGGCTTTGATCCGAACATTGAGAAAGAAAGAATTAAGAATTGCTGGAGTTATAGAAACTTAAAAGATCAAGATTGGAATTGGTGTCTTGACTTTTTAGAATATGGAGGAAAATGTCTTAAAGCATACCCAAAATATAAAAAGATAGTTAAAGAAGAATCCAAAAATAATAATGAAACCTTTAAATATTTTGTAAAAGACAAATCTTTAATAAGAATGCATAAGTTTAATATTGGGACAATTACAAGTGACAAATTTGTGAAAGTCAAATATATGAAAGGCAAATCTTTAGGTAATTTAGAGGAGAATTTTGCTTCAAAATTAAATCCTGGAGATACATTTTACTTCGCCGGCAAAATGCTTCAATTTATAAGAATTAGAGATATGATCTTATACGTAAAAAAATCAACAAAAAAAAGTTCTCTAATTCCTGCGTGGGTTGGAGGTCAAATGGCAATTTCTGATCTACTTTGTGAGAGTTTGAGAAAAGAAATAGATATATGCAACGAACTAGAAAATTATGATTCCTTAAATCCTGAACTCAATTCATTACGCCCAATATTGAAGAAACAAAAAGTTCTTTCAAATATTCCAAAGAAAGAAGAATTCCTTATAGAAATTTATAAAACCAAGGATTTAACAAATCTTTTTGCTTTTACACTTGATGGCAAATTTGTAAATGAAGGAATTGCATTTTTATGGGCTTTGAGATTGGCAAAATTAAAACAATCCACATTTAGTATTACTGCTAATGATTTTGGATTCAGCTTAACTACCGCAGAAGATTATGATTTTTCCATAATAAAAAAAGAAGCTGATTACTTTTTGAATAACAAAAAATTAGAAGAAGATCTAGAAAATGCAATTAATTTTTCAGAATTAACAAAACGTAGATTTAAAAATATTGCCCAAATAAGTGGACTTGTAAATCAAAATAATCCAACCAAAACAAAAACCTCCTCTCAACTTCAAATAAGTTCAAGTCTTTTTTACGATGTCTTTACTAAATATGAAGAAGGCCATCTTTTGATAAAACAATCGCATCAAGAAGTTAAAGAATATCAATTAGAAAATAAAAGAATATCTAGATCATTAGAGAGATTAAAAAATTTAAAAATGCTATTAAACGAGATAAAAACTCCAACTCCTTTTGCTTTCCCTTTATTAGTAGAAAGACTTAAAAATACTTTAAGCAATGAACCAATAGAAAAAAGAGTAGAAAAACTTATAAAAAAATATAGTGATTAAATGAAAAAAAGTTCTTTTAAATTTTCTTGGGAAGATACTTTGTTAGAGATGCTTCCTTCAAGAGCGTTATTTCTACCGGAAACAAAAGAGTTGTTAATATGCGATATTCATCTTGGTAAAGCTGATTATTTTCAGAAAAATGGTATCCCTCTTACTAATAATTCAGATAAAGACAATTTCGCAAGAATAGAAAAACTAGTAAAAAAATATAGTCCTAAAAAGTTAATAATATTGGGAGATTTATTCCACAGCAAATATTCAATAGATAAAACTCTTCAAAAAAAAGTTGAGGATCTTCCTGAACTACTAAAAACTAAAGTTGAACTAGTCCTAGGAAATCACGATGTAGGTTGTGATATTAAAAATATAAAAATTTTTGATATTAGAAAAACTAAAAATATTACTTTTAGCCATGAGCCAGTCAATTTAGAAAGCAATAAAACCTTAAATATTTGTGGACATTATCATCCAAAAATCTATTTAAAAAACAAAGGGGATAAATTATCATTTAGGTGCTTTGCGATGGATATGAATAAAAATGTTTTATATATTCCTGCATTTGGAGACTTAACAGGAGGATATCCCTGCAAAAAGTCATTTAAAAAATGGGCAATTGTTTCTGAAGAAGAAATTATCGAACTAAAATCTTAAGAAAAATCCTGTTGAAGTGACTTAAATTTTTCATTTAAATATACCAATTTATACTTAATAGTCTCGATTAGTTTTTCTATCAATTAATTTAAGATTAGTAAATCTATTTGCGAGTAAAAATAGATAATAAAAATTTTATAAAGCTAATGACCCTTTCCTTAGCAGACAATCCACGTTATAAAAAAAATAAACATTTTTTATAGAAATGAAAAAATTAATAGCCTTGATTTTATTCCCATTTCTTGTAATTTCATTTGAAGCAAAAGCAAATGATAATTTTTCCGTTGAGATAGAGGCACTTACATTAGTAATGGAACAATATAAGGAAAATACTGAATCAAGTGTTGAATTAGATATTGAAGACATAAAGCCAAGTTATATGGCTCTTAAACAAGACGAATGTAATGCAACTGTTGAAGTTACAGAAAAAACAGGCTTAGAGGTTGTAAATACTGAATCTTTCGATGTAAATGTCTGCTTGAAAGAAATCTATAAAGTAATCAACTAAATAAGCAGTTTATAAAAATATAATAAAAAAAACAAATTAAAGAGGTCTTTTACTTAAAGAAGGTAAGACCTAGAGACCTAACAGAAAACTTTGGAACGGGTTCTGCATAACCAATTAATAACTACAATGTATTTGTAGAGGTGTAATTAAAAGTACAAAACCTAAAATTATTTTTTAAATAATTATTTCTTTTTTGATAATGTTTGTGATTCTTCTCTAGACATTAAAGCTTCGATTTGAGCAAGAACTTTTTGAAGTTCATCCGTTTTTGTAAGAGATGCTTCTGCTACTTCTCTTAATTTTTCTAACTGTTCTTTAGTTTTATCCATGATAAATAAATTAGAAATTAACCACTCTTAAAAATGGTTTTAATACAGATTTTTCACTCCCACACAGATTCATATTCTCTCTTTTTTTTTATAAAGTCAAATAAATTTCCCTTTTTTAAGGTTTTATTAGGACTTCCAATTAATTCTTTATTTAATATTGAAACCATAAGATTACCTGAAATAGAAATACTCTTAAATTATGAAGTAAATACAGGTAACCCTATTGTTGCAGTTGTTATGAGAGCCCCTGCAAAAATCAAGAAAGGTAGAAAAGGGTAGTTTTTCAAAGATAAACTTACTAATTCGAAATTACTATATAGGTATTTATACTGTTTGTCTACCCTTTATCCGTTTTAAAGCTAAAAATCTTTCTTTTTAAAGTAAAAATTAAACATTAACCAAATTTACCTGATATATATTCCTGAGTGGTTTTTTCTTTTGGAGAGTTAAAAATTTTCTTAGTAGAATCAAATTCGGCAAGATAGCCGACTTTCCCTCCATCACCATCTTCGTATTCAACTGCATTAAAGAAAGCAGTCATATCACTGACTCTTAATGCCTGCTGCATATTATGGGTAACGATTATTATTGTGTAATTCTTCTTAAGTTCGTGCATCGTCTCTTCTATTTTCAAAGTAGAGATTGGATCTAAAGCTGAGCATGGCTCATCCATGAGAATTATTTCAGGCTCAATTGCGATGGTTCGAGCAATACATAATCTCTGTTGTTGTCCACCAGATAAAGAGTAACCACTATCATTTAATTTATCCTTACATTCACTCCATACAGCAGCTTTTCTCAAGGAACTTTCCACTAATTCATCCATATCTCCCGTAAAGCCATTGATTCTTGCTCCGAATGCAATATTTTCGTAGATAGATTTTGGAAAAGGATTAGGTTGCTGAAAAACCATTCCGATTCTTCTTCTAACTTCAACTGGATCTACTCTTTTGTCATAGATATTAGTTCCATCAAAGAGGACTGTCCCTTTTAACGAACAGTTAGGGATTAAATCGTTCATTCTATTCAAAGCTCTAAGAACGGTTGATTTACCACAACCAGAAGGGCCAATGAGTGAAGTTATATCTCCTGCTTTAAAATTTAAAAAAACATTTTTTACCGCTTCAAAAGTGCCATAACTAATAGAAACATCCTCAAGAGATAAAATGTTTTTCTTTTGCGACTTTTTAGTGTTTTTAATCATTTCATACCCTCTTAGTTTTCTCAGTAAAAGCGGCAAATATCCTTGAAAAAATATTAACTGTTAGTATTGATATGACAAGAATAAAGGAAGCCGCCCAGGCTAGTTTATTCTGTGCATCATAAGGTTCAAGGGCAAAATTATATATCAAAACAGCTAATGAGCCCATCTCGTAAAACAAATCTTCAAAACCTACTATGTAGTAGTAAGAAAATAAAGCAGTAAATATCAAAGGTGCTGTTTCGCCTGCAGCCCTTGCGATTCCAAGCACAACCCCAGTAGCAATAGATCTAAATGCTGTGGGTAAAGTTATTTTTAATATTGTTGTATACATACTTGCTCCTATGCCTAGAGAAGCATACCTTAATTCATTTGGTACTAACTTTAAACCTTCATCAGTAGTTTTTATAACTGTAGGCAACATCAATATTGAAAGAGCCATACCTCCTGCAAAACCACTGTACATACTGCCAAATAAAATTTTTGTTGAAACGATTAAGGCATAAATAAATACACCGGCAATTATTGAGGGAACACCAGCTAAAACATTAACTCCGAATCTAATAAATTTTGAAAAAGGTCCTCCGTTTGAATATTCAGCTAGATATATGCCACCGCCAACACCTACTGGTATGGCAATAATTGAAGCAATAGTTGTAATAACTAGTGTCCCAATTAATGCAGGATTAATTCCTCCCGCATCTAAATCATCTCCAGGAGGATTTGGTTCTAAAGTAAATAATTCTGGTGTGATTTGAGCTCCCCCTTTAATAAGAATATATGTAACCACAAAAATCAAAGGAAGAATTGCAATGAGTGCACAAAAAACTGATAAAGAAGTAAAGAATTTATCTCCTACATTTCGTGATAGTTTTTTCTGGTAATAAAGAGAATTCATAATCATCTAATATTTGAGACTAAATTTCTTAACTAGCCATTGAGCAAAGATATTAACCACTAAAGATAGGATCATTAGTACAAAAGCCGCATAAAAAAGTGATGAGACCTGACTTCCATCGGCTTCACCAAACTGGTTTGCGAGCATAGAAGAGATGGTATATCCAGGAGATAATAGTGACCAACTAAATACATTAGAATTTCCAATAATCATCGTGACAGCCATGGTTTCACCCATTGCCCTGCCTAACGCCAATAGAACACCTGCCATAATTCCTGATAATGCCGCAGGCAAAATTACCGAAAATATAGTTTTCCATCTACTTGCACCAATTCCATAGGAAGCATTCCTAAGCTTTTTGGGAACTTGATTCAGACTATCTCTAGCTATCGAGGTCACTATTGGTAAAAGCATTACCACTAAAATTATTATCGCTAAAAGTGAATTCCGACCTGCAGGCTCCGAACTAAATAAAGGAATCCAACCAAAGAATTTATGTAAAAAAACAAAAAACTCTCTAAAGAAAGGTTCCATAACAAATATCGCCCATAATCCCAATACGACAGATGGTATAGCTGCTAGTAATTCAACAAATGAACCTACTATTTCTCTGACAAATTTCGGAACAAAATCCTCTGTAATAAATATCGCAGTTCCAACACCTAAAGGGATAGTAATCAATAATGAAAGAAGAGAAGTAACTAATGTCCCATATATTGCTGTAAAAGCTCCATATTCATCTTTTACTGGATTCCATTCAGAAGTTACTAGAAAATTTAAGCCATACCTTGAAAATGATTCAAATGACTGAAAAAAGACTACTAAAATAATTCCAAAAAGTACTATTGCAACAAAACTAGACAAGGCTAGGGTTGTATTTTTAAAGATTAAATCTATATTTTTTTCAATTCCGAATCTTTTACGATTCTTGAAAAGAGTTAATTTCTCTTCCATTAAAAAAAGAATATATCTACAAATCTACTATTAAATATTGGAAAAGACTTTAAGAGGACTTAAAGGTATATGAAAGTCATGAAAAGATAACATCCTTAAATTAATTTCTTCAAAAATTTTTTCTTTAACTTTACTTAACCATAGGTGAATATTATTTATTGAATAGGAACTGAGGGAATGTTTAAATACAGGGAATTTATTGCTCAAATCAAATATAAAGAAGTAATATCTTCCCCTGTATATTTTATTCCTGTTTTGCTTCTATCAATAATGATTATTATAGAAGGTTTTCACATCTTTAATCACAAACAAAATTGCAAAACTAAAGCTGAGTGGATGGAACAATCAGGAATGACTTATGACAGGGAATCAGAAGTTAATTAATAAAAACAAAAATATAATTTATTCACAACAACGTTTTCTATTTGAGGAATAATCTGTCAAAGAAGTTATCCATTCCTTGATCAAAAAGAGAGATTCTTTATTTAGGCTGTAATACACCCATCTACCTTCTTGCCTATCTGAGATAAGACCAGCTTCCTTCAAAATTTTTATGTGATATGAAATTCTTGATTGAGACAATTTAGTTAATTTCATAATATCGCAAACACAAACTTCTCCATCCATCATTAGGTCAATTATTTCTAGCCTAAAAGGATCAGAAAATGAAACCATAAACTTAGATATATTTTCTTTTTTTACTTTGCTACTCTCTTTTAACAATTTTAAAGTATTTAGATTCTTTTAAATATAGCTTAAATAAAAAAGATCTCATTAATCAAAACATCTTGATATATCAAAATATTTTGATGTATGATTTATATAGAAAATTTCAAAGTTATGAAAATTGGAATTAATGGTTTTGGAAGAATTGGCAGATTAGTTTTCAGAGCATTATGGGATAGAGCTGATATAGAAATAACTCATATAAATGAGATAGCAGGAGATTCGAATGCCGCTGCGCATTTACTCGAATTCGATTCAGTCCATGGCAGATGGGGGAAAGATATAAAGGTTAAAGAAGAAGAAATAATAATTGAGGGAAAGAAATTAGACTACACATCTTTTAAAAATTATCTTGATGTTCCTTGGGAAAAATCTTCTGTAGATATTATTTTGGAATGTACAGGAAAGAATAAAAAGCCAGACAAACTAAATCCCTATTTTGATTCTCTAGGGATGAAAAGAGTAATAGTAGCTTGTCCAGTTAAAGGAGTTGTTGCAGAAGCCGAATCACTTAATATTGTTTACGGTATAAATCAAAGTCTTTACGACCCTTCCAAACATAAATTAGTAACTGCTGCATCTTGCACTACAAATTGTTTAGCTCCAATAGTAAAGGTAATCAATGAAAATTTTTCTATTAAGCACGGCGCTATTACAACTATTCATGATGTTACCAACACTCAAGTTCCTGTAGATTTTTATAAAAGTGATTTGAGGAGAGCAAGAGGATGTATGCAAAGTTTAATCCCTACTACCACTGGATCTGCTAAAGCTATTGCTGAGATCTTTCCAGAATTAAAAGGAAAATTAAATGGGCATGCAGTAAGAGTTCCTCTACTTAATGGCTCTTTAACTGATGCGGTTTTTGAATTAAATAAAGAAGTGACAACTGAACAAGTAAATTTGGCACTAAAGGAAGCTTCAGAAACTTATTTAAAAGGAATTCTTGGCTACGAGGAAAGACCTTTAGTTTCTGCAGATTATGTAAATGACTCTAGAAGTTCAATAGTTGATAGTTTATCAACGATGGTTGTTAATTCAAATTTATTAAAGATATACGCTTGGTATGACAACGAGTGGGGTTACAGCTGCAGACTTGCAGATCTTACTGAATATGTAATCAAAAAAGAGATTTAATTTATGTCTTTATGAAGTTATCTAATATTCAACAATATAGTGTTGTAACAGCAAACTATTGGGCGTTCACGCTTACTGACGGCGCATTAAGATTATTAGTTGTTGGTCACTTTCATGAGCTAGGTTACACAACTCTACAAATTGCTTTACTTTTCCTTTTTTATGAGTTTTTTGGAATAATTACTAATCTTTATGGTGGCTGGATAGGAGCAAGATATGGATTAAGGCTTACTTTATGGATTGGGACTATCCTGCAAATCATCGCTCTTTTTATGCTTATTCCAGTTAAGGAAGATTGGCCAGTAATTTTTAGTGTCGCATACGTTATGGTTGCTCAAGCAGTTAGTGGGATAGCAAAAGATTTAAACAAAATGAGTGCTAAAAGTGCTGTTAAGACAGTAGTCCCAGAGACAAATGATGGCAATAATACTGGCCAAAAACAACTTTTTAAATGGGTTGCTATTTTAACTGGATCTAAAAATGCTCTTAAGGGAGTTGGCTTTTTCTTGGGTGGACTTTTATATAAGTTATTTGGATTCAATAATGCTGTAGGAATTATGGGTTTTGGACTCATCTTAGCCTTTTTATTGACATTAATTTTACCTGGAGAAATTGGCAAGATGAAAACCAAACCAGCTTTTAATGATCTTTTTTCAAAATCAAATGCCATAAATATTCTTTCTGCAGCAAGATTCTTTCTTTTTGGAGCAAGAGATGTTTGGTTTGTTGTAGCTCTTCCAGTATTCCTAGATATGGCATTTGGTTGGGACTACATGGAAATAGGATTATTTCTTGGGGCCTGGGTAATAGGTTATGGAATTGTTCAGGCTTCTGCTCCAGCAATTAGAAGGATATGGGGCCAGAAAGAAAGTCCAGATCGTAAAGCTATCCAATTTTGGAGTGCCGTATTAATGGTAATACCAACTTTGATAGGAGTCGCATTATGGAGAGAAAGTTCTCCATCAATAGCAATAATTTTAGGACTTACTATTTTTGGATTTGTTTTTGCAATGAATTCCTCTACACATTCTTATATGATTTTGGCCTACTCTGATAATGAAAAAGTCAGTTTAAATGTTGGCTTCTATTACATGGCAAATGCTGCTGGAAGACTAGTTGGAACATTACTATCTGGCTTACTATTTATGATTGGGAGAAATCCTAGTATTGGTCTTCAATATTGTCTTTATTTTTCATCACTTCTAATATTATTATCTTGGATTTCGAGTCTTAAATTACCATCAATCAAACAAAGCTTATCATCACCATAGAAACTAATTTTTAGAAATTAGAATATTTAAATGGCAAAAATATCCTTAATTGAACTTGCAAAAATTTTCCTAAAAATTGGTATTTTAAGTTTTGGAGGACCCTATGCTCATATTTCCTTATTCGAAGATGAACTTATAAATAATAAAAAATTGATTTCAACTCAATCTTTTGAAAAAGGTATTGGATTATGTCAAATACTTCCAGGACCAATATCTACTCAATTAGCAATATATATAGGTCTTAAAATTAATGGATATCTTGGTGGATTGGTATCCGGTATAAGTTTCATTATCCCAGGATTCGTTTCGGTATTAGCTCTAAGTTTTTTTTGGCAAATTGGATCAGGATCAAAATTCTTAAAAGATTTAATTTATTTTAATCCTCCTATTATTGCAGGAATAATTTTTTCATTCTCTTTAGTTCTATTAAAAAAAAGATTAAAGTTTGATCGAATATTATTCTCCAGCTCAATATTATTTCTACTTATATTTGCTAAATATAATAGTATTCAATTTCCACTCATAACAATTCTTACTATTGCAGGATTGTTAAATATATTATTACGGAAATTCAAAGATAATTTTTACAGCTTGATCCCTTTATCTATATTTTCAACAACGTCATTTTTGAGTAGTACACTCTTTTTAGATATTTTTAAGTTCTATAATTTTTTGAAGGATTCTTTAAACTCAAAGTTTTTAGTAAATTATCTTAATCTGTTTTTTTTCTTTTTCAAATCGGGACTTTTTATATTTGGAGGCGGATTAGTAATCATTCCGCTAATGAGTGATTATGTTGTCTCGCAAGGATGGTTAACAAATAATGAATTTATAGATGGGATAATGATTGGCCAGATAACACCTGGTCCTGTCTTATTAACTACAAGTTTTATTGGATATAAAGCAGGTTTTTCAATTGGAGGTATTAATGAGGCTCTAAAATATTCATTTATAGCAACGTTTGCAATATTTTTACCAAGTTTTATTTTGATTTTTGTTTTTGGGAAAGGCTTCATAAAAAACAGATTTAAATCTGTTAATTACTTTATCGAAGGAGTGATCAATACAATTCCTGGAGCAGTTATTTTCTCTGGCTTTAATTTAATTGAAGATAGTTTTTCATCAAAATTCTTTTTAATTATCTCTATTTTTATAGTTTTAATCTCCACACTATTATCTTTTTTAAAAGTAGTTCCCACCTACATACTCATTCTTTTTTCTTTAATATTGGGTTTATCAAAATATTTGTTTGCATAAAAAAAAGGAGGAAATAAATTCCTCCTTTTAAATATTGTCTTACGGTTTATTTACCGATTCTTTTTACAGCAGCTCTTGACTTCTCAAGAATATCTCCTTTTAAGGGGACAAATCCAAGTGATGGAGCTTTATCTTGATACTCATCACTTAACAATGTATTAAAGGCTTGTTTGATAGCTTTAGTGTTTCTACCATTACCCTCTTCATAAGCAAGTATCCATGTTAATGATGCTATAGGGTATGCTCCTTTTGCAGTTGGATTAGGATTTTTACCAGCAAGATTTTCATCTAGAGTAATACCATTAAGAGCCTTAGCTCCTGCTTCTACAGATGGTTTTAGGAACTCACCTGAAAGATTTTGAAGAGCAGCAGCTTTTACATTACCTTTAATGTATGACTGGTTAACATAGCCAATTGCACCAGGAGTGTTTTGTATAACACCAGCTACACCTGAATTACCTTTAGCACCAACACCTGAAGGCCATTTAACAGATTTACCTGTTCCTAATGTCCATGTTGGTGAAAATGCTTCCATAGAGTTTGTGAAAGCTTTAGTTGTACCTGATCCGTCAGAACGATGTGCCCAAGTTAATTTGCCAGGCCTACAACCAACTTCCTTCCAGTTCTTAATCATACCCATAGCAACTTGTACTGCTTGCTCTTGAGTAAGTTTCAAATCGCAGTCGTAGTTATAACCAAAAGCAATAGTTCCACCAACCATAGGAATCTGTACTAATCCTCTTGTTACCTTTGCTATATCTTTAGCCTTCATAGGATCATCAGAAGCACCAAAGTTTACTGTCTGATCAATAAAAGCTTTTCTTCCAGAGCCTGAACCAACAGCCTGGTAGTTTACTCTTGGTCCGCCTGAAGAGGCTAAATCTTTGAACCAACGAGTGTAAATTTTGGCAGGAAATGATGCTCCAGCACCACTTAATCTTGTTTTAGCAGAAACACTTGTGCCAGGAACACTTGTACCAGCAGCAATGGCTACTGCAGAAGTGAGAACCAAAGCTTTCTTAGCTATGTTCATGGATGTCATGATTAAATGAAAGACTCCATATATATAGCACCGAATTTATACACAAATACTTACTAATTAAAATTTTATCCTGTGGTTAATTAACTCTTAACCCCTTCTTAAACTAAATACTAAATTGGCTTTTTTTTCGTTTTGTTTTAAAAATATTTTGGAATAAACATAGTATAGTTTTTAACTTTTATTAAAAAAATCTCGAAATAAGTAAACATTTTTTGATTAAATTTAAGGGAAGTTTAAGGTCTGTTTAAATTTTCCTTTTTGACTTTATTTCTTACCCGTTTCTTAACCTAAATTCGTTGTTATGAATTTGGATATTTATCCACATTTACGTGTTTGAGGTTCATGAAACTTTTTCAAAAATTAATTGCTGCTCCTGCCATCATTACTTTGGCATCAGGTTTCGCAGTAAATGCAACTGAGATCAATTCAACAGATCTTAGTGATTATACAAACTCTAACAATTTAGTATCTTTAGGTGATTTCAAATCAGATACTTTATTCCCAGGAGATTGGGCTTACGATTCATTAAAGGATCTAACAAATAGTCCTAGATTTAATGGTAACTCAGTTACCCGTTTAGAAGCTGCTGCTGAATTAAACAATTTAATTGCAGGTGGTGAAGGCTTAATGAACGGAGCTGCAATCAATAGACTAAGTGATGAGCTTGGTTCTGAGTTGGCAATTATGAAAGGAAGAGTGGATGGCCTTGAAGCTCGTGTAAATACAATCGAAGCTGGAAGTTTTTCTGAAACATCTACCGCATCATTCAAAGTTAATATGGCAATCGGTGCTGTTGACGGTAAAGGTGTCACTGCTACAAATACTGATGGTGACGAGGCTGTTGCTTTCCAATACACTTTTGATACCAAAATAAAAACTAGTTTTACTGGTGAAGATCAATTATCTGTCGCTATTGATTCTGGTAATGGACTTTCAGGTAACCCAGTTGATGAATTCGGCCTTAATAACACAGCCGACGCTTTAAAAGTTGACGGTGTTGCTTACAAATTCCCTATCGGGGATAGCGTTACTGCTATGGTTACTGATGGGGTAGACGGTAGTAAAATTTTCACAACAGCATGTGCTTATGGTGGTCCATCTGACACTCTTGATGATTGTGGTAATGTAAACGCCAATATTGATAATGCTGGTGCTACTGCCATGGCAGAATATGACTTCGATAATGGCTTTACTGCTGCTTTAGGTTATGCAGGTAATGAAGCAGGTCTCATGACTAAGGAAAACGTCGACGCTTACGCTGCTAACCTAGCTTACGTTGGTGATAACTACGGTCTTTCTGTAACTTATGGATCAGTTGAATCTGGAGTTAACGAAAATGTATACACAGCATTAAACGGTTTCTACTCATTTGATAGCGGTTTAAATGTCAGTGCTGGTTATGAATTTGGTGATATTGGTGGTGCAGCTGCAACTGCTAATGAGTCAATCAACTACTTCGTTGGAATCAATGGAGACCTAGGTGCAGGAGAATTAGGTGCTGCTTTAGGTACATCTGGTGGTCAACTCGAGAACCAAACAGAAGAGCTAATGTATGAAGCTTATTACTCATACCCAGTTAATGATGGTATGACAATAACACCACTTGTTTTCATCAAGGAGCAAGCAACAGTTGGAACTCCAGATCAAACTGGTGTTATGGTTAAAACAACATTTAAGTTCTAAATTAAAATTTAATTTAGAAATCTTACACACATTAAAAAGACCTGCTAAATGCAGGTCTTTTTTTTATAGTTTTTAACTTTAAATAGTTCTTAATAAATTAATTTTCTTTTCTTAACTTATAAAAGTAATTATGTAAGAGTATTTTCTTAAGCACTAAATGAAAAAAACATTAGCTGCTGCAAGTTTTTCTGCATTACTTGCAATCGTCGCCTCCTCTACAAGTAGCGGATTTGCAAATTGGAATACAAAATACTGGGCAAATGAAAAAAACTTCAACAGAATTTCTTCTTTCAATGTAAGTGATAATTTACCAGAGGGATCAAAATCTACAACCAAAACTTCTTCAGAAGTTGTTACTGCATCAGAAGATGGTAAGACTTTGATGTATACAGATAGCGATCTAGGAGTAGTAGGTTTAGTTGATATCTCAGACCCTGCAAAACCTAAAGCATTGGGAGTTGTTGAACTGGAAGCAGAACCCACTGGAATTGCAGCACTTGGAAACAATGCTTATATAGGTTCGAATACATCTGAAAGTTATACAAATCCTTCAGGAGCTTTAGTTCAATACAATTTAGAAACAAGAAAAGCAGTAAAAGAATGTGATTTAGGTGGGCAGCCTGATAGCGTTTTTGTTTCACCAGACGGAACATTTCTAGCTGTCGCTATAGAGAATGAGAGGGATGAAGAATATAAAAATGGATTTATCCCTCAAATTGATGACAATGGCATTCAAATTAATCCTCCAGGTTATGTTTCTCTTGTGAAGTTAAACAAAAGAGGAAAAATACAATGTAACTCAATTAAAAAAGTAGATTTAACAGGCTTATCCGAAATAGCTCCTTTTGATCCCGAACCAGAATTCGTTGCTATTAATGATCTTGGTGAAACAGTTGTCTCTCTTCAAGAAAACAATCATCTTGCAGTAATTGATAAAGATGGAAATGTAATTTCACATTTCTCGGCAGGAGTTGTAAAACAAATGGCAGGAATGGATACAAAGAAAGATGGAGCACATAAATTTAAAAGCAAACTAAAGAATGTAAGAAGAGAACCCGATGGTCTTACTTGGATTGATAATGACCATTTTGCAACAGCAAATGAAGGCGATTACAAGCATATTGATCCAAGTCAGGCAAAAAGAGGTGGTTCAAGATCCTGGACTATTTTTAAAAAAGATGGAACAGTAGTTTATGAAGATGCAAATAGACTAGAAAGAGCAATTGCACAAATAGGTCATTTCCAAGATGGGAGAGCAGGTAAAAAGGGAGTAGAACCTGAGTCAGTTACATATTCAAAAATTAATGGTACGCCCTATTTATTTGTTGGTGCTGAACGAGCTGGGATAGTAGCTGTTTACGATATCACAGAACTAAATCAACCTTTGCTTACTCAATTACTTCCATCAGGCATTGGACCAGAGGGATTTGTCGCAATTCCAGAGAGGGGATTAATTGCCTCAGCAAATGAAAAAGACTACAACAAAAAAGAACCTGGTTTATCTTCTCATGTGACTATTTATCAACTACAAGATGCTCCTGCTTCATACCCACATTTAACAAATGAAAATGGCCTTGAATTTGTATCTTGGGGTGCGATAAGTGGAATGGTGGCTGGTGATGACGGTAAAATTTATGCTGTAAATGATGGGACTTTTAAAACTCAGCCAAGAATTTACGTTATTGATCCTTCATCTTCCCCAGCACTATTAGAAAGAGCTATAGATATAAAGCTAGATGGTAAGACTGCATTATTTATGGATCAAGAGGGTATTACTACTGATGGTAATGGTGGATTCTACATTTCTACTGAAGGAATCAAGAAAAAGCTAGATGAACATCCTCCTGCAATCTACCATGTAAGCTCAGATGGTGAAATTTTAGAGAAGATAACTCCACCACCTTCATATCTTAATTATGCTAAAAATCCTGGTTTTGAAGGCATAACAAGGAATGGGGACATTCTTTATATTGCTCAACAGAAGCCTTGGGGTGATGATACTTTCAATACTACTAAGATCCTTTCCTATAATTTAAAAACCAAACAGTGGGGGGCCGTAAATTATCAATTAGATAGGATCAAAAAAGGTGGCGTTGGCATTTCAGAATTGACTTACCATGACGGGGCACTTTATGTAATCGAAAGAGATAGTTTTTATGGAAAGAAAGCGAAATTGAAAGCTATATATAAAATAGATTTAGATGATGTTATTTTCGAAGGTCTTCAGACTAATATTCCTCCCAGACTTTATCCTTTAGTTGAAAAAGAGTTAGTTACTGATCTAAAACCAGTAATGCAATCTACGGGTGGTTTTATCCTTGAAAAGGTTGAAGGCTTAGCGATAACAAGCGAAGGGCAAGCATGGATTTCAACTGACAACGACGGGACTGGAAAGAAATCAACTGGTGAAACTCTTTTCTTAAATATTGGAAAAATCTAGTTAAAACTACTAATAAAAGTCACCTTTTATATAAGGTGGCTTTTTTTTGCAGTTCTTATAATTAAAAAAAGTTAAATCATGAAATACCTAATATTTATTATTTTATTCATCGCCCCAGTTAAAGCTGAAACAAAATATTATTGGCAGGGTGTCAGGCATTATTTAAATCGACCCAAACTAATGATAGAAGCCTGCAAAGATATGAAAGAAGAAAATGACATTGGAACATCTGCTTTCGAGAGTATGTACATGCCAACATTACCTGATAGGCTTTGGTTAGCTATTGGCAAAAGAGATTCTTATTGGGCAGATGACTCCAAAGAAGGAAGCATTCTTTTTACAAGAGAAGGGGTTTTGAATTTAAAAAAATTTATTGCAGAAAAATCATGTCCTAATATTTTTTAAATTTTCCCTATAAATCTGTATTAAGACACGGAAAGATAGTTTCAATAATCGCTCCACCATCTTTATGATTAAATGCCTTTATAAAACCTTTATTGTTATTAATTATTTTTTTTGTAATTGAAAGACCTAAACCACTTCCACTTTTCTTAAATTTAGTCCTTGATGGATCCCCACGATAAAAACGAGAAAAAATGTCATTTGATTCATTTTCTTCTAATCCAATACCTTTATCTCTAACTCTTATAACAACAGAGCTATCTCTCTTAAAAATTTCAATTTGTATGCCCTCTTTTGTTGGGGAATAACGAATAGCATTATCTAAAATATTTATAAATGCTCTTTTTAAATTTTCAATATCCCCAGATATATAATATTTTGTTGGAGAAAATAAATTTATTTTTATATCCTTTTTTTCTGCAAGCGGTTTTAGTGTTTGCCAAGATTCCATAATCAAATCTGAAATAGATATTTTTTTGTTTTTATTAAAATCTTCGCTACTTTCTAGCTTAGAAAGCTCTAAAGTCTCTTCGGCCATTTTTCTTAATCTTTTTGACTCTTTCTTAAGTCTTTTAACAAGATACTTATCCTTTTTTGATACTACTGATTCAAGTCTTTCCCCAATTAAGATAAGTGATGTAAGAGGAGTTTTCAGTTCATGAGACACATCATTAATTAATTGATTTTGTCGTTTTTTTATCGATTCAATTGATAATTTACTTTCCAATAATATTAAATAATTCTTTTTCCTTCCTCTAACAATATTTACCGAAATGGGTACTCCCGCAATTGTGAAATCAAGATTGAATGGGAAATCTTTTTTTCTTAAATATAGAATTTTATTACTAAGTACTTCAAGCTCATTAATATCATTAATTGCTTTTCCAATAACATCTTTATATTTGATAACCCTAATAAGAGATAAAGCTTTCTGATTGATAAATTTTATTGTTAGATCAGATGATAAGATTATCCACCCTTGCGATGAATAATCTAACCAAGACAACACTTCTTGAGGTCTAATTTTATCAAATGGGAAATCAATAGTTTTTTTATACTTATTTTTATCAACTTCAAATTTTTTTTCTTTTGATTGAGAAAAATGCTTGACTTTTATTTTCCACTTCTGATGTAAAAAAAATAATACTTCTTGTAGTGTTTTCATTTTCATCCAAACTTATATCCAAAACCTCTTACAGTTTTAAGAAACTTTGGAGCTGAGGGATCTTCTTCTAATTTCTCTCTGAGCCACCTAACATGAACATCTACAGTTTTAGTATCACCAATAAAGTCAATTTCCCAAATTTTTTCAAGTATTAAATCTCTTGACCATACCCTTTTTGGATTTTTCATAAATAACTCTAACAATTTAAATTCTTTTGGAGATAATATTATTTCTCTATCAAAAGAAGTTACCCTACATTCTTCCAAAAACATTTTTATGTGATTAAACTCGAGAACAGTTTTTGATTTTTCTATATATTTTTTATTTCGTTTAGATCTTCTTATTAAGGCTCTAGATCTAGCAATTAATTCATTTAAACCAAAAGGTTTTGTTAAATAATCATCTGCACCAACCTCTAAACCAAGAACCCTGTCTGATTCATTATCTTTAGCACTCAAAATTAGTATGGGGGTATAGTCTTCTTCATCTCTTATTTTTCTGCATAACTCTAATCCATTTAGCCCTGGCAACATTAAATCTAGAATTATTAGGTCAACATCTTTTTTAATATCATTAGTAATAAAATCTAAGGCACTTAAACCGTCTTTGAAACTTGATACTGTAAAACCTTCGCTATTCAACGCCTCACTGACTGTCAGCCTAATACTCTTATCATCCTCTACAAGAAGAATTTTTGAGTCTTGCAAACTTTTATGATCTTTAATAGCCATGTAAAGTTCCAACAATTTTATTTTATATAATCAAAATTATTTGATGTAATTATTTCATATTTACTTTACATTAAGACCTTATTTTTTTTATTTGATCTTATTGCCTTTTTAATTTAACCTTAAACCTTTTTACTTATGTTTAGATTGTCTCTTTAATCTTCCTCACACAAAATATTAAAGAGACAAACTTATTTAATTTAATAATGGATATTTAAATTAATATCCCATCGAAGCATAATAATAATCGTCATCTTCATCTATATTTGTCACTACCCATTCTTGCGGAAAGTCACCAATTTTTACATATTGATAAAGCTTATCAACATCTGGATCGTAATAAGTATCGTTGATTTTTGGATCTTTGACTACTTTGCTTGGATGAATAATAAAATTATTTCTACTATTTTTTATAGATTATTTAGTTTAAAGCAGCTTTAAATCTCATTTAAATATTTTCATTTGATTTATTTCACTTACAACTAATTTAGCTATTAATTCTTAATCTCGATCTATCTACTTTAATAACTCTACTGCTATTACAAGATTTCCTAATAATCCGTTCAAGATATTTAGTTGTTCTTTACTACCAAATGCTATTAATACCTGACCTGGTTGAAGAATGAAATTACCGCCAGGGTTAGTAAACAACTTTTCGTTTTCCTTAATGGCTAATATTTTAGCCCCACTCTTTTTACCTATTCCAAGTTCAGAAAGTGATCTTTTCTCTGCAGTTTCAAAAAGACTAATATCATTACTTAATTCAAATTCTTCAATTTCACATTCACTTCCTGCTAAAAGATCTAAAAAATCAATGGCTATTGGTCTTAAAGCCATTGATGCCATTGCTCTTCCTGCAGCTATATAAGGGCTTACGACTATACTTGCTCCAGCTAATCTCAATTTGCTTGCAGCTTCTTCAGTCCCAGCTCTTGCAATTACTCTTATAGAACTTCTTATTCCTTTAGCGCTTAAAACCACATATAAATTTGCAGCATCATTAGGCAAGGTAACAACCAAACTTTTGCATTTTTCTAATCCTGCTAGTTTTAACGTCTCATCAAGAGTGGCGTCAGCACAAAGTACTTCTAAACCATTTTCTTCCGCAATCTTTTTTCTATCTTCATCACTCTCAACAACAATTATTGGAATATTTTGCGTTTTTATTTGGTTAGATATTTCCTGACCTACCCTCCCATATCCACACAAAATTACATGATTTTCCATTTTTCTAAGAAGTCTTTTAAAACGTAATTCGTTTACTCTTTGAAAATAGCCGGATTCGAATAATCTAACAGCTTTTTGAAAGGTAAATTGAATAAAAATCAATCCGCCAACGATTACTAAAACAGTAACGATCCTGCCTTCAGGACTTAGAGGTTGAACTTCTCCAAAACCAATAGTGGTTATTGTGATCAGAACCATCCATAAGCAATCACTCCATTCCCATCCCTCTGTTATTCGATAGCCAATTGCACCTAAAAAAAACAGAAAGAATAAAGAATAAATAAGACCAAACCAAGGCCTTAAATAGTCTTTAATAAAATAGAACTCAAATAATCTAAGCTTCATATCCCTTATTATCGTTAACTATTCAAAAATTTCAAAAAAATTTTCTATTATGTTCCTAAAACTATTTATTTGTTTAAGTGATATATATATTAAGCAGGATAATAATATTTATTTTCGTAGCTGTATGCATTAAACAAATGATTACTGTTTCAGGTCTTATTTAATGCTTCATTAAAATTAATTCAAGGTTTTACTTGTACCGATTCAATAAGAAAATCAGAAGCTGCTTTTAACCAATCAGCTACGGTAAGACGAAGGTCAGGTTGAGAATATACAAGCGCGACAATAATTCCAACTAAGATTATTTTTACCATGGCATTTCAAATATTCTTATGAATTAAAGCACAACTATTTAGTAAAAAGAACCTTACAATTTATAAAAAATAGATTAATTAAAATTTCTCTAATTGATTAAACAAGTATTCCACTCTTCTTAGATTAACGCCTAAATCTGATTGCCCTAATCTTGCAGCAGATCTTATCTGAATAATTCCTTTTGATCTATCTACATAACTTCTAACATCAAGCTTTAAAATTTCAAGATCGTCAGGAAATCTAAAAATCAAGCTTCTACAAACACCTCTCCAATAATTTCTACCACTTTCAATAACCTCTGTACGAGGTAACCCTTCTGCCAGAGAAACAAGTTGAATAAACTTCTGATCAACATTTATTAGTTTCTTTTCTCTTAAGACACTGTTTAATGGATTGGTTATTGGAGCAAGACCTTGAATGGAGGAAACCATATTTTTTAAGAACGATGTAGATGTTCTAACCGATTTCACATACAAAGTGAGAGAAAAAAAGTAAATAAATTCCCCATAAATTTAATCTCTTTATAAAGATTCCTTATTTTGTGATCAAAATTCTAAAATTTGAGATTTTTAATTGTTTTTTTTGATAGAGATGGTTGTCTACCTTTATTACTAGTTAGTTTCCTAACCCATAAAAAAACTACTAAAAACAAAAATATTTCAACAATAATTCCAACCTTTATTAGACTCATTTTTTATCCTCTTTCTTCTTGTTGGTGCCCTCAATGTATGACACAAGAATATTTAATAACCACTTTTTAAATGTATTTAACGGTTTCATAATTTTTTTACTTGCCTTTTCTCCACAAACTCCTCCCTTTAATGAGATCCTCTATATTTGGCCAAGCTGCTATTAATTCTTTAAGTGCCTTTCTGTTAGGAGTATAGAAAACACATGACAATGCACTTATTACATAAAGTATGAACCATAACTTACTTTCTGAATAAGCTAAAAACAAAGAGAAAAGAAAACTTCCAATAAAGAAAAAGAAAAATGACCTATTTAGTATTTCTAATGGAGTTCTTTTAAGTCTGTAAAATTTAATCTTTTTACTATCTTCTTCAGTATCTTTCTGAAATTTACTTTCGTACGAATTAATTATTTCTTCTTCTAGAACTTTTTCATACTCTAAATTATCAATTGGATCGCTTTGACCCTTTTTATTTATCATTGGTATCTATGCAGTACAAATATGGTAACTAATTTAAGGTTTTTTAAAAAGTATCAAATTTTATCTGTTAACTGGAGCTATACGAACAGATCATGGTTTTGAAAATACTTCAAGATTGTCTTATTTATAAAAGATAAATTAGTCAAAATATTCTTTTTAATTTTCCCAAATCTTTTGGTCATTTAAAACAATCACTTTTATAAACTTCATAGCATTAATTAAATTGGGAGGCAATATCTAAATCAAGAGTTAAAATAGTTTAGAGATTTTAATAATAATCTATATGCAAAGGTATTTGATTTCCTACGAATTTACTGATGGCGAGGATCAAGAAGAAGGGGCAGAAATGCTAATTAATTGGTATGAATCAGGTGGTCCCCAAAACAGACCTGAAAACTATGAGGTTCATTCTTGGATTTTTATGGTTCAAAATGGTATTGGACATTCTGTAGTGAGTGCAGATTCTCTTGAGACAATTTGGAAGCAATGGCATCCTTGGAGAAGGTTAATGGATATAAGTATTCAGCCTTGTATGGATCTTGATGAGACAGTCGGATTATTCAAAAAACAAAAAATGAATACACGGATAGTCTAAAAGTATTTCTAACTTCTAAATATAAATTCCTTTTAGTAGCACCTAATACTACATACATATTTCACTGCGTTAAAAAGGATAAGATTAATTTTCCATGATGAATGATTCTTATCACATTTACTTCAAAGGAGAAATTCTTTTCAAGAATTTAAGTAAAGATGAATTTGAATTTGTTTGGGGAAAACTTTATACATCTTATATAAATGCCCTAAATAAAGAGCTAACCTACGAATTAGTTAGCGAAAACAATATTTTGGAGCCGGCCTTTAACCTTGAGCCATCTTACTAAATCAAGGACTAAATCCTAGATTATGAATAAAACAAGAAAAGATGTCTCTCTTTTATTTTTAGGTACTCTTTCTCTTCTTTTGTTATATCTAAAGCAATTTTATTTGCCTCAATTTCGACATTTGAACTATAAGTTTCAAAGTTTTCCTCTCTTTTAAATAGGGCAACAATGCCAATATCTGTTATGAACCAAATAAAATGATCAGTTTCTCCAATTGGCTCCTCTTTTAAGAAATCAATAATCAAATCACAGGTTGAATCCATTTAATTAATCTGAGAGGGATTTTAATTTCCCCCATTGCAATACCTTACGGCCTCAGAATTCGTACCACCATCTTCAATAATTTCTGCAACACATTTATTAAATAGTTTAAATTCTTTTTTTACTGAACAGAATCCAAAAGCTATTGCAGCTAATGCTATTGCCGATATGAAACTAGAACCTAGTTGCATAAAACCATAGGCAAACATGATGTTTTTCTTTCCAGAACATTTTTTTGAATCCTTTTTTTCTTCTGTCATTTTTGGTGATTAACTTATCCAAATTTATTTGATTGATTTTAGTTTTGAGAAATATTTGCATAGAGAAAACCGAATTAAACATTTTTTTAATCAGCTATGACAAAAATCAAAAATTTCAAGTTTAGATTGATTTTTCTTCACTTTAATTTTCAATTTGATACATCATGAAGAAAAAACTTTTTAATTTTTTTATTAACATAAGCTTCTGGTATAGAAAATTTATCTTTTTTAAAAAGTAATGATCCCACAGTTATGGCAAGAGATTATGTTACTTTTTAAACTATATTTTATTTTTTTTGATGAAGTATTAATACTTAAAATTTTTTCCAGAAAAGCTTGTTTTGATAATGCTCCCGACGAGTTATCCACTTTTTAAGCGTTTTTCAACAGGGTTTTCCACAATATGTTGATTAAATTTGAATTTCTATGTGCAAAATAAAATATTATTTTCTTTTAAGAAAAAACTATCCACAAATTTTTTTTGAGAGCACTATGATCACATATGTATTTTAAATAATTTTAAGAACAAATCTTATGACTCTAAATGAGACAAAAAAGGATTTAAATCTCGAAATCAAAAAAGATTTGAAAAAATCTAAGCTTAAAGTTCTTACTAATGAAAATGATTTTTTAGTAAAAAACCTCAAAAAGGCTGGATGATTTATTAGAGCTAAAACATTTTTTATAGGTGGAAATAATGATTTTTTGAATGATTATCCAAAATATTTTTAATTTATCAAATATAAAATTTCTATTAAATATACATGTGAATACTCCAGATACTAAACATATAAAGCAAATCCTAGTTATATTATTTAAATATCAATAAGAGATTTGATCAGAAATATAAACGGAAAATTTCTAGTTTTTTTTTAATTATATAAACAATTATTTTCCCTGTATTCGAATCCTTGTTTCTTTCAAAAGATGAATACCCAAGAACTAAAAGTCAGTTATAAGAAGCTTTTAAATAAAGCTGCTCAAGCTAACGGTCGTAAAGAAACTGTTTCTTACTTAAACCGTGCTGCTAAAATTAAGTCAAAACTTTACTCAACATCTAAAGTAAATTGCTTTAGATGTAATGGAGCAGGTTTTCTAAGAATTTCATTAGATGAAACTAAAACCTGTTTATCATGTTACGGTAAGGGATTCTTAATAAAAGAAAATCAGCAGGTTTAAAAATTTTATTCTTCATGAAAGATCTCATTCAAGCTCACAAAAAATTAATTAAAACAGTAAAAGAGCAAATGGGATTTTCTGATTATGTGATGTATTGGTTGGCTTTCCTAGAAGGGGGTCTAACTATATGGCTGCTGGATAGAATATTTTTCCACTGGTTAAAGTTTTAATTTTATTGAGGTCAAAAAAAATTTCTACAGGTATTAAATAAATTAATTTATCGAAACCATTTGAAAAGTTGTAGGATGGGAAAAAACTAATATGCAATTACTCGGATTGATTCTTCTTCTAGCTAGTAGCTGGTATTTATGGAAATTAACATCAAACTTTCTTGATGAACCAACAAAAAAAGAACTGACCAATAGTTTAAATAACCTTAAAAATAAATTCTCTGAGGGAAAACAAAATTTCTCTAAAGCGAAAATAAGTGAAGCTTGGGAAAAATACAAAGAAGAAGGTGGTGCCTTATCTAATAAAGAAAAAAGCTAGTGGACTTTTTTATTATTACAAGTCTCACTAAAGATATTTCTAGAATTGATCTAATTGGAATTTTGTTTGGTCATTTAATTTTTGGTGTTGCATTGACACAGATTTTAGATTGGACGTGGTTAAAAAACCTTATGAGTGAAGAAGATAAAACAAGGATGCTTAAAAGTTATACATGGAAAGACTTATTAGTAGATGCAGCAATTGTTACGGTAGTTCTAGGAATAATCTTTTTGATAATTAGCATTTTTCTATAAATGAACGTAACTTACATCCTTTTAGTTTTTTTAATGATGTCAATTGTGATTTTTACTCAAATAATCAATTCCTCCGATAAATCAAAATAAATGACAGAAGTAACAAGCAACTCCTCTACCGGGTGGTACTTAATTGCTTTGGTAAGCACTTTATCTTTTTTAGCCTTAATTTACTTTGGCCAAAAAAGATAGATTAAATTTTGAAAGGCTATTTAAATTCATAAAAAAAAGCCCTGCAACTACCTGAGATGCAGAGCTTTTAATTATTAATTGATTGATTTATATAAATCTATTAATGATAAAACCTTTTTTCTTAATTAAAGAAAAAGAGACCGATGAATGTGATGAAGATACTAAATTCACGGTCCCTTTGATAACCGCATTTTTCGGTAGATACGACAATGAATCACCTCCTTTACTAATGTTTTTTTTAAAGATAACCAAAAGAATTAAACAAGAAAAGAAATTCGTTAAAAATTTAAAATTTTTTTAACAAATTAAAGATATAAATCTCTTCAAGATAAATGTATTGATATTACCAAGGCAAAACTTCTCCATTGGCATGCCAAAACGTACCCGAGTTATCTTTATTTAAAGAATCAATACGTTTTAAAAGGCCATTTGCTGATTCTTCAGGACTAATTCCATTTCTTGTAAAGCCAGTCATTCTTGTACTCACTAATCCAGGATGCAAAATAGCTACATAAATATCTTCTCTTGATAAATCTATAGAAAGTGATTTTGCTGCCATGGACAAAGCGACTTTAGACATCCTGTAACCATAAGAACTTCCTGATGTATTATCTTCAATAGATCCCATTCTACTTGTGATAAAAGCAACTTTAGAAGATCTTTTTAAAAAATGTTTAAGTGATTTAGTCATACATATTGGGCTCAATGCATTGATTTCAAATTGCCGCAAAATACTTTTCTTTTCTAAGTTTTCGAAAGCATTAAATTCATAAATTCCTGCATTATGAATTAAGCAATCTAAATTAACTCCAGATAGTTTTTTACACAAATTTGATATCGACTCATCTGAAGATATTTCTATATTCTCTTCAATCCTCACTCCTAAATCTCTAAGTTCTTTTGAAGCTTTCCTACACGTTGCAATTACATTATCTCCCCTCTTATAAATTTGCCTACATAGTTCTAATCCAATTCCCCTATTTGAACCTGTTATTAGATAAGTCGACATCTCTAAACAAAAAAATAATCTAAATCCAAATATAAAAGAAAACGAACTAGAAAAAGAAAAAATTTATAAAATTCCTTATTAGATTTTTTAAGGTTATGATGAATTATGAAATTTAAAAAATTTATAAAAGAAAGCAAAGATATTTTTTTCATTAAAATTTAATGTATGGAAATTTTCAATCAAGAATTTATACAAGAGATTATTAGGTTAACGTGGAGAAATCCTGCTTTCATGGCTATAGCTATCGCGTTAGTTTGGCTTATCCCACAATTATTTATCAGAAAAATAATGGAAAAAAAATATGAAAGAAGAAAATTAGAAATTCAGAAAAATAAAATTCAGAAGCTTTATCCAACTAATACTCCTAAATAAGATTTTTATTTATAAAATGATCTTAGTGAATCAAAAAAAATACTTTTTGCATTTAATTCAAATATGACCTACAAAATAATTAGAATTGATGGGAAAGATGATGAATTAACAGCTCAAAGTTTTGATAAGTATTCAGATGCGTACAATTTGTTAGAGGAACTATATGGAGATTTGTGTTGTTCAGATGCTGATTATGGAGACATAACCTATTACGATATTGTGGAAAATAATTTAAAAAATATTAATGGAGAATAAAAAATGGGCTCCCTCTCAAGAAGAAAATTTAGGAGTAATAACGAGTGTATATGAATTCATTAAAGAAGAACTTTCAGAACTTCAAAAAGAAACTGGATGTCCCGATTCATTTATTTATGATTTTATTGGCAAAATTCAGAATGAATGGCATCCTGAATCTTGCCACTCCATAGTTAGAAATAAAAAAAGAAAAAATTAGAAAATATTAAATCTTCAACTCAAATTCATAAAATTTCTCTAATATAATATGATTTAAAAAATTAAATCATGATTATTAGAATACTAGGTATCGTACTTATCCTTGGTACAATTGCATATTATGGTTTAGTTTTAACTGGGCAAAGCAATCTTTAGTTTTTTAAAATTTTAAAATTTCTCATGAAATGGCCTCCTACTCTTTGTTGGACAGCTCCAAAAACTATTAATGGTAATAGGCATTTTCAAGTTAAAGCTTATGGTGGTAAAAATGAAGATAGATGGGTTGATATTTTTCCAACCAAAAATAAAAAAGATATTAAAAGGATCCTATGGACAAAACTAAAATCAGAATGGACTTCTGGATGGTTAAGCCTCCCAAAAGATAAAGATTAATTTTTCTATGTAAACAAATATTATTAACCAGAAAACTGTAAAAAATAATACCTAATGCAAAAAAAATAACTTCTAAAATTTTTTAAAATGTTGTTTAATATGAAGCCAGAACCGAAGAAAAAACTCCCTAATAAAAAAGCTATAAGTTCAGCAAAATTTGAGGCTAAAGAACAATTCACAAAATCTGCATTAGAAAATTTAAAAACAGAAAATGAAAGGCTTGTTAATTCACTAAAAAAATCTGGGGAAATTAAAGAATCAAAAAGAAAATAGACTTACGGTATTAAAAAATTTTTATTATGATATTAATTTATAGATTGAGAAATGATTGAAAAAATCTCTTTAGCAAATTCTCATTTACCTCAACTCATTGGGTTCGTACTTATGTCGATAGGTTATACATTAGGCAATAAATTTTACCTTCCTGAAATCAAGCAAAAGTAATAATTTCTAGTTATTGGATATATTTTAAGTAATTTATATTAAATGTATATTCCTATTAAAAATTTAATATATCATCTGATTTGACGAAACAAATTATTATTTATGCAATTCAATTAAGAAACGTGACAGGATATCATTAACACATTAATGTAACACTTTAGTCTTTAAAAGTGTTAAATCCAAAGAAAAAGTAAGAATTCATACTATTTTTTTTTAAATATGTTACATTCATTAATAATTCAAGTTAAGTCCTCTGTCAATAAAGCAGAAATAAGGAATGTTTGATACATACAAATGTCACTTACTCTTTGGCTTACTAATTGATCACACATGAAATATAAAAATGGATGCTCTTACTAGTTTTATAGTTGTTATCATCGCAATTACTACTCAATTCACTTTATACGCTATCAAAAGGTTACAGGAACCTTTAGAACCAAATTATTTGATAGATAAAAATTCTAAAAAAATAAAAAACTACATGGGTAAATTTTGGAAAAATGCCGAAATAACAAATGGAAGATTAGCTATGATTGGTTTTTTAGCTTTGATAATAAACTACGGTTTTTTTGGATGGATAATACCTGGTTTTATTTAAAATATAAAAATTTTAAGTTTTAAAGAAAATAAATCTCTCGTTCAAAACAAACTCTCCTTTTAAAAAAAAAATTTTTATTATAAGTAAAAAAGCAATTGAGTAATTCTGATTTTGATAAAAATGGATTAGACAGCTATGGAATACATTGGCTTCAATATGCTGCTTTTGCTGTCTCTGGTTTTGCTATATTTACAACCTGGGCATTTTTTTATGATGAAAGATTCCACAACTTTGTATTGAATATTTTTAGGGTTATTAACTGCAGCGGGTTCAATTGTAATGGAGCATTTTAAAATTCTATGGCTAATCCAGATCAAAAAACAATCTTAATTGATAATGCTTATGAGGAAATTAAAAACATTTGTATAAATCTTCAAAAAGATACTGATGCTTCGAATTTGGAAGTTAAAAGTTTACTAAAACTAATTATGAATGAATGGGCAGAAAAGGAGGAGCAAAAAACTGGTTTTGGATTCAGGTAAAGTTAATCACGTACTACAAGTGTCTTTGACATAAAATCATTTTAATATGTACAGATTTTTTTATTTTAAAAATTTAATATTTATAATTTCACATTTTTTTAGAAAGAAATTAAAAAGGAATGAATCTCAAAAATAAGATTCATTCCAGATTTAGCATTAGTTTTATCTAGATTTAAATTTTATAATTTAACTCCTCTGGTGGACTGTCAATCATTAGATCCCTCCTATTCAACAAGTTAAACTTAAGTCTTACTTATAAAGAAAGTAAATCAGTAAAAATGCTGATTTATTATTTTCTAAAATGTTTGAATTAGAGTAGCCAATTCTGGTGCATCTAATAAAAGTGCAAAAAATGTAAGCACAACTAATAGAAATATTGAGAAGTAAAATTGAATCATAATTTTCAAATTACTTAAAAAGATTTTTTTAAGTTGTATAAAATAATGCTTTGTTTACATAATTAAATATCTGTACCTAGAAAAGGTTAATTGGATAAGAATTAAGATCCTTCAGGAGAAAATATAGTCATATTTTTTTGCAACATTCACAACCTTTAAGTAAATGATCACCCTGTAGTATACGTTTTTCGTATCCTGGACATATCAAGACAGTAGCAAAAGTTTCTATAGTGCTGTAGCGAAAGTGATTGCAAGTAATACAAATCTTTGTACGTTTTCTTTTTAGGATAGATTCTTTTAGATATTCACATTTTGAAGGATTTACCTTAAACATGATTAGTGGAATTTACTAGTAACAATTTGCCAACCTCCTGAAACTAATTCATCCCATGTTTCGCAAGCACACTCAATAGAATGCAGTCTCGAATTTTTAAGCTGGGCTGGTTCACCTAATTCATTTGCATAGAAAAGGTGAGTATAAACTTTTACATTATTAGATAGAGATTTCTTATAACTCTCAAAAAGAATTAATAAACCACTTTTTTTGTTAAACAACCAGCCAGTTGGGGTGTCAATAAGGCTGCCACTATAAAAATTAGTCCGAACATTAGCTACTCCTGATGTCATTGAGATAATACAGTTGTACTATTAATATAAATGTACTACTCCTGGACGTCAAGTATTCATCCAAAAAATTATTTAATTACGAAAATTACTTCCCAGAAATATTCTGCCGTAAACTTCTTATTTGGTAATAGTGTATACAAGTAATAACTTAAAAAAGAAAATAACATTAAAGAGCATATTCGGCAAAATGTAATGTATCGAAATCCCTTCTATTTAGGATGGAATAAAGGTTGGTCTTTTTTATTTTTTTTAGAGGGTGGCATTGCAAAAATTGAAGCAAAAGGTTTTGGTATTTCTATTACAACAAAAGTTAAGAAAGGAGAATCACCCCTAGAATCTGCGGATAGATTAGTATCGAAAGAGCAAAGGATTAGAAAATCAAGATATTACTCTTGGGTTAAATCTATTAATGAAAAAACAATAAATTAACCAATCCTTAAATTTCTAAAGTAATTTGTTGACAGTCAATTTAAAATAGAAATAGTCATGTATTTTTCGTGTCCAATAAATTTTATGAATGGTGGAAAAACCATAGAAAAGTTGTAACCTATGGGGCTTTTATCATCTTGTTTGGTTTTTATTTATCTCCTGTTGTCAAAGAAGCAAAATACAAAAACCAATGTATTAAGTACTCTACTAAAGCAGCTTTAACTAAATTTAATAAGGAAGATATAGGAGAAACTTTACTAGAAGAAACAGGTTTGAATATTGATGAACTAGCAAAGATTGAGGGTTATAAGAATTGCATTAATTAAAAAGTTCGCAAAAATTACGCTGAGTTTTTATATGATTAAAGGTATGTTTAAACTTATTTTATTAATATTATTATTTGGATTTATATCAATAAGTCCAAAAACAAGATATTTGGTTGGCATAACTCTAAAAGAAATTTCTTCATTTCTTTTATGGACTGTTAAATTTGAAGATAGAGAAAAATGGATTATAGATAAACCAAGTTGGATACCTGACCAAAAACTTAAGCCATCCTATTAAATGAAGACTTATTTAGAAGAACGAATTGAGTGGTATGACGATAATTATAGAAATGGTAATGCTTTAATCTCTGATCAGCAGTTCGACCAACTTGAAAAAAATTTATTAAGAACAAACCCAAATTGTGATTACTTTAAAAAGAAAAATAAACTAGTTTTACCTTCATTAGAAAAGGATTCAATAGATGAATTTTTGAAAGGATTATTAGTAGATACCAGATTATTAATTGAACCAAAAATTGATGGTTGTGCTGTTGCTTTGCAATATAGGGATGGCACCTTTGAGAAAGCAATTTCAAGAAAAGGGGCAGACGTTACTAGTAAACTTATTAAAGTCCAAGACATTCCCAATAATCTCCCTTTACGAGGAGTTCTTCAAGTTAGAGGTGAATTATATGCACCCAACCAAAGTCCAAATATCTCCCAGCGGATCGCTTCTGGATTTCTAAGAGCTAAAGAAGGATTTTCTGAAAGTCTTAGCTTCTGCGCATTTCAAATACTTAATTCAACACTTAATCAATATGAGTCCAAAAAAAGTCTTTCAAAGCTTGGCTTCATGATCCCTCAGGATATTTCATGCAACTTTACGAGCCAAGTTGAAGTATTTAGAAAACAATGGCTAGAAGGGAAGCTTTTTAGTAAATATCCAACAGATGGAATAGTAGTAAAAATAAATTCTAGAAAATTACAATTGATTAGAGAAAAATCAAATTTAGATTATCCTTATTGGCAAGTGGCAATAAAACGTTAATGGAATTAATACACCAGATTTTTCCTACTTGGCATATTTACTTGGATATGTTTTTGGTTGGCTTTGCAACTTACGGTTTTCTGAGAATTAAGAAAAAAATAAAAACTAAAAAAAGTTTTTAAATCATCCGTGGTCCTTAAGCATGGATTTAAGTTGTTCGGTATCTAATTGTTCAAGATAATTTCTCATTGCCAACCAAGATCTTCTGCTTTCTAACCTTCCACTTTGTTTAAATAAATTTGCGGAAACTTGATCTATCAATTCTTTATGAGTCATATTTATATTCTTCATCAAGCTCAATGACAACGCCATTAAAAAATTCTGCTAATAATTTTGATGGGTCTTGCATAGATATCTTTCTATCTACTTTTGATAATTTCTTTTTGATTGGATTTAAGTTAGTCATACAGATTCAGGAAATTCAAGTTCTTCAAAAGTCCAACCTTCTAATTGAAGGTCATGCCATTTATCCCAAGCATTATCCAAATACATTTGAGTGGATGATTTAATTGCCATTGGCTCACCAAGATCATTTGCATAATATGTATGAGCAAAAATTCTCATACTATTTCTTGGAGATTTTTTATTCCTCATAAATAAAATTAATCTGCTACGGTCTGGGCTAAGCAACCAACCACTTGGGGACTCATTACGATAACCGTAAGAAAAATTAGTCCAAACATTAGCTCCTCCTAAAGTCATTACTTAGTAATACATGTGTACTACTAATATAAATACATTAGAAATGGATCGTCAAGTATTTTGGCAAATAAATTATTTACACTGATAGAAAATAAAAACAGCTCAGTTATTCCAAAAAAATAAAATACCTACCAAAAGCCTGTAATAACAAGCAGTTTGATAGGTAATACCGGATCCCCGTCAGTTCTCTGCTGCATCGACCTGGAAATGCCAGAAGAGGATTCAAAGTGGGCTTTCGTTTCCGATTACAAGATCGGTTTACTACCGCATCACGACAGTCTCCTCATGTCGAAAGAGAGTCAGATCAGAGCACATAAAGAAGAACTTAACCAAAGATCCAGTAATCTAACTCTAACTTATTTTTTTATGCATTTGGAGATGGCCAAATGTCTCTTACCATAGTTAATAAAATTTGAGCTTCATCATATCTTTCTGAATGCGTTTTACCATTTAATAAAAATGTGATGTGCGCCATTTTTCTTCCCAGAATTTCGCGAGATTTGCCATAACAATGAATATTAGAACCCTCAATTTCAGATAACATTTTAATTCTGGTTTCCATTGAGATTGGGAAATTCTTTTTCAACCCCAGTAGATTTATCATAATTGCACCTTCACAGTTCATTTTAATTTCAGGTGGCATTATCCCAGAGGAAATGCAAACATACTGATCAAACTGACTTGAAGTGCAAGCTTCAATAGAGAAATGAGCTGAGTTATGTGTTCTTGGAGCTATTTCATTAATTAAAAGACCATTATCTCCATAGAAGAATTCAATAGCTAAAACTCCAACGTAATTAAGTTCATTGACTATTGAAGAGAAAATATTTATTGCAAATAAGTTCAAATCATATTCACTTGTTCCAGGTGCAAGAACCCAATCACAAACATGGTTTGATTGGAACGTTTCAACTATTGGAAAGAATCTTATCTTACCGGTCCTATCTCTCGAACCAACAAGAGCCAGTTCTTTTTCATACTCTATCCATTCTTCTATTAACCATTCATTAGAACTATTCTCTGTTAAAAAAATATCTAAATCTTCTTTTGTCTTTATTTTTCTGTTCCCTTTGCCGTCATATCCACCTTTATTTGATTTTGCCATAAGAGGAAAAGTCCAATTATTGATTTCCTCATCCGAGAGATTTTTAAAATCTTCAATACTTATCCATTTTGGGCAGGGAATATTCATTCTGTCTATTAATTTTTTTTGAGAAAACCTATCAACTAATGGCTTAATTGCATTAAGGCTTGGAACAAAAATATCTTTATTGTCAATTAAATTTAATTTATCAATTTTTATCCATTCATTTTCAAAAATTATTTTCTCACACTCATTAATTAATGATTTATTACCTCTTATCTTTAAAGGATCAGCTTCTATGACATGATCTGCTTTTAAACCAGCAGGATCATCACAAGATTTTGTTTGCACACATACTTCTAGATCTCTTTTTTTTGCTGCCTCGGTTAGCATCAAAGCCAGTTGACCACCTCCAATTATTCCTAGGGAATAATTTTTCTTAATATCGTTTATATTTTTTTTAAAACTCATAGCATGATTTTATTACCATTTCTAATTCTTAACAACTGAATTTTTAAGGATCTAGAGCTTAGATTTTGCTAATATATAAATTATTTAATACCAAATATTTATAAATTTTAACTAGGTAATCAATTGTGAATAAGAGAAAAATATTAGTCCCATTAGGCGATAAGTCATACGAAGTAACTTTAGAAGCAGGGATACTGAATAATATCAGCGAAGAACTTTTAAAAATTGGAATAACAAAGAATAGAAAAATACTTGTGATTTCAAATGAAGAAATATCAGATTTGTATGGAGAAAGATTTTTAAATAATTTAAAAGATAATAAATTTCAGGCCAAAATGTTCCTTATCAAGGCTGGAGAATCATATAAAAACTTAAAAACCTTAAGTGAAATATATGATGTAGCATTTGAATTTGGCTTAGATAGAAATTCAATAATTATTGCCCTTGGAGGAGGAATTGTTGGAGATGTAAGTGGTTTTGCAGCTGCGACTTGGCTGAGAGGTATCGAATATATTCAGATTCCAACAACATTATTATCAATGGTTGATTCATCTGTGGGAGGAAAAACAGGAGTAAATCATCCAAAAGGTAAGAATTTAATTGGAGCTTTCAATCAACCTAAAGCAGTTTTTATTGATCCAGAAACTTTAAAAAGTTTGCCCAAAAGAGAATTTAGTGCAGGCATGGCCGAAGTAATAAAATACGGAGTAATAAAAGATAAAGAACTTTTCGAATACTTAGAAATTGAAAAAAACAAGAATGAGCTTATAAATCTCAAGAATGAATATCTAATTAAAATAATTGATAGTTCAATAAAAACAAAGTCACATATTGTTTCGCAAGACGAACATGAAAATGGTGTTAGAGCAATATTGAATTATGGTCATTCTTTTGGTCACGTTATTGAAAATTTATGTGGATACGGCAAATTTCTACATGGTGAGGCAATATCAATTGGTATGAATATTGCTGGAAAAATAGCAATTGAGAAAGGGTTATGGTCTAAAGAAGAATTAGAAAGACAGCAAATTCTATTAGAGAGTTACGATCTTCCTACTGAAATCCCCAAAATAAATAAAAAAGAGGTTCTAACAATTCTTATGGGCGACAAGAAAGTTCGTAATGGCAAAATGAGATTCATATTACCGAAAAAAATTGGTGCTGTTGACATATATGATGACGTAGAAGATTCATTATTTTTAAAGTTTTTTTCTTAACGCAAACAGGTTGAATTTATATTCATTTTCTTCTCATTAAACTTTTTTAAGACAAACCACTTAAAGTCACCTAAACAAACAGGATCAACGAGTCTAAGTAATGCCTCTCTTCTTAAAAGGGCATTCGATAAATCCTCCTTAAATTCTTTCTGAATCCCATAAAGTCTCTCTGCCAATCCAAGTGCCAACAAAGCCTCTCCTTGTTTAGTTATTCCAACAGTATCAAATCCAAGAGTCTCAGCATCATTAATTAAAGTTTCTATGCACACATGAGATGTTAAATCGCAATTTCCAGGAGAATCTAGGACATTATTCGTCATTTTTTGATTTTCATAAGAAACTATAGTCCCATCAGAATGCTTAGAGTTGTAGTATTTTTTGGCTTCTTTAGCGTAATCAATAATCAATAAAATACCATTATTAATTTTTTGATAAATAGCTTTTAACCATTTTGTGTTATCTATATGCCATTCTGTAGTCCATCCTTCAAGAGCATCTTCTGGCGGAATAGTGATTCCCAACTCACTTTTAGCAAGTTCAATACTTTTTCTTAATTCACTTGTAATAAGCATTTCATCAAAATATAATTTATGAGATTTTTTATCTATAGAAACTGCTTGTCGAAGTAATTTTCCTTTTGAGAAGGTTATTCTCTCTACTGGCAAAGCATCCAAAACCTCATTTGCAAGAACTATTCCGTTTATATTATTTTCCTCTACTTCATCCAAACCTTTCCATAAAATATCAATGCCTAAGTTTAAAAATTCTTCCAATTTATTTTTTTGTTTTTCTACCATCCCTTCATTAGGTTCAATAATTACAAAAGAAACTCCTTCCAAAAAATTCTTGTTATTTTCTAAAAAATATTTAATTAATCCACTCATAAAGCTTCCATCTCCTGCTCCAAATTCAATTACAGCTAATTTCTGATTAGATAAAAAACTATTTTTGAACTGAATCAACCAATCTTCTATTTGTTTACCAACCAAAAAAGCAAAATCATCAGATAAAGAGGGTGATGTAACAAAATCTCCTCGAACGCCTAATTCAGCTTTACCACTGCCGTAATAACCATTAATAGGATCATTTAATGCGAAATTCATAAAGTCATAAAAACTTATAGTCCCACCCATTTTTATTATTTTTTTTATTAACCAATCTGGATTATTCGCGGGTAAGCTATTCATCGGCGAAAATATAAAAAGACAGAACTTATTTATGCCTTCAAAGATTAACTATTTATTAGGAATATTTCTATCTATATTAGTTTTAATTTCACATAAACCCGTTTTCGCTATAAATAATCCAAATCTCTTACCAGAAGAAAAAACACCAGTAATTGATTTAGCTAAAACATTAAGCCCTAATCAGAAAAAATCTTTAGAGGAAAAGCTCAATAATCTAGAAATTGAAAGTGGGTGGAAAATTAAATATTTATCTCAGTTTGATAGTTCACCTGGTAGTGCAATAAAGGACTATTGGGATTTAGATGAGACAAGTTTGTTGATAGTTGCGGACCCTAGAGGGGGAAATTTGCTGAACTTTAACGTCGGAGAGGCTTATTTTAATTTTATGCCAAGGTTATTTTGGGTTGAACTTCAAACAAGATTTGGCAACCAATACTATGTTAAAGATCATGGTGAGGATGGTGCAGTATTAGATGCAATTGATTCAGTAAAGATTTGTCTCGAAAGAGGAGGATGCCAAGTTGTCCCTGGCCTACCCAAAGAGCAATATGTATGGACTTTATGTACATCGATTCTTGGAGGTTTAGTAGCAGGTTTTGCCTCTGCCCCAAGAAAAGAAGGTCAAGTCATTTCAATTGGATTTTTAGCTCTTCTTTCTCCTTTATGGGGAATGTTATTTGGAATTTTTGGTTTAGCACCGATAATATCCAGAACAAATGATTTATTACCTTTATTTAAAAATGGATTAGCTTTTACAGCTGCAGGAATTGCGGGTTATATCTTGTCTCAAACATTATTTTCAAGATATGAAAAGCCCAATAATACTTAAAATATGATCAGAGATATTTAATCCTAAAAAAATTTATCTTCTTCACGAATTTCACCAGACTCTGAATACCATCGATGAGAAACATGCCTTAATTCCTTATTTTCAAACTCAATCCATGAAAAGTTAATTAGCAATTTCCCATCTTCATCAGTTTTATATCTTGGTACTACAGCAGTGTTGAAATAAATTGTTCCTTTGCTATCAATTTTAAACATCTCTCTTAAACCAAGATTTCTTTTAAGCCGGTTGTGCATATGCCCAAAAATTACAAGATCAACTTTTCTTCTCTTTTGTATTTGAGAAATAGCAGCAGACAAATCTCTATCTCCCCAATCTAAAGAGGGTAATTTCCAGTCTTTCCCACAAATGCTTTTAGGTTCTGAACCTAAACCCGCAGGACCAGCATGAGACATAATTATTAGAGGTATTTCTTCAATAGTCTCTTCTGAACATTTGATAATTTTATTTATTGAATCTTGTTCGGTTATAGGTCCATAAACGCCTTTAACTTCTTTTGAAAGATAATAGCCGCCGCCAGAACTACATGGTCTAGCAGACAATAAATTTATTTGATTATTAAAAACTTTCAAATCCCATGCACAATATTTTTCACCAAGAACACGTATCTGCTTTGAGAGAGTTTCGCCTGTAGAATCTTTCCCTCTATCATGATTTCCTAAAATCACAAAAGTAGGAATTTTGATCTCATTGATTTTTTTAATTATTTTGACACTTCCATCAGAAATATCACCAACAAATAAAACAATATTTGGTTTGATAATCGATAAAACTTTCAGGTCTGATTCAGACCATTGACCATGACAGTCACCAACAATAGCAATTTTTAAATTTGTCAGAATTTTTTCTGTTTAAAGGCATATAATCTATGTAGAGATATTCTAAATCCTGAACAGTATAACTTCTACTGCAAAACAGAAATCAGTTCAAAACGAAGAGGATTTGATTTCTGAAATAAAGGAGCGTTGCGTAAAAGCTAATGCAATTATTCTTGCGCACTATTATCAAGCTCCAGAGATTCAGGAAATTGCAGATTTTATTGGCGATTCATTAGATTTATCTAGGAAAGCTGCAAATAATGACGCAGATATAATAATTTTTTGCGGTGTGCACTTTATGGCCGAAACCGCAAAAATACTTAGCCCTAATAAAACAGTCCTATTACCAGATATTGACGCAGGATGCTCATTAGCAGACGATTGTCCTTCAGATAAATTTCAAAAATTCAGGGAAGAAAATCCAGATCACTATGTCGTGAGTTATATAAATTGCACTGCAGAAGTAAAAGCTCAAAGTGATCTGATATGTACAAGCAGTAATGCAGTCTCATTAATTAAAAAGATACCTGAAGATAAAAAGATAATATTTGCGCCAGATCAGAACCTTGGGAGATGGGTACAGAAAAATTCAGGAAGAGATCTTAAATTATGGCCTGGCAGCTGCATTGTTCATGAATCATTTAGTGAAGAAGCACTTCTAAAATTAAAATATCAAAATCCAGGATCAAAAGTAATTGCTCATCCTGAATGTAGTCAAAATTTACTAATTCTCTCAGACTTTATTGGATCAACAAGTAAGCTGCTTGATTTCGTAAGTAAAGATCCATCTAAAACTTACATGGTACTAACTGAACCTGGAATAATTCATCAAATGAAAAAGAAAGAACCTAATAAAATTTTTATTGAAGTTCCCGATGTAGAAGGTTGTAAATGTAACGAGTGTCCATATATGAAATTAAATACTTTAGAAAAAATTCTTGATTGTTTGAAAAATAATTCCCCGTCTATTGAACTAGACCCAGAAATAATAAGAAGAGCCTATGTGCCAATAAAAAGAATGCTGGATATGAGTAATTAATTTAATGAAAATACTTTATTTTCCTTATTAATTTTTAGGAATGCATTGAGGTTTGTGGTGTCGGGATTAAATTCGCTTATCTGATTCTTTCTATTAATTATATTTATTAACTCTTTTTCACCAGCTCTATATTGTTTATCTTTTCTAGTTCCTATCTCTCTTTGAAGTATAGGGTTTATATTCATTCTTACTTCTATGTCAGGAATAATTCCAGATTTGTTTATATCAGTGCCGTTCGGAGTTAAATACTTAGCGACTGTAACAGTTAGACCTGAACCATCAACTAAAGTTCTCATGGATTGAACTAGACCTTTACCAAATGTTTTCTTCCCAACTAATTTTCCTCTTTTGTTATCTTTTATTGCACCAGAAACTATTTCACTAGCACTAGCAGAACCCTCATTAACTAAGACAACTAAGGGCTTTTTTGTTAGAGCTTGACCGTTTCCTTTTTTTGTTTCTTTTAAACCATC
>JFNH01000097.1 GCA_000634415.1 Prochlorococcus sp. scB245a_519A13 | reverse complement strand
TTTGTTTCTTTTAAACCATCTTTACTTACTGTGCTTACTATTACTCCTTTGTTAATGAAGTGCCTTGAGATAGCAATGCTTGATTCTAATAAACCTCCAGGATTACTTCTCAAGTCAAGAACATATCCTGCGACTTGTTTTGTTTCTAAATCCTTAATAGCATCTCTAGTTTCTTTAGATGCATTTGCATTAAATTGTTTAATTCTTACATAGCCAATTGATAAGCCATTTTTGGTTTGATTGACTTTACTTGATACAGATTTTATTTCAATTTTTTCTCTTGATAAAGTCTTAAAAAAGGATTGAGAACCTCTAAGAATTTCAAGCTTTACTTTAGTACCTCTTTGTCCTCTTATTAATTTCACGGCATCATCAATATTCATACCTTCAGTAGAAATATCATCTATGGATAATATTTTATCTCTAGCTTTAATTCCAGCATCGAATGCAGGGGTTCCCTCTATGGGAGAAATAATTATTAAATCATCAGATTCTTTATCTTTAACTATTTGGATACCAACTCCAGTTAATTCGCCAGAGGTATCAATTCTCATTTGATTAAATTCCTTAGGTTCTAAAAATCTTGTATAAGAATCATCTAAATTAGAAAGCATATCTCTAATTGCATCATATGCTTCATTGCTGTCTGAATATGTTTTTGATAAAACTTCTTTTCTTAGATTAATCCAATTGGACTTTTTAAATTTGCCGTTTGAATCAAGAAAATCTCTATATACAATTTGCCAAACATGATCAATTACTTCTTTATAACTATTATTTAAAACTGTTGCTTCTGCAAAATTATTTAAAAATAACCCAGAAAAGGATGTCGCAAACAGAAATATATATTTTTTTTTAAGCAATTTTCTTATCTTCAAATAATTCGATATTTTTTATTATAAAAAGAATTTATTCATAATTCAAAAATTTGACAAATCCTTAAGGATCAATCCACTTCCCATCATCCTTAATAAGTTGGATTAAAGCATTAACACCCTCATCTTCAGGTACTCTTTTTATCTCTTCTTTCCTTCTATATAAGGCAATAGTTCCTTTACCTTTCCCAACATAACCGTAATCAGCATCTGCCATTTCTCCTGGCCCATTAACAATACATCCCATAATTGCTATATCTAGACCCGTTAAATGTGAAGTAGCGTTCCTAACTTTATCTACAACTTCTTCTAGATTGAAAAGTGTTCTACCACAACTAGGGCAACTGATGTATTCAACCATTGTTTTTCTTAATCCTAAAGATTGCAAAATTGAATAGCATACTGGTATTTCCTTTTCTGGAGCTTCTGTTAAGGAAACCCTGATGGTTTAAAAGAAACAAA
>JFNH01000096.1 GCA_000634415.1 Prochlorococcus sp. scB245a_519A13 | reverse complement strand
CAAGCAAGTTATTATTATTTCTAGAGAAAGGGAAAATCAAAAATTTCATGAAAGAAAATCATGCAGGATAAGATAGTTCGGGCTACTGCAGCAAATGGAGGAATAAGATTAGTTGCGGTCTTAACAACAGAATCTTCTTTAGAAGCAAAAAAAAGACACGGCCTTTCTTATTTAACTACCTGTATCTTAGGAAGAGCATTTAGTGCTTCACTTCTTTTAGCAAGTTCGATGAAGATAATGCATGGGAGAGTTACTTTAAGAGTTAGATCTGACGGACCTTTAAAAGGATTACTAGTTGATGCAGGTAGAGATGGAAAAGTTAGGGGTTATGTAGGAAATCCGAATTTAGAATTAGACCTAGTCAAAATAGATAATAATAAATATTCTTTTGATTTCACAAAAGCATTAGGTACAGGATATTTAAATGTAATTAAAGATAGTGGATTTGGAGAACCCTTTACAAGCACTGTTGAATTAGTAAATGGGAATATTGCTGAAGACTTAGCTTCATATTTATATCATTCAGAGCAAACTCCCTCTGCTGTATTTATTGGAGAAAAAATTCAAAATAAAAGTGTTATTTGTAGTGGTGGCTTATTAGCTCAAGTTTTACCTAAAAAAGATACTGACCCTCTGCTAGTCTCACTACTTGAAGAAAGATGCAAAGAAATTAATTCTTTCAGCGAAGAACTATTTAAGTCAAAAGATAATCTTCTTGAGTTAATTAGAAATATATTTCCCGATATTGACGATAAATCAATCTCTGAAAAAGCTCGTTCTCAAGAAGTGAGTTTTAAATGCAAGTGTTCCAAACAAAGAAGTTTAAATGCGATGAAAATGCTTGATAAGAGCGAGTTAGAGGACATCCTCAAGAAAGATGGCAAAGCAGAGTTGGTTTGTGAATTTTGTAAAAATAAATATCTTATAAATTATGAAGAAATTAAATCTATGATAGAAAATCAATCATAAAAAAATTACGCCTAGCCATAAAATAACCATGGCCGGAATACTTTGAATTTTTTGTATTGATAAAGAGTTGTTTGATACTTCCTGAATGAAAGAATTATTTTCAAGCAATCCACCAAATATTAATCCTATCGAGAGAATGGTAACACTCCAACCCAGAGAACCTATAAATCTTTTCCCTGATTTAATTTGAGTATAGGTAAGTATTAATGTTGAGATAGAGAGTAAAAGTCTATTATTAGAGTCTGGACTGATAAATAACAAAATTAAAAATAATAGCCCAACAGATATTTTTATTGAAAGATTATCAAATGAGGGGGTAGTTATTTTTGGCAGACTATACTGACTTGAATTGTTAGAGTTATTATTTAAATTTTTTATCTTAGAAAGAAGTGGGAAGTTATTATTGGTAAGTTGATTAATTTGTTTTTCTTTTTTTGAGGCACTAACAGCTTCATAGCTTACATTTCCTGATTGCCTGGCTTTCAAACTACCCATGAGTAATTGATCAAAGGAAGATTCTATTTTCGCTTTTAAAATTAAGTCTTCACCGGCCTCTTTAACTTTAATATCTCTAGCCTTCTGAATATCCTCAAAAGCAGCACCTTCTTTTACACCTAAAATTTCATAAGGTGATTTTTCGTTATTGTTTTTATTACTGTTTGAATCCAAAATTTTTTACCAATGCTAACAGATTAACTAATTTTATAATCCATTAAGACTTTATAAAACAATTGGTTCGACTCCACTAACAACGGGCGCAACTTTGTTTAAATTTAATTGATTATTGTCTTCAACAAACTGATTTAGATTCCACTCATTTTTGAAAAGAATAACTGGCCTATTCCAACAATCTTTAACTATTTTACAGTTGAATATTCTGCCTAGTTTTTCAATGGCTGGCCATCCATCAGAAATCCATCTAGCCAATTGATATGGCATTGCTTCAAGATTTGCATCTACACCATATTCACTTTTTAATCTGTGAGTTACTACCTCCAGCTGCAATTGACCAACGGCTGCGAGTATAGGATCTCTTTTACTCTCATCAAAGTCATAAAGAATCTGAACAGCTCCTTCTTCTCGAAGTTCATTAACACCCTTTCTAAAGTTTTTAAATACTGAGGGATTTGGATTTCTTAGCCAGCTGAATATTTCAGGACTAAAGGATGGTATGCCCTCATATTCCAGATGAGCACCCGTATAAAGAGTATCTCCAATAGAAAACATCCCTGGATTATTTAAACCAATAACATCTCCAGGATAGGCATCATCAACTACTTCTCTATCTTGCCCAAATATTTTTTGTGGTCTTGATAATCTAATTGTTTTCCCAGTTCTGGAATGTTTAACTGACATATCCTTTTCAAATTTGCCACTACAAACTCTTATAAAAGCAACCCTATCTCTGTGCTTTGGATCCATATTTGCCTGAAGCTTAAAAACAAACCCACTAAATTCATCGCTTGCAGGTTCAATATCCCCTTTATTACTATTTCTTGAAGTTGGTTTTTGTGCCATTTTTAAAAAACTATCTAAAAATGGCCTTACGCCAAAATTAGTCATGGCAGATCCAAAGAAAACTGGGGTTAAAGAGCCATTAAAAACTTTTTCTTTTTCAAATTTAGATCCTGCCTCATCAAGAACCTCCAATTCTTCAAGTGAGTTTTCAAGTAAATCTCTCTCTACATATTTTGATAGCTCTTTATCTTCAAGACTTAATCTTTTCTCATTCGATTGTTTCCCTCTCACTGCTTTATCAAATAAAATCACCTCTCTCGAAAATCTATCAATAACCCCTCTAAATTCCTCACCACTCCCAATTGGCCAGTTTATAGGTAGGGTATTTAATCCAAGTTCTGATTCAATTTCATCAAGTAAAGAAAATGGCTCTCTTCCTGGTCTATCCATTTTATTTATGAAAGTAAATATTGGTATTTTTCGCATCTTGCAAACTTCAAACAATTTTCTAGTTTGAGGTTCTAGTCCTTTAGCAGCATCTTCCAACATAACTGCATTATCAGCAGCAGCTAATGTTCTATAAGTATCTTCGGAGAAATCTTGGTGTCCTGGTGTATCTAATAGATTAATTACAGATCTTTCATATTCAAATTGCAATACAGTTGATGTAATAGAAATACCTCTTTGTTTCTCAAGTTCCATCCAGTCTGAGGTGGCTTTTCTCTGATTACCCCTAGCTTTTACTGCTCCTGCCTGTTGAATGGCACCTCCATACAAAAGAAGTTTCTCGGTAAGAGTCGTTTTCCCAGCATCTGGATGTGAAATAATAGCAAAATTTCTTCTTTTATTTACCGCATCCAGTATTTCTTTATTATTTAGAATTTTAGTACCTAAGCTCATTTATATAATATAAGGGCCTTTCACTTAGTTCTTAAACATTACCATAGACTATTAAATAATTTTCACCTTCCTCAAACACATCTAAAGAGGATAGATTATTCTCTAAGATGAAATTTTTTAACTCTTTAAAAGTATAAGAAGCTCTTAAAGAGGCATAATAATCATTAGTTAAAATCTCATTATATTTAGTTGAACATTGTGCTTTGAGTTCTAAAGCAGACTTTTCATCTAATGGCCTTTTTAAGTCCTTGTGAAAATTTACAGTAATATTGCTAGATAAAATTCTTATTGTGTTGAAGAAATCTTCAAGATTGGTAATGTGATGAATCAAACTGTTGCTTACAAGTAAACTAATTCTTTTTTTAAATAAAAAATTATTTGATTTAATGTCTTTGATGTCAGAACAAATGTAGCGTAAATTTTTTAATTTTTTTTGATTATTAGAAATACTTTTATTGTATTCTGCTCTCAAAATCATCTCTTTAGAACCATCTATTCCTACGACTGCAGTATTAGGCCATTTTATTGCTAACTTCTCAGAAATATTTCCTGGGCCACATCCTAAATCCACTATTAAATCTTTTTCACCTAAAGAAATATTTTTTTTCAAAAGGTATTGATTTATTTGATTAATTAGATTAACTTCCCCTTCTGAAAAATCAGCTTCGTCATAAGAAATGACCTGCTCTTTTTCTTCCATTAATTCAGGTTCGGGGACTCTTTCCATATCCTTTCTTGAAACAAAGATTTCATATTAAACATAATTCTACACAAACCGTTAAATAGTGGTAAGAATAGTTGCAGACGCCACAGGTAGAGTTATTCTTCCAGTACGGGTTATTTACATACGTTTTTTTTATCGTGACTGTTGCACCAAATAAAGCTTCTTCAGAGAGCAATTCCAATAATCTTAAAAAAGATGATTTTCCAAAGACTGCGCCAGCTGCTTACCCAGTTTTTTTCAGATCTTATAGTAGAAAAACTTCATCTGGCAAAAGGGAGAACTGGAGCGAAGTAGGCGAAAGGAATTTATCGGGATTAAAAGAATTAGGAAAACTTTCTGAAGAAGAATTAATCCTAATGAGAGAAATGCAAAGTAACCAAAAAGCTCAGCCTTCAGGAAGATGGTTATGGATAGGCGGAACCCCTTGGATTAATAAGAAACAAAATTTCTCAGGAGCCTACAACTGTACCTCAACAAACTTAATTGATTGGGAAGCCTTCGCATTAATGATGGACTTAGCAATGATGGGATGTGGAACAGGTGCAATAATTGAGCCTCATTTTATAAATAATCTACCTACGGTAATTAACAAAATAAACATTAAATCAGTCAGTGAAGTTGGAATAACTCCTAAAGATCAAAGAGAAGAAAAGTCATCATTAGAAATTAAAGGAAAAGATCTTCATATCAAAGTTGGAGATAGCAGAAGAGGATGGGTAGATAGCTATAAATATCTTCTTGAGGCATCGAGTAACGAGAGTCTTGAAAGAGAAATTGATGTTTATATTGATTTGGAAGATATTAGGCCTGCGGGAGAATCATTAAAAGGTTTTGGTGGTATGGCAAATCCTATCAAATTGAAAGATCTTTACTCTAGAGTCGCATCACTTCTTGGAAAGGCAATTGGTAGGAAATTAAGTACAGTAGAGTGTTGTTTATTAATTGATGAAGCTGCAGTAACCATAGTTGCTGGGAATATAAGAAGAAGTGCTGGAATGAGACAATTTGCTTCAGATGATAAGGAAGCCGCATCAGCAAAAGAAAATTTATGGAGTCAAGATGAGAATGGTAATTGGAGAATAGATCCTGAAAAAGATGCCCTCAGAATGGCCAATCATACTAGGGTTTACCATACAAAACCCACTTACCAAACTGTTTTGGATGCAGTAACAAAACAATTCCATTCAGGTGAGGGAGCCATTCAATTTGCACCAGAAGCAATCGCAAGGTCAAATGCAGATATTCTCAAAGATGATGAATTGAGAAAGGAATTTATTGAAATCTACTCAGAACAAGGCAAGGATGAAGCGAGAAATTGGATAAATAGTAGTTATGGTCCTTTTTCAGAAGAAGAGTTAGACCACAGGATGAGCCGATATGGACTTAACCCTTGTGGGGAGATCTTGGGAAATGATTTCCATTGCAATTTGGCTGAAGTTCATTTGAATCAGATTGATCCAGGAAATTTTGAAGAGCAAAAAAAAGCTTTTAAAGCAGCCGCTCTTTCTGTAGCATGCTTACTTAATCATGAATTTGAAGTTGAGCGTTACAGAAAAAGCAGGGAATATGATCCTATCGTAGGAGTAAGTTTCACTGGATTATTTGATTTTTGTGTCCATGCTTTTGGGACGCCATGGTTGAAATGGTGGGAAGCAGGAAGGCCAAATAGCGAAGAAGGGAAGGCCTTCAAAGAAAAGGAAGCTAAATTCTTAGATTCTTGGAGAAAAATAGTAAAAGAAACTGTATGGGAATATTGTGATAAGCATAATCTAAGGAGACCAAATAGATGCACAACAGTACAGCCAGCTGGAACTAAAAGCCTTCTTACTGGAGCAGCTCCAGGTTGGCATCCTCCCAAGGCTCAAAGATTCATAAGAAGAATAACTTTCAGGAAAAATGACCCAATCGCTTTAGCTTGCATGGATTATGGTTACTCAGTTGTTCCATCTCAATCTGATAAAGATGAAAATGGTTGCTTGCTAGATAATCCATTTGATCCAAGATGTACAGAATGGTTAGTTGAAATCCCTACAGAAGTTAGTTGGGCAAATATAGACGGCGCAGACCAAATAGACATCAATAATTTCTCAGCATTAGCTCAATTTGATTTTTACATGCAAGTGCAGAAATTTTACACAGAGCATAATACCTCTGCAACCGTAGAATTTAGAGAAATTGAAATCGAGGATTTAGCTAAGGCTATTCATAATGCAATAGAAAATAATGAGGGATATATTTCAGCAGCATTGCTGGCTAGATTTAGTGCTAACGCTACTTTCCCGAGATTACCCTTTGAACCAATAAGTAAAGAGGAATATATATCATTGCAGAATAAAGTAATAGAAAGGAAAGTTAATAACGATTTCTTTGACGCTCTTAATAAATATGATGTTGGAGAACTATCTGAAGCAGGACCAGCAGGTTGTGATTCAGATAAGTGCTTGCTTCCTCTTGCTAAACCAAAAGATTAAATTTTGAATAATTTGTAAATAAAAAATATAAATCAGTTTTTAAAAATTTAATTTATGGCTACCTCTTAAATAGGGACATAAATTATTTATGACATTAAGCTTAAATATTGGGAACTTGTTTAATGATTCCTCCAGTCATGCATTGGTGGATGAGCTAAGAAAAAGAACCTCAGAAGAGGATATCTTAGATTTTGAGGCAAAATTTAACTCCAAAAACGAAAAAAATCTACACGTATATATATGTAGATTTCTAAAAAATAGATCAATATCCAGAGGGCTAGCCTCTAGATGGTTAATAACAATAATTGAAAACAAAGAATCAAAAATTGATTCTTTGCAAAAATAAAATATTTAGGTCAGCCCTGATAATTTCCATAGAGCAATTCCAAAAATTGAGAATCCCATAATAAAAGTAAAAGCCAAAGCATTTACCAATTGGACCTTATCATTCATTCTGTTTGCGAATGGTAATAATTGAGCAAATAATGGAGTCTCTTCAACTATTGCAGATTTTTTTACTGTAGGTTTTTTGCTTCTAGAAAACATAAAACAAATTTTATAATCTTAAGAATTTTACATTTAAAAGTTCATTAAATAAAAAATACTTCTCAAAAACGAACAAAATGTAACCTGTGAGAAATTAAGCCGGGATTATGATAAATATTTTTATCAGAAACCAAATCTGTCATTAATATATTAAGTTTATTTATTAAAAACCTAGACAAATAATTTTAATGGATGTTATTATAAATTTGTAGCAACCGCTACCAAAGCGTTCAACTTGCGTATAGCAAGCCGCAAATCGACTTAAGCCATGGAACGGGGACTTAAGCGAAACCGGAGCTAAAAAAATGACTCTAATTTACAGAGGACAAAAGTACGTCCAGAACAAAGAAGCCGCTAAAAAGCAGCACAATGAACTAACTTATAGAGGAAAAACTTACACAAGCTAGTTTATTTAACCATTAATAAAAAAGCCACTTTTAGTGGCTTTTTTATTATCCATTTTTAGACTAAACAATAACTTAATACTTCTCACAAGCATTCAAATAATATGATTCAATTGCATTTATATATTAGATAACAATGGCAGACCAAAAACCTTTATTTAAAGCACCATATGACATAAAAGATGTTAGTGCTCTTTTCGCCATTGTTGCCTTCGTTTTAATAATCGCTGCCATAGTTGGGAATAACTTATTTGGTTTATTTCAACAAAATGTCAACTTTGGTTGATTTTTTTGGAAGCAGACTAGATTTTTTGGACTCATTTTGTTGACTAAATTTGACTAAGAAGAGGTTGTTATAACGATTTAACTCATCATTATTAATAAAAATTCCTATCTCAAACTAGTTTCTTGAAATAATTTTTAAATCTTTGAATTTATAGACTGTGACTAATTTCTTATGTTATAGTTTTTAAGTTCAATAAAACTGAAGAACCCTTTGGAGGGGTGGTCGAGTGGTTTAAGGCTCTAGTCTTGAAAACTAGCGTGTCTGCAAGGGCACCGTGGGTTCGAATCCCACCCCCTCCGTTTAAATTAAAAGAGACTGTATAATATAACCGCCTTTCTGAAGTGTTTTTGTTAGGATTAATTTTATTTGATTATGAGTAAAGGATTTGCCACAGATAATTTAATATCCAAAAAATCGAAAAAAAAAGTTATTTCAAATGAACCGCAAGGAAGATTAATATCTTGGTCTCCTTGGCCACCTGCTAATTTTCAAACACGATATCCTGCCTTCCCTTTTGTTCTTACAATATTGATTATAGTAATCGGGCAATGGTACCTATCTTTACTCAAGTGACCCGAAACTGTTTTTTGTATTTAAATTAGGTTGAATTAAGTTTTAGAATTTATTTTGTTTTTTTCAATTTTATTATTTGCCCACTTTCAAGCGGCAATAATCCCAATATTATTAGGTATTAGATCAATAAATAAATTCAAACACATATGCAAGAACAAATTGATACCTTTCGGTTTTATTTTTTTAGGATTGGCATCGATTTCTGAAATGATAGATCATACCCAAACATCTTGGATTTATGTAGATCATTCCTCTTTATTTAATTGGTTATTTTATTCTTTCCTATCTTTAGGTCTAACATGTTTATCGATATCAGTTATAAAAAATAAATTTATTCAAAAAACTAATTTTTGTATTTCTTTATGTTCAATAATCTCATATTTTTTATTTGATAAATCTATTGCTCTTCTTTTTCAAGTAATAATAAGTATCCTTCTAATTATTAATTGGCAAAGAGTTTTTAAAGATTGGCTTTTTATCCTTTACCCAATATTTGGTATTTTTTTTACGACTTTCTTTGGAACAAGGCTCTCAGTTAGTGGCGATCAATTTTGGCATGTTTTAATAGGCCCATCTGGAACAATTAGCGTTCTAACCTTTTATTTAGTATTAAAAAGATCGGGCAAAAAATTTACTTAAGATTCTTATGAAAATATTTGTAATTACAAGTTTTATAGTGTGCTTAGTCACAATAATCTCTCCAGTAAGAATCCTTGCTGATACGGCACTTGATGTGTACATGAATGATTTTTATTCTAAATCGAATGAAGCTAGCCAGATTCTTAAAGAAATCGAAAATAGTCTAAAAGAGGGATCAAGAAAAAAAGTATGCTCTAGGCAAAGAGAGGCAGCAAGATTAGGTCTATTAGCTAATAAATCATTAATTAAAGCCTTTAAAATAGAGGGAGCTAATCCACCAATGCAAGCAATAAAGGCAAGTCAACAAAGATGGGAATCTATTCTGAATGAGTGTTAAAGAAAGTCAGTAAATCTATAAATCTTTTTAAATTTGCATTCTTACAGATTTACTAATTAAGGGAATTTCAGGTTCAACTCCAAAAATACATTGAGAAATCGAGTAAATAAAAATACATAGTGTAAATATAAAAATTATTGAGCCTAATTCAACTATGGGAAATATTCTTAAGAGATATGAAATTATTATTAAAGCAATATCAATTAATAAAGCTTGGCATGCGTTATATCTAACGAAATAGGGAACATTTGGATTTCTTACTAATCCAGCAAACAATATTATAAATAATAAAAAACTACCTAAAGGCAAAGATTTTTCAATTATTGCTATCGGAAAAGTTAGTAATAATAGTATTTTTAAAAAAGAATATTTATAGAACAAAAAATATCCAAAAGGTATTGATGCCTTTAATGGCAAAGTATACAAAAATACTGATGAGAGTCTTTGGAATATCTGATTCAATATATTATTGAAATTTCGTATTTATATTTTAACCTAATTTTTTGAACATATTAAAAAGACTTACTTTCGAAAAAATCAACTTTGGCAATTGATTATTAAATATTAGATAATTGATTCAGGTTCATAATTCAAAATGCGTATCCTACATACAATGTTGAGGGTTGGAGATTTAGATAAATCTATTGATTTTTACGTCAATAGATTAGGAATGAATTTATTGCGAAAAAAGGATTACCCTCATGGGAAATTCACTTTGGCTTTTGTTGGTTATGGCTCAGAGAAAGAAAACTCAGTAATTGAATTAACTTATAACTGGGACAAAAAGTCTGAAGACTATGAGCTTGGAGATAAATATGGTCATATAGCTATTGGAGTAAAAGATATTCATCTAATTTGCCAAGGATTAGAAGAAAATGGTTGTAAAATAACAACCAAACCTAAAACAATGAAAAACAGTACTACTGTCTTGGCTTTTGTTGAGGATCCTGATGGTTATAAAATTGAACTTATTGAAAGAGATTAAAAGCTCAGAAGTTTTTAATTAAATAAACAAATAACTAAAATTTAAAAAGATTGAATTATCAAATATATCGTTTTCAATTAGCGAAAAAAATACATCTAAGATCACTTTGGATGGATTCTACAGTTGCAATTATTGTAAAAGATTATTTCTAAGACGAGGAATTATTAAAAATAAAAATCAAAACATTAAACAATCTATATTAATTCTATTTAGAATACATAGACAATCTATATAGATTTATATATTATAGAATTATCTTATAAAGCTTATGCCTAGTAATTGGTCAAAAATAAGAGATGAATGGCTTGATAGAACCGCGGTTGCGAAAGATGATGCTAAATGGGCATTAGAAGCTTTAATTAATTCTGAAGAAGAGTTATTTGAAATAGAACAAAAAATAAAGAATAAAGAGGACGCTATAAGCCAAGTAAAATTTTTGAAGAAAAAGGTTAAAGAAACTATTTCCTCTAAAGAAATTAGTCTCGATGATATTGCATTAAATACTTCAAATTCAAACAAAGTACAGATCTCAGTACCATCAAATCTTACTTATCTTTTGAAAGTTTGGGCCGCAGCAGAAGGAAGAGATCTATCAAGTGTTGCTTTTCAATGTTTAGAAACTGGTTTAAGGGAAATGAAAAGCAAAGGTTCGATACCTTCAGTAGCAGTAAATAGATATGACTCGGCCTGTCAAAAGAGGATTGCATTAGCAGAAGTAAACAATCTATTAGAGAAATACGAGTTAGCTCAGGACGAAATCAAATAATTATGAATAACAGAAAAATCATTAAAGGATACAAAACATTAATATCATCAAGATTTAATGTAGATACTTCTGTAGATAAATCTAAAGATGGAATAATTTATACTCTTTATTCTGATCCATTTAATTCACTTAAAGTTGGTTTTGCTGAAAATGATAAAGTACTAGAACAAAAATTATCAAGTGAAGCATTGATATTATTGGATATGAAAAAAGGCAAAAAGAAAGATCTATATTTATTAATAACTACTCTAAATGAGCTTGGCATCAAATATTCAGACAATTTTTATTTCAAATACTCAGGTTCTTTAATGAAACATTTATCTACTTTAGGTTGGCCTGTTGGAAGATCACTTTATAAACAAAGAAAGATTAAAAAAGAACTTGTATGTGCATAAATTTAAATGTAGTCGCACTCTAAAGTTTCTCTGGTTTCTCTATTTGTAATTGGGTTAGTTCCAGTAGCACTTTCACAAAATTTCCTAATAATATCTTTTGGTAAAAAAACATTTGTGAAGTCTGCGCCTTGTATTTTTACATTTTCAAACTGGGTACTATAAGCAAAAGAATCCTCCAAGTTAGTATTTGATAAATCTGTTCCATCTAAAACGGCCGAGTCTAAAGTTACTTCTCTTAAGTTGGAGTTACTTAAATTAGTATCTTTCAATTTTGCTCCATAAAGAGTCGCATTTTGGAGCTCACAACCTGACAAATTTGCGTCTTGTAAATCAGTCAAATAGAAAGTTGCTCCTTTTAAATCAGATCCAGAAAAATCAGCCCCTACCAAAGATTGTTTACCATAATCCAACGCAGCGAAGCTTCTAGAAGGAAGAGTTAAAACAACTACTAAAAAAGTTAAAATTATAAATCTCATTTGTTTGAGTAGTATTTCAGTAAATTCTAACTTCTTAAGCTGAAATCTAAAAATTAATTATTTACTGAATGCTATATTTATTGAAATAGCAAATCACGAAATAGGTTTTGGATATAAGTCCTTATGATGCAATTGTTGTTGGTTCTGGAGCTACAGGAGGAATAGCAGCACTTACATTGGCAGAACAAGGGGTCAAAGTTTTAGTAATAGAAGCAGGGCCTCAAGTTAAAAGGGATGAAGCTAGTAATCATGAGCCAAAAAGTACATTAAAAAGATTATCAGGAGTCATAACAAAAAAACATGTCAATCAGTGCCAACATCCTGGTTATTGGAAAAATAATCCTGACTTATATTCAAATGAATTGAAGCATCCTTATGACTTCCCCAAAAAAAAGCCATTTCTTTGGACACAAGGTAAACAATATGGGGGGAGATCATTAACCTGGGGAGGCATAACATTAAGACTTTCCCCAGAAGACTTTCATCCGGCTAAAAAAGACGGATTCGGGCCAAACTGGCCTATTTCATACGAAGAAATTTCCCCGCACTACGATTTTATTGAAAATTTCTGCGGAATTTATGGACGTAAAGATGATATCAAGGAGGTCCCAAACGGTAAATATATTGGTGAAATTCCTCTTACAGAAAACGAAAATGTTTTTGGCAGCAAAGTTAAATCTAAATTAAATTATCCATTTATCCAATCAAGAGGATTTGACCGTAATTCATCTGTAAAAGAAAAAAATTGGCCCAAGTCCTCTAGCGTAGGAAGCTCTTTTAAAAAAGCTTTAGATACTGGAAATGTACAAATAATCTCTAATTACCTAGTGGAGTCTTTTGAGATTAACAATATAACAGAGCTTGCCTCAAAACTAACGATTGTAAACCTAGAAAATGGACACAAAGATGTATTGGATTGTGATTTGATTCTTCTTTGCGCATCAACAATTTCAACACTGAGAATACTACTGAACTCAGAATACAAATCAAATTCCTCAGGGTTTAAAGATAATTCTGGGAAATTAGGTAAATACCTAATGGATCACATATCTATCTGTAGATTTTTTTCAGTCCCAAAAGCAAAAAACTCAGATAAATCACAAGATAATCCTCCCGATCTTTCTGGAGCAGGCAGCTTCTTTATTCCTTTTGGTTCAAATTTACCAGAAATTGACAACATAAATTTCCATAGAGGTTATGGAATCTGGGGGGCAATTGATAGATTAGGGATTCCTAAATTTTTACAAAAAGACGCAAACAAATCCATTGGCTTTCTTATCGCCCATGGTGAAGTCCTTCCTAGAGAGAAAAACTCAGTTTCTCTCTCAAGAAAAACAGATGAATGGGGAATACCAATTCCCTACATTGAATTCGAATGGAGCGAGAATGAGTTAAATATGGCAAAACATATGGAAAAAACAATACAAAAATCAGTCAAAGCTGCAAATGGGAAAATAAAAAATATTGATGAACTAATGAATATTCCATTAGGGAGCTTATTTACAAAAAATTTGATAGCACTTTCAGATAGTCCTCCTCCTCCTGGATATTATATTCATGAGGTAGGGGGAGCACCAATGGGATTAAATGAAGAAAATAGCGTAGTTGATAAATTTAACAGATTGTGGAGATGTAAGAATGTACTGGTACTAGATGGAGCATGCTGGACCACATCATCTTGGCAAAGCCCTACACTTACAATGATGGCCTTGAGTAGAAGAGCCTGTTTAAATATTAAAAAGACTTAGAAGGTGTAAATAATTGATTTAAATAAATTTCTGAGACAGAATTATCTGTACAACCATTTTGAACGAGAAAAGTAGCTAATGCTGAATTTATAAGCTTATATTGATCCCAAGTTGGGTTACTTAATACGAAATCTTTCATAGTGTTATAAAGAGTTTCTGAAAGCTCTGTTTCTAATGAGACTTTATTTGAAGAGCACTCTACGAGTTTCTTATCAGTTAAATTTGTTTGGTTGATTTGATCCATAAATTTATTTTTTCTACATCAACAATAATGGTAGTTTTCTCTAAAAATATCAAGAAAAATCTTCTGGTAAACTTTTCAAATTATCAAATAAGACTCATGTTATATATATGTTTTTAAAAAACTTCTTTTTCAAATAAGGAAATTGAATAGATCTTAAAAAAAAGTCAACAATAATGTTGAAGTCCTGTTTTTTTTGAAAAATACTGCCATTTCTAATCCAGTGTGGATTTGGACGTGGAAAACAACCTGCAAATTGTGGAAAATCTAGCTCAAAATACTTTTACGATTTTATATTAAGAATACTTATATATACTGAGTCTATTAAGACTTACTCAAGAAAGAGACAGGTGATTCATTGATTTCAACGGATTTTCTTAAGATTTAATCTTTATTAGGCAAGCGAAGCGTGACAGGTCCTAAAGGGTGTTTTGAATTTGGATAAATACAATGGTGATGGTGATGGTGATTATGTTCATGTTTATGGGCCTCTACATGTTCATGTTCTAAGTAATCACCTCTCCCTGTGTCTGATTTTTCTTGATTATGAATTGGTATTTGATTTTGTATTTCACAAGCACCATTACATTCAGGATCACATAAATCACAGCTAATACCCAAGCCCTCTACATGGTCATGATGACTTTCTTGGACCATTCCAACTTCTTTTTCAAAGCCAAATAAATTTGATCTATATTTACAAGTTGAGCAATTCATAAAATTATTACCTTCGTTATTAAGAATCTCTTCAATCCTTTCTACAAAAGTGTCGACCACATAAGACTGTGACGAAAGATATTTTGCATGTATAAATGAAATATTTGGATTATTAATCGCAACTAAATCACTTTGCCTTTTTATCCTTGTAACAAGGACACCTGAGAAAAGGAAATAAGGGAAAACAATTATATTTTTATAACCAAGTCTCACAACATTTTTCAAGCCAGGTTCAACAAGTGGGAAAGTTACTCCAGAAAAAACTGTTTCCCCCCACCCTAAACCAATACCCTCAACGATCATTCTCGTAATTTTTGAAACATTGGAATTCGCATCTGGGTCAGAAGAGCCTCTACCCACAACAACTAATAATGATTCTTCAGGTTTGAGATTATTATTTTGTTTAAATACATCTTTTACTCTTTCACAAGCTGCACTAATCATTAAATTATTAATACCTAATTCTCTTCCATAAATTATTTCAATTCCTGTTTTACTTGAATAATTCATAAGCAGGCTAGGTATATCATTTTTTACATGGCCAGCAGCGAAAAGCATTGCAGGTATTGCAATTACTTTTTTTATAGAAAGACCTTTTAACTTATCTAAAGCATCAACAATCGAAGGTTTAGCAAATTCCAAGAAACCATATTCAACTAAAAAGTTTGGATATCTTTTTTGGATGAAATTAGTTAATTCTTGAAATTCAGTAATGGCTAGTTTATTTCTACTCCCATGTCCACAGATTAGTATCGCGACTTGATTATTTAACTTCAAATCTAAATTATCCAAATTCAAATTATTACTTATATCATAATAGTAAAGAACAATATCATGTAGTGAAAAATAATAATAACTTGCTTGAAGTTCCAAATATCAACTCAAAGGATGCAAAATTAAAAAAATTAATTTATGACGTGGATGAATCCTTATTTAATGAGGATAACTATTCTTACGAAAAATTCGAGCACCTTTGCGTGTGTAGTGGAGGTACAACTTCTAGCTGTGCAAAAAATGGTTTCACAACTCTTGATCTAAGAAAAAATCACAGCAAAATTCATCTAGATAGAAAAACCAATTTAGTAACAATTGGAGGTGGTGTAATAATGGGGGATCTATTAAATCATTTACAAAAATATAATCGAAGTTTTCCAATCGGACTTTCTAAACTTCCTGGAGCAGGCTATATACTTACTGGTGGAGTAAGCCCGCTCAGTAGAACCTACGGATTAGCAATTGATAATATTGAATCAATAAAAGGTTTTTTGGGTAATGGCACGTTTATTTCTTTGAAAAAAAATCAAATAAATCCAGAAGAACAATTGATTTGGGAAGCAATTAAAGGCGCAGCACCGTTCTTTTCAATTATTACCGAAATAGAACTTAAGACTATCCAATCTAATTCAATTAAGGTTATTGAAGGATTTGTAACTCTAAATGAACTTACAGAAATAATAAAACTATCAGAGGAATTTCCAGAAAATATTAGTCTTCAATGGATTTATGCCCAAAAAATTTACATATATATTTTTGCTGAACTCAAAAATAATTTAGAGGATAAAAGAACAGAAGAATGCCTAATGCTTCTAGACGAATTCCCTACTCTTGAAAAACAATTTTATGAAAATTTTAACAAAATAAATTTCTTTCCTAAGGAATTGAATTTATATGAGCTTAATGCAAATAACCATTCTGAGGTAATTAGTCTTCTTGGAGAAGATTTAAAAAATGATATTCCAATTTTCATAAAATGTTTGAATGAAATAATGGATAATAAACCCAATAATTCCTGTTACATTGCTTCTCAACAATTAGGTTGCAAAACTAAAAAGTTAAATCATGGCTCAAGCTTTTTTGTTCATAGAAAAAGCACTTGGAAACCATGGATATATGCATCGTGGAAAAAAAATGATCTTCAAGAAAAAGAAGTCGCTTTGGAATGGATTTATAAATCATGGGGCAAGCTAAAAAAGTTTTATCCAAATATTCACTTAGCCCAATTGCATAATCATTTGAATTCTCATGATGAAGAAATTACATTAGCCTTTGGAGATAGAATGAATGAATTAAAAACTTTAAAGAATATTTTTGACCCACAAGGTATTTTGCCTCCTTTATGAGGTAACTTCTTAATCATAAAGAAACTTAAAATGTCAAATTTCTCAAGATATTTATCTAAAAATTGGTTAGATGATCCAAAGTCAAATATTCTCTCAGGATTAGTTGTTGCTTTTGCAATGATCCCAGAAGCAATTGCTTTTTCAGGTATAGCTGGTGTAGATCCTAAAGTTGGCCTTTTTGGTGCATTTTGCTTATCTATAACAATTGCGATTGTTGGAGGAAGAAGGGGGATGATCACTTCAGCTACAGGTTCAACAGCTCTTTTGATGACTGGACTTGTTGCTTATGGAGAATCACAAGCTCCTGGATTAGGAGTCCCATATCTTATTGCAGCTGGAATATTAACTGGAATTTTCCAAATTCTTTGGGGATATTTAAGACTTGCCTACCAAATGCGATTCGTGCCAACGGGAGTATTAAGTGGATTTGTAAATGCACTGGCGCTTTTAATATTTCAGGCACAACTACCTCAGTTAGGAATAGGTATTAAAGCATCAAAAGGATTAATTGAACAAACTTTGAGTCAGTATCCAGTTAACTCTCAGATCCCAGTAGTTTGGGTTCTTGTAATCCTAGGATTAATAATTATCTATGGGCTTCCAAAAATCACAAAAGTAGTCCCATCTCAACTTATCGCGATAGTAGTAATTACTCTCATAAGCATATTTTTGAATCTAGATGTCCCAACAGTTAGCGATTTGGGTAAATTACCTGATGGATTACCAAGTATTTCACTTCCTTTTGGATCAATAGAAAATGGGAAAGTACCTTTTAGCCTTGAAACATTAGGAATTATTTTACCGACTTCACTTGCAATATCTCTCGTGGGTTTAATGGAAACCTTTTTAACTCAAGACATTTTAGACGATGTAACTGATACAAGTTCTAATAAAAATAAAGAAGCAAGAGGACAGGGAATCGCAAATATTGTGGCATCCTTATTTGGTGGAATGGCAGGATGTGCCTTAGTTGGGCAATCTGTTATGAATACTGAAAATGGTGGTAAATCTAGATTATCAACTCTCTCCTCAGGTATATCTCTACTAATTATGATTATCCTCTTGAAGTCTTGGATTGGAGCAATACCGATGGCTGCTTTAGTAGCAATCATGATAACGATCGCGATAAGTACAGCAGATATAAATGGATTAAAAAATATTAGAAAGATACCTAAAAGTGATACTGCAGTAATGCTTATGACTTTTGCGGTTACAATGCTGACAAAACCTCATAATCTTGCACTTGGAGTTATTGCTGGAGTTGCTTTAGCTGCAATCCTTTTCAGCAGAAAAGTCGCAAAAGTTATAACTGTCTCAAGAGCTAAAGAAAATAATTTGACTACCTACAAAGTAAAAGGACAATTATTTTTTGTAAGTAAAATTTATTTCTTACAAGGATTTGATATTCATGAACATCCAGAAAATATTGTAATTGATATGTCTTTAGCTCATATTTGGGATCAAAGTGGAGTTGTTGCTCTTGAGCAAATTATTAGAAAGTTCCAGAATGGTGGTTCTAAAGTTGAAATTGTAGGATTAAATAAAGAAAGTCTTAACTTATTTGAAAGACTAGGTGGTATTGAAAGCGCTCATTAAAAAGTTAATTAAGACTAACTTGTTGATAACAGAACCAAAGCCATTGTTGAAAAAGCAAATTCCTATGAGACCTCCAAGCAGTTTTTGAACTATTTGGATCAAAATTTTTAGGAGGAGGAACATCTCCCTTTTCTTTGTCTCTTTCAATTTCACTAATAATTCTATGCACCGTATATTCAGGATGACCTAAATGCATAAGTTGTTTTTGATCATTAGATTCAAATATTGTATATCCAACGTTTTCTCCATAAGCCAACAAATTCAATTTCCCTTCTTTTTGGGCTTTCTCCATGTCCAAATCTGGTAATCCAGCAAATCTACTTTGAGGACAAATAAATTCATCATCTTGTGTACCCATCAAAGGGTGTCCAGGAACAAGACTTTTTAAAGGGAATACCCCAAATAATTTCCTATCAAAAACTTTCTTATCAACCCCTGCCAAATAAGCCAGCGCAAAGCCAGCCCAACATAATCCAAGAGTACTCGCACAAGAATTTCTGGCTTCATTTACAATTTTTACAAATTCGTCCCAATACTTAACCTCCTCAAAGGCTAAGTGTTCAATAGGTGCTCCAGTAATAATTATTCCATCTAACGGTTCTGGATTATTTGCTTCTTCCCAAGTAATGTATAAATTATTCAGATGATTAAGATCCCATGTTTTATAAGAGTGAGTTTTAAGCTTTATCCAAACTGGCTCAATTTGAAGGGGAGATAAACCAAGTGGATGTAGCAAGTTAAATTCATACTGCTTGCCAAGAGGCATGATATTTAAAATACCAATCCTAAGAGGACGTATATCCTGTCTTTTTGCCAATTCTGGTTCGATCCAAGATATATGATTTTTCTCAACATCACTAATTTTGTGATAGTTACTAGGAATTATTAAAGCCAATAAATCTCCTTTCCTATGTGATTTGTGAAAGTGCTTGTTCGAAATCTGCTTTTATATCATCAATATGCTCAATTCCTACAGAAACTCTTACCATAGTGGGAGTAACACCTGCAGATAGTTGTTCTTCTTCAGATAATTGCTGATGAGTTGTTGAAGCAGGGTGAATTACTAAAGTTTTTGAATCCCCTACGTTAGCAAGGTGGCTCGCTAATTTTAAGGAATCAATAAACTTTACTGCATTTTCATAACCCCCTTTGAGAGAGAACATAAGCATGCAACCCATTCCCCTTCCAGTAGTATATTTTTTGGCACTAGAGTAATATGGGTCAGATTCTAGGCCAGGATAATTAACACTACTTACATTAGAATTAGAATCTAGCCATTTTGCTAACTCAAGAGCATTAGAATTTTGTCTCTCTATTCTTAAACTGAGAGTTTCCAAACCCTGCAATAGCAAGAAAGAATTAAAAGGACTTTGAGCTGATCCCCAGTCTCTGAGGCATTCAAGTCTTGCTCTTAACGCGAAAGCTATATTTCTATTATCAGGTACTCCCAAAGATTTGCAGATATCACTACCGAAACCAAAAGCATCCCAATGAACGAGCCCATGATAAGCAGCGCTTGGCTCACTCATTAGTGGAAATTTACCATTTCCCCAATCAAAGGTTCCGGCATCAACAATAACCCCTCCGATACTTGTTCCATGTCCACCGATCCATTTTGTTGCACTTTCCACAACAACATCGGCTCCAAAATCAATGGGTCTTATTAAAGCACCACCAGCACCAAGGGTATTATCCACTATTAAGGGAATTCCATTTTCCTTCGCCAAAGCAGAGAGTCCTTCAAAATCTGGGATGTTGAATCGAGGATTTCCCATTGATTCGACATATATTGCTTTGGTTTTATCATCAATTTTATTTCTAAAACTATCGATACTATCGCCATCCGCAAATTTAACTTCTATTCCTAATCTTGGAAATTGTACTTTAAATTGATTGTAGGTCCCACCATATAGAAAAGAAGTAGAGACAAAATTATCCCCTGCAGTCATACAGTTCACTATTGCCAAGAATTGGGCAGCTTGACCTGAGGATGTTGCAAGTGCTGCCATACCTCCCTCCAAAGCTGCCATCCTTTTTTCGAAGACATCTGTGGTGGGATTCATAAGTCGAGTATAAATATTTCCAAATTCTTTTAATCCAAAAAGATTCGCACCATGCTCTGCATTATCAAAGACATAGGAACTAGTTTGATAGATTGGTACTGCTCTAGAATTTGTAGTTGGATCAGGAACCTGGCCTGCATGTAACTGAAGGGTCTCGAACTTTTGGTTGCTCAAAATTTTTTAAATAATCCTATTATCTATTTAACTTAGAAAAGTCCAAAAAAAACAAAAAAAAGATAAATATTTATAAATCCTTTTTTAATGAGGGGTAATTATCTTTCATATATGTACTCAAATCCTCTTTTATCGCAGATCTGAGTTTCTCAATATTTGCAGATTCAATTATTGGAAAATTTTTATTAGCCTCAGGATCTTTTTCAGTAATTGATTTCCAATTCTTACCAACATCTTTTTCAGAGTTGTTTAAAACTTCATCAAAGTTGAAAACCTTGTCATTACTTTTAGCATCAAATTCGCTAAAAGCTTTATTTATAAGCTCTTTTCTATTTTCGAATAGATTCTTAGCTTTTAAAGTATCTGGAAGACCCATAACTGGCTGTAATTCCTTAAGAAGTTTTATTTCCTCTTCAATTAAGAGTGTCCAAACACCATATTTATTTTTTGGAAGATTAGAATTACTAAAAATATTAATTTCATCGAGGTAAAAATTTAACCATAGATAATAAGATTTTTCTTCAATAGTTTTTTTAACGGATATCTTTTTATTTTGGATCTTTGGGAGTAACTTTTCTGCCTTCTTTAAAAACTGTCTGTCTTCTCTTTCTAAATTTATTAATCCCCATCTTTGACTGTAGTCCCATAAATCTTCGTATCTTGTTAAGTCTTCTTGATTCCAACCAAGAGCTTTAAGTTCATGAGAACGATGAGTTAATTCCTTTTTCAAAAAAAAACCTTTTAAACCATAATAATTCTAACCCTGCAATCAAGATTAGTAAATAAATTAAGAACTTTGCTTTCTAGCAAATTAGAAAAATAATCAATTATTAAAATATTTATTAATAATTTTTAATACATTGATATAACAAGGATTTTTTGTAGAAATTTGATTACTATATTTATTTGTTTTAAGTGCGTTTTGCTCTTTTTCAATCAATAATTTCTTATAAAAGTTTTCAATATCATCAAAAAGATAATCTCCTTTTAATTTTTCATTTAGTTCGAAAGAAAATTCAGATTTCACAGATTCTTGACAAAAATTAGTGATTTCTTCTGAACTAATTAAAACCTTATAAATTTCTTTTTTTTCTTCTGAATTAGCATTAAAGCATAAATAAATCAGATTAATCATTGAACAATTGTTATTTTTAATTTTGAATTCTTTATAAATGTCTGGCCAAAATTTTAAAGATTTTAGACCTTCTAAACCTCCTTGACTGAGAGAGTATTTATTACACCAATTTACAAATTCTGAGACATCTTTTGGACATCTGTTGAGTTGCAAAAGCATATCTGATAAAACTTGTCCTGCTTGAAAATTCCGTGTTGGTTTTCCTTCAGTTGGTAGAGTCATACTCCCTAAGACATCAGCCTTAACAGCATTTAATTGAGAAAAAGTATAATCTCCTTTTTCACAAAATTTATCATTAATTATTTCCCTTGCACTAATTATTTCTTCACCATAACCAAGTTCTTTTAATGAAAGATATTTATTCTCTAATTTATTTTCTTTTCTAACTTTTATTGATACTGATGCAGCCTGATCTAAACATTGAGTTAACAAAATCGTATTAATAGTAGGCAGCATTCCTGGCTTATCGGAATGAAAGTTATTTACAAAACCTGCAAATATTGATGAGATATTTTTTATTGATTTTATATATTGACATTCAATATTGTGAACTCCAGGAGAAACTTGAATTTTCGGTGATAATTGATTCAAAATGCGTGCTCCTATTAATGCTGTTAGCGCATCGGGATGGCAGAAATTTGCAGTAAAACTATCATTAGGATTTCGTAAAGCTCCGTGACGATGAAATCCTGTAAAAAAAGCTAAATTTGGATATTTATTACAAAGAATAAAAGGGTTTTTATTTTTATTATCTATACAAAAAGAACCGACTAGACAGCCAAGAACAACATTTTCTCTTTTTAAATTTTTTCTGAGTTCTAAAGCATTTTTAACATCATCTTGTATGTGATTACTATTTGAAGCAAGAATAACCATCTCACATTTCAAGAGAAGATCTTTTAGATCAAAAGACTTTATTTTTCCCTCTGAAGAATAATTTCCCATTCCTTTAATCTTTTCAATAATCTCATTATCCATATCAGAAATAACATCATTTGAGAAAGCACCTAACAAATCTCTATCTTCCCTAGGAGCCAAGAGAATATTATTTGATTTTCCATGCATAGCACAGTTGTATGCTAATGATGCAGGATATAAACCAACACTGTAAAATCCAACTTTGCTATTCTCTATATCTTCAATCAATGAATTAAAATATTTTTCATCTTTGATGTTTTCTACGAAATTATTCTTCATTTTTGGAAACTCTTGATAATTTTTTTAATTTCTTACCCTACCAATATTTTTCTACATTAAAGCAATTTTTGACCATAGCAAATTATTTATTGAAAATATTGAGTTTTTTAATTTATAATTTCTGAGAAAGTGGAAATTTAATGAAAAATAATTATAAATATGGAATATATGGCAAGTAATTTAAATGAACAAAAACAATTAATTTCTTCTAAAAATATCTTATTTATTCAAGACATTGACGGAGTTTGTATCCCTTTAGTTAAAGATCCAATGACTAGAGAATTAGAATCAAAATATATCTATGCAGTAAAAGAATTTGCCAAGGAATTCTTTGTATTAACTTGCGGGGAACATGAAGGTCCAAGAGGAGTAAACAGAATAATAGAGAGGAGTTTAAGGAGCACTACTGAGCCTAAAAACAAAGAACTATATTTAAGAGGTTTAGCTGCCTGTGGAGTAGAGTATCAAGACAACAATGGTGAAATCAGTTTTGAAGGAGTCTCAGAAAAAGAAATAAATTTTTTATCAAAAGTACCTAGTTTAATAAGACCAAAATTTAATTTAATAGTTAAGAATATTTTTCCTGAACTTAGCCAAGAAGATATCAATTTTCACGCGGTAAAATCAATTTGTGAAACACGCTTCTCGCCAACGATTAATTTCAATAGTCTATTTGATTTAGTTCATAAAGATTCTGATAAAAGAAAGCTTATTCAAATTAGTTTTGAAAAAATGATGAATGAAATCATTTTAAAAGCCGAATCCGAAGGCCTCAAAAACTCATTTTTCCTTCATATTTCACCAAATTTAGGTAATAAAAATGGTAGAGAAACAATTAAACTTTCTTCTCAAGATGATATTGGATCAACAGACATACAATTACTTATTAAAGGAGCAGTTAAAGATTCTGGAGTTTTATTTCTTTTAAATAAATTTATTGCGGATAAAACTGGTAAAGCTCCTTTTGGAAAAAATTTTAATTTTAGAAACTCTCCAAATTCTGTTATGGAAAAAATTGATTTATGCAAAAGAACTATTCAAAAAGAAGATATGCCTTTGATTGTAGGAGTTGGTGACACAGTCACATCAAAAAAAAATAATGATGAAAAAAGTTATTCAAGAGGAGGAAGTGACAGGTCTTTTCTAGAATTAATACAAAAATTAGGTAATGAATATGGGATTAAGAATAAAATAATTTTTGTAGATAGTAGTTCTGGTGAAGTTGAAAGACCCTCTACAAAAAAAACTGGTTTAATAGGGATAAGTGATGTTCATGACAATTTAAAATTTGACATAGTTTTTAAAAATGGTCCCAAAGAATACATAAGTTGGTTTATTGAACTTGCTAGTAAGAGATCAAACTTTAAAAAAAATAGTTGACTTTTAAATTTTCGAATGACAATTTATAAATAATAGATTTATGAAAGAAAAATTCCCCCCAATATATAAAGAACCTATAGAAACATTGCAAATTAACATAGGTTATAAATGCAATCAGGCTTGCAAGCATTGTCATGTCAATTCGAGTCCCCTAAGGACTGAAAAGATGTCCAATGAAATGATATCTCTTATTCCAAAGATAATTGAAAAATACAAAATCAAGACTTTAGATATTACAGGTGGTGCGCCAGAACTTCACCCAGAATTTAAAAACCTAATAACCAGTTTGAGCACAAAACAAATTGATATTATTGACAGGTGTAATTTGACAATTTTCTTTGAAGAAGGTTATGAAGATCTTCCTCAATTTCTTGCAAAGAATAAAGTGATTGTTAATGCTTCGCTACCGTGTTATGAAAAAAATAATGTTGATTTTCAAAGGGGTTTTGGTGTTTTTGAAAAAAGTATTAATGCCATAAAAATTCTTAATGATTTAGGCTATGGAAAAAAAGAAAATGGATTACAATTAAACCTTGTTTACAATCCTGTAAGCCCAATTCTTCCTCCTTCTCAGGAAATATTGGAGAAGGATTATAAAAAAATACTATTCGAAAAATACAATATCGTTTTTAATAATTTATACACAATAACTAATATGCCGATAAATAGATATGAAGAATCTCTTAGAAGAGAAGGGAAACTAGAGAGTTATTACAAATTACTAAAAGAAAATTTTAATGAAAAGAATTTAGAAAATCTTATGTGTAAAAAGACAATTAGCGTAAATTGGTTAGGAGAAATTTATGATTGTGACTTTAACCAACAAATAAATTTCCGAAAGGATAAAGGACCAAAGACACTTTTTGATCTATTGGATGAATCATTTACTTTTGACTACGGGGTAGCTGTAAAAGAACATTGTTTTGCTTGCACTGCAGGTGCCGGGTCAAGTTGTGGGGGGACTTTAAGTTAAAACCTACTAGATGCAATTAGGACAAATAGCTCTTACATTTAAAGAGGATTCAATTAGTTTAAAACCATTAACTTTTGCTGCAACTTTACCTGCTTCTAAAACTTCTTCATTTTCAAATTCTTCCGTTCTTCCACACCTGATACAAATTAAATGATGATGGTCCGGTGTGTCGTTACTAAGCAATTCATATCTGTGTCCACCCTCACTGAGTTCTAATTCATGAAGCAAACCCATTTGCACTAAAAGTCTTAAAGTTCTATAAATTGTTGCTAGTGAAACTTTGGAGCTTGTTTTAACTAACTTTTCATGAACCTCTTCAGCACTAAGATGCTTTCCAGAGCCAATATTTTCAAATAAATTAAGAACTTTTAGCCTCTGAGGAGTTAACCTCTTCCCATCTTTATGTAATCCATCACCAAGAGGAGATGTGATGACTTTGTATTGAGAGGATAATGACAAAATTAACCCATGTCTATTCTCAATAATAACTCTAGATGAGAGTAAAACAACTTATTAATTTAAAATGTTTACTAAAGTTCTTCAAAATATTATGTTAAATGTATCTTTATATATAAATGATGAGTGATCAAGAAATCTCTTCTGATAAATTATCATCGAAAGTAAACGCCTTGATAATTATTGATATTCAGGAAAAAATAATAAGACCAATTTTTAATAAGGATTCAATAATCAAAAACATTAAAAAACTAATAAATGCTTACCAAATTTTAGAAGAAAACATATTTATATCTGAACAAAACCCACTCAAATTGGGAGAAACAATCCCTGAATTATTACCCAAAGCTCGATTTAAAAAGATTGAAAAGATGGTATTTAGCTTAGCCAATGTACAAGATTTTTTAAATGAACTTAAAAATAAGAAAATTAGTAATTTGATAGTTTGTGGGATCGAAACGCATATTTGTATTCAACAAACCGCCTTAGAGTGCTTACAAAAAGGATTTGAAGTTATTCTCATATCAGATGCCATGGGAAGTCGAAATAGAGTAGATCATGAAATAGCATTACAAAGAATGAATCAGAGTGGGGCGATCTTAACAACAACTGAATCAATAATTTTTGAATTATGCAAAACTGCGGATAGAAAAGAATTTAAAGAAATTAGAAATATAATAATAAGTTAATGAAAAATAAAGACTGGTTTGTTGTTTAGAGATAATTTAAAATTTTATTAGAGATAAATTTTTAGAGTTTATTTGAAATGAAATTAGTTACTGAAAACTTCCTTCTGGCAATATCTATTTTTTTTATTGGAATTTTGCTGTCGATAGTAATTTCTAAACTTTCAAAAATATTCTTCAAAAAGATCACCAGACGTACAAAAACAAATTTTGATGATTTTATTTTTGAGGTCATCTCTGGAATTATTAAACCAATAGGTTTTCTCCTTTCATTTTATTTTTCAATTGACTATTTTTTTGCTAATGAAATAACTTTTATCTCTGTATTATTGAATATTCTGAAATTATTTATATTAATAATAATTATAAAAGCTCTCAACAAAGTTTTAATAAGATCTTTAACAGAATCGACATCGAAAATTAATGATTCTTCAATCAGTTCAATGATATCTTCACTTACTCCTTTAATAAAAGCATTAACTTGGACTATTGGTTCAATCTTTTTCTTACAAAATATAGGTGTTCAAATGACTGCTATTTGGGCTCTACTCAGTGCAGGGGGTATTGGAGCAGGATTAGCTTTGAAAGATCCAGTTCAGGAGTTTTTTGAATACATAACGATTTTGCTTGATAAACCTTTTCAAAAAGGGGAGTTTATAAAATCAGATGGCGTCCTTGGAATGGTTGAGAGGGTCGGAGTAAGATCCTCAAGAATAAGAAGTATCAATGGAGAAGTAATAGTAATGAGCAACAGCGCCCTTACAAATGGAATAATTTCAAATTACGCACAAATGGAAAAAAGAAGGTTAGTGCATAAATTAGGAGTTGTTTATGAAACTTCTCCAAAACTTATGAAATTGATTCCAATAATAATAAAAAAAATAGTTGAAGAGACAAAAGATGCTTCTTTTGATAGGTGTCATTTTACAGATTTTGGTGACTTCAGTCTTAATTTCGAACTTGTTTATTACATACCAACTAATAATTATCTTGCTGCAATGGAAGCTCAACAATCTATAAATTTAAAAATTATTGAGGAATTTGCTCTCAACAATATAGAGTTTGCATTCCCAACACAAACCTTAAATATTGAGAGTAACAAATCCAAATGATCTGCAAATATCTTCACTTAAAATCCAAAGTTTTGAAGCCAACTCATCACTATTTGCTTCATCACTAACGTTACTTTCAACTAATTTATGTTTTTTTCTAGCTTTAAGTTTATTACTTAAATATATGAAACCAACATTATTTAAATTTGCATCAAGGACAATTTCAGAAAGAATCTTTCCAGCATTTTCTATACTTTCAGAAATTCCTAAAATATTTTTTGCAGCTTTAGAAAAAATTAAATATCCAAAGAGATTAAAACGTTTACTATATCTAAAAAACCCAGAATCATCATTTGGTATTACGAGACCAGGAGCCCAAGTTATTATAGAAATTTTACTGGAGGACATTTTTAATTTTTTTTCAAGTTCTTTAGCAAACAAAATATTACATAACTTACTATTTTTATAAGCTTCATCAGCACTAAAATTTAAAAATTGGCCAGTTACTTTTTTTCTAAAATCAACTAGATTATTAAGTCCCGCTTTCTTTCCTATATTGCCACCTGAACTTTTGGGGTCGTGTACATCTGATGATGTAATAATGATTTTAGATTCTTCTTTATCACTAATAAAATCTTTCAGTACATTTACCAAGTAAAAATGTGCAAGATGATTTACCGCAAAAGTTAGTTCTATGCCTTGTTTTGATACTTTAGGATAAAAAGAGCCTGTATATTGCAATCCAGCATTTAAAACAACAACATCCAAAACAATTTTTTTAATAATAAAGTAATCCTTAATTTTTTTAATATTCTCTAGATCTGAAAGATCACAATTTTCAATAATATTTAAAAATTTACTAAGGTAATTTTTATCAAAATATTTTTCAATTTTTTTGAGAAATTCATTTTTTCTAAATTCGTTTTTTATTACAACATATAAAATATTTTTCGTCTTCAGTAAATTAATAATGGCAAAAAACCTATTCCTGAATTACCTCCAGTAATTAAAATATTTTTATTTTTAATCATTTAAATTCCTATATTTTTTTTATGATAAAAAAAATAAATAAAGTTTTTTTTATTTTGTAATCTTATAAATTATTGTTAAAACACTGAAAACTTAGTCACTAGTATTTGAGTAATTTGATTATTATTAATCTACTATTATTACAAATATTGGATGAAATATATAACTCTAAGCGCAGACGTAATAATTTGTTCCATAAATTTCTTTAATCAAAAGATTTATATTTAATGTCAAAAGAAAATATGCCAGATGTTCTTGTTTTGGGTGCAGGGCCTGCAGGTATGGCAATTGCGTCAGCATTAGGGAAGGAAAAATTAGATGTTGAAGTGCTTTCCCCAAATGGACCAGATGAACCTTGGCCAAACACATATGGAATTTGGGGGAAAGAAGTTGATCAACTTGGGCTTCAGGATTTACTTGAATATAGATGGAAGAATACTGTAAGTTTTTTTGGGCATGGCGCTTTAGAAGAACAGGATGACGAGAATAAAGCCACGGAACATTCACTAGATTATGGACTATTTGATAAGAAGAAACTCCACAATTATTGGTTTAATGAATGCAATAAGTCTTTTATTAAATGGCATCAAGGCTTTGCAAAAAATATACATTTTGAAAAATACAGAAGTATAGTAACTACAAAAGATGGCAAGACTTACTCTGCAAGATTAGTAGTAGATGCAACAGGATATGATCCTGTTTTTCTTAAATTAAAATCATGTGGTCCCTTAGCAGTCCAAACTTGTTATGGAATAGTAGGTAATTTTAGTAAACCTCCACTTAAAAAAGGGCAGTTTGTCTTAATGGACTATAGAAATGACCATCTTAACGATGATCAAAAAAAAGAACCGCCTACTTTTCTTTATGCCATGGATATGGGGGATGGTAAATATTTTCTTGAAGAGACATCCCTTGGTTTAGTAAATCCTCTAACAATGGAAAATTTAAAAGAGAGACTAGAGAAGAGGCTTTCTTATCGAAATATATCAATAACAAGCATGCAGCATGAAGAGCTTGGCTTATTTCTCCCTATGAATATGCCAATCCCAGATTTCAAACAACAAATACTAGGATATGGTGGCGCTGCTTCAATGGTACATCCTGCATCTGGATATTTAATTGGCAATGTTTTAAGAAGGGCTCCACTTGTCGCTAAGGCAGTCTCAGAAGCAATTAAAAACAAAAATCTAAGTACTTATCATATTGCTAGAAAAGGTTGGGAAACTTTATGGTCAAAAGAATTAATTAGGAAGAAATCACTTTATCAATTTGGATTAGAAAAACTCATGAGATTCGACGAGAAACTATTGAGAGAATTTTTTGGTAGTTTTTTCCAACTACCTAAAAATCAATGGTATGGTTTTCTAACTGATACTCTTTCTTTAAAAGAGATTGTATATGCGATGTGCGTAATGTTTATAAAGGCTCCTTGGAGTGTAAAGAAAGGTCTTATGATCATGCATGGTAGAGAATTTAAAATGTTACTCAGGATAATATTTCCAAATATATAAGTTAAAAATGAGAACCATACTAATAAGTGGAGCTAGTAGAGGGATTGGACTAAATATTGCACACAAAGAATTAAAAGAAGGCAATAGAATTAGTGTTGGCATAAGAGATTTAGAATCATTAAAAGGAAGCGCTATTGATCCAAATAAATGGCCAGAAGGGAAAATTATAATCAACCATTATGATGCATTAAAAAGAATTACAGCCGAACATTGGATAAAGAATACCGTAGATGAATTTGGAGGATTCGATTCAGTAATAAATTGTTCTGGAGTATTATCTAAAGTTCCTTTCTTATACAAAGATGGTGAAGAAGAAGATATTTTAAATACATTAAATATCAATTTTTTAGCAATCTGGAATTTATGTAGGCTTTCTTGGGATCATTTATGTACCTCAGGCAGAGGAAGAATTATTGTTTTAGTTTCAATGAGTGGGAAAAGATCTAAAGGCGATTTAGCTGCTTATTCTTCTTCAAAGTTTGCTTTGATGGGATTATGCCAAACGATGAAAAATAAAGGTTGGGATGAAAATATAAGGGTTTCAGCAATTTGCCCAAGCTGGGTTAATACAAAAATGGCCCAAAATATCTCTTCTTTAGACAAATCAAACATGACACAACCAGAAGATATTGCTGAAATATGCTCAACTATTCTGAAGTTACCTAGCCAATCAGTTCCATTTGAAATTGCCTTAAATTGTAATTATGAAATTTAACCTAAATTGAATATTAAGTAAGCCATTGAAAGCATTGCAATTGCAATAAATAAACCTTTTATTCGATTAGTTAACAATGAAAAAAGAGATAAATCTTCAGAAAAGTATCCCCCAAAACTACCTGTTATAAATAATATAACCATTGGTAAAGATGCCATTCCGAAAGAATAAGATATAGATTTTACAAATCCAAAATTTAAATAATTAAAAATAAGGGAACTTAATGAAAACAATAAAAATGATGCAAATAGAGTTATGGAAACTTCAGCATCTAAAGTGTGAGGTAAGCTCCCTTTTAATTCAAATTGCTTTTTGCATTCTCTAATTTGTCTTTTAGAAAGCTTTAAATAACCAGTTTCAGGAATTCTTTGCGACTTATATTTTCTTAGTAATCTTGCTTCGAGAGTTTCTGGCTCCTTCGTCATAATTGATGTTAATAATTCATCTGGTTTTAATTTCTTAATTTTCTTTTCAAGATTATCCGTTTTCCCAATCCTATAAAGGTCCCCTACTCTAATGAGGTAAACATATCCCGACATTTGCGTTGTAAAATTAATTCTGTTCCTTCTTAAATAATACTAAAAGAATCAAGGAAATTTAAAGTTTTTACAATATGAAAAACGATATTTTATATTCATTTCGAAGATGTCCATATGCAATTCGTGCAAGATGGGCCTTATTAATTTGTGAAATAAAAGTAGAGATAAGAGAAATTGATTTAAAAAATAAACCTCTAGATTTTTTAAATAATTCAAAAACGAAAACGGTTCCAATACTAATAAAAAAAAATAGTGACGTTATTGAAGAAAGTCTTGAAATCATCATGTGGGCTCTCTCAGAGTCTAAAAAGAAAAACATCAAATTAATTTATTTTCCTGAGAATAAAAGGGAAGATATTTTTGAAATAATTTATGAAAACGATAACGAATTCAAATATCATTTAGATCGATTTAAATATGCCACAAGATATAAAAATAGTGATGAAGAATTTCATTTCACTAATGCGATTAAATTTATAAAGAGATGGAACAAACTTCTTGCAGAAAATAAATACTTTTTTGGAGATAGCCCCACAATCGCTGATTGGTCAATTTGGCCTTTTGTAAGACAATTTAGAATCGCTTGTGAAAGTCAAAAAAGAACAAATTATTTTGAGCCCTCAATAAAAAACTGGTTAGATTCATTTGAGAAAAATAGAGAATTTAAATCCTTAATGTATAAATACGAATTATGGGACCCATATTCTAGAAAGAATTATTTCCCATCTAATTAACTTTCCAACAACTTTCTTTTCTCAATTATTCTTGCCAACTCCAAAAAATACCCTGCAGTTCTAAATTTTCCTATATTTTTTTCCTTAAAATCAAGATCGCTTCTGATTTCTGCAGTCTCCGCCATTAGCAAATCTAAATCATTTGATCCAAGACTATACAATTCACCAAGTTCGATTTCCCTTCCTAGTAAATGACTCCTAAACCACTTCCCTTTATTTTCTTGAGGTGGAATATCGTAGGGAGTAAATGACATTTAAATAAAATTTAGGCTTTTTACCATTCTAGGGTGCTTATTGAAACTTTTTCATCTCTAATTTATTAATAATCAATGCAAAAAAAAGAATTGCAAATGTAATTAGGGCACAAATTTCTGTCCAATAATCTAACCCAATTTTAGAAATCATTAATGGTGCAAGAACTGTGAATAGTCCCCCAGAAAGAATTAACTGCGCAAATAGCTGTTTTGACGTAAAAATTGGTAAAGTCTTAGAAATATTTTTAGGATCTGCAAGCCTTAAAAGAAGTAAACCAGAAGCTACTACACCTGTAGAATTACCGAACTCTATCAAACTTTTTTCAAACCAATAATCATCAAAAATAAAATATGCAAAATAAGCAATACAAATCAAATTCCAAAATAAACCGAAAATAGTAAAGACTAATATAAGTATCCAATTATCAAAAACAACTGCAATATCTAAACTTGCCATAGCTGTAAAAATCAATAAATCTGTGGATAAAATACCAATCTCTCTTTGCAGAATATTTGAAATAAATTCTGTATTTTTGGTTTTCTCTAAAATATATCTTATAAGGAGGGAACCTATAAGGATAAAAGGGAATACTGGTAATGAAAAAATAATTTCCTTCGAAAAATCACCAAAAGAACTCGCAATATACCTTAAAAATTTAAGTAGCAAAACACCAAAAGAAATTGCCAAACCAGAGAATCCAAGATTTATAATAAAAATTCTTAAATCTGCAAAAATTCCAATCTTATTTTTTCCATTTAGAGTATCTTTTTGTTCAAGAATTTCCTCAGTATCTGAAAGGCCTAAAGTTCTCCCAAGAAAAATAAATATGCTACCCAATATTGAAGAGGATAAAAGACCCATTGTTGCCATAGCCAACCCAAGATCTAAGCCATTTGGGAAACCTAGTTTATTAAAACTTTCACCGATTATTGATGCAGCTCCATGACCACCCTCAAAACCTACCTCTATTAAACAACCCATTAGAGGGTTTGCATCCATAGATGGAGGTAGAAGATATTTAACAACAAGTCCACCGACAAAAAATTGTCCAAACCCTAGTGAAAGAGCTAATAGAAATTGATTAAAAATTGGTTTAACTAAACCATTTATATTTGGGATAGGTCTTCCCATCATTAAAGTTGCGAATACTAATGATAAAAGAGGAGTAGGAAAATTACTCCAAACATTGATTGTTTCTTTTGGCAAGAAGTGTATCGCTCCAAATGGTCCTATAGATATTCCTAAAATTCCTGATATAACAGCTATCGGTAATCCAAATCTCTCGAGTTGAACAGCTAGTTTAAATTTTCTCCCAAAAATCAACAAAAAAAATATAATTAATAATCCCAAAAAACTTATCAATAGAGAATTTGAAAAAATATCTTTATTCTGTATCGAAAAAATATTCAATGATTTCAAAAACATATAATTCTAAATCTAAATTAATAAACAAAATTTTTCAAATAAAAAAAGGCCCCTTTAATAGGAGCCTTTTGATGTAGGTAAGAAAATTTGAGAATTAATCTTTAAGAGTAACTGTTGCACTATCAATATTACTGATAGCATTTGTAACTCTCTTGAAGTCAAAGCCTAGTGCTCTTAAAGCGTGCCATAGATGACCTTGAATAAAGAAGAATCCGAAATAGTAATGAACATTAGCTAACCACGCCCTTGAAGTGTACTCACCATCAGGAAGATCAACAGTATCTACCCAATAAGGAGAAATACTAAATTTCAATTCAAGTGGTTCACCAAAGAATTCAGTTGGATAAACTGTTGTGTTAGCTGCACTCCAGAAGGCTGCAATAATAGCCATCCAGCCTATTCCGGCTAATGACCATGAAAGAACAGCTTCTGCCGAGAGAAGACCTTTACCTTTGAATTTGGTATATTCACCAACTTGCTTAGTGGCAATATGCCAAGCACCACCTGTAATCTCAACGAAAGCAAGGAATGCATGACCTCCCATTACTTCTTCAAGACTATCAATAGTCAAAAAGTCTGTCTGGTGATTCCAAATTTTGGCCAAATTTAATTCATACTCAACCTGTCTTACAGAACCAATAGCTGGATCATAAATTCCATGCACTCTTGCCCATTCGACAAAAGCAATAACTGCGAAACCAAGAATAATTAGATGGTGACCAAGAATAAATGTCAATTTGTCTGGATTATCCCATTCAATATTGAATTTTCTGGCTCTTGCTACATCAGAATCTTCTAGATTTCCAGGAAGAAGTAGAGAATGTAAAAGTCCCCCGGCTGCTAAAACCATAGAAGAGACTAAGTGAACTATTGCTATCGCTAGAACAGGTTTAGTATCTCCCATAGCAACACCATTAGCATCAAACCCTATTCCAAGAGTTGCTAAATGAGGAAGAACGATTAGAGGTTGATGACCCATTGGGACACTTGGGTCAAATCGTGAAAGTTCAAAAAGGGTGAATGCACCCGCCCAGAAAACAATTAATCCTGCATGAGCTACATGAGCAGCAATGAATTTTCCTGAGCGATTTGCTACACCAGAATTACCAGCCCACCATCCATAGGTAGTATCTGGATTTCCATAGGTTTGCATTTAGGAATTGATTAGCTTAAACGTTTTGAGAATACTTTATATTTCACCAAACAGTTGAATTAATAACAAAATTGTAAAGGTTAGTAATCCTAGTAGTTGCTAAACAAAAATCTTCAAAAGGCAATCCAATAGCAAAGAAGGTAGATTTAATGAAGAAAAATTATTCTCAGAGATATAAGTTTCATAAAATAATCCAATATTTTCCAATTCAAATAATTTTAATAAATTTCATTTTGCTGACATTAAACGATGTTTTGTTTCATTAAACCATCGTATTTATTGCCTCATTCTCAAACACTTATTAAATATAAGATAAGACATCTAATATTATGACTACTTCTCAAGAGTCTTCTAGAAAATTTTCACTAGAAATGAAATCTGAAGTTCATTATAAAAAGGCTGCAAAATCTTACAGAAAATCAAAACAATATATAAATATGATTAGCTTATATCCAACTTTGCAAAACACTCTAATTGAGTGTAAGGATGAAAACCTAATAGAATAAAGATTTTATAAATTTTTCAAAATAAAAAAAATATATTTATTTTTCATGCTGCGATATTAAAGATTTCTTCAGAACATAATTTATTAATTATTTGTCTGCACATTTTTATATTGTAAAGAGCTTTAGGTTTCCAAGGTTTTTTCTGACCAAGTGGAGAGCTTTTCCAATGAATCCCAGGCTTGAGTATTCCATTCTCACGTAAAAAAGAAAGTTTAATTTCAGTTATTCCTAATTTTTCCGCGGCTAACTCAGATGAGCTCCACATATCCCCTAACATTGAATTAAGTAAATATTATTAATCCTTGATAACGTTAATTTTATTTTTTTGAAAGGGGTAAAAATTTTAAATAATTATTAAATAACAAAAAAACCTCGTATTTACGATGTGAGAGTGAGATTTGAAAGATTTATATTAAATTAAGAAATATTAAACAAAGAGTCTTCATTAATAAATATCTCATCGATACCCTCTCCTTTATTGATGAATTTAAAATTAAAATATTCTTCTGTTATTGATTGATGCTTTGAAAGATTGATCCAACCCTTGTGCCAATTTCCACTATTTATTAATTCTTCATATGTAGTTCTTAAGTTAATTTCAGAATCAAGGACAGAAACCATTAAAAAACTAATATTTCCTTTTTCTTTAGTCTCATTTACTAAAACAAAATGTCTCAATCCATTTATGGTTTTATTAGAAGTCCAGTAATTTTCCATAAATTATTTTTTCTTAATATTCCCCTCAGAATTTTTTCTAGATATTTTTTTATATTCATTTCTAATTTCTTTTAATAAAAGTTTTCTTCTATCCATATAGTTAATAGAATCTTGTTTAGATAAGTTATATCTTTCTTTTTTAGTTAAATTCATCCAGTTATTAAGATTCTTTTTATTTAAAGTTGTTAATTTTTTAGACTTCAAAACTTTTTGTTTTTTATTAATTTTCAGAAAATTCCTTAATGAAAAAAAAATAAAGATAAAAATAAAAATTATCACTATCTTCAAGAACATCACTTTACAAGTAAGTTATTGTTTATCCAATTTTCTAATTTAATATCATTCTCAAAAGATATAACCTCCTCTTCATTCCCATTAACTGATTGCTCAAAGAGCCTTATAATAAATTGCCCATTAACTGCCTCATTATCACCAATAACAATAATACTTTTAGATTTAAGTTTATTTGCCTTTTTAAATTGCTTAGAGAATGAGGCTCCGCTTAAATCTAACTCAACTAACAAATCGTAATTTCTTAATTTTCTAGATAAATCTATTGCTAATGATTCAGCAATTAAGCCTTGATTAATGATATAGATATCAGTATTTCTTGGAATTTCAAGATCTTTTCCTGCGAGTAAAATTAATCTTTCTAAACCAATAGCGAAGCCAATTGCAGGTGTGTTTGGCCCTCCCATTTGTTTTATTAAATCGTTGTATCTCCCTCCTCCGCAAACTGTAGCTTGGGAGCCCAGAGCCCCACTAGTAATTTCAAAAGCTGTATGAGTGTAGTAATCTAAACCTCTTACAAGATTAAAATTTTCTACATAAGGTATTTTTAAAACCTCTAATTGTCTTTTTAAGCCTAAATATCTGTTATGACTTTTTTCAGATAAAAAATCAAATAATCTTGGTGCATTTTCAAGAACTTTTTTAGTTTGAATATTCTTTGAGTCCAAAATCCTCAAAGGGTTTTTAGAAATCCTATTCTGAGAATCTAAATCTAGAGAATCTTTATTTGTTTTTAACCATTTTAAAAAAGATTTTTGAAAATTTGATCTGTCATTAGTATCACCTAACGTATTTATTTCAAGATTGAGTTCTTTTATTCCTAATTTACCTAAGATATCCCAAGCTAAAGCAATAATTTCAACATCACTTCTAACTGAATCATATCCTATAAACTCAACACCTAATTGATGAAACTGTCTTTGCCTGCCTGCTTGAGGTCTTTCGTATCTAAACATAGGACCCATGTACCAAAGTTTTTGAAGAGGATTAGACGATATTCCATTTTGTATTAACGCTCGTGCGACTGAGGCTGTTCCTTCAGGCCTAAGAGTGCAGGATCTCTCCCCCCTATCAAGAAATGTATACATTTCCTTACTGACAACATCTGTTCCTTCACCAATTCCTCTTATAAATAATTCAGTCATTTCCAATATTGGTGTTCTTATTTCTTTGATGGATGCTCTAGAAAGCTGTTCTAATAAAATTTTTTCAACGTTTTGCCACTTTATTAATTGTTCAGGAAAGAGGTCTACTGTTCCTCTTAGGTTTTTTAAGTTATTCAAAGTTCTAAAAAATAATTCAAAATTTTTAATTCATCTAGAAATTAATCTTTGATTGGTTATTTTGTGAGACAATTTTAATTTAACATTTAGAAAAACTATTGGGAATTAATAAAAGTAAAGAGAATCAACATTGCGGTACAAAACCCAAAAAAATTGCTTTTGGAATAGCACCTCTTGGTATAGTTTCAATAGGAATAGTGCCAATGGGAGTAATAAGTATAGGGGTAGTCCCAATGGGTGTATTTTCTTTTGGTGCAGTTGCGATGGGAATAGTTAATTTATCAGTAGTCGGGATGGGAATTATCTCTGCCGGTGTTACTACTATGGGGATATGGGAGTATTCACCTAATTCTCATAATCATTCCAAACAAATTTCAAATTCAAAAAAGGGAAATATGATGTCAGATCTATTTAACACTAAACAAGAGGCTGAAAAGGCTGCTTCAAAATACGGATGTATTGGAGCACATAAAATGGGTAGTAAATGGATGCCTTGTAGGATGCACTAAATATTTTCTTAGTCAAAAATTAAATAAATATTAATTCAAGATCTCAACTCTAAAATCAAGATTTTTTGCCTCATCAGTAGTTAATTTTCTTGACCAAGCTCCTTGTACAGGACTATTCCATCTAAACCCAGCATTTTTAGCTAAAGACCTATCTTCATAACTAACCAAAGCCTTGTATAAAAACCTCGGTTCAGTAGCTTTAAGTAAAAGTTCCTCTAAGTTGTCGCATTTTTTGAAGACCTCAGATATGTAAAAGCAATCAGATAAAGCTCTATGTAAATTCCAAACTGGTATTGCAAAAGATAAGGCTAGATCAGTTACTGAAGGTCTTGTTTTTAGTGATTTTTGAAAAGACCAATTAATATCCTCTAAACTACATATCCATTTCTTATTAAGCTTAGGCAATCTTCCTTTCCCAAACCATTTCTTATCAAACTCCACATTATGAGCGACGATGAAATCTGAAGAATCAACAAGTTTTAGAAAGAAATTCAATCCATCTTCCCATGGTTGAGAGATATTAGTTACTTCTGCAGATATACCATTTACATGTTCGGCCTCATTATTATTAACTGGAAATAAAAAAGAAACTTGTGAAAGTACACATTTAAAAGATACATCAAATAAAATACAACCTATTTCTATCACTTCATCTTTATTTTCGTCTAAACCTGTTGTTTCAGTATCAAGAATTAAAATTTTTTCAATTTTTTTATTTTTATTCGTTACTCTCTCTTCAGAGGGATTGGTGTTAATTTGATTATGAAGAAAATCCAATTGATTTAATTCTTTTTTGTTAAATAGTTCCAATTAACTCAAAATACTTTCATTTATCTTGACGCATTTAATAAATATTTCTTTTAAATTAATATAAATTAAAAAACAGACAAGAAAATATTTTTTGAAACATTTTTAGTTTAAGAAAGATGACTTTTTCAAAATTTCAATTTAACAATTTCTGTTATTGGCCCTCAAATCCAAAAAAAATTGTTGAATTTATTGGTGGAAGTTATTTAGCTTCTAAGCCAGATTTAACTTATAGAAGATTCATAGAGAGTTTAATTTATAAAAATTATGCAGTACATGCATATAAATACACACCACAATTTGATCACCAACATCTTGCTATCAAAGCATGGAAAGATTTTAAGAATTGCCGAATTTCTTTATCCAAAAGAATAGGGGCATCAATTCCAACAATAAGAATTGGTCATAGCCTAGGCTGTAAACTTCATTTAATTTCTCCTGATGGCGGAAGAAATTGCGAAAAATTCATATCTATTAGTTTTAATAATTTTAGTGCTAACAAATCAATTCCATTATTGAAACAAATTTCCCAAAAATTAGAATTCAACAGTGAATTTAGCCCAAGTCCCGAAAGAACTTTGCGATTAATTGAAAAAACATATAGTCAAAAAAATAACTTCCTAATAAAATTCAACTCAGACGAATTAGATCAAACAGATAAATTATTTTCTTGTCTGAAAGCAAGAAAAGAAGATAATTCTAAGGGGATAATGCTAAAAGGTACACATACAATAATTGCAAGCGCAGGACTAAGAGAAAATTTTTTAGGAGACTGGGCCGATGATGAATTCAAAAGAAATACTATAAAAAAAATTTCTAACTTAATTGATGAATCTTAATTAGGATAATTCTTTCAATTTTTCCAAAACAGAACTATCTTCGAGAGTGCTTATATCCCCACTAATTTTTTCTCCAGCAGCCAAAGATCTCAAAATTCTCCTCATAATTTTTCCACTACGTGTCTTCGGAAGAGAGTCGGAAATTATAATTTTTTCAGGCTTTGCGATAATTCCAATTTCATTAACAACATGTTTCTTTAGATTCTCTACTAATTCTGAAGAACCTTTCACGTCTTTCTCTAGAGATACAAAAGCAACTATAACTTCACCCTTTAAATCATCTTTTTTGCCAACAACGGCAGACTCTGCAACTGATTTATGACTTACCAAAGCAGATTCTATTTCCATTGTTCCTAACCGATGTCCTGAAACACTTATGACATCATCAACTCTTCCCATAATCCATATATATCCATCTTCATCAATGCGTGCTCCATCTCCAGCAAAATAAACATTTTTTTCTCCTTTAAAGGAAATATATTCCCAATAACTCTCCAAATATCTCTCTGAGTTTCCGTGGATTGTTCTCATCATTCCTGGCCAAGGTTTCTTAATAATTAAATAGCCGCCTTCGTTCTCATTAACCTTATCTCCATTCTTATCGACAATTTCAACTTCGATTCCTGGCAGAGGAAAAGTAGCTGAACCTGGCTTTGTAGCAACGACTCCAGGCAAGGGGCTTATCATCACACCACCAGTCTCAGTTTGCCACCAAGTATCAACAATAGGGCATTTATCTTTACCAATAACATCCTTGTACCACATCCATGCTTCAGGATTAATTGGTTCTCCAACTGTGCCCAAAAGTCTAAGACTCTCCAAATTATATTTATCAGGTATTTCACGGCCAGACTTCATAAATGCTCTTATTGCAGTTGGTGCAGTATAAAAAATAGAAACCTTATATTTTTGAACAATTTCCCAAAAAGCTCCTAAATTTGAGGGTCTTGGCACTCCCTCATACATTAAGGTTGTAGCACCATTAGATAAAGGCCCATAAACTATGTAACTATGACCTGTAATCCAACCAACATCAGCAGTACACCAATAAATATCGTCATCTTTTAAGTCAAAAATCCATTTAAATGTCAAATGGGACCAAAGGTTGTAACCACCTGTAGTGTGAACTACACCTTTGGGTTTTCCAGTAGAGCCTGAAGTATAAAGGATAAAAAGTCTATCTTCGCTATTCATTATTTCTGGTTCACAATGATCTTTTTGATCTTTTACTAATTCGTGCCACCAGAAATCTCTATTATCGACCATCGCAATATTTTTTTGGGATCGTTGAACAACAATTACTTTTTCTACAACTTTATCTGCCCCACTTTCAATGGCCGCATCAACTGCTTTCTTAAGTTCAATCACCTTATCTTTTCTAAAGCCACCATCAGCAGTAATAACAAATCTGGCGTTTCCATCAATTATCCTATCTTTTAAAGCTTCTGAAGAAAATCCTCCAAAGACAACTGAATGAGGTGCGCCAATTCTTGCACAAGCTAACATCGCAAACATTGCTTCAGGAATCATCGGCATATAAATACATACCAAATCTCCTTTTTTTACACCAATTGTTTTTAATGCATTAGCTGCTTTACATACCTCTTTTAGAAGTTCGTCGTAAGTATATTTTTTGCTATCTCCGGGTTCGCCTTCCCATATAAGTGCAGTCTTACCTCCAAGCCCTCTCTTAATATGTCTATCTAAGCAATTATACGTAATATTGAGTTTCCCTTCTTTGAACCATTTAAAAAAGGGCGCATTTTCATTATCTAGTACAGTGTGAAATGGCTCAAACCAATCTAATTCAGATTTTGCAAAAGATTCCCAAAATTGAATAGGATTATTTGATGCTTGTTTTTTTAGACTTAGTAATTCTTCTTGAGTACTAATATTTGAGTTTTCTGCAAATTTTTTTGATGGAGGGAAAATTCTCTTTTCTTCAAGTATGTTATTGATTGAATTTTTTTTATCTAATGACATTAAATAAAATAAATCTATGCTTAATAAATTTAGTCGAAAAAATTAAGGTTTTCAAAAATTTTAATATTAATTTAGCTCAAAGATTTATTTCTAATAGATCTAATAAATACGACTTAGAACAAATTCTGGAAGAGCCATTAAAGCTCTTTTGTATTCGGAATCAGGAAGCCAAACTATAGCTTCTTTAGAAAGCATTGCAAAATCCTCAGCTAGTTTCCTGGAACTTTCAATAGCTTTAGAGTTCATGATGATATTAAGAGCATCATCTAAATCATCTTTTTCAGCAAGTTCTCTGTTTATAAGAACTGACAATTGTTTATTTTCTTCTAAGGCATATAAAACTGGGGCCGTAAGATAACCACTAGCAAGATCACTTACAGCAGGTTTTCCAAGTTGTTTATCATTTCCAGTAAAGTCAAGAATATCATCTACGACTTGGAATGCTAAACCAATATTTTTGCCAAAATCGTACAAGGAGGTCAAGTTTTCGTTATTAATTCCACTCAAAACTCCAGCTGCTTTGCAACTATTGGCTATTAATGATGCTGTTTTACAATAACTTTTGTTGATGTATTTGGAAAAAGATTGAGCCGAATCAAATCTATTTAAATTTTGTTTGATTTCACCTTCTGCTAAATCCATTATTACTCTACTAAGTAATTTAACTACATTTACATTGTCAAGATTTGCTAAGTGCCAACTTGCTTGAGCGAATAAAAAGTCACCTGCCAAAACAGCTACTCTGGTATTAAATCTGCTGTGAACTGTATCTACTCCTCTTCTTGTAGACGCCTCATCAACAACATCATCATGGACTAATGAGGCTGTATGAATCATCTCAGTTATTTCAGCAAGCCTTTTATGTTTGGTTGTCAAGCAAAATTCAGGAGATATAGCTTTTGAAATCAATAAAACTATCCCAGGTCTCAACCTTTTACCCCCAGCACTAAAAAGGTGTTCAGCTGCGGCTTGAAGAATTGGGTGACCAGCTCCTATTAGATTTTTCAGTTCTAAAATAAGATCATCAAGATCATTTTCAACTGGTTGTAGTAGCTCTGTTACTGTATTCATGATTGACCTCTTCTATATCTTAAGGAATCAAACATGCCTTCGGAGGTTAACTAACCTAATTTCTTTATTAATTCCAAGCCAAAATTTTACTTTATTGGAAAACTCATCTCTTTCTGAAGTAACAAAAAATTTTACATTTTCGAGAGAAATACTCTCATAGCGGTCAGTTTTTGGAATAGCAAAAGATTCATTAAATTTTTTTATTAATGCTACCGATGGATCAATAATTTTTATATTTGAATCCAATTTTTTTCTTAAAAAGTCATAAATTAAAGGATAATGACTACATCCAAGTATTAATTCTTCAATATTTTTGTTTATTAAAGGTCTCAAGTATAAGTCTGAGAGACTATTTAACTTATCAATATGTAATTTTTCTTTTTCAATTTCTGATACAAATTCTGGACATTCTTGCTGAAATATTATCGTATTCTTTTTCTTAGCATTTATAGCTTTCTTGTAATACGATGATCGAACAGTTGTTTGTGTTGCCAGGACACCAATTATTTGTTTATCAACTATTTCCGATACTGAGTTTATAAGGTCAAAACAAGGGACCTTTAAATTATTTTCTAGGATATCGAGAGCACACGCATTTGTAGTGTTACAAGCAACTAAAAGTGCATCCAAATTCTTATCAACAAAAAAAGTACAAATCTCCTTTGCAATTAATCTTATCTCTTTAGAATTTTTGTTCCCAAAAGGTATTCTTTTTGTATCCGCCAAATAAAAAACTTCTACATCTTTACGTGTTTTTAGTAAAGAATTAAGGATAGTAAAACCACCTATTCCACTATCAAATATACCTATTTTAAGTTTCACCCTGCTTTATCTAGATATTCGAGGATACCTTTTGTAATTGCATAGGCTAATCTTTTTCGATGGGTTATTTTTTCTAATCTTCTTGCATCTAATCTTCCCGTTAAAAATCCAATTTCTACCAGGACTGCAGGCATCCTAGTATTTTTAATTACATAAAATCGACCTTGTTTAACTCCTCGATCTGGGCTCCCAGGGGAAACTCTTAAAATTTGTTTTTGAATTCTTTTCGCGAGTAATCTTCCTCTCCACCCTCTGTAATAAAAAGTTTCCAATCCATTTATGTCTCTTCTTTTACCTCTTGAGGCATTTGCATGAATACTTACAAAGATATCTGCATCCGTATTATTAGCAATGGACACTCTTGGAGGCAAATCCAAATCAACGTCATTTGTTCTAGTCAAACTTACTTTGACACCTTTCTGAGAAAGTAAATTTTTAACTATTTTTGAAACCTCCAGAACAACATCTGTTTCTCTAATACCACCAATACCTATTGCTCCTGGATCAGGTCCTCCATGCCCTGGATCGATTACAACTTCAAACTTGTTTCTTTTTACCTCTGGTAGTTTCAAGTAACCATAATTGTTTTTCTTCTTATGAATGAAATTTTGATTTGCTTTGATATTTCCTCTTTTCTTTTCAACTAAACCTTCACCAATCTTTTTAAATGAATATTTTGAGTTAAATAGTTTAATTCTCCATCTATTTTGATCTAAGCCAACCATTTGCCAAGTCAAAGGTTTCAAATAAGTCTCTTCCTTAAATTCAATTACTAGTCTTGTTTTACCCTTATTTGGTTTACCTAATCTAATTTCTTTTATTGGGCCATTACCTTTTATTGTTCTGGGATTTTTTAATTCTCCTGGGAAATCCACCCAGAATCTATCTCCCGATATTTGATTAGCCTTCTGAAAGTATGCTTTTAAATTTGTATTTGATTTAGTTCTTAATTCTAAAACTCCATTAGTATTTATAGCCCATGCCGCAAGAGCACTTGAAGATTTAACTGGAAGGATAGAAGAATTTAAAAATAAAAAAACGGATAAATAACGAAAAAGTTTATTATCTAAAAACTTTATCATTAGTTTGAAAATAATTTGTTTTTTCTATGTTTAAGGCTTGGCATCTGCTCCCTAATTTTCTCTACTCTTTCTTTATCAGCAGGTGCTATTGCAGCTCCCTGAGTTTTTCCAGCATCAGATAAAACAGTACCCCAAGGGTCAATTACCATTGCATGGCCATGACTTTGCCTTCTTCCATAATGAATCCCAGTCTGAGCTGGAGCAACTACATATGCTGTATTCTCAATTGCTCTTGCTTGTAATAGGATTTGCCAATGATCTTTTCCAGTAAATGCTGTAAAAGCTGCGGGAATCATAATTAGCTCAGCACCATTGGAAGACAAATATCTATAGAGTTCAGGAAATCTAACGTCGTAACAAATCGACAATCCTATTTTGCATAAACCTGGCACATCTACAACAGGTGGATACTCTGCTCCAGATAAAATAGTGGATGATTCCTTATATAAATTTCCATCTGGCAAATCAACATCAAACAAATGAATCTTGTCGTATTTTGCCAATACCTGTCCATCTTTCCCAAATAAGGCTGACCTATTAAAAGTATGACTACCATCACCAGCAGGGACAGGATACCCTCCTCCCAATAGAAGTACTTGATATCTTTGCGACATAGTTTTTAGGAAATTTGCACACTTCTCTGACAATTCAGAAGCTAATCTAAGTTTTTCATCATCTTCTCCTAAAAAAGCAAAATTCTCAGGTAATCCTATTAACTCAGCACCTCTTCTAGCAGCTAATTCAATCTGTTCTTCTGCTTCATTAAAATTTGCTTCAACATTTGAAGTACTTGTAATTTGCAATGCAGCTACCAAAAAATCAGTCAAGACTTTACTCCTAATGAACCAATTCGTAAATCATGAGGCACGAATCACACCTCTTTCAACTTGAGCCGGAACAATATCTAAGCAATCAAGTTCAGAGCAACATTTAAAATCATCCTCATAATCTCCAAGACTTGTCAATCTTTTGCCATGGGTTGCTGTTTTTAAACATTTCAAAATATCATTTTTCCAGACATTCCAAAGTGCCAAAGCGGCTTGTAATTCGTCATTCAGAATATTAATTTCGAAATCACAGTTCTGTTTTAGGTATGAGGCCAAAGCGCCAGCAGCTAAAGAATCCTCAAGTGAATAAGAGCCTTCCCAACCACTGCCAAGTATTAAAACATTTTCACTTTTTAATGAAATGATTTTTTCAGCAACTGCTTTCCTATTTGGGAGACCCATAGCAAATAAATGCTTAGCATTTTGAACTTTATGTAATGATTTAGTCCCATTAGTCGTACTCATAAATAGTCTTTTACCATTAACAACTTTTTTTGTAACTGATAAAGGAGAATTTCCTAAATCAAAGCCCTCAATCTTCTTTCCGCCTCTCTCTCCAAGCATTAGTCTCTTTTCAGCTTGCCACTTAGTTGCAGATTCTTTTAATAAATCTAAATCTGCAAAAACTTGTATTGAATCAGCTCCGTTTTTTAAAGCCCAAGAAATTGTGGTTGTGGCTCTTAAAACATCAATGACCACTGCAATATCTGGAGTATTTTGAGGAACATCCTTTGCAACGTGATAATAAGTAAGATTAATAATAAGGTCCTTTTTCTGGATTTATTATAGAAAACAGTTACTTAATTTGATTATTTTTTTTTTAAAAACAAACTTATTGATAATATAAAACTAATTTGTTTTTTACAGAATCTTAACAAGTAATTTATTTGAAAATGTATAATATCCGCACAATAAAAGGTGGAGTTAATTTAAGAGGAAAATTAAGAGTACCTGGAGATAAATCTATTTCTCATAGAGCTCTAATAATAGGAAGTATTGCCAAGGGTGAGACGACTATTGAGGGGTTCTTACATTCTGAAGATCCACTTTCAACTGCTGATTGTCTAAGAAAGTTAGGTGTAAAAATACCAGAAATAAAAAAAAATAAGCCTTTTACGTTTTCAGGATTGGGCCTTGATGGGTTTATAGAGCCCAAAGATATTCTAAATTGCGGGAATTCAGGAACCACCATGAGATTATTAATGGGGTTACTTGCCGGTCAAGAAGGCAAGAATTTTATCTTAACAGGTGATATTTCTCTCAATGAAAGGCCAATGGGGCGAGTGGGTAAACCATTATCGTTAATGGGAGGCAAAATTTTTGGTAGAGAAAAAGGGAAAAAAGCTCCAATCTCAATTAATGGGAATAAACTAAAAGGTTGTGTTATTGGAACCCCTGTAGCGAGCGCTCAAGTGAAATCCGCAATCTTATTAGCAGGCCTCAAAGCTTCTGGAACCACTTCTGTTATTGAACCAGCATCTTCAAGAGATCATACTGAAAGAATGTTAAAAGCATTTGGGGCAGACATCAGTATCAGAGGAGAATTAGGAAGAAATGTAGTTATCAAGTCAGGGGGTAACTTAATTGGCCAGAGAATATTGATTCCTGGGGACATTAGCTCTGCTTCTTTTTGGATGATTGCTGCATCTATTGTTCCAAATTCAGAGGTTTTAATTCAGAATGTCGGATTAAATCCCACTAGAACAGGGATTTTAAATGTAATGGATTCAATGGGGTGCAATTATGAGATTATAGATAAATCGACTATTGCAGGTGAACCCATTGGATCTATTAAAGTAAAAACTTCAAATAATTTAAGGTCATTTACTATTGAAGGAGACATTCTCCCAAAACTTATAGATGAAATTCCTATACTTACTGTTGCTGCCTGTTTTTGTGATGGAGTTTCTGAAATTAAAGATGCACAAGAGTTAAGGGTGAAGGAGACAGATCGATTAAAAGTCATGGCACGACAGTTACAAAAATTCGGTGCTGAAATAACAGAAAAAGATGATGGGTTAATTATTAATGGGCAATCAAAATTTCATTCTGCGGAGGTTGATAGTGAGACAGATCATCGAGTAGCAATGAGTCTTGCTATTGCTTCTCTTCTTGCTAAAGGTACCTCAAAAATAATGAGGGCAGATGCAGCTAGCGTCTCTTATCCCACCTTTTGGGAAGAGCTAGCAAAACTAACTAATTAACTAAATTAAAAAGTTTTTGTCTGAATTAATAGAAGTTTTAACTAAAGATGGTAGTTACTCTTTAAGAAGTGCGTTTTTTCAAGAGAACTTCCACAGTTTATTGGGCGCATTGGAGGAAACAAAGTTAAAGTTTACAGCTACTTCTAATTTGCAAAGATTTAAGGGTAAATCTCTAAATGTTTTGGATATATGTTTTGGTTTAGGATACAATTCCGCTTCTTTATTAGATGAATTAATTAAACAAAAATCATATTTAAATTTGTATGCGTTGGAGATTGATAAAAAGCCTCTTGAATATTCGCTTAGAAATGAATCTTTTCTTAAATTATGGGCTCCAAAAGTCAGAACAATATTTGAATCAATATATCATAAAGATTACTTTGAGGATCAATTTTTTAAATGCAGTATTTTATGGGGTGATGCTAGAGAAAAAATCAAAATTATTCCTTCATCTATTAAATTCGATCTGATTTATTTAGATGGTTTTTCACCTCAAAAATGTCCACAAGTATGGACAATTGATTTTTTATCTAAAGTCACAGAAAATCTTAATTCTCAGGGTTATTTAATAACTTATTCTTCTTCAGCGGCAGTAAGAAAAACTTTAAGAAATCTTGGATTAGAAATTTTTACTATTAAGCCAAGTTTAAAAAAAAGAACTTTTTGGAGTCAGGGAACTGTCGCAATATCAAATTTTGATAAGAATAAATTAAAACCTAATTTCAATTTTGAAAAGTTATCTTTAATGGAAGAGGAACATCTCTTGACTAAAGCTAGTATTCCATATAGAGATCAAGATTTAAAATCTAATAAAGACGATATAATTAAAAGAAGATTAGATGAGCAATTGTTCTCAAATCTATTATCTACAAAAAAATGGAGAGAGAAATGGGGAATGACGAAGTTGGCCTTCAAGAGTTAGATTTATAGATATATTTAAAAAAATATGTTAAGTGTTGCAATATTAGCTGCTGGAAAGGGCACTAGAATGGAAAGCTCAATACCAAAAGTTTTACATAAAATTTCTGGGAAAAGTCTTTTGCAAAGAGTAATTGATACCTGCATTAAATTAAATCCTGATCAAATTTTCGTAATTACAGGACACAAATCAAAAGAAGTACAAGAGTCAATACCAGAAAATAAAAAAATCAAATTTGTTATTCAAGATCCTCAATTGGGGACTGGTCATGCTATCCAAGTTCTTTGTAAAAAAGTAAAAAAACATGATGGAAAACTTTTGATACTTAACGGGGATGTGCCACTCATTAGGCCTAATACTTTAAATAATCTTTTAAATTTACACGATTCAAAAAATGCTGATGTTTCTTTAATTACAACAAAGAAAACAAATCCCCATGGATATGGCAGAGTTTTTTTAAATGGGGATTGTATAGAGAGAATTGTTGAAGAAAAAGATTGCAATGATTTAGAAAGAAAAAATCCATTAATCAATGCAGGTGTTTACTGTTTTAAATGGGGTAACTTATCAGAAATAATTAATACCTTGCAAAGCAATAATAATCAAAAAGAGATTTACTTAACAGATACAATATCTCTCCTAAAAAATTCCTCAAGTCTCGAGGTAGAGGATAATGGAGAACTTCAAGGAATTAATAACAGAATTCAACTATCAGAGTGCGAGGAATGTATTCAGAGTTCAATTAAAGAAAAACATATGCTTAATGGTGTAACTTTTATAAATAAAGCAAGTTGTTCAATTAGTGAAGAAGCTGAAATTGATAAGGATGTAATTATTGAGGCTAATACACATATAAGAGGAAATACGAAAATAAATAGTCATTGCATTATCGGACCAAATACTTTTATTGAGGATTCTGAGGTGGGATTAAATTGTGAAATTTCAAACTCTACTGTTTATGATTCTCAGATAATGGATCATATAAAAATTGGCCCTTATAGCCATATAAGACCTAATTCCAAAATATCCTCCCAATGCAAAATAGGTAATTTTGTTGAGATCAAAAATAGTCAACTAGAGGAAGAATCTAAAGTAAACCATCTAAGTTATATTGGTGATTCCATTATTGGAAGATCTACTAATATTGGAGCAGGCACTATTACTGCAAATTTTGATGGACAGAAAAAACATCAAACAAAAATTGGCAAAAATTCCAGTATTGGAGCAAATACAGTTTTTGTAGCACCAATAAATCTAGGGGAATCAGTAACAACAGGTGCTGGTTCAGTGATCACAAAAGACTCTAAAGATAATTCATTAGCAATCTCAAGAACTAAGCAAGTAAATATAGAAAATTGGGAAAGAAAGAAATCCTTATCTAATTGATTAATTCAATAATTTTTTCAAGTTGCCAACATCTGCTCCCTTTTATAAGAATAGAATCACCTTTTTTTGTAGATTTGTTTATCTCTTGAGGTACATCTTTAATATTATTTAAAACTAAGAATTTATTCTTATCTTTTAGATAATTAGAGTAAATTTTTTCATTTTCTTTATCGCAAATAAATAAACACTTTTCTATATCTGAATTATTTATTAAGTTGAATATTTCTTTGTGATACTTTTCAGATTCTTTTCCCAATTCTTGCATACTTCCAAATATGAAAAATTTATTTCTCGGCTTTTCAAGTAGGTTTTTAATACATGCTTTTACTGACTCCGGCGAAGCATTATATGATTCATCGTATATTGTTGTTTTTACTGATTTAAGAATTTTATTTCTTCCACCTAAACTTATAAAATCAAATTTATTAAAACTTGCAAAATCAATGCCTAGCTCTTTAGCAACAGCATAAGCAAATAAGAAATTCGAAGCATTGTGAAATCCCTCAAATGAAATTTCAAAAGTATTTCCTTCAATTAAAATTGTTTTATTCGAAGGATTATAAAATCCTCGCAAATTATCATCTTTCTTAAAACTATCCTTTTGATTTTCTATATTTAATAGTTTTACTTTTATCACCCTACCTTTCCAAAATTCTTTTAAAGTTTTTTCTAGAAATGGATCATTTGCTGGAATTATTACAACTCCCTTTGGATTTAAAAACTTACTAATTTCACACTTTGCATGAGTAATATTTTTTTTTGAGCCCAACAATCCAATATGAGCTGTCCCAATGTTAGTAATAACTGCAATATCGGGTTCACTATATTTTGATAAATTCTCGATCTGTCCAAGACCTCTCATCCCCATCTCAAGAACTAAAACTTTATCTTCTATATCTGTAGCAAGAATAGTAAGACCAACTCCAATCTCATTATTGAAATTTGCATGAGATAATTTAATTCTTCCAAGTTTATTTAAAACTCCACCAATCATTTCTTTTGTTGTGGTTTTACCCACTGAGCCAGTTATTGCAACAATAGGGATATTTAATTTTTTTCTTTTTAGCAATGCTAATTTTTGAAAAGCTTCTGTTGTGTCATTTACAACCCAATAAGGTAAATCACTAGGCAGTAATCTCTGCATCCCTTTTTTAATTACAACAGATTTAACTCCTTTATTTAAAACCTCTGGAAGAAAACTATGTCCGTCAAAATTTTTACCCTTAATAGCTATAAAAAGATCATTGTTTAATAAAGTTCTACTATCAATACTTATATTCTTAAAATTCAAAAAATCTCTTTTCCCCTCTCTCAGATTTCTAATATCCCCCAAAACATTGTTTAATTCTGATAAAGAGAATTCCATTAAAAAATTAAGTCATACTTTTTTTTAAAGATGGATCAGCTGATTGTCCGTAAGAAAATTTTTCAACTTCAGAAACATCTGGCGATGGTTCTTTTATTCCGCAAACATCCTTATACATAACTTCGTATTCAAGAGCTGATCTTTGCCAACTAAACTCTTGGCTCATTGCTCTTTTTTGCAGTAATTCCCAACTATCTTTATGCCTAAAGGCTTCCCAGGACCTAACTAAAGAAGTATAGAAATCTATAGGTTCAAAGCGATCAAAGCAAAATCCCGTACCATTATTATTTTCTGGGTCATGAGGTAAAACTGTATCAACTAAACCTCCAACTCGCCTTACTATAGGGATAGAACCATACCTCATAGCAAGGAGTTGACTAATTCCACAAGGTTCAAATCTACTTGGCATCAAAAATGCATCAGAGCCACCGTAGATAAGCCTTGATAAAGAATCATCATAGGTAAGAAATACTGAGAATCTTCCTGGGTAATCTAATGCCAGTTGCCATAATCCTGACTCTAAATATCTATCTCCAGTCCCTAAAACAGCAATTTGAGAATCTGTATAGGCTAATAGTCTTCTTGAAACTTGTAAAAGTAGGTCAACCCCTTTCTGATCAACTAACCTACTTACCATACCTAAAAGATATTTTTTAGGATTAACTTCAAGACCCATTTCTCTCTGCAGAATTTTTTTATTTTCTAGCCTATTTTCTAAATTCTTAATACTAAATTTTGCAGGTAAAACTGGATCTTTTGCTGGATTCCATTCATCAAGATCTATGCCATTAAGAATTCCCCTTAATTTACCTGAAATGTAATTAAGTAATCCTTCGAGGCTTTCCCCGTATTCATGAGTTTTAATCTCATCTGCATAAGTCGGAGAAACAGCATTGACCCTATCTGCGTACAACATTGCCGCAGCCATCGTGTGGTCTCCATGCATATACCATGGACACCAAGTCATTTTTTCAAGTTTCCACCTCCAAGGGCCTTGGTATTTTAAATTATGAATTGTGAAAACAGTACTAATTTCGGGATCCTGATGCATCCACACAGGAATCATTCCAGTGTGCCAATCATGACAATGGAGAACTTGAGGTTTCCAACAATTCCAGGCAAATTCTGCAGTGGCACTAGCAAAAAATGTAAAGCGCCAGTCCTCATTTTCGCCTCCATATATTTGGTCAGAGTCAAATGTTGGATGACCCACCAGGTAAATCACATAATTATGAATGGGATGTTTTGCTTCATATACGGCAAAATCAGTGCCCATTGTATTTGCTCTAAAGACTGGTTCATTCGATACCTCTAAAAGACTCCACAATTTTCCATACCCTGGAATTATCACCCTTACATCGTGACCAAGTTTTATCAAAGATGGAGGCAACGAACCAACCACATCTCCCATACCTCCAACTTTGATCATTGGAGCACATTCAGCAGCGGCAAGAAGAATTCTCATTGATAATTATTTAAAAGTTCTTTTGAAAAATAAACTAGGGTGTCCACTTATAGTCAGAAAAGTCTGGTGGACGCTTTTCAAGAAAGGCATCTCTACCTTCTTGAGCTTCTTCAGTCGAATAGAATAATTGAGTTGTGTATCCAGATAATTCTTGAATACCTGCAATCCCATCATTCTCTGCATTGAATGAAGCTTTAAGAATACGAATAGCAGTTGGACTATTTCGTAAAATCTCTCTTGCCCAGATTACACCCTCAGCTTCTAATTCTTCAATCTTTGTAATTGCATTTATCAAGCCCATCTTCAGAGCTTCCTTGGAATTATATTTTCTACACAAAAACCAAATTTCTTTTGCTTTTCTTTGACCAACAAGTCTTGCTAAATAACTAGATCCAAAACCCGCATCAAAACTACCAACTCTTGGACCTGTTTGACCAAATATTGCATTTTCAGAGGCGATACTGAGATCACAAATTAGATGAAGTACCTGCCCTCCTCCAATTGCGAAACCAGGAACTAAGGCAATAACTACTTTAGGCAAACTTCTTATTAATCTTTGAAGTTCAAGTACATTTAATCTCTGCTTCCCTTCATCATTTTTATATCCATTTTTACCCCTTACACTCTGATCACCTCCAGAGCAAAAAGAATAAATGCCCTTCTTGTCAGGTCCCGCACCTGTAAAGAGAACTACGCCAATAGTTTCATCATTTCTTACGATATCAAATGCGTCAATGAGTTCATCTATAGTTTGTGGCCTAAATGCATTTCTTTTTTCAGGCCGATTAATTGCAATTCTCGCGATTCCCTCATCTGATTTGTGAAACAATATATCCTCATAAGAATTACATTCTGACCAATTTAAAATTGTTTTTCCAGGTAATACTTTCATGAAATCTAATTATTCAGAGGTAGAAAATGATAAATTTAACTGCCAATTATTTTTTCTAGCAAGGCATTTTTTTCACAAATTTCATTTTCTGGATCAACGTCAACTTTAATTATTACAGATTTCTGGATAGAAATGCTCCAATCTAATGCCTCTCGTAATTTTTTAAAATTTGTCACACTTTTAAAGTTTACTTGATAACCCTCTGCGAGTTTTGGCCAGTTTATTTCTTTTGGCATAAGAAATAGTTTTTTTAATTCATCTTCTTTTAAATTATTTTTATAAATACGATTAAATATATTTCCGCCATTATTATTTATTAGAAGAATTGTTAAATTCATGTCGATTGAATTTTCAATCAGCCAACCATTTATATCATGAATAAAAGCCAAATCTCCAGTTACAAGAAGTAGAGGACTTTTAATTCTAGAAATACCTAATGCAAGAGATAATGTACCGTCTATGCCGGAAGCTCCTCTAAAGCTGAAACAATTTCTTGTTAAAGTACCATTTTCTGAAAATGTGAGCCAATCTCTAATCGGGCTACTCGCGGAGAGCATTATAGGATTTTCAGTTGGCCAAATTTTTGGAACAAGATTTGCAAGCATATACTCAGTAATTTGATTCTCTTGAGTAATTTTCTCTTTTAAAATTTCTTTAATCTGCTCGCCTTCCTCTATAAGATTTAGAGCCATCGGAGTAAGAGACTTTTTGTTTTTTTCGTTGATTGATAATTCTTCTAACAATAGAGTAGTGAAATTTGATAGCCCAAAATCATATTCAAATGATTTTTTTATAGGGTCCAATTTTCTATAGTTTTTTTCTTTTATAAGAATTTGTATCCCTTTGAAGTTCATTAAAAACTTCTCCAAATCAATTGAGGATGACATAGGGCCAAGCCTCAAAAGTTGATGACAATTTATTGAGTTTTTATTTTTTCTTAAGACTAATTCCCAATTCACTACTAGTCCTCTCAAACCAGAATAAACACCTGAAACAGGATCAGCAAATACTGGCCAACCAGTAATCTCTTGTAATCGTTCTAAAGACTTATTGAAAGAAGTTAAATCATTTATGGAACCTTGATAGGGACCTACCAAAATAATGCCGGATTCATCTAAATTTAAATTTTCGGAAATTTCGAAGAATTTGTTTTTATCAGACTTTATTTCAACTTCCTGAAATATATATTTTTTCTTTAAATAAATTCTCTCAAAAACCTCTAAAACATTTTTTTTATTTAAAAATGAAATACCTAAAGGCTTATTAATAGGAATATTTAAATGAATAGGACCAGGGAAGCTTGATATTTGTTTCTCAATAGTTCGAACTAAATTCAAGATTTCATTCTCTTTTGTTTCATGAAGTCCATTTAGATTTGTACTTAAAACCCTTCTGCAGACTGAACTCAAAAAATCTTCTTGGTTTACTGTTTGATTAGCGCCACAATCTTTTAATCTTAAGGGTCTATCTGCAGTAAGAAATATAACACCTTTACAAGAGCGGTCTGCTTCAACTGCCGCTGGCAATAAGTTACTTACGGCAGTTCCAGAAGTAGTAATAACTAAAGAAAGATTACCTGAGGCAGCAGAAATCCCAAGAGAGTGGAATCCCGCAGATCTCTCATCTATTGAATTGAAAATATTTACCAGTCCTAGTTTGTTTAATTCTCCAGCCGCTATTGCTAAAGGTGCCGATCTACTTCCAGGACATAGTATTAAATTTTGAACTCCTATTTTTATAAGAAGATTCAAAAGTTGTAAACTTCTAAGAAAATTTTTGCATTCAATAGATGATGTCATAATTTATATAAATGCTTTGAGATTTTCCTTATAACTGAATTAAATAAAACATGTCTACAACTCAAGAAAAAAGAAATTCAATACTAAAGGATTTAAAAAATCTTTTAATCTGGATATCTATAGCTTTAATTATACGATGGCAGGTTATAGAGCCAAGATGGATCCCATCCGGTTCAATGCTTCCAACTCTTCAAATACAAGATAAAATTCTTGTTGAGAAAGTAACCCCCAAAATCATATCCAAATCAAATCTTTCAAAATTGAAAAATAAAATAGTTGTTTTTAACGTTCCGGAACAATTAATTAATGCTGGTTATGAAGCAGATACTGCACTAATAAAAAGGGTAATTGGAATACCTGGAGACAAGGTAGAAGTAAGAGAGGGTAACCTTTACTTAAATGATATCGCTCAAAAAAATTACGTTTTTGATAAAAATATTAATTATTCTATAGGGCCTTTTATTGTCCCAGAAGAGTCATTATGGGTGATGGGAGATAATAGAAATAACAGTATGGACTCACATATTTGGGGCTTTTTACCATATGAAAAAGTTATTGGTAAAGCTATTTTTAGATATTGGCCGTTTAATAAAATTGGACCTATTCGGTTCCCTGCCCTTAATAATTTAGATTAATGGGTACGTGATGTTGTAGTGTTTTTATATGTTGAAGTTGTAGAAATGTTTAATCCAGAATTTCTTGCTACTGAAAATAATGATCCAAACGATGAGAATGATTTAATCCAATACTTACAAAAACAATCTCCAGAAGTTTTGCAAAGAGTCGCAAAATCAGCTAGTGAAGATATTCAAGAAATTATTAGACATAATGTTCAAGGTCTTCTTGGAATGCTTCCCTCAGATCAATTTGATGTAAAAATAACATCTTCAAAAGACAATATCGCCAATTTATTATCTTCTGCAATGATGACAGGATATTTCTTAAGACAAATGGAGCAAAGAAAAGAGCTAGAACAAACTCTTAAAAATGATGAAAACATGTCTATTGAAGAATAATAGTTTTTAAAGATTTACTCCTTCAGGAATTATTCCTAGTTCAAATAACTTTTTATATAAACCCATCAGAAATTTATTATCATCAGGAAGTTTGTCCCACTTTTGGGAATTTATTTCATTAATTAATTTTTGACAATCTTCTATTGTGAATTTTATGGGTGCAGTAAAATGAGCTGGAATTAAATATTCCATATCATCAAACGACTTAATATTTTCTAACCATTTAAGTAAGACTTCTTTTGAACGAGGAAAAATTAATTTTTGTAAAACTGGTGCAATTTGAACCTTAGGATTATCTTTACCCATTATTTCAACAAGAGAGGATTCCCAATCTTCTTCCCATAAAAAGGGATAAATACCGAAATGAGATCTCCAATTTCTAAGATCTTTTTTGAATGAATACTTAAATATTTTTTTTAAAGGCGGAATATTTAATTTACCTGGTTTCAAAAAAGATGAAAATAAGACCAACCTTTTCCATCCTTTTTTTCTTTGTTCGACGGTATCAATCAATGGTTCATCTCCTCTCTCTCTAGAATGAAAAAGAAGTGGAGTTGGATCAAAATTAAATATCTCAGGTGGTGTAGAGTCTATTCCAACTATTGCGTCTGTTACATGAAGAGTTTTCGTAGGGTAATGGAAACAGCTTATCTCCTGATATCTTCCAAGTCCTAAATTCAGTGGGCCTAATGAAGACCATTTAAAGTAGTTTGTATATGGAGTACCTTCCTCAAAGAGTATTCTTGATCTTTTTGATGGAATTCCTAAAAAATCTAGTGGTAGATTTATGGGGAAACTCCATTGTCCAGGACAAAGCCAAATTTCTGCATCTTTAAAAATTCTTGAAAGAGCTGGCAGTCCAATTTTATGTTCTAGTCCAGAGGCACTCGGTAAAATTATTGTTTTTACTTTGCCGTGAATCGCAATTAATTTTTCTAACTCATTTATTAATTCTTTTGTGGGAGGCAGTGGATTTATTAGCATCAATCCATTATCAACCTTTATTACAGTCATTCTTATTGGAACAGCAACATAATAAAGTCCCTGTATCTGTTCCAAGGACCATATTTGATCAGGGATTAATTCTCTAAAAATTGTTTTCTTTTTTCCATAAGGATATAAGGGGAATAATGGCCACCAACTCCATTTTTTATTTAAAGTTTCTTCCACAGCCATCATTTATACCCAGCAAATAATTTCTTTAACTTAAATATTCCATATCTTGGAGCGAATAAAAAAGCAAATAAAAAAATAAAAGTTTGTGCCAATACAATTGATCCACCTGTTTCAAGATCAAACCAAAAACTAACATAGATTCCTATAAGGCTTGAGATAATTGCACTTAATACTGAAATTACTGTCATATTATCAAACTTATCCGTAAGTAAATATGCTGTAGCCCCTGGTGTAATCAACATTGCAACTACCAAAATAATTCCAACAGACTGCAAGCCAACAACAGCTGCCAAAGATAAGCATGTGAGGAGTAAATAATGAAGAAAAAATACATTAATCCCAACTGTTTTTGCATGCCTAGGATCAAAACAATAAAGCATTAAATCTTTTCGAAAAATTGATAAAAGGATTACTACCAATAAACAAATAAATATAGTTTGTTTTACATCTGAAAGTGATATTCCTAATGGACTACCAAAAAGAATTGAGTGCAGATCAATATTACTTTTAATCTTAGAAACTAATACGATTCCAAGAGCAAAAAATCCAGTAAATACTAACCCAATAACAGTATCTTCCTTTACTCTAGATTTCTGCTTAATAAACCCTATCAATGCTACAGACCCAACTCCGAAAATAAATGCCCCTAATGAGAAAGGAAGACCTAAGGCATAAGCAACCACAACACCAGGCATTACTGAATGTGACACTGCATCTCCCATTAAAGCCCATCCTTTAAGAGTCAAATAACTTGACAGGAACCCACAAACAGCTGCTACTAGTGAACTCATAAGAAGTGCTTTTCTCATAAATTCATGAGTTAAGGGATCTGTTATGAATGAATCTAAAGTTAAAAAAGAACAGAGCTCCATATAATTTAAAATTTAGGATTCAGGTCCAAACAAGAAATCAGGTGAGATCCCTCCAAAAGTGGTTGTAATATTTTCAGGGGTAAACACTTCAGAGGTCTCGCCATAAGCTACAACAGTTTTATTTATTAAAAGAACCAAATCACAAAATTCACGAACATGAATCATATCATGAGTTGATAATAATATAGTTTTTCCCTCATTTTTAAATTGAATAAATAATTCCGAGATAAGTTTCTCAGTTCTTATATCAACACCTGAAAAAGGCTCATCAAGAAGTAATATTGAAGCTCTTTGCGCAATTGCTCGAGCTAAAAAAGTTCGTTTTCTCTGTCCTCCAGATAAGTTACCAATAGGTGTAGATAAATGATCAGTAAGATCAACTCTCTCAATAGCATCTTTAACAGCCTGAACATCAGACTCTCTCGGACACCTAAAAATATTCATAGAACCATATCTTCCCATCATCACTACATCCCAAACACTTATTGGAAATTGACTATCAATTCCCTCATTTTGAGGAACATAAGCAATTGTCTGATCTTTTTGGGCAGATCTAACAGACTCTCCATTTATTCTAATTTTTCCCTTTGAAATATTTACAAAGCCAGTTAAGGCATTAAAAAAAGTTGTTTTACCAGCCCCGTTCATCCCTACTAACCCACAAATCTGGCCAGGTTTCAATCTTAAATTGGCATCATACAAAGCCACCTTACCGTTGTAATCTACGCAAATATTCTCTGCCTCAATCCTAAAGTTTTGATAATTGATTGTTTCCATAATTAAAAAAGCCCTTTTTTTATCAATTCCAAATTATGTTCAAGCATTTTCATATAGGAACTAGCAGGCCCACTACCATCAGATAATGAATCAACAAAAAGATTCCCTCCAAAATTAGCCCCAGTTTCGTTTGCAACTACCATTTGAGATTCGTTACTTACAGTACTTTCGCAAAATACAGATGGAACATTTTTTTCTTTAACTAGTGAGATTGTTCTTGCCATTCTTTTGGGAGTAATTTGACTCTCAGCATTAACTGGCCACAGATAAACTTCCTCTAATCCATAATCATTTGTTAGATACGAAAAAGCACCTTCACAACTTACTAGATACCTCCTGTCTTTATTTAAGTTATTAATAAAAAGTGAGAATTCTTTATCTATTTTAGATAGTTTATCTTTATAAATTTTTCCATTTTCTTCAAATAATGTCCTTTTGGATGGCCTCAATTCTGATAAAGAATCCACGAGAATATCTACGTATAGGATCCCCCTTTTTGGAGAAATCCAGGCATGAGGATTGGGTTTCCCTTTATAAAAATCTTCACTGATAAAAATAGGATCCAAACCTTCCGCGACAGTAATTCTTTTAACTTTTAAATTAGACACAAATTTTTCAGCCCATAATTCAAATCCAAATCCATTATCAATAAAAACAAAAGCATTAGAGGCATTTACCAAATCGCTTGGAGTTGGTTGGTAGCCATGAACTTCAACTCCAGGTTTCGTTATTGATTTAACAATAAATTCATCTTTAGCGACATTGCTAATTATATCCGCCAAAACAGTGAAACTTGCCAGTATTACTTCTTTAGTTTCATTTTTAGTTGATATTTTTTTACATGAGCCTGAAGCAATAGAAAGCAGAAGTATCAAACTTAAAAAAAGAATATTTTTTTTCATATTTAACATTCATCCCAAAATTATGAATTAAAAGATAGTTTCATAAGTGGTTTTCTAAGATCAGAAATAAATCCTTGCCAATTTATTTTTTCTTTTTCAAAAGCTTCTTCAACAATTTTCTCAGAATTTTTCTTTATAAAATCCAAATCAGGTTCCTCTACTCCTTTTGTTATTGCCATAAAATCAGCCAAAGAACTTGATACTACTCTTGTTAAATAAGCAGCACTGACAGCCTGAAATGTTCCAGAGACTAACCAATTTGGGCCATGCAATTTTGTTATGCTAATTAGAGTCTGTCCACTCCATTCAATAACTCCCTGAGCAATTGCAGTCTTTAAAATCTCTTTGGATACTTTATCTAAAATTTCAGGAGACCAATTACATCCCCATATAGATTTAATTTCTTTAATCATTAAAGAATTTAATACCGTCATTGCCATAACATCAATTGATGGGATAGGAGATAAGAAAACAGTTGTTGCGACAAGAATTTGATTTTTTCTTTGAATACCTTTTAACTGCATTCTTCTTATAACTTCAATTTCAGATTGCCAGGCAGCATGAAGTTCTTTCAAGAGCCTTTTTTTTGTATTTTCAATATTTTTAGATGAACTTATGAAAAACTTCCTTAAAGAAAAAGGTATATTTGTTATTTCACTCTTATTCACATCAAAAGTAATAATTTTGTTTATAAAGTCACTTGAAATTTGAGACTTTAGATCCTCTATCTGATTTTTGGCTTCTATTTGGTTGGAAGTTAAAGCCACCAACCAGATTGGCATATTTTTAGGAAACTTTTCCAGCCACAAAAAATCATTTGCCGACAAAGGCAAGTTTATAAAATACAAGATTGCATCACTCTTCAAAGCTTCTTCTGGAATAACTTGAGAAGAATTGTATTTAGGCAGTTTTTCGTATAAATCAAAGTCAAACTTATCTGGTTTGAAATTACTCTTCAAAACAGATTGAAAACTTTGATAATCTTTTTGTCCAATGCAACTTATTTTTTCTTTTTCACATCTATTAAGAATAGATTCAAGTTTTTTTTGTCTTTTTGAATTCTGTTTTTCTAATTCATTTGTTGCTTCAAGTTCTTCAAAAAAATTTAAATCTTCATTACATAGATTTATCCAACCATCTAAATTATTTGGCTCATTAAATTTAGGCTTATCATTCTTCAAGTAAAAATATCCCCCCAAACACAACGCAAAAAATCCTATTGAGCCTCCTGCAAAATGAATTAAGTCACTGATAAACCATTCTCCAAAACCTAACAATAATAAAATAATAAGAAGATTTTTTTTTGGAAACTTTCTGAAATCCTTTAAAAAGTTGTCTTTACTAATATCAAACACAATACTTTATTTTTCTAATTTTATTTTAATGCAAGTTGTGAATGAGAAAAGCAAAATTTCATAAGTCGTTAATCAAAAGATAAAAATTTAAGCCTTTTAAAAAGACTTATTGCATAACAAGATGCTAAGTTAATAGACTATTTAAATAACTTAAGAAACATTAAGATGTCTAATTCAAATTTCAGCAATAATCCTGGACAAGAAAATTACAGAGGTCGTTCTAACAATGAAAGATCTAATTTCAGAGACAGATCGGGAGGCAGAAGAGATGGAGGAGGATTCCGCATAAGATTGAGTGATAACGAAATGAAAGCTGTTAAATCAATACAAGAGACCTTTCAATTAAGATCTACCGTTGCAGTTCTGGGTTTCTCTGTTAGAACACTTAGCGAAATGATTAAAGATGAAAAATTGATTGAATCAATCAAAGAATATGCAAAAAATAATAAAAACTCTTTTCCGAGTAGACAATCACAAAATTCTTATGAAGAAAAGACAAAAACAGCACCTGACCCTTTTGCAAGACCTGTAAAAAGTACATCAACTGAAGAGATCCAATCTAGCGAAGTAGAAGAGGATGGCAAATAAAAAAAGAATCCTTTCAGGAGTTCAACCAACTGGTGATTTACATATTGGGAATTGGCTTGGGGCCATAAATAATTGGGTTACACTTCAAGAGCAATATGAAACATTTCTATGTGTAGTTGATTTACACGCAATAACAGCCTCATATAATCCCCAAGAATTATCTAAAAACACTATCTCTACTGCGGCTTTATATGTCGCTTGCGGGATAGATCCCAATATATGCTCAATATTTGTCCAAAGTCAGATTTCAGCGCATTCAGAACTTTGTTGGATATTAAATTGCATGACCCCAATAAATTGGATGGAAAGAATGATTCAATTCAAAGAAAAATCCATACAACAAGGTAATAATGTATCTATTGGATTATTTGATTATCCAATACTTATGGCTGCAGACATCCTTCTATATGATGCTGACTTCGTACCAGTAGGTGAGGATCAAAAACAACATCTTGAACTTGCGAGAGATATTGCGCAACAGAGAATTAATGCCAGATTTAGTAAGGATAAAAATATTTTAAAGATCCCTCAACCAATCATCATGAAGAATGGTTCAAAAATAATGAGTTTAATTGATGGTTCAAAAAAGATGAGCAAAAGTGATCCTAATGAGGGAAGTCGTATCAATTTATTAGATCCTCCTGAAATAATCACAAAAAAAATTAAAAGAGCAAAAAGTGACAGTTCTATTGGAATTGAATTTAACAACCCTGATAGACCAGAATCCAAAAATCTTTTGATGATTTATTCAATATTATCTGGCAAAGAAATTTCTCAATGTGAAAATGAATTCTTAGAGACTGGATGGGGGACATTTAAAAAATTAATTACCGAACAACTTATTGAATCACTAGAACCTATTCAGAAAAAATACAAATTATTAATTAATGATTCCTATCAACTAAATAAAATCCTTAATGAAGGGAAGGAAAAAGCTGAAGATTTAGCGAATCAGACTTTAAAAAGAGTTAAATCAAAATTGGGATTTTTTGAAATGGAGAAATAAATTATGCCAATAATTACCTTGCCTGATGGTTCAAAAAAGGTTTTCGAAAAATCTGTAACTATTCTAGAAATTGCCCAGAGTATAGGCGCTGGACTAGCTAAAGCAACAATTGCGGGAAAAGTAAATAATGTTCTTCTTGATGCAACAATTCCTATAAATAAAGATTCCCAAGTTGTAATAATCACATCAAAAGATAAAGAAGGAATTGAAATAATAAGACATTCCTTCGCTCACCTTATTGGTCATGCAGTTAAACAAATTTACTCTGATATTAAAATGGCGATTGGGCCTGTAATTGACGATGGTTTTTATTACGATATTTTCTCTGAATACAGATTTACTCCTGAAGATTTAATAAAAATCGAAAATAGAATTAATAAATTAATAAAAACAAACTATGACGTTGAAATTTTACAAGTTTCTAAAAAAGAGGCAATTAAAACTTTTAAAGAAAGAAATGAGACTTTTAAATTAAGAATAATTGAAGAAATTCCTGAAGATGGTCTCATCAATTTATACAAGCACGAAGAATACATCGACATGTGTAGAGGGCCTCACGTTCCTAACACTAGACATTTGAGACACTTTAAATTACTTAAATTATCAGGTTCATATTGGAGAGGTAATAGTGAGAATGAATCATTACAGAGAATATATGGAACTGCATGGGCAAAAGAAAAAGAACTCAATGACTACTTAACAAGAATTGAGGAAGCGGAAAAAAGAGATCATAGAAAACTTGGTAAAAAACATTCACTCTTTCATATACAAGAAGAATCTCCAGGAATGATTTTTTGGCATCCAAATGGATGGACAATCTACCAAGTACTGGAAAAGTACATAAGAGAAATACTCAAAAAAAATGATTATTTAGAAATTAAAACCCCACAAGCAGTTGATAAATCTCTTTGGGAAAAATCCGGTCATTGGGAAAAATTTAGAGACGATATGTTCACTACTGCATCAGAAAATCGAACATATGCAATTAAACCAATGAATTGTCCATGCCATATCCAAGTATTTAATCAAGGTTTAAAAAGTTATAAGGATTTACCTATTCGTCTTGCTGAATTTGGTTCTTGTCACAGAAATGAGCCCTCTGGAGCGCTACATGGCTTAATGAGAGTAAGAAACTTTACTCAAGATGATGCTCACATATTTTGCACTGAAGAGCAAATTCAAGAAGAAGTATCAATTTTTATAGATCTTGTTTTCGAGGTTTATAAAACTTTTGGTTTTGATGAAATCATTATCAAATTATCAACTCGTCCTGAAAAAAGGGTAGGTAGTGAAGAGATTTGGGATAAATCAGAAGAGGCTCTTACAAAAGCTCTAGATAATAAGAATCTAGAATGGGAACTCCAACCAGGGGAGGGGGCTTTTTATGGTCCAAAAATAGAATTCTCATTAAAAGATTGTCTTAATAGAGTTTGGCAATGCGGAACTATTCAGGTTGATTTCTCAATGCCTATTAGATTGAATGCAACTTATGTAGATATTGATAATGAAAAAAGAAATCCAGTTATGCTGCATAGGGCAATTTTAGGATCCTTTGAAAGATTTATAGGAATATTAATTGAACAATATGAGGCAAAATTCCCAATTTGGCTTGCGCCTTATCAAATAATTTTATTGAGCATTACTGATAGAAATACTGAAAAATGTTTAGAGTTTAATGAACTAATAAATAATAGTGGTTACCGATCAAAAGTTGATATTAGGAATGAAAAAATAGGGTATAAAATACGAGAGGCAACTATCGGTAGAATTCCTTTAATTGCAGTTATCGGAGATAAAGAAGAGGAAATTGAATCAGTCGCCTTAAGAGCTTTGAATGGAAAAAATTTAGGAATTTTCAACTTACCTAATCTTTTCAAATTAATGGATGAACTAATAGAAAAAAAAGGGAGAACAGAATAATTTCTAATATATGAATTTTCTCGCTTGTGATTTAGGAGGTACAAAGGTTCTTTTAGGAATTTTCAAAAACGAAATTAATAATAATTCGCCTAAGTTAATATTTAAAAAGAAATATTTATCTTCTGATTGGAGTTCTTTTGAATTAATCCTAGAAGATTTTCTCAAAAAAGAATGCAAAAATATTACCTTTCCTTCTACTGCATGTTTCGCCGTGGCTGGTCCTTTATCTAACAACAACGCAAAAATCATTAACTTGTCATGGAATATTTCTGGAAATGATTTACAGAGGAAATTTAATTTTAAAAGATGCGAGTTAATAAATGATTTCGCTGTACAAATTTATGGAATACCTTACTTAAAAAAAAATCAATATTCCACTATACAAAATGGGGGCCATTGTGAAGGCGCTAATAATGATTTGCATGCCATTGTTGGAGCGGGGACTGGTTTGGGCATTGCAAGAGGAATAATATCAGGGCAAAAAGTAAAAGTTTTAGCTAGTGAAGGTGGTCATGTTGAGTACTCCCCAAAGTCAAAATTAGAATGGGAATTAAAAGTTTGGCTCAAGAATTACCTAAAAGTTGAAAGGGTATCTTGCGAAAGAATTATTAGCGGCACTGGTTTATCTAGAATTGCCGAATGGAGACTAAGCAAACCTGATGCCCTGAATCATCCTCTAAATCAATATTTAAAAAAAATAAAAATTTCTGATGCTGCGAGAAAAGAACTTCCTGAAAAAATTTGTAATCTTTCCAAAGAAGGGGATCCCCTTATGATGGAAGTTGAGAGGATTTGGTTAGGCGCTTATGCCTCTTTATTGGGAGATGTTGCTCTTCAAGAATTGTGCTTTGGCGGGTTATGGATTTCTGGAGGAACCGCATCAAAACATTTTAAAAATTTTAAGTCAGATTTATTTTTAAAACAATTTTTCGACAAGGGAAGATTAAAAGATATTCTTAAAACAATACCTATGAAAGTAATCTTAGATGACGAGTTTGGACTTTTTAGTGCAGCCTGTAGAGCAAAAATGCTTTTAAAAACTTAAAAACAAAAAATGTCTATTCCTGAAGTATTTAAAAAAATAAGGGTAACAGTGCCTTCCACAACTGCCAATTTAGGGCCTGGATTCGATTGTCTTGGAGCAGCATTAGATTTGTATAATGAGTTTATATTTACAAGAATTGAAGGTGGTGGAGATAGATTTGATTTAATAATGGAAAGCACAGATGGTAATCATTTGAGAGGAGGACCTGAAAACTTAGTTTTCAGAGCAGCTCAGAAAGTATGGGAGAGCGCAAATATGGATCCGTTTGCACTTGAAGCAAGAGTTAAGTTGGCAGTGCCGCCTGCACGCGGGCTAGGAAGTAGTGCTACAGCAATAGTTGCTGGCCTAATCGGAGCAAATGCAATAATGAACTCTCCTTTGTCCAAAGAAAAACTCCTTGAACTTGCCATTGATATAGAAGGTCATCCTGACAATGTGGTTCCCTCTCTTCTGGGTGGACTTTGTTTAACAGCCAGGTCTTCTTCTCAGAGATGGAGAATCATTAGATGTGACTGGCACGATTCAATTAAAGCTGTTGTAGCAATACCGGCAATTCGTTTAAGCACAAGTGAAGCAAGAAAGGTTATGCCCAAGAATGTACCTATATCTGATGCAGTGACAAATATGGGGGCACTTACTTTGTTACTAAACGGCTTAAAAGCAGGAAATGCGGAACTTATAAAAGAGGGAATGTTTGATAAGCTACATGAACCCTACAGATGGAAACTTATTAAGGGTGGATTAGAAGTTAAAGATGCAGCACTAAATGCAGGTGCCTTAGGATGCGCAATTAGTGGGGCTGGTCCAAGTATCTTAGCTTTGTGTAAAAAAGAAAATGGTAAAAAAGTCAGTCATGCCATGGTTAAAGCATGGGAGATGTCAGGTGTAGCTAGTAGAGCGCCATTCTTAAACCTTCAAACAACCGGCAGCCAATTTAGCGCTATCTTGTATAAGTAGTTTTACTTAGGCATTTTTAATGTTATAGTCTCAAGCTAGTACAACTTCAACTAGAATAAAAAAATTATTCATTAATATAAATGAATTTAGAATCTTTTCCTTGGCTATCATCTATTGTTTTACTGCCCTTAATTGGGGCGTTAATAATGCCTTTCTTGAGTTCAAAAGAAGGAGAAGACAATTCACTCCCTAGAAATATCTCATTAAGTTTTTTATTTATAGATTTTTTACTGATAATCGGTGTCCTTTTTCAAAAATTCAATACTTCAGATAGCTCTTTACAACTGGTAGAAAGAGCTTCTTGGTTACCATCAATAGGCTTAGAGTGGTCTCTTGGGGTAGATGGGTTATCTGCTCCTTTAATAGCATTAAGTGGGTTAATTACATTTTTATCGGCTGCGGCAAGTTGGAAAATTAAGAAAAAATCTAATTTATATTTTGCTCTTTTATTAGTACAAGCATCAGCACAGGCATTAGTTTTCCTTTCTCAAGATTTTCTATTATTTTTCTTGGCATGGGAACTTGAATTGGTTCCGGTATATCTTCTCATTGCTATTTGGGGAGGAAAAAAGAAATTATATGCAGCCACAAAATTTATTCTTTATACAGCTTTGGCCTCTTTATTAATACTCATAAGTGGACTTGCACTTGCCTTGAGTGGTGATACTTTTACTCTAAACATTACCGATTTAACCAATAAACATGTAACAGGAAGCCTAGCGTTATTGTCCTATCTAGGATTTTTAATTGGTTTTGGTGTAAAACTTCCTATCTTTCCATTACATACATGGTTACCCGATGCACATGGAGAAGCTAATGCTCCAGTTTCGATGTTACTCGCTGGAATACTTTTAAAAATGGGAGGTTATGCCCTCTTAAGATTCAACGTTCAAATACTACCTGAAGTACATCTTCAAATAGCACCTGCGTTAATTATTCTTGGAATCATTAATATAATTTATGGAGCTCTTAATGCATTTGCTCAAGACAATGTTAAAAGGAGAATTGCATGTAGCTCTGTGAGTCATATGGGTTTTGTTCTATTAGGGATTGGAGCAGTAGATGCTTTAGGTATAAGTGGAGCAATGCTTCAAATGATAAGCCACGGACTTATAGCTGCAGCTATGTTTTTTGTTACGGGCTCATTCTATGAAAGAACAAATACTCTTTCAATCCCAAATATGGGCGGTTTGGCAAAGGTCTTGCCAATAACTTTTGCTTTTTTCTTGGCAAGTTCTTTGGCCTCTCTAGCCCTACCTGGGATGAGCGGATTTATAAGTGAAATTACTGTATTTTTAGGAATAACTAGTCAAGAAGGTTTCAGCTCTATCTTTAGATCGATCACTATTCTTATTGCAGCTATAGGTTTAGTTCTTACACCAATATATCTACTATCAATGTGTAGAAGAGTATTCTTTGGCCCTAGAATTCCTGCACTAGCAACAGTTAAAGAGATGAATGGGCGAGAATTGACGATTGGATTCAGCTTATTGTTGCCTACTTTGGTGATAGGTTTTTGGCCAAAAATCGCAATAAATTTATATGAATCTTCAACGAATGCTCTCAGTCAGCAGCTAACTCTAGCTAAATTGGTTGGATTAATCCCTACATTAGTTAATTAGATTATTTTAATAAATGGATACCTCAATTTTTAAATATGGAGAGTTACCTGAATTTGAAAAATTTACTCCCGAAAATATAATTAAACAATTCCCAGTAGTACTAGAAAAGATAGATGTAGATTTTAAAAATATAGAGAAAAATTTATCTTACTATTTGATTCAAAATGATTTAAATTGGGAAAAGGTAATAAATCCTTTGAATGAGGTCAATGAAATTCTTAGATGGAGTTGGGGAGTAATTAGTCACCTTAATGCTGTAGATAATTCAGAAAGTATAAGAAATATTTATTCAAAATTTCTTCCAGAGATTATTAGCTTGAGTAATAAATTCGGGCAAAGTAAAATAATTTACAATTCTTTAGTCAAGCTTAAAGAAACCAATAACTTTGATCAAATTAAAAACAGAATTTTAGATAAAGAAATTCTTGAGATGCAACATAGAGGAATTTCACTACAAAAAAATCATCAAGCAGAATTTAACAAAATTTCAGAAAAACTTGGAAAGCTGTCAACCGAATTCAGTAACAATGTTCTTGATGCTACTAACGAATGGTTTTTAATATTAAACAAAAAATCTGACGTCGATGGTCTTCCTGAACGAGTACTTGAATTGATGGCAATTTCTGCACGCAATCACTTAAAAAAAGATGAAGAAGTTGATATTCAAAATGGTCCTTGGAAATTGAGTCTAGATATTCCAACTTATACTTCCTTCATGACATACGCCGCCAACCGTAACCTTAGAGAAAAACTATATAAGGCATTCGTTAGTAGGGCTTCTGAAGGAGAAAAAAATAATTCTCAAATTATTGAAGATATATTATCTCTTAGAACTAAACAAGCTAATCTTCTCGGATATAAAAGTTGGGCAGAACTAAGTTTGTCAACGAAAATGGCTAAAGAAATTAAAAATGTTGAAAACCTTTTAGAAGAATTGAGAGAACCAGCATTCAAAACCGCAAAAATTGAATTAGAAACCCTCGATAAGTTTTCTAAAGCAAATGGGGTTCCAAAATCGCAGAGTATTGAGCCATGGGATATTAGTTATTGGTCTGAACTTCTTAGAAAGGAAAAGCTCAATTTGGATCAAGAGTCTTTGAGACCTTGGTTCCCACTAAATGATGTTTTGAAAGGTTTATTTAAATTAAGTGAGAAGCTTTTTGAAATTAAAGTTGTTGAGGCAACTGATGAGGCTCCTCGATGGAATGATGACGTCTTATTTTTTAATATCCTTAATAAAGAAGAAAAGAAAATAGCATCTTTTTACCTGGATCCATATTCAAGGCCTGAATCAAAGAGAGGAGGGGCTTGGATGGATGAATGTTTGAATAAGAATAATGTTGGCAAAAAAATCCTTCCAGTAGCTTATCTCGTTTGTAATCAGACTCCACCATCAAAAGATAAACCTAGTTTGATGAGTTTTGAAGAAGTTCAGACACTTTTCCATGAATTTGGTCATGGTCTTCAACATATGCTTACTACTGTAAATCTTCCTCAAGCAGCTGGCATCAACAACGTTGAGTGGGATGCAGTCGAACTTCCAAGTCAATTTATGGAAAACTGGTGTTTTCATAAAAATACACTTATGAATATTGCTAAGCACTACAAAACAGGAGAAAAATTATCCGATGAAAATTTTGAGAAGCTTCTAAAGAATAGAACTTTTAATTGTGGTATGGCTACTCTTAGACAACTACATTTTGCAATTACAGACCTCAGATTACACAGTAGTATTGATAAAAACGAAGGTAAAACAGCAGATGAAATAAGAAGAGAAATTGCAAAACAAACTACTGTTATTGAACCAATTCAAGAGGATCACTTTCTTTGTTGTTTTAGTCATATATTTGCAGGCGGATATTCTGCAGGATATTACTCATATAAATGGGCTGAAGTTCTAAGTGCTGATGCATTTTCAATGTTTGAAGAAGCTGATCTAGAAAATTCTGAAGATTTAAAGTTAATAGGAAAAAAATTCAAAGATACTATACTTAGCTTGGGTGGGAGCTTACCTCCCTTAGACATATTCAAACTATTCAGGGGAAGAGAGCCACAAACGGATTCCTTAATAAGACACTTAGGCTTATCTTCGGCTACATAATAATTTCATCGATTATTTTATCAACCACAGATCTATTTCTTACAAGATTTCTATGTTTATATACTTTTACTGATATTTTTTTTCCAAAATTTAAATTTGTCCACCAACTAGGGAAAACCATCAAATCCCAATAAGTGAAGAAATTTATACACTCAATATCATCAAGAAAAAAATCATTATTCGCGAGTCCTCTCAAAAACTTACTATTTATTTTCATTTCTGATATACTTTTAAACGGGTATTTAGGTACTAATTGAGCCATCAAAGTTCCTTTGTGAGGGGATCCTATAGATATTAATCTTCTTGTTCTTTTATATCCATTAAATTTTTGAAGCCAGTGCCTACCAATTATTCCTCCCATAGAAAATCCCAAAATATCTATTTCTTTTTCTAAACCGTATTTCTCTAAAATTAATTCGTTTAATTTATTAGTTAAATCAAAAATTGAAGTCATTCCACATGAATGCTCGAGAGTTGGGGCAAAATATTCAATACCAACATTATCAAGTTGTGGGGTAATAGAAGAAAAAATACTTGAAGTATTCCAAAGGCCATGAATCAATATGATAGGATTTCTTTTTTCCAATACTTTAATTATTTTCAAGAATTCTTACTATTGAGACCTTTCCATCGAAACCTATTATTGGAGGATTACATTTTGTCAAAATAATTTTAATTTTAGAAATCTTAAATTCCTGATCAATGATTTCTAAAATTGCGTTGGAATATTTTTCGATTGTATAACAATATATTTTCTTTGATTGATCTTTTAAAATTTGAACTAATTTTGAATAGTCAACTGTTTTTTTAATATCATCATTTATTGTACATTTTTCAAAATCAGTCCACAAAAATATATCTAAAATAAATGGTTGCCCTAATTCCCTTTCTTCATCAAGCACGCCAACCCTAGCCCAAAGTTTAATATTCTCAATTTTTAAAAAAGTTTCCATCTTTAAAAGTTTTAAAGATCTTTATGTGTATAGATAGCCTTTCCTAATGAAAAATCATCAACTATATTCCCATCACCTTTTAGGAAATATTTATAAGTTACCAAACCTTCTAGACCTACAGGTCCCCTTGGTGGAAGAGTTTGAGTAGAGATACCAACTTCAGCTCCGAATCCATATCTAAACCCATCTGCAAACCTAGTAGAGCAATTATGAAAAACACCTGCACTATCAACTACATTCATAAATTTATTAGCAGTATTTGAATTTTCAGTAACTATTCCATCTGTATGTTTTGAACTATATTTTTGAATATGCGTGATTGCTTCCTCGAGATCATCAACAATTTTTATCGATAAAATTAAATCCAAATATTCAGTTTTCCAATCTTCTAGACTAGCCTCATACTTTAACCCTAATTCAACTGATCTCTTATCTCCAATTAATTTAACATCATTAGAATTAAACAAAGGGATGGCCTTTTCTAAAAAAGCTGGTGCGATATCTTTATGGACTAATAAAGTTTCAATTGCGTTACATGCTGCAGGATATTGAATTTTGCTGTCCAAAGCGACTGATAAAGCCATCTCTAGATTTGCTTCAATATCTATAAACAAATGACAAATGCCATCAGCATGGCCTAGCACAGGAATTCTTGTATTCTCCTGAATAAATTTAACTAATTCATTACTTCCTCTTGGAATTATTAAATTAATATATTTCTCAAGATTTAACATCGCCATGCTATCTTTTCTGCTTGTTAGTAAACATATTGCATTTTTATCAAGACCTGATTCATTTAAACCTTGTTGCAATGCCTTGACTATTGCTGTATTTGTTAAATTAGCTTCACTACCACCTTTTAGCATTACTCCATTACCTGATCTTATTGCTAATGAACTAATCTGCATCACGGCATCTGGCCTTGATTCAAAAATAACCCCCAAGACTCCGATTGGTACAGTTTTTCTTTCTAAGATCAATCCCTTTGAAAGCTCTCTTTTAACTTGAACTTGATTTGCAGGATCAGCTAAATCTCCAACTTTTCTTACTCCTTCAATTCCTGAATTTAATTTTGATTTTGATAACTTTAATCTAGAAAGTAAAGCCTTAGAAATACCCTTTTTTTGTGCACTTGAATAATCCGCATTGTTAGCCTCTAATATTTCTTTAGAATTTTTTTCTAGATAATCAGCCATTAAATTTAAGGCTTTAATTCGATTTTGATTTTCAGTCTGACTTATTTCTATTGATGCCAAACGAACTTTATTAGCTTTTTCTAAAAGATCGTTATCTGGTTGAGGAACTTCAAAGATATTAGCCATAATATTTTTTAGTTATTTTAATAATAATTCAAATTAAAGATTCTTTAAAGTAAATTTCTTTCTGAGTTAATATCTAAAAAATAACTGAACTTGACTTTTCCAATCCCCATTTGAATCATAAGAACCTAATAATTCTAAGTTTGGATTTGCCTGAAAAGTCAAAATTCCTAAAGGTGAAATATCATCTCTACCTGGAACGGTTTGAAAGGCAAAATTTATCGCATCAGTAATATCAAGCCCTATTTCGGCTATCCAAGCTTGAGAAGAGAATTCCTCATTAGAAGAAGATTGATCATCATTTTCTATATCTAAATTTTCATTGGAAAAAATATTATTTAATGAATCATTATTTTCTATCAACGCTGGATATAAAGATAACTGAAATCTTTCACTAAATGCATCAGCATTATTAAGTTGAGAAATAAATGCTCTATTTACTAAATTTGCAGAGTTACCTCCAATCAAACCAATTATTTGTGATCTGTTATAACTTGGCGTGCTCCTTAATTGGATTCTTCTATTTTCATCAGCGAAAGATAATTGATCTAAAAATCCTTCATAAGATGCTTCAATTTTGATAAGCCTAGTATTACCAATTCCAAATGCACCATAACCACTTGAACTAGCGTCGACAGCAACATCACCTGAGACATTTAAATCCTGATTGTTTTCACTTATAGGTATTATGGAATCTGGAACTTTACTAACCAGAGAAAAATTAATAAATGGAACAACACCACTTCTTGATGCAAACAAAATATAATTATCTTTATTTTTATCAAGTTTAAATGGAGTGGTATATAGATTAGCTCTACCTTTTTTAAGATAAATTAGACCTCTTGCATTTAAATCTTTGCCTACCATTCCGTTTATATTAAGATCTAATTTTGTATCTAAATAAGCTTGAACTAATTCTGAATATTGAAGTTTAAAATCTGGACCAAGTTTTAATTTAAGATTATTAAAACTCAAATTATCCAAATAATTAGGCAAAGTTTCTCCCAAAAGAACTGAATTCAAGATTGTTTCATTAGAAATTATTTCAATATTTTCATTATTATTCCAAAATAGTTCTGGCCAATCTTTTTTATCCTCTTTTTGTCTAGGGTTATTTTCTTTTTTATTTTTTTGATTGGTGCTATTAAAATTAATAAATCCATTATTAAAAGATAGAGAACCTCCCAAAATAGGGCTTTCAAAGGATCCACTTAAATCAATATCTGAATCTATTAAAAAATTAAAATTATCTTTTTCTAAAGTAAATCTATTTGCTGTCAAATTAATTTTTGCCTTCTCGGAATTATTCTTACTATAAAAAGGCAAAGATCCTTTTATAAAAATTTCCCCAGAATCTACAGCCTTTGCTTGAAGATTATTGATCTCTAAAAAATCAAAATCAAAAATTATTGTGCTGTTAATATCTTTAATTATATTGTTGAAAAAATCAATTTCAGAATCATTAATTACGATAAATCCATTTAATAGAGGTTTATTTAAGGTGCCTTTTAGAATAATTCTAAGATTCACATCACCTTCTTTAAAGGTAAAGTATTCATCAGCAAAAATATCTATTAACTCAATAAATTTTCCATTCCCAATAAATCTTAGATCTAAATTATCTGATTTATTTATAGGTATTGAGCCTTCAATGTTAATTGGGATTTCAGAATCATTTATTAGAATGGAAAAATCAATATCAAAAATAGAATTATCAAATTCAATTAGGCCTTTATCAAATATTATTTTGTTGTTTTTAATTGATGAATTATTGGAAGAAATTTCAGTGGAGAAAGATTTTGTATCAAGATCATAAAATAAATTCATATCTAACCCTCCAAGAAAATCTCTTGGTTTATTTAAAAAGATATTTGCAGTACTTAATGGCAATTTATTAATTATTAAAGAACCTTTTCCAGTTAATAATCCGCCTTCCAAATCAATAGAAAATTCCTCTTTATTATTCATATAGTCATTTTTAGGTATATCAAGATAGCCATTTAATTTTGCATTCAATTTATAATTGTCTGGTCTATCGCCTTGAATAATAATTTTTCCATTGTATCTACTTCTAAATTTATTTAAATATTTTTGCAAATTAAATTTGTCCTCTTGCACATTACTATTTTCAATAAAGTTATTTATAAAATCGATCCTCTCTTTGAATGATTTACTAAAATTATTTATTTCCAAATCATCCAAAATATTTGATTTACTTATGGGAATAACTTTTTTATTATCAAAGTTAAAGATATCAACAGCGGTAAGAATAGTCCAACTAGTACTTACATTTGTGAATTCTGAATTAATAAAATTATTTTTATTTGAATCATATTCGACTTCAATTACTCCTCCATCAATTGGATACAATGAAGAATTTATATAAAAATAATTTTTTTTGATGCTGAAATCAAATAATGAATTGGCTAGATTAATATTTCTATATTTACCTAAACTCCAAGCAAGTCGTCCATCAAGGGAAGACTGGTCTAACGAAATTGATCCCTCGCCATTAATAATTCCATCAATTTTATCAAATTGATTTTTGTTTAAAGATAGTTCAAGTTCATCAAGAGGAAAATTATCCGCTCGCCAGTTATAACTATCTTCCTCTTTGACTATACCTACAGTCCCTTTATTTGAGTTAAAAACTCTTATAAAATTTGCATTATCTAATTTAAGATCAGAATCAAACTTAATTGAAAGAAATGAAGGGATTGGAGAATATCTATTTTTCATATTTAGCATAAATTCATTATTTTCATTATTAATATCTCCCTCCCATGTTTCTCTAATGCGGATACCTTTAAAGTGCGGATAATCAACATTAAAATTTATAGAAATATCAGGATCAGTAATTTTTCCTTTTAATTCTCCTTTAGCAGTAATGAAACCCCTTATATCATTTTTTCGGAAAATATTTAAATTAGATAATTGAGTTCTATTTATTTTAAAACTAGTATCTATATCACCAAAATTAATACCTCTTTGATCAAACCAATATGGCATATTACCCGATAATTTGATATCTGGATTCAGGCTATTAATGTATCCCACACTTCCTATTAGATCAATATTATTAGAACTTTTATTAAATGGTACATTGACATTGAAATTCGAAGTCAAAGTTCCATAATTTAATTTTTCTGAATTAACAATTAAATTATTATCTTTACAAAAAAACCTAGTTGAATCTGAATTTATATTCTCTGAGAAATTTTCTGGTTTTATTTTTAAATTAGAGAAAGAAAATCTTCCTTCACAAAATGTACGCTTTGATGATTTATTAAATTTAAAGTTAGATTTAAAGGTACCCTTTTTAAAGCTAATTTTTCTATTCCCAATAATATATTCAGAATTCTCAAGATCTAAACCATTAGAAAATAAATCCAGTTTTAAAAAGTCTTGATTTAACTTTGTATTAAATTTAAATTTTAAAAAACCCTTTTCATCAAAATTTGATTTTACATTTGCAATGATTTGCCTATTTCTTGACTTGTAAATAACATTACCTTTTACTTTTATTTTTAATCCTGCTTTATTAATTTTCAGATCTGAATATTCATTTAAGTTAAAGTTCAATTCATACTTTGATTTTGATTTTTTTGTACTTCGTGCATATTTATGCGATTCGTCCCTTTTAAAAAAATCCCTATCTATATTTATGGCAGCTTGCTCAGGACTTATTTTTAATATCCATTTTTGTTTTAAAAAAGATCGAAAAGGCATAATGCCCACGTATACATTTTTAGCTTTTATTTCAGAATCTATACTTTTCTTATCATTAATTTTTGAATTAGCCAAAGATATACCTAGAAATCTAATACCGACATAATCACCTAAATCAACTTTTTTATCTAAAAGATTTTCAATACTTTCTTCTAGTTCTAATTTCCTAGAACTATAAGTTTCTTTTAAAAAATTATTTAATAAAAAAGTGCCTAAAAAACCTAACGGGAAAAGTATCCCTACTAAAAGAAGCTTAGTATTTAAATTTAGAGATCTAATTTTTTTCAAGTTAGAACCCAAAAATAGAGTAGGCTTACAAAATATAAGAAATTAATCAGGTCAAAGCCACTAAATGTCTTTTTTTGAACTATTAGAGAACACACCCAAAATTTTTGGATCTATTGGAATATTTCTTTTCATTTGCACAATAACAGCCTTTATATTTAATTTTGGCTTTAAATTTCGAATAATTGGAGCAACTATCTTTTCATTATTGCTTTCTTTGAGTAGTTGGGCATTTATACAAAGTTACTCCGAAAAGGTTGTAATAGAAGGTGCAAAATATGTTCCAATCGTTTATGACAATGGGTTCGACTTGATAATCGCTAAAGCAGATGCTGACTTTCCAGAAGAATCTATCGAACCAACTTTAGAACAATTATCTGAAAACTTAAGGAAAGGTAGCAGATCTGGTGCGAATGTAAAAATAAAGATAAGAAAACTTGAAAAAATTTCAGATGGTATAAGTAAACCAGTGGTTATGGGAGAAGTTAAGAAAAATGTCAAAATGAATTAGTCTGTTAAAAATGGAAAGTAAAACCTTCTTAGATTTTTTGCCAACTAATTTTAGACATGAGAAATCTTTTTTTATTCAAAATAATCTAACTGATTTTGAAAAATTAAGTAATCTTTCGGACTTAGATATATATGAAATTCAAAGAAAGTCTTCACTATGTACACTAAATAATCTTAAGAAAATTAGAGCTATAGCTATTTTTAATAAAGAAATTGGAATTTCTCCACCACAAGCATATCTACTTTTACATTGCGGTATATCTTCTATAAAATCATTATCACTATTTACTCCTTACGAATTAGAACGCAAAATTGGTAGATTAGAAAGAACACTTAGAGTAAAAACTGACACAGACACAACTTTAACTCTCCTAAAAGAATGGATTAAAAAAGCTAGCCAAATCGAAAAATCTATTAGAAATCTTGGATAAAAAAATTTTTTAATGTAAACTTAAAAAAAAAGTTAGTAATAATGAAACCTTTGTTATTTTTGTTATTTTTGTTTACCAACTCTTTATACCCTGTTTTAAGTCAATCTAACTTATTGGAAACTGTGAAAAAGAATCCAAAAGAAGCTAAAAACTTATGTAATAAGTTTAGAGAGTTTAATTCAAAAGGCATTTCAGCTAGTTCAGATAAAGCTATAGAGTATGTATCAAACAAAAAAAAGTTAACTCCCGTTAACGCAGAGATCTTTTCTATATACGTCATTGGGCTCCACTGCCCAGACATTATCTAAAGCCTAAATGTCTGGTTCGAGATGGTTTGACAAGTCTCTAGTCCTTAGAGATGGAGTAAGACTTATATCCAGGATTTGGTTACCTAATAGTAATGGCCCATGGCCTGCATTATTGATGAGACAGCCATATGGCAGGGAAATAGCTTCAACTATTACATATTCTCACCCAGAATGGTGGGCTTCCAAAGGGTATATGGTAATCATCCAGGATGTTAGGGGGATGGGGAATTCTGAAGGAGTTTTTAATGGTTTTTCTCAAGAAGCTAGCGATACTTCAGAAACACATGAATGGGTAAGGTCTCTAAAAGAATGTAATGGGAAACTTGGCTTATATGGTTTTTCATATCAAGGCTTTACTCAACTAACTGGTGAATTAAATTCAAAGCCGCCCGATTGTTTATCTCCAGCAATGACTGGGATGAGTATTAAGGATCATTGGTGCTCAGATGGAGGAGCATTTTGGTGGCATAACAATATTGCATGGGGACTTCAAATCGCAGCACTAAAAATGAAAAGAGAAAATAAATTGCTTGAGTGGGAAAAAATAAGATTAACCTTAGAAAATAAAAGTTACTTAAGGGAAGGAATTGATATTTTAAAAAAATATGATCCTAATAACTTTGTTTTGGAATGGCTTAAAAATTTAAATAATGCTAGCCCATTTGAAGAATTTAAACCAATCTCAACATGGATTAAACAACCTATGTTAATTATTGGAGGAATTTGGGATCCACATTTAAAAGGTGCCTTTGATCTTTATAAAAAATCTAAAGAAGCTGGTGGAAACCCAGAGATTATTATTGGGAATGCGACACATCTAAATTGGTGGGAGGGATCACAAGAATCTTTATTAAAATTTTTTGATAAACATTTAAAATCAGATGAAAAATTTAATTCTAAGAATTTTAAAGAAGAGAAAAAAATATGGAATATTTCATTAAATAAGTGGGAAAAATTAGATAATAAATTTCACCCTGAATTTATTTTTGGGCTCAAAAGCGATGGCAAAGCAAATGTAGAGGTTGAAAATGGAAGTCTGACCATTAATTCAAAAGGATCAGGATGGTTCACAATTGTTAATGACCCATGGAGACCTACTCCATCTGATGGTGGTCATTTAGGTCCGAATCCAGGAAAATTTAATAGAAGTATTATTGATAAACGATTGGATGTAGGTGTATTTCAAACCAATTCTTTTGAAGAAGATCAATATTTAAGAGGTGTTCCGACATTAGAAATCCAAGTAAAAAGTGATCACCCCAATTTCGATATCTGCCTTGCTTTATCTCTAGTTGAAGAAGGGAATGAAAAGGTAAACCAATTTTCAACCGGATTCTTAAGGGTTAAAAACTCCAAAATAGGTGAAGAATGCATTTATCAAATAACAATGCAGCCAACAAATATTTGTTTAATTAAAGATAGCAAGCTTCGCTTATCTATATCTGCATCAGCTTATCCAGCTATTGGAGTTAATCCTGGATTTAGGGAGGGAAATGTTGGAGCGCCTTCAGCAAATCATAGAGTTATTACTCTAAGTTTTAGCCTTAATAAAACATTTATGAAAATGAACCCTTTTTTTTTATAAATAATTATTTTTTTGGTTAATCATTTGATATTATTAATCCTTAATATCTACCAGTCATGATCGAGACAATTCAAGCAGACTGGATTAAATCAGAAGCCATCAACCTAGAAAATTGTTGCAATGATAATCCATTAAAAATATTAGGTCCTCATTTTTATGAAGAACAATGGGTAATAAGGGTATGGATGCCTGAAGCCGACGAAGTTAAAATAAATTTTAAAAACATTACCTATAAGGCGGAAAGCATAAACCATAAATGGCTTTTTGAAGCTATCCTTCCTGAAAATCCAAACTATAATTACGAAATATATGTTTCACGAGGAGGGATCACTCATACACAAAATGACCCTTGGTCATATAGAGAAGAGTGGATGGGAGAAGTTGATAGACATCTTTTTGCAGAAGGTAATCATCATCATATTTGGGAAAAAATGGGAGCACATCTCATTGAAGGAAAGGATCAAAAAGGAGTCATGTTTTGCATTTGGGCTCCAAATGCAAAATCAATTTCGATAATTGGAGATATAAATTCTTGGGATGGAAGACATCATCCAATGCAAAAAAGATTAGGGGGAATTTGGGAACTTTTCATACCAACAATGCAAGAGGGCGACAAATATAAATACGAAATAAGAACACAACAAGGTCATATTTATGAGAAAGCTGATCCATATGGTTTTCTTCATGAAATCAGACCTCAAAATGGTTCAATAGTTTCAAAATTGAAAAACTTTAATTGGAATGATAGTTCTTGGATTTCAAATAGAGATTCTTCTAGTCAAATTAACAAGCCAATTTCAGTTTATGAAATGCATTTAGGAAGTTGGCTCCATGAATCAACAGATAATAGCTATCTGGAGGATAACGGTGAACCAAGAGACCCAGTGCCTGCAGCCGATTTAAAACCTGGAACAAGATTATTAACTTATCCAGAATTAACCGAGAAGCTCATCCCTTATGTAAAAGAGAGAGGATTCACTCATATTGAACTAATGCCAATATCTGAACATCCTTTCGATGGTTCATGGGGATACCAAGTTACAGGCTGGTATGCACCTACAAGTAGATTTGGCTCCCCAAATGAATTTAGAGAGTTTGTAAATCGATGTCATGAAGAGGGCATAGGCGTAATTCTTGATTGGGTGCCTGGTCATTTTCCAAAAGATAAGCATGGTTTAGCATTTTTTGATGGTTGTCATCTTTATGAACATGGAGATTCACGAATAGGTGAACACAAAGAATGGGGAACCCTAATATTTAATTACAGCAGAAACGAAGTAAGAAACTTTTTAGTAGCCAACCTCGTTTATTGGTTTGAAGAGTTTCATATTGATGGCATAAGAGTAGATGCTGTAGCTTCAATGCTTTACAGAGATTATCTACGTCCAGATGGAGAATGGATACCCAATGAAAATGGTGGTAATGAAAATATAGAAGCCGTTAAATTTCTTCAACAGGCTAATCATGTACTCTTCCAACACTTCCCAGGAGCACTTTCTATCGCTGAAGAATCAACAACTTGGCCAATGGTAACCAAACCAACTGACATGGGAGGGTTAGGGTTTAACTTGAAATGGAATATGGGATGGATGCACGATATGCTTGATTATTTTGAAATAGATCCTTGGTTTAGGCAATTCCATCAAAATAGTGTAACTTTCTCAATTACATACAACTATACAGAGAACTTTATGCTTGCACTTAGTCATGATGAGGTTGTCCATGGGAAAAGTCATCTTTTGCATAAAATGCCTGGCGATGACTGGAAGAAATATGCAAATACTCGAGCATTACTAACTTATATGTGGACCCACCCTGGTAAAAAAACGATATTTATGGGAATGGAATTTGGGCAAAGACAAGAATGGAATGTTTGGGATGATCTGCAATGGGAGTTACTAGAATTTGAGCCTCATAAAGGTATCAGAAACTTGATTGATGACCTAAACGTTCTTTATAAAAATGAACCTGCATTATGGAAAAATGACTTTGATCCTTATGGATTCCAATGGATTGATTGTAATGACAAATCTAATTCAGTTATAAGTTTCATGAGAAGAGAAAACGATACCAATGAGTGGCTTGTTGTTGTTGCTAACTTTACACCTAATACTCATGGATCATACAAAGTAGGTGTTCCTGTGGAAGGATTCTATAAAGAAATATTTAATTCAGATGGCTCAAGATACGGGGGCAGTAACAAAGGAAATATGGGGGGTAAAGAAACTATCGATTACAATATTCATGATTATCAAAATGCTCTAGAGCTTGCTTTGCCCCCATTAAGCGTAAGTATCTTCAAACATCAATCAAAAAAATAAAAAGGCTCATCTAACTTAGTGCTTCATATAAATGTTCATATAACGCTTTTGCTCTGCTTTACATTGTAAGATTTTTAAGTTGGATTTTAATTTTTTTTTAAAAATATCGAATTAAAAAATGGGTCAAGATTTACCACTCTTACTTTCTGCCGCATTGGGCAAAAAAGTAAATAGGCCTCCAGTATGGATGATGAGGCAAGCAGGAAGATATATGAAAATCTATAGAGATTTGAGGGAGCGTTACCCAAGCTTTAGAGAGAGGTCTGAAAATCCAGAACTATCATATGAGATTTCAATGCAGCCTTTTCATGCTTTCAAACCGGATGGGGTGATCCTTTTTTCAGATATTCTCACCCCTCTTCCAGGGATGGGCATAAATTTTGAAATAATAGAAAGTAAAGGTCCAATAATTGAGGATCCAATAAGAACTCTTACCCAAATAGAAAATTTAAAAGAATTAAATCCAAGTGAGAGTTTAAGTTTTGTTGGGCAAGTTCTTTCTTCACTAAAAAAAGATGTGAATAATAAGGCAACAGTTTTAGGTTTTGTTGGCGCGCCTTGGACTCTAGCCGCTTATGTAGTTGAAGGTAAAAGCAGTAAAAATTATTCTTTAATAAAATCAATGGCTTTTAAAGAACCAGATTTACTACATAAACTTCTTGATCATTTTGCAAAATGCATTGGTGAATATCTTAAATATCAAATAAAATCTGGAGCGCAAGTAGTACAAATTTTCGATTCATGGGCTGGTCAACTAAGCCCACAAGATTACGATATCTTTGCTGGGCCATATCAAAAAAAGGTTGTTGACATTGTAAAAGCGGAATACCCAGAAACACCAGTAATTCTTTACATTTCAGGAAGTGCTGGTGTCATAGAAAGAATGGCAAAAACTGGAGTCGATATAATCTCATTAGACTGGACAGTAGATATAGAAGAGGCTTGTAAGAGAATCCCTAGCGGGATAGGAATTCAAGGTAATGTTGACCCCGGCATTTTATTCGGTGACAAAGAATCAATAAAAGAAAGGATAGATAATACTTTCAATAAAATTAAAGACAGAAAATATATTCTTAATTTGGGTCATGGGATTTTACCTGGGACTCCAGAAGAAAATGCTCAAACATTTTTTGAACATGGAAAAAAACTTACTTACTAGTAGAAGTCTTGGCATATAAAAACTTATTAATCACAGGTGCGAATGGATGTGTTGGCCAATATTTAGTTGATTGGTTTTTAAAAAACACAAAATTCAGGCTTTATCTAATGGTAAGAGACAAAAGTAAGTTGCCAATTTCTGTTCAAGAAAATAAAAAAGTCAAGTTAATGGTGTGTGATATTAGGGAATCATTTAGGTATAAAAAGGAAATTAGTCAAATTAATTACCTAATACATACTGCTACAGCTTGGGGAGATCCAAGAAGAGCCTATGAAGTAAACATTAAAGCCTTTGAAGAATTACTTGAAATGCTTGATATTGACAAGTTAGAAAAGATTATTTATTTTTCAACAGCTAGCATTCTTGATACCCAAACAGAATTGATGAGGGAATCATTGATTTATGGAACAGAGTATATTCAAACAAAATATGAATGTTTCCAGAGACTTAGAGAAAGCTCAATTGCAGAAAAAACTTTCGCTGTTTTCCCTACCTTGGTTTTTGGAGGAAATCTTGGAAAAAAAAGTAAATATCCCGTAAGTTATTTAACTAGTGGATTGAAAGAAATCGGGAAATGGCTTTGGTTAGCAAGATTTTTAAAGCTCGATTCTAAATTTCACTTTATACACGCGAATGATATTGCCCAGATTTGCGGGTTTCTAATTAAAAATCATAAAGAAGAGCAATACAAAGGCTTTAGAAAATTTGTCCTAGGTCAAAAATTCATTTCAATTGATCATGCCATAATTACACTTTTAAAAAGAAACAATATGAGGAGATATTTTGCGATTCCCCTTACAAAAAAAATTCTAAAAATATTATTAAGAATTCTTCCCATCCAAACCACCCCTTGGGATAGCTTCAGTATCAAGAAATATGACTTTAATCATGTCCCCATCACTAATCCTGAGACTTTCAAACTTAAAAGTTATGCCAAATCACTAAATGATATTTTAAGGTTATCAAAGTTACCAAGCTGTAATAACAATTAAAATTCTCACAGTTAGGTTCCCAAAGCCTTGTAATATATATAAATATGTAAATTTTAATTATGCTACGTTCAATCTTTGCAGGGTTATTCGCAATAGTTTTAACTCTAGGTTTAGGAATTTCATCAGTTTCAGCTAAAACTGTTGAAGTAAAACTTGGAACGGATGCTGGAATGCTTGCATTTGAACCAAGTACAGTAACCATTAGTGCTGGTGATTCAGTCAAATTCGTCAATAATAAACTTGCTCCTCACAATGCTGTTTTTGATGGGCATGAGGAATTAAGTCATGCTGACCTAGCTTTTACTCCAGGAGAGTCTTGGGAAGAAACATTTGATACTGCTGGAACATATGATTACTATTGCGAACCACACAGAGGCGCTGGAATGGTAGGTAAAGTTATTGTTGAATAAATCATTTAATACTTAAGTTCTTTTTACTTAATACTTACTACAGTCATAAAAATATTTTGATTGATGAAAATAGTTCCAAGCGAATTTTCAAATTCTGCTTGGAGCTATTTTATTTTGGCCAAAGAAATTGCTTATAAAAATTATCAACAAAATGTAGACTCTGATAATTTATTATTAGCTCTTGTAAAAGATGACAATATTACAAAAAAGATTTTAAAAAAAAATAATGTAAATCTAAAAGATGTTGAGAGGAAAATAATTTCCTCATTAAATGAGAAGGCAAAAATGAAAAATAAACAAGATAATTTATATATTGGTGATACTCTTCAAAAAATATTTTTGAAGGCGAATGATATTAAAAATACTTTTAATGATGTAGTGATATCAACAGAACACTTAGTTTACGGTTTCACTTATGATGATAAATATGGATTTCAAATTTTAAATCAAAAAGGTATTCCAGAATTTCTTGAAATTATAATGAAAATGAAGTCAGATCCGGCAGTAAAAAATGAATTTAATAGTTCTAACGAGTATTTAGAAAAATATGGTATCGATCTAACTCAATCTGCAAAAGATGGGATTCTAGACCCTGTTATTGGTAGAGATGAAGAGATTAGAAGAACAATTCAAATATTGAGTAGAAGAACAAAAAATAATCCAGTTCTTATTGGAGAACCTGGGGTTGGGAAAACAGCCATTGTAGAAGGGTTAGCTCAAAGAATTATTAATGGCGATGTACCTTCTGCGCTACAAGATAGGAAACTAATTTCATTAGATATGGGTTCACTTTTAGCTGGAGCAAAATATCGTGGAGAATTTGAAGAAAGAATAAAAAATATTTTAAAGAAAGTGAAAGAATCAGAAGGTAAGATTATTCTTTTTATTGATGAAATTCATACGGTAGTTGGTGCAGGCGCTAGTGGAGGTTCTTTAGATGCAAGTAACCTATTAAAACCAATGCTTGCAAGAGGAGAACTTAGATGTATTGGTGCTACAACTATTAATGAACATAAGCAAAATATAGAAAAAGATCCTGCTTTAGAGCGAAGATTTCAAAAAATAAAAGTTGATGCTCCTTCAATAGATGATACTGTATCAATTTTAAGAGGATTGAGAGAAAGATATGAAGTTCATCATAGTGTGAGAATTTCTGATAATGCTTTAGTTGCTGCTGCAACCCTTAGCGAAAGATACATTAATGATAGATTTCTTCCTGACAAAGCAATAGATCTTATCGATGAAGCAGCTTCAAGATTAAATATGGTCATAACTTCCAAACCTGAAGAAATTGATGAAATTGATCGAAAAGTTCTACAGTTTGAGATGGAAAAATTATCTTTAAAAAGAGAAACGGATGATTTTTCTATAGAAAGATTAAAAAAAATCAATAATGAACTTATATCACTTAAAGATAAACAGGCAGAATTAGGCGCTCAATGGAAAAAAGAAAAAGATGAAATTGATGAGATTAGTACCATAAAAGAAGAAATTGAATCTGTTCAATTACAAATAGATCAAGCCAAAAGGAGTTTTGACCTCAACAAAGCAGCAGAATTAGAATTTGGAACTTTAAATTCTTTGCAAAAAAAATTGAAAGAAAAAAGTGAGTCCCTAGTAAATTCTCAAAAAAATGGAGATACAAGTCTTTTAAGACAAGAGGTAACTTTTGATGATATTGCAGAAGTTGTCTCAAAGTGGACCTCTATTCCAGTACAGAACTTAAACCAGTCAGAAAAAGATAAACTCCTGAGCCTCGAGTCAATCCTTAAAGAAAAAATTATTGGTCAAGATAGTGCAATTAGGGCAGTTGCAGATTCCATTAAGAGATCAAGAACTGGTCTAAATGATCCAAGCAAGCCACTAGCCAGTTTTCTTTTTTTAGGTCCAACTGGTGTTGGAAAAACAGAACTAAGTAAAGTAACAGCCAAAATAATATTCGATTCAAATTCTTCAATTACAAGACTGGATATGTCTGAATATATGGAAAAGCATTCAGTGAGCAAAATTATAGGTGCGCCTCCTGGATATTTAGGTTTCGAATCAGGCGGTCAACTAACTGAAGCTGTACGCAAAAATCCTTATTCATTAATACTCCTAGATGAAATAGAGAAAGCTCACAAAGATATTTTAGATATTCTCTTACAGGTTCTTGATGATGGAATCATTACTGATGGTCAAGGGCGTACAATCAATTTCAAAAATTCAATCATTGTTCTCACAAGTAACTTAGGAAGTCAATCAATAAATGATTTATCAGTTAGAAAAGAACATACAAATGAAATAAAAAAAGTTGTAGATAATGAAATTAAAAAATTCTTCAAGCCTGAGTTTTTAAATCGACTTGATGAAATAGTTATTTTTAATAATTTAGAATTAAATGACATAAAAGAAATTGCAAAAATCCAGCTTCAACATTTAGAAAAAAGACTTAACAAAAAAAACTTAAAATTTAAAATTACGGATGAAGCAATTAACCAACTTGTCGAAAATAGTTTCGATCATGCCTATGGTGCAAGGCCTTTAAAAAGAATTATTCAAAAACAAATTGAGACAAAAATTTCCAATAATATATTGAATAATCATTACCTTAATAAAGACGAGATTAATATTTATCTGATTAATGGAGAGATAAATGTTGATTAATTATCTAATTAAAGAATCCTATATGACTTTAAAATTAACAACTTTAATCTAAGATTTGAACCAATCAGGAATTTCCTCATAACTTGCTTTATTCGATTTATTTTCTTTTGATTCTGTTTTCCAACAACATGTTCTGCCCTTATCCTTATCCTGTAAGTATTCATTAGCCCATCTCCAAATTAATTCAGAGGTGAACTCCATTCCCACATTATCCATAATTCTCAGATCTAAAGCATCTAAATTATGTAATTTTTCCCAGTAATTCAGCAAAGGGTCATCTTTATTTATTAGAAAAGTATGGTCAAATTGCTCCTTTAGTCTATTTTCTAGGGGCTTTAGACTTGAAAAATCGACAACAAAACCATTTAGGTCTAATTTTTTTGCAGTGAACCAAAAGGTGAATGATCTTGAATATCCATGCACAAATCTGCAGTGGCCTTCATGGCGCCATTGCCTATGTGAACAGGGAAAATCCTCGTAACTTTTGCTGCATGAAAATTTCAGAGAATGAATATACATCAATTAACTGTTAGGATAATTTTAATAAAACACATTGGGTAGGATTTAACATTACGAACATAATGACTTATTCAACTAATTTTTCGATAAAGGATCTACGCTTTGATAATAATGGATTAATCCCTGCAATAGCACAAGATTGGCTTGACGGATCAATTCTTATGCTTGCTTGGATGAACAAAGAATCTTTGACAATGACACTTGAAACCAAAAACGTTCATTATTGGAGTAGATCAAGATCCGAAATTTGGAGAAAAGGAGCTACAAGTGGAAGTACCCAAATACTTAAGGAGATAAGATTCGACTGCGATAATGATGCACTAATCCTTTTGATTGAACAAAATGGTTCAGGAGCATGTCATACTGGGGAAAAAAGTTGTTTTTTCAACGAAATCAAAATTAATCAAAGTGATAAAAAAGAGAAGAAAACAACTCCCTTCTCAAATATTTGCTCTGAATTATTCAATACAATTAACGAAAGATCAATAAATCCATCAGAAAAAAGTTACACAAATCATTTATTAACAAAAGGTAGTAATACTATTTTGAAAAAAATAGGAGAGGAATCTGCAGAATTTATAATGGCTTGCAAAGATAATGATAAAAATTCAATCTCAAATGAAGCTGCTGATTTAATTTATCATCTGCAAGTAGCCCTTATGCATAAAGGGGTTGAGTGGAGAGATGTACTTGCTATTCTAGAATCAAGAAGAAAAAATTAAAAAATTAGAATTTATAATTTTTAACTTTTTTTACCTAAAAATTTTAAAAAAAAATGTTAGTTAGGTAGTTAATAATTATTAATTAATTATTAATTAATTATTACATGTATGGCTTATTACTGAATTAACTATAAGTTAAATATATCAACAATGAGGTAAATCGTGAGTTCATTAAGCGATTTTCTTGGTGAAATAGGTCGTCATCAACTTTTGACTCCCGAAAGAGAACTCACAATGGGCAGAAAAGTCCAAGAAATGGTAGTACTTGTTAATAGATGTCAAGAGGCAGGAGGGAAAGGCCCAGCTTGTGAATACTCCGAAGCTGAGATAAAAAAGATAAAAATTGGTGAAAAAGCTAAAAACGAGATGATAACAGCCAACCTAAGACTAGTTGTCAACCTCGCCAAGAGATACCAAGGGAAAGGATTAGAATTACTAGACTTAATTCAGGAAGGTACATTAGGTCTTACAAGGGCCGTAGAAAAATATGATCCGTCTAGAGGACATAGATTTTCCACCTATGCTTATTGGTGGATTAGGCAAGGTTTAAATAGAGCATTGTCAACTCAAAGTAGAACGATAAGGATCCCAGTTAACATTAATGAAAAACTTACAAAACTAAGATCAGCAAAATCAAAGCTTATGCAACTTAAGGGTATTCCACCTACTAGTGGTGAGCTAGCTGAAGAGATGAAAATAACCAAAGAGGAAATTGACGAACTCCTTTCTTGTGAATTGAGAAGCATCACTGTTAGTCTTCAAGGCACTGTTAAATCAAAATCAGATCCTTCCGAGTTAGTTGATATTCTTCCAAGTGATCAAACTCCCCCAATGGAATTAGCCGAATTAGCCGAAAGGACAGCCTCCGCTTGGAAGTTATTAGATAAAGCAAATTTAACTGAGAAAGAAAGAAAGATAGTAAGCTTAAGATTTGGTTTAGACGGCTCAAATGAATGGAGAACTTTAGCTGAAGTTGCAAGACATATGAGTTGTAGCAGGGAATATTGCCGACAAGTTGTTCAACGTGCCTTAAGAAAACTTAGAAAAGCAGGAATACAGAATGGATTAGTTGATAGTATTAGCTAAAAATTCCATTAAAAATATTTAAATTTCATTTAATAAGGATGAAAGAGAATTACAAAACTCAAGAAAAAATCTATGATGCTGAAGTTTTAGAAAGTTCAACATTTGATGAAAATATCATTATCAAGATTCTTATTAAAGCGGGAAGAACAATTGCCAAGCCTGCCTTAGAAGTTTTGGAGATGGCATTAGATCCTTATACTCCTGCACAAGTGAGGGTTTCATTAATGGCTGCTCTAGCATATTTGATTATGCCATTTGATCTTTTCCCTGACTTTATGCCTTTAGTTGGTTTTAGTGATGATTTTGTAGCCCTCACAGCAGTACTCAGTATATGGAGCAAATACATGACTCCTTCAATAAGAGCAAGAGCAGAGAATAAGCTTAATAAGTTATTTCCTTTTTATTGAATGAGTAAATTATCTTTACAGGAAGAAAAAGAACTCGTCTCCTTCATTAAAGATTGGTTAAAAACGCATGGATTTACCCAAAAAGACTTAGCGAATGAATTAAATATCAAATCGAGTAGAACCTCCGAGATTATTCTCAAAATTAAAGAATTATATAAAAAAGGCGGTATGTTCAATATTGCAAAAAATCTTATAAAGATTGAGCAAAAATGGTTAAACAATATCAAGAACGATTATCTAGAAACAAAACAAACACCACCATATAATCAATTAGATATCGACTCATTAGTAAACCAGATAAATCAAGATACTGGTAAATAAATATTATTTAAGATATTATATTTTTAATTAAAAATAACATAACCTCTTAAAACTAACGTTTAAATAAATATCGTTTTATCTCCTAAATAAGATAAATAATTGAATTATTAACTTAAAAATAATATGTATTTTTAAGTTAAATTAATTCTTTTAATAGATAGTTAATAATTACTAAATTTTCTCATAAATCATATTTAAAATGCTTGAATCCAGGGGTAAATATCATAATTAATCCATATACCTTTTTCCCAATATATATCCTCCTCAATAAGATCTTTCAACTCGTTTACATCATTAGCATTAAAAATTCCAAACAAATATTTGGTACATTTTGTTGGACCTAAAGTAACTAAAGTATCGCTATCTTTTAAGTTTTTAAGTCTCTTAAGATGTTGTTCTCGAAATGGTTCCCTTTTAATAATTGCATCTTCACAGTACCGTCCAAAAACTACAAACTTTTCCATTTTTAAATATAAATAATAGAATGAATAGATACTTAATAATTGCATATATTACACACAGATTGCTATGTTATTTAATACAACTTTCTTTTAATTAATTATGCTAACTGGTAGCGATCTCCTTGCAAAAGTTAAAGAACTTGGTGATGTTAGCAAATCTGACCTAGTTCGCGCCTGTGGATATGTTTCCACTAAAAAAAACGGAGGTGAACGCTTAAACTTTACCGCATTTTATGAAGCACTTTTAGAAGCAAAAGGCGTTAATCTTGGTGATTCTGGAGTTGCAGGTATTGGAAAAGGCGGAAGAAAACTTAGTTATATTGCGACAGTTCAAGGCAATGGAAATCTTCTGATTGGGAAAGCATATACAGCACTTCTTGATTTAAAAGCAGGTGATGAATTCGAAATTAAGCTCGGAAGAAAACAAATCAGATTATTACCTACAGAAGAATCTTAAAGACAACCACAAACAATTGGTCATAACATTTTTAATTAATTTTCTATAAATAATTCTTTTAATTAAAAAATTATCTTTGTATTTATTTTTTTTGATCAGCAGCTAAACGCATTTCTTTACAAAACTTACCAACATGATCGACAACATCTTTTTCACTTGAGCTCGAGATTCGTTTTACAAATGCACTCCCAATAATTACTCCATCTGCTCCCCACTCACGAACTTTATTAACATGTTCTGGAGTTGATATTCCAAAACCAACAGCAATTGGATTGCTATTTACATCTTTTAATTTGGCAATAAGATTTTCTACTCTATTTTCCATTTTGTTTCTCTCACCAGTGACACCTGTAACACTTACTAAATAAGTAAAGCCTTTTGTATGATTTGATATTTGTTTCATTCTTTCAAAAGGAGTAGTTGGCGCTACCAATAAAATTAAGTCCATAGAATGGTTACTAACTATTTTAGAAAATTTATAAGCTTCCTCCAAAGGGAGGTCAGGAACTATTAGTCCAGAAACTCCAGCATCAGAGGCCATCTCACAAAACCTTTCAAAGCCAAAACATAGTAATGGATTCAAGTAAGAAAAAAGGATGATGGGGATATTTAATTTACCTTTTAAAGACTCTAAAAGTTTAATTACTTTTCTTAAGCTAGTACCTGACTTTAAGGCGCGAGAGGCCGCAACTTGAATAACAGGTCCATCTGCAAGTGGGTCACTATAAGGGATACCTAATTCAATAAGGTCAGCTCCATTTTCTTGTAACTTTAATAAGATCTCAGAAGTTATTTCAATATTGGGATCCCCAGCCATTATAAAAGGCATTAAAGCAAATTTTTTTTTATTTTTTAACTCACAAAACATCTCATCTACCTTAGATAAAGATTTGTTTTTAGTAATTTGCATTTTGTTATCTTTCATAATTTTATATATTTTTCTATGAAAAATTTATTGATTTTTCTCTAAATCTTCCATAAGTTTTTGCTGCTCTTCCTTTGACAATGAGTTGAATTTGGTTTCTAGTTTATCATTAACAACTTTTTCATACTCTTTTCTATAACGCTTCCTTTGTTCCATAAAAGTCATTTTTCCATTTACAACTCTATAAACATAAGTTGTTACCCAAGTAATAACAATCAAAATCAAGATACAACTTGATAGAGTAGTGGCTGTAAAATTATCAATACCAAATTGCGGTGCAAATTTATAACTAATTAGTCCTATTAATGAAATAAATAAACCTATCTGTATAACTTTTCCTTTAGTCAATTATTTACCCTTTACCACTTCCTTTTAGTCTGAGATTTAAAAATGGAGAAAATAAAATTAAACCTGGAAAGAAAAGAAATACAAGGCCATAAATTCCTAATCTTTCAAATTTGCCCATAATATTCCATCTATTATTCATCCAGTAAAATAGTAACAATGGGATAACCAATAAATAGATAGAAATAATTCCAATATAAGCAACTAAAGTAGCGAATGAATTATTTAAAAAACTTTCCATTTTAATTTATGATTGCTTAGTTAAAACATAACAACTATTGGAAGTTATCGTCAGAACTAAAAATAAATAATTAAATAATGGGAGTGGGGGGACTTGAACCCCCACGAGCTAAATCGCTCGACGGATTTTAAGTCCGGCGCGTCTACCAATTCCGCCACACTCCCAAGGGAATTTGCGCTTTCTAATCGTAGCTGAAAGTAACCCATTTAACCAAGAAAAATTGGAATATTTACACTTTTAATTGTCAGATTAAATCTAATTTTTTAATTTACTATTCCTTCTACTTGCCATTGTAAAGTTTCACCTGCATGAAATGGTTTTATTTGTCCGACAATATTTTTTTCTTCAACAACATCAATATATTCTTTAATTTTGTTAGGTCTAGAGACTAATTTTAATTTTTCTTTATTTGGTGGGACATTATAAAAATTAGGGCCATTCAAACTTGCAAACTTTTCAAAATTATCCAGAGCATCCTCCTCTTCGAAAACTGTTAAGTAGCTTTCTATTGCTACTGGCGAATTAAAAATGCCTGCACATCCACAAAAAGCCTTCCACTTCCTAAGGTGTGGAGCAGAGTCAGTCCCCAAGAAAAAACATTTTTTCCCACTTGTTGCCGCTCTCCTTAAAGCGAGTCTATTATTTTCCCTCTTAGCAACTGGTAAGCAGTAAAAATCACTATTTAAGCCTCCAAAAAACATTGCATTTCTATTTATATGTAAATGATGAGGAGTAATAGTAGCCCCAATATTATTTTCTTGCACAAAATCTACTGCGTACGAGGTGGTTATATGTTCTAAAACGATTTTTAATTTTGGAAATCTTTTAGTTATTTGAGAAAGTTCTTTATCTATAAAAACTTCTTCTCTATCGAATACATCTACTTCAGAATCAGTCACTTCCCCATGTATTAAAAGAGGCATTCCAGAATCTTGCATTAATTCAAAGATCTTATATAGATTTTCTATTTTCCTGACTCCATGACTGGAATTTGTTGTGGCATTAGCAGGATATAATTTTGCTGCAAAAAAAACATTATTTTTAAAACCATTAATTAGTTCCCCTTTATCAGTGTCATCTGTAAGATAAATTGTCATTAATGGTTCAAACTTAGAACTTTCTGGTAGCGCTTCAACAATAGATTTCCTATAAGAAATAGCGCTATTGATTGATGTTATGGGACTTTTAGTATTTGGCATAACAATGGCTCTTCCATAATATTCCGAAGTAAACTGAATGATATTTTTTAATACAAGACCTTCTCTTAAATGTAAATGCCAATCATCAGGTTTTATTATGTTGAAAGTCTTCAAAATTTTTTCTATTTAATCAATTTTAACAGCAAATTAAAATTGACAATAAATTATAGATATTCGAGGATAGTTATTAACCAATTATGAAAATTTTTATTATCTAAATTAAATCCTAAATATGAGTGATTTTTTATTTCCAATAATAGAAATATTTTTAGGCGTAGTTCTACTTTTTGCTGGAGGAGAGTTCTTTATTCAAGGAGCCATATTTTTATCTTTAATTTTAGGAATACCTCAAATAGTAATTGGTTTGACAGTTGTTTCTCTTGGAACAAGCTCTCCTGAGTTGTTGGTAAGTTTGAGTTCAATTTTAAAAGGCAGTGATTCGCTTGCGGCAAGCAATGTAATTGGAAGCAATATTTTTAATGTTCTCGTTGTTTTGGGTATAAGCTCATTGATAACACCTCTTAAAGTAAAAAGCAGAATAGTCAGAAGAGATGTGCCTCTTTTAATGGCAATTTCTTGTGCAGTCTGGGCTATGTCATCAACTGGCTTATTAACATTGCAAGCAGGTGTATTTCTAATATTTTGTTTAATCTTAAATACAATATGGGAAATCAATACCATCAATGAAAAAGGAGAGGAGACAAAAGATGCCGAACCCGAGATAGAAGAATTAAAAGATAACTATAAAGGGAAAATGAATATTTTATTAAAGTTAATATTGGGAATATTTCTTTTAAGCTTTGGTTCAAATATTTTAGTAAATGGTTCTCAAACGCTCGCTACTCTTTTGGGTGTAAATGAAATTGTAATTGGTTTAACTATCGTCGCAACTGGGACATCTTTACCAGAATTAGTAACTTCAATAATTGCTGCATTTAAAGGCAAAACAGATCTTGCGATTGGGAATGTAATAGGTAGTAATTTACTCAATCAACTTTTAATCCTTGGAAGCTGCAGTATTTTTTCAGGATTTAAAGGTTTAGTAATTGAACAGAGTCTAATAAAAGTTGACTTACCTTTTATGGTTTTAACTACCTTTGCATGCTTACCAATTTTCTGGAGCAAAGGGAAAATCACAAGAATTGAAGGATTTATTTTGCTTAATCTTTATATTTTCTACATTCTCGATAAGATACTTTTCCTGAATGAATTTAACTTTCTTTCTGAATTAAGGATAGGTTTATTTATTTACTTTGCATTACTTATAGTATTTCTGATTGTTCAAGAAAAATTAAAATTTTCTAATTCATAATTTTATCCATACATTGTCACAAATTCTTCTGAAATAGTCGGGTGCAAAGCCATAGTAATATCAAAGTCTTTTTTTGTTATCCCTGCATTTAATGAAATTGATACCATTTGAATAATCTCAGACGATGTTTCTCCAAACATATGACATCCTAGGACTTTGTCAGTTAGCTTATGAACTACAATCTTCAACATACATTTTGATTTATTCTTTTTAAAGGTATTAGACATAGGGGTAAATTTGCATTTGAAAATTTTTATATTTTTTTCAGAGTAAATCTCTTTAGCTCTTTTCTCACTTAAGCCAACTGTTGAAATTTCTGGAATAGTAAAAACGGCCTTAGGGATATATTCATAATTTACTTTTCTTTTTTGATCATTAAAAAAATTATCCGAAAAAACTCTCCCTTGTTCTATTGCTACGGGAGTTAAGTTTGGCTTATTTATTATATCGCCAACTGCAAAAATATTTGCGTTGCTTGTTTGATTAAGTTCATCGACATCTAAATATTGGCCATCCATCTTTAGATTTAAAAAATCTAAATTTAAAGGCAAAAGATTTGGTTCTCTTCCTGTAGCAATAAGAATATTATTAGTTAGGAGTTTATCTCCTGAGTCTAGGGAAGATTCCAGATATCCATTTACTTTTTTGATAGAATTTATTTGAGTATTGGGGATTATATTGATTTCAGTAAAAGTAGGTGATTCCTCAAGACATGAAGAAAGATCCTCATCAAAACCATTAAGTAAATGTTGACCTCTGATTAATTGAGTGACTTCAGTTCCTAAATTTCTGAAAATAGAAGCAAATTCACAAGCAATATATCCACCTCCTACTATTAATATTGATTTAGGAAACTTTTCTAATTCAAAAATATCATCACTAGTCCATGCCAAATCTACACCAGGAATATTTAATTTCTTTGGTTTACCTCCAACTGAAATAAGAATTTTTTTTGAACTTATTTTGTTTTTAATTTTCTTTGTGATTGAACAAATAATTTCTAATTCATTTTGAGCAATAAATCTTCCTAAGCCTTTAAAAATAGTTATATTCAACCTTTTTAAAGAATTTCTATGTAAATTGCTTAATCTAGAAACCTCCTCTCTAACATTCTTCAACAAAATATTTGATTCAAAATTAATACCTTCATTTTTTAATCCATATCCTTCAGAAGAATCCATATTTTTTTTACTTTTAGCTGCATAAACCATTAATTTCTTAGGCACACATCCCCTTATCACACAAGTTCCTCCTATTTGATTTGCTTCTATGATTGCGACTTTTGCTCCATAACTAGCCGCACGTTTAGCCGCCGCGAGTCCTCCAGATCCAGCGCCAACAACAATTAAATCAAATTCAAATTCCAAGACTTTTTTTAATCAATTATTATAACGTTAGTTTATAGCTTTAATTCAAATAATGAATGGGATTTTGACATGGGATGATTTAAATAAATTTGAAGTTGAAGATCTTGATAGAGTCCATGGTATAAATAATTCCTACGCAAATTTAAGATTATTTGGACATAGTGAAAATGATGTATTAGTTACTCTATATAGGGATAGGCATTCTTGGTGTCCTTACTGTCAGAAGATATGGTTATGGCTTGAATTTAAGAAAATTCCATACAGAGTCAAGAAAATAAATATGTTTTGCTACGGCCAAAAAGAAAGTTGGTTCCTTAAAAAAGTCAGATCTGGGAAATTACCTGCAATTGAATTTAAAGGGCAAATTATAACTGAAAGCGACGATATCATAGCTTTTTTAGAAAACGAATTTGGAGCACTTGGATCTTTTATTACATCTAGTCACCTTATCAAAATTCGAGAGTTAGAAAGAGAAATTTTCAGATCCTGGTGTAATTGGCTCTGCCGAGAAAGCTTTAATTTTATAGATAACTCTTTTAGAAAAAAAAGATTTAAAGAATCTATTTCTAAACTCGATGAAATCTTAAGTAGCTCAAAATCAGGGTTTATTGATCCGTCAGTTTCTAACACGGGTAATATAGAGCCTGGTGTTGGAGATATAATTTTTATTCCCTACATGGAGAGAATGAATGCATCACTTATTTATTATAAAGGGTTTAATTTAAGATCTAATTATCCTCATCTAGATAAATGGCTTACCCTTTTTGAGGGGACAAGTGCTTATAGAGGCACTCAAGGAGATTTTCATACTCATTCTCATGATTTACCCCCACAAATGGGAGGATGCTATAAAGAAAGCAATGAACAACAGATTTCTTTCTCAAAGCTAATAGATACTGGGGAAGGTTTAGGTAATTATGAATTAAACCAAGATTATGAGTCAAAATATTATGCAATAATTGCTCTTAAAAGAGTGATAAAGCATAAAGACAATTTACTAAAGGTAAACCCATACAATAAAGAATCCTTTGACGAATCATTGAGATCAGCTTTGAGTCATATGATCACAGGTGAAGTATTAATACCTAAAAAACTTTCAGGAATCTCTTTAAGATACTTAAAAAATAGAATCTCAGTTCCAAGAGATATGCCAATCATTGCAGCGAGATTATTAAGGCAATCATTAAATAGAATTGAATCGCTCAGTGATATCAATGAAATAGATAAGTTACCTTTAAGGCATAGATATGATCAAGATCCTATAAATTTCATTTCTAGTTAATAGTAAAACTATAAATTTTTTCTTGAATCTATTTGAAGTAAATCTCTTATTTTTTGAACTTGACTTGCAATATTTGGATCAATAGATAATTTTTTTTCAACTTGTTCAATAGCATACATTACTGTTGTATGGTCCTTGCCCCCAAACTCATCTCCAATTCTTGGTAAGCTTAGATCCGTCCCATGCCTCATAAGATACATACCTATTTGCCTAGCTTGACTTACTGGTTTTCTCCTACTAGAACTGATCAATTCATCAGTAGAAACTTTAAAGAAATCTGACACTTTATTAATAACTTGTTTTGGAGTAACAACTACTCCAACACTATTCGGATCAAGCATTGGAGCAATTGATTGGACTGTCATTGGCAAGCCTGTTATTGATGCAAATGCAACAGCTCTAGTAAATGCTCCTTCCAATTCTCGAATATTCGAAGTGAATCTTCCTGCTATAAATTGAATTAAATCTCTTGGGAGACTCATCCTCTCTTGTTCTGCCTTTTTTTGTAGGATGGCTGTCCTCGTCTCAAGATCAGGTGGTTGAATATCTGCCGTCATGCCCATTGAGAACCTAGAAATTAATCTCTCTTGAATTCCCGACAATTGATTTGGTGGCCTATCACTTGCAATAACTATTTGACTTCCTGATTCGTGAAGAGCGTTAAAAGTATGAAAGAATTCTTCCTGTGTATACTCTTTCCCTTCTAAGAATTGTATATCGTCTATTAAAATCAAATCTACATTTCTATATTTATCTCGAATAGCTGTCATTCCATCTCTTCGAATCCCACTAATAACATCATTAGTAAAAGTCTCTGTAGATACATATTTAACTTTTGCTTCTGGATCTATTTCTACTCGATAATGGCCTATTGCTTGCATTAAATGAGTTTTACCAAGACCTACTCCACCACAAATAAATAATGGATTAAATTCTCTCCCAGGTGATTCGGCAACTGCCAAAGCCGCGGCATGAGCCAACCTACTATTTGGACCTACAACAAATCTTTTAAATACGTAGCGCAAATTCAGACCGTTGGGATTTTTGGATCGATTTTTTAAAGAAATATCTTGACTATTTTTAGGAAATGAATTTGTTTTATGATTCACAATCTGTTCATCTAAGTTCTGTTTATTTGTTGAATCTCTGATTATGTTTGTTTCAGATTTAAAAACAACTTTTACATCATGGCCGCATATTTCTTTTGCAGCTTTTTCAATAGTTTGGCAATAATTCTTTCTTAACCAATCACTGGAGAATGTATTTGGAGCAATTAAAGTTAATAAGCCATTTTCAAAACAATTAAATTTAGCAGGCCTTATCCATGTCTCAAATGAAGGCTTACTTAAAGTTTTTTGAAGTGATTGTTGAACTTCCGCCCAAATAGGATTAATTGCTTGCAAAATTTTATTCTCTAGATTATTAATCTAGTTGGAATTTAATAATTGGCCATTAGGAAATCACAAGATCACGACAAATTTAAAATTACGTAACAAACAATCATACAAATTTACAAGAAAAATTTTATTTTTTATAGGCATATAATTATTTTAAATCGCAATAAATTTTTGGATAAAGCATTACTTATTATCATGGCAAAATGGCATGCTTTTGGAAGATGCAAAACAAGATTATCTAAAGATATAGGTAAAAGTAATTCTGCAAAGGTTCAAAGTGTAATGACCAAACACACTATTTCAGTCGCAAAATTTCTCCAAGAAAATAAATTAATTGAAATTTCTATTGCTATTTCTGGTTTGGGGGTAGGTAACTGTAAGAGATGGACTAGAGAATTAGGCATCAAAAAATTTAATTTACAGGGGAAAGGCTGCTTGGGAGAAAAAATGAAACGGCAAATAATTATCAACAAAAAATTTTGTGCTAGACATAAGATCAAAAATATTATTTTTATTGGTACTGACCTTCCAGATTTATGCCATCAAGATTTATTGATTACTCTAAAAGAGCTTCAACAAAATGATCTTATTTTAGGACCATCTAATGATGGAGGATATTGGCTTATTGGTTTATCAGAAAAAATAATGTCATCGCATATATATTTACCTTTTATCAACATAAAATGGGGGACAGAAAATGTTCTTCAAAATACAATTGATAATTTTGCTTCAACAAAATTAAAATATAAGTTTTTAGATAAAAAAATAGATATAGATACAATGATTGATATTGAAAACAGAAAGTAGTCGACTTGTCTAAAATCTCAATTATCATTCCAACTATTAATGAAGCAAATAATTTGCCATTATTGCTTTCAGACTTATCAAGTATTAAGAATGAGGGCGAAATCATAATTGTTGATTGTGGAAGTGAAGATAAAACTATTGACATAGCAAATATTTATGGAGCGAAAGTATGTATATCCAAAGAAAGAAATCGAGGTTTCCAATTAGATATTGGAGCTAAAAATTCAAAAGGAGAGTGGCTCATATTTTTGCATGCAGACACAAGATTAACTCATGATTGGTTTAAAAAAATAAATTCATTTTTAAAGGGAAATAAGAATAGTATTTACTATTTTGAATTCAAAATTAATCACAAAAAGATAATTTATAGAATACTCGAAATTCTTGTGAATATTAGAAGCAAATATTTTAAACAACCTTATGGTGATCAAGGTTTAATAATTCATAGAACTACCTACTTTAAGAATAATGGTTTTAGAAAGATACCTTTGATGGAAGATGTAGATTTTTTAAGGAGATTAAACAAAAAAAGAGATTTAAAACAATTAAGTTTTCCTATTTTTATAAGTTCAAGGAAATGGGAAGGAACTAATATTTTTTTCCAAGCAATTAGGAATTGGCGCTTTAGAAGAAGATGGTTAAAAGGCGAATCGTTAAAATCCATATATTCTGACTACTACAAAAAATAATTAATTTGCATACCAAAAAGCACATTTAGAGCCTCTAGGTTCTAAAATCCAACCTTGTCTTTTATAAAATGAAACTACTTCAGCATCAGCGAAAAGGGTTACTTTAGGAATTCCAATATTTTTCAATTCTTTTAGAACATATTTCATTAACTCTTTCCCCAATCCAAGTCCTTGATAGACAGGGTTAATAGCCACATCCCAAACTGTTGCTTCTAGAATTCCATCACCAGTGCATCTTGCAAATCCTACCAATCGGGGGAATTTATCATCATGACGCCATAACCCAACCACCAAAATGCTGAAATCTAAAGCTCTTTTTACCCTCCTTATGGGTCTTCTGCTCCAACCAACTGTTTGCAAAAGTTGATCTAGTTCTATTAGATCTAAATCTTTGTTTTTACTACATATAAATATTTCTTTTTTATTTGTTTGAGTAAACTCATAAGAATTTAAACCATAAAGATCTATCAGCTCATCCCTTGATATACTGTTTGATTTTTTTATTAACGATCCTTGGTTTCTAAAAATCATTAAAAATTCACGAATCCTTTTCTTTGAAGCTCAGAGAGCTGAAAATATAAACCCTTTTTCAGTCTCAATTCAATATGTGTTCCCTCTTCAACTAATGAACCCCCTTTTAAGACAAAAATCTTATCAGAACTTTCAATAGTTGCTAATCTGTGAGCTATTACTAATGCAGTTCTTTTTGACAGAATTCTCTCAAGATCTTTCTGCAAAGTAGCCTCTGTAGAGGGATCCATAAACGCTGTTGCTTCGTCCATTATTAAAACAACAGGATTTCTAATCGCTACTCGGGCTACTGAAAGAAGTTGTCTCTCTCCAGAGGAGAGGTTTCCCCCTCTTTCTCTTAGTAAGGTGTTCAAACCATCTGGTAATTTTTTTAACAAATTATCTAACCCTAATTCGTTACAAAGATTTTCCAATTCAAGATTGTCCACATTCGAATTTAGTTTTAAATTATCTGCGACATTTCCACTAAAGATAAAGGTATCTTGCAAAACTACTCCCAACATATTTCTAAGAGTTGCAATAGGAATATCTTTGATATCTAAATCATCGATTAAAATTTGACCTGATTGAGGTTCATACAATCTACATAATAGTCTTATTATGGTCGTCTTACCTGAACCAGTTGGCCCTACAAAAGCCACATGCTCTCCTGGATTGATCTTGAAAGATAAATTCTTTATAATGTGTTCTCCTTCGTTGTAAAAAAAATTAACATTCTTGAACTCAATTTTGCCCTTAAATTTTTTATTTACATTTGTAACATTTTCTAAAAAATGTTTTGCGGAAGTAGAGTCCTTAATCTGTATTTCTTCATCCAATAATTCGTTTATTCTTTCTACAGCTGTTAAACCTCCTTGTATTTGAGTAAATCTTTCTGCAAGCTGCCTAAGAGGTTCAAAAAGTCTTTGGGAATATAAAATAAAGGTTGTTAATGTTCCTAAACCAATATTTCCAGAAGTAACAAGATAACCTCCAACTGCTAAAACCAAGGAAACTGCGGCAAGAGAAATCCATTCTATAAATGCCGAAATACTACTGTCATAAAATATTGTTCCATTAACTGCTTTCTTATAAGCAACTCCAGTTTTGGAAAATTTCTTGCTATTAAAAGCCTCTCTTCTGAACATCTGAACAACTTCTAAACCTTGAAGATTCTCTTGAAAATCAGAGTTAAGTTGAGACAATTCTTCCCTTACTTGATAATTGGCTCGTCTATAACGTTTTTGAAGCCAAATAATAAAATATGAAACTGGGATTTGAGTCAAAAGTAATAAGATGGCAAGCCCTCGATCAATTGACAGCATTGTCAAAGAAATTACTATCAGACTGACGAAGTCAGCAATGACTCCAACTGCCCCACTCCCAAAAACCTCAGCTAAAGCATCAACATCATTTGTTAATCTCGTTAATAATTTCCCTACAGGCATTTTATCGTGATATTTAAGAGATAAAGATATTGAATGATCAAAAAGTTCTCTTCTTATCCTTGCTGTTAAACGTTGTCCCACTGCTTGGATGTTGTAAGTTTGGTATCCCTGCAGAACTAATCTGAATAAGACAGTTATAAATAAAGTTATAATTATGGCATTTATTGACTGCCCCAAGAAAGTTTTACTTAGCCAAACATCTGTAGTTTCATTTTTGAGAATTGTAATTGCTTGACCAACTAATAATGGTTGAATAGCTCCAGAGAAAGAAACAGGTAACAAAACTATCAAGATTAGATAGATTGTTTTTTTATCTTTAGTTAAATATTTACCTAACTTTTTAATCCTTCTAAAATCTTTAAAAAACATTTAGCTAACTTTCTATAAAGCATTAATCGATTCTATTGATAAAATAGTATCTCTGAGATGATTATCATCTAACCTCATAGATAAAGGATTTCCAATTAGTCTTGCAGTCGAGTAATAAAGATCATCTATTTTAATTAAACCATTTTCTTTAAGAGTCTTCCCGGTTGCTACCAAATCAACTATTGCCTCTGCCATACCTGTAATAGGACCAAGCTCGACTGATCCTGTCAAATGAACTATTTCTACAGGAATATTTAATTCTTCAAAATAAGATCTTGCTGTTTTTATGAATTTACTTGCTACTTTACAATTCGCTGGAAGATCAGTTGGTTTTGAATAATTGCTATTTTTCTTAACCGCCAACGACATATGACAACCACCAAAGCCTAAATCTAATAACTTTGCGACTTTTAATTCAGATTCTCGTAAAACGTCATACCCAACAATACCCAAATCAGCCTGGCCATAACTTACATAAACAGGAACATCTCCATTTCTTACTAATAAAGCTTTTGCCCGTTTGCAATTTGATTCAAAGGTTAATGATCTGTTATTTTCGTCCAACGCATCAGAGAAATCTAACCCAGCTCTTTTAAAAGTTGAAATTGAATCCTTTAACAGAGCTCCTTTTGGTAAAGCTATAGTAAACATAGATCAATTCCTTCCAAAGATTCTTCATTCTAAGTTAACAATGGATTTTAATAAAGCTCGAAATATAATCGGACTAAGAGTTTTAAGTGATAACGTCATTTGGTTATGGGTAAAAGATAAATCCGTTGTGGTTGTAGATCCATCTGTTCCCGAACCAGTAATTAGTTATATAAATGAAAACAATTTTCACTTAGAAGCTATTTTGCAAACTCATCATCATTCAGACCATATTGGAGGGACAAAGTCTCTTATTGAAAGATGGCCAAATGTAAAGGTGATTGCATCCTCCAAAGAAAAAAAGCGAATACCTTTGCAAAATTTATCTGTAGAAGACGGAGAAACTTTAAATATTTTAGGTGAAGAAGTAAAAATTATTGAAGTATTAGGGCATACAAGCTCACATATTGCATTCTTTTTGAATGAAGAAAATCCTGCGCTTTTTATTGGTGACACATTATTTTCTGGAGGTTGTGGAAGAATTTTTGAGGGAACTTATCAACAAATGTATTCTTCACTAGAAAGAATCAAATCTTTACCAAAAAATACTCTCATATATTGTGCACATGAATATACAAAGGCAAATATATTGTGGGCATTGAATCTCAAGCCAGAAGATAAAGATATAAAAAATAAACTTTCGGAAGTTGAAAAAAAACTTTCTCTTAATGAATTAACAATTCCATTTTTACTTGATGAAGAGATGAAAATAAACCTTTTCTTAAGAGCGAAAAATTTAGAAGAATTTACTTTTTTAAGAGAAAATAAAGATTTATGGGTTTAAATAGATAGGTATCTTCTTAAACAAATGTCACCCAAACAAGTAATTAAAACATCAAATGCTCCAGATCCAGTAGGACCTTATAATCAAGCAATAAAAGCTGGGGATTTTATTTATTGTTCAGGTCAAATTGCTATAGACCCAGCTTTAAATAAAATAACATGTTTAGGTGATATAGAGAAGGAAACTATTCAAGTTTTAAAAAATCTCGCAGAAGTTCTTAAAGCTGGTGGAGCAAAAATAGAGGATGTAATAAAAACAACTATTTACTTAACGGACTTAAGTAATTTTCAAATTGTAAATAAAATATATAGTGATTTTTTTAATATAGAGAATCCTCCAGCAAGGGCCTGTGTGGAAGTTTCATCTCTACCAAAAGGAGTGTTAGTTGAAATAGATTGCGTCGCATTTCTAGATTAATTTCTAATTATTTAGAATTTTGAAATATGAACCAATTGTGCACCATAGTTGTATAGATTATTAGTTGATAATTAATCTTTGATCTATGTCAGCAGCAAAGCTTAATATAGATGAACTAGAAGCAGGTTATCCTTTATTTTGCAAAGCTCTTAGACTATTAATTTTAAAAGGTAACTCAGTTAAAGATATAGAAAAAACAGTGTGCTGGGGTCATCTTGAAACTTTAAATAGATGCCTACCTGGTAGATATAAAGCCCCCAAATATTTAATGGCTTTAATCAAAAGAGATATTGCTAAGCCTAATAATTATTAAAAAGAACTAATCTTCCAAATAAAATTTATCTATATCCTTTGAAAAGTCTTTTTCCTTGTCGGATATTTCTTTATTATCTAAAAATATTGAAAGACTTACAAAATTCTTACCAAAACTGATATTTGGATAGATATCCTTTTTTTTACATAATTTCTCAATTTCCCCCATGAATTTACTAATTTTTGAGTATTGATCAAATTCAAATCTTTTTTCAATCCTCAAAGGTGATTCTCTTTGATTCCACATTACATTCTTTATTCAAGACTAATTACACTATACCTTCAACAAAGTTTCTCAATAAATTTTTGAAGGTAAAATTTTTAGTCACTCTCCCAATAATCAATAATACCGCCAATTGTTAAATCGGTTTGAACTTCTGGATTGGGGCATGCAAATCTTGCGGCAGAGCCACTAGCAGTAAAAACCCAGTTACCTTCTCTAGCTCCAACAGGATCAACTGCAACTAATTTCTTTCCTTTATTATTTTCTAAAATTCGTAAATTCATATGACCTAAGCCAGCGACTCTTTGAGTGCATACCATCCTTCCTAATACCTTCATAATTTCCACAATTTATATCCTCCTTTTTTATGACTTATCAGGATCCCAATGATCAATAATTCCAACAATAGTTAAATCGCTTGGATAAGATTTACTTCCCGCAGCTTCTCTAGCAGCAGAACTTCCGACACAAATAACCCAATCTCCTGGCTTACAGCCAACAGCATCAACTGCAACTTTACTAGAAGAACCATCTAATACAACTTGCAGATGTTTATGTTCAAAACCAGGAATCCTATTGGTAGAAACAAGTGGTTTTACAACCTTGCAAATTAACATAATTAGTGAGCCTCCTCTGTTTTTTTATCTAAAGACATTCCAATAATTTGGGCGGAATGAATGTTGTCCCTATCTCTAATAGTAGAGCAAGTATGTAACAAACCTTGATCAACTAAATTTTTATATCTAATTGATATCGCATTATTAACTCTTTCACAATCATTTACTGCCCTCTCTTTTGCACCGGGTACTTTGCCAGAGTAATCAAATCTTATAACTACCGGAATAGGTAGATCTTGAGAAACATTTAATCCTGTAAAAATCTTCACTCCTACATCTAAATCTGGAGCCCCTTCTTCTACTGTATCTAAATGAGCAAAATAAGTTAAATTCCTGAGATGTACTTCTTTAAAACCTATACCTACTCCAATAAACCTCTCTGCATGTCCAATATCTTCATAAGAACCATTATGAAAACTCTTAACATAATCAATTTGAGAAATATTATTGGCAATTAATTTATATGTAAATTTTTCCAGTCCACTGAGTTTATCTTTTGAAGATTGCTTAGAAATTATCTGGCAAATTTCTCTTTCCGCATCCTCTTTTGAAAAATTTATTGTTGAGTTATAAATTTCTAATGTAGAAATAGTTTTTTCTAAATCTATACCGCCATCACTAGTTGATAAATGTATTTTTAATGAATCAGTGTCTGTATCAAGTCCTATTAACATTAAATCCACAGAAGCTCCGCAGCAAAAGCTATTCTCTACAGCCTCTTTGAAAGCATATAATTTATTTCTACCTTCTACTGCAGCTAACTCGTCATTACTCCCATGAGCTGCGCATCCCTGATGCAATGGATCTACTGAACTAAAATGATAAGTTACAACTTTTAAGTACCTGGTATCTTTATGAGCTTCATTAGGAACATTTTCTCTATATCTTTTATGTTCAGTTTTTACCCATCGATTAACTGTATTTTCAATATCAAAAAGTGCTCCAGCATGGGATCTTCTCCTTACTGAACTAAAAGGTATTCTCATTACATAAGCAACTGAATGGGCTAATCTTCCATCTGAACAAGGAGTTATATCAAGTAAATGTATTCCACAATCTAAAAGAAATTTTTCAAAATCTTCCGCATCCTTACTTCCAGATGCACCTTCAAGTGGATCATTTTTAAAAAAATTATCGCTAAGTTTCTCATGCTGTTTGAAAGCACACCATGCATATAAAGCTCTCATATCAAGAGGTTTAACCCAAGATTTATCTAAAATATGTAGGGGTAAATCTATCCCCAAATTTTTTCTTGATATTTTCTGAGCCTTATTTATAAAATCTTCGTGATGTTGAATTCGAGCAATTTCCTTGAGAGTTGGTACAATTTTATCAAAATCACTTTTTATTTTGCTTTCATAGCTAAATAGATTTTCATTTTGGATATTATTGGTTAATTTATGAGACTTTCCAGAATTTCGGAAATTATTTGATTCTTTAGTTTGTATATGGATATTTTCAGTAAAAGTTTTCATTGGAGCTGTTGGCCCCAATGTGAAGTTCTTGGCTTTAGCCAGTCCTCTTAAAGGCATTATTTACTTAACCTCTTGCACCACCTGAAAAGGTAACAAGTTGTCCTTCACGAGTATTTCCACTAGATCCAGTTATCAAGAAATCTGGTTTTTCTGTTTCCTCATTTCTTTTAACTTCCATAGGGGGCATTGCGCTCATAAATCCTGCTCTTGATGGATTTCGCTTTCTAGAAGAAGCTCCCTCTGTACCTGTTACCTTATCGCCGCGATCCCAATCATCACCAGTTACGTTTCCTACTGATTGTCCTTCGCCAGTAATCCTTGATGCGACTCTTTTTTCTGGTGTCTTTGCAGCACGGTCTGCCTCTTCAATTTCCATTTTTTGTTTATAAGTAATATTTTTATTCGGTTCAAATCTAAATTTTTCAGTGCCAGTGACCTTATCAACTGCCATATCAAAAGGCCCTGTTACCTTTGAACCATTTTCATATTCATTACCCGTAACACCTTGAGTATTTTTTTCAGAATATTTATCTCTTGATGGTGAGTTAACAGAGAATTCGTTCCAAGAGTTACCTGCTGACTTTTCCGGATTCGCATAAGCAGTATCATGTGGAGGATTATCACAAGCTTGTGAGAACTGATCTCCGCCAACATAAGGAGTCCCTGTTAGGTTTTTACAAGCACCTTTCTTAGCACCTGTCATTACTCCGCCAATTCCTGGTTGTTGTCCTGTAAGTCTGGCATTTGAATTATTTCCTGAATTAACTGTTGATCGGGATTTCATATCTTCAGAAATCTCTGTACTACAATTATCATTTATCTGATCTAAGCCTGCGTATGGTGTTCCTGTAAGCACTTTGCATGAACCTGGCTCATCTCCAGTTACTATTTTTGATCTTCCTGTCATAGTCCCGCTTATTAAATTTGACTTTGAAGAAAGGCTTAAACCTACTTTTCTAGCTTCTGGTTTTGGTTTTGAACCGCAAAACTTCTCATATTGTTGAGATCCTATGTACTCATCACCAGTTACATTCTTGCAACTCCCATGTTCATTGCCTGTCATATGGTCTGATCTCCCTACCCCTGTACCAGTTACATTATTCCCATTAAGTGTGTTGTAACTGCCAACTTTTTCAAATGCTTTACCTTTTGGATTTGGCTCTGAGCCAAGATATTGATCTCCAGTTAACTGATGTCCAGAACCTGATTCATCTCCAGTAACCAGGGTTGATCTACCAGGAAGTGATCCAGATACTTTTAATCCATCAGTTGTAGTACTATGTTTAACCTTTGAAGGATTTTTTGGAACATCACCACAATACTTCTGTGATTGATTAGCAGATACATATTCAGTTCCTGTAAGGTTTTTACAAGTCCCGGGCTCATCGCCTGTGACCCTCTCAGATCTACCGACTTCATTTCCAGTTACTATATTACCTGATGTTGTAGAGGTAACAGTAGATCTAAGTGGTTGTTTATAACTTGGTCTATCTTGACAAAATTGGTCAACTACTTCAGATCCCATATATTGAGTACCAGTTACAGTCCTGCATGTACTTGCTTCATTACCTGTAGTTTTTACAGATCTATTAGCTTGTGTTCCAGTAACTATTTGACCTGAATCAGTTTCACTTTTACCAACTTTCCAGCTAGCATCTGCAATATTTTGTTTGGCTCCATTCTTATTTGGACCACATGGTCTACATTTACCATTACCTTTTTTGCCTGTGGCACCAGTTTTGCTTCTTAGCTCTCTCACTCTCTGGGAAATTTCTCTACTACTTAAATCTGGGTCTCCCCTTCTAGCTAAAGAAGCTGCACTGTTATTTTGTTTAGTAGCTGATTTACCATGCTTGGATTGAGCTTCTCTTCTCGCCAAAACAATATCTCTACTTGTATTAGTAATAGGCTTTCTCTTTTGATTAATTCTTCTTTTAACGCTTGGTTTTGATGTTTTAACTTCTGTATTATGTGAGTTTTGAACTTCCTGATTTTTGCTTGTGGAAGTTTTAACTGTATTTACAGGACTTTCTTTTTTAACATCAGTACGAGTTCTATCGGATGAAGTTATTGCTGATTTCCCATGAGTAGACATTGCTTTTCTTCTCTCTATTACTAACTCTTTACTAGATAAAGTTGTTGAAGAAGACTTTCTACTTACCTGTGTTTTTGTGATATGTTTTGTAACTGGTTTAGTGATATTTTGATTATTTGAAGAAGACTGGGTACCAGAAATCTGTATATCTTGAGAGGATCGAACTCTATCTTTAGTAGTTGAAGAATAAGCAGCAGCTTTTTTACCGCTATCACTCATCGCCTTTCTTCTTTCTAATGCAATCTCTCTACTGGTTTTTTTTGACATAATCTTCAAATGTGAAACTCTTTTGAAAAAACTTTCTCCAAAAATATTTTTTGGAGAAAGATATTTACTACATAAAAGTAGATTTAACGTCCTTGGAAAACTACAAAAGCTGTTCCTTGGCTTTGAGTGTAAGCATCGTATCCGATGATTCTTACATGATGATCAGGGTATGCTCTATGACATGCCTCTAATTCACTTACAACCAAGTTAAGGTCTTTTTCCCCAAAGAATGGGAGCTTCCAATAAGACCAATAAGTTTGCATACTTCCACTAGGATGAACATGCTCAATAACAGGACTCCAGCCTTGAGCAATTATGTATGCAATTTGATCGTATATTTCCTCCTGGGTCATCGGTGGTAAGAAACCGAATGTTTCCAGGGTTGCAACTGTTTGATAGTCGCCTACTGTGCTCTGGAAAGGCATAATTAATTTAAATGTGAATGAAATTACTCGTAATAGAACGAGATTTGTAGAAGTTTGAGGAGAAGAATCTCCTCAATGTTGAAATCTGGTTTAACCTTGAACGTCTAGTTTGTCGACGGTATCAAATTCAAACTTAATTTCCTTCCAAGTTTCAAGAGCGATAGCTAATTCAGGACTGTGTTTAGCAGCTTCCATAAGAATGTCTCTACTCTCTTTTTCGATTTCGCGACCAGCATTACGTGCTTTTACGCAAGCTTCTAAAGCAACTCTGTTGGCTGCAGCTCCAGCAGCTGAACCCCATGGATGACCATGTGTTCCTCCACCGAACTGAAGACAAGAATCATCTCCAAAAATCGCTAGGAGAGCAGGCATATGCCATACGTGAATACCACCTGATGCGACAGCAAATACTCCTGGCATTGAACCCCAATCTTGATCAAAGAAGTTACCTCTTGATCTATCTTCGGGAACAAATGACTCTCTTAAGTTGTCAATGTAACCAAGAGTTGTTTGACGATCACCCTCTAGTTTTCCAACAACAGTTCCAGTATGTAATTGATCGCCTCCGGAGAGTCTCAAACATTTTGCTAGAACCCTGAAATGGATACCGTGTTTTGGATGTCTATCAATAACAGCATGCATCGCTCTATGAATATGTAGAAGCATGCCATTTTTACGACACCAGTTTGCTAATCCAGTATTTGCAGTAAAACCGCCAGTTATATAATCATGCATGATGATTGGCATATCTAGCTCTTTTGCAAATTCAGCTCTTTCGTAAAGTTCTTCAGGAGTGTTGGCAGTACAGTTTAGGTAGTGACCTTTAACTTCACCAGTTTCCTGCTGAGCAAGCTTAACTGCTTCTGCAACAAACTCAAATCTTTCTCTCCAACGTTGGAATGGCTGAGAGTTTATATTCTCGTCATCCTTCGTTAAATCGAGACCACCTCTAAGGCACTCATATACAACTCGGCCATAGTTTTTACCAGATAATCCTAATTTAGGTTTAATGGTACAACCAAGTAGAGGTCTTCCATATTTGTTTAAACGATCTCTTTCAACTACGATTCCATTTGGTGGACCACCGCAAGTTTTGATGAAAGCGATTGGGAATCTAATATCTTCTAGACGTAGGTGTCTTAGAGCTTTAAATCCAAAAACGTTTCCTACAAGAGATGTTAATACGTTTGTAATAGAACCTTCTTCAAAAAGATCTAAAGGATATGCAATAAAAGCATAAAAAGCTTCAGGGTCTCCAGGAACGTCTTCGATTCGATAACAACGTCCTTTATAAAATTCTAAATCTGTAAGTAACTCGGACCAAACTGTTGACCAAGTACCTGTTGAAGATTCAGCGGCAACAGCTGCTGCAACTTCTTCTCTGGGGACACCTTCTTGACCTGTGCATTTGAAACAGGCTAGTAAATCGGTGTCTAGGGGTACATATTCTGGAGTCCAGTAGGTATCTCTGTACTCCTTTACCCCTGCATCATACTTCTTACTCATAAGGATAAATTTAGGTCTGTGTAGGGAAAATAATTATTGTGCAAAATTTATAAATCTTGCTTTATTTATTAGTCCTTTTGACCAAGAAATTCACCGTTACCAAGAGCAGGTTCAACTTCTCTATGAGGACGAGCAATAATGTGAGCTGCAACTAAACCGTCACCAACTCTTTCACAAGCATCAGCACCAGCTCTTACAGCTGCGTTAACTGCTCCTGTTTCTCCTCTAACTAATACTGTGACATAACCGCCACCTACGAATTCACGACCAATAAGGCGAACTTCTGCAGCCTTTGTCATTGCGTCAGCTGCTTCGATTGCAGGTACAAGTCCGCGTGTCTCGATCATGCCGAGAGCGATACCCATTGTTTCTGTAGCCATTGTCTACTAATTACTAAATGTGGAATGTTCAATCCGAAGAATGCTTCATTAAGTACTTATAAGTCAAGCGTTTTCGATAAAATCTCCATTAATGTTTTTTCTATCATTCATAAGTTAAACTTATCACCCTTGGTACTATTGATATGTCAATACTTATGCAAATTAGTTAGTGCATCAAAACATACTGTTGTGTTAAGAAAAAATTTACATTATGTTATTTCCGTACGAGGCAGGCCCTGTCTACACAGGTGTGGAATGTTCAACCTTTCCTGTCTCCGTATCTAGCTTTGAAGTAAGATAATATTTTCAATAAATTTATTTATTATTTTGAACCATCCAGTCCTAACTATTGCGAGTGGCAACAAAACTAAAGTTTCTGAAATTTCGACCATGCTCGATGTTTTGTCTTTAAGGGTTCAGAAGCAACCAGAATATTTAAATGTCGAAGAGACTGGAGACACATATTTTGAGAATGCACTTTTAAAAGCAAAAGCAGCTGCTTTAGAGACAAAAACCTGGGCGTTAGCTGACGATTCGGGACTTGAAGTAGATGTTTTAGATGGTCGACCAGGCATATATTCTGCTCGATATGCCAAAAATAACGCTGAAAAAATTAAAAAATTAATTAATGAACTTTCTGATAGTCCTTACAGGAGCGCGAGATTTATAAGTTGTATGGTTTTATGTGATCCCTCAGGAAACTTAGTGAAGGATACAACTGGAATATGCTGGGGAGAAATTC
>JFNH01000095.1 GCA_000634415.1 Prochlorococcus sp. scB245a_519A13 | reverse complement strand
AATATGCTGGGGAGAAATTCTTAAGACTCCAAAATATCCAAATGGGGAGTTCGAATCTGTTTTTTGGGTAAAAGAAGCTAACTGTGTATACGGTGAGCTATCACAATCACAACTAAGTAAGTTAGGAAGCAGGGGTAAAGCCGCCAGAATTATGTCACCTTACCTCAAAAAAGAAATTGGTTTAAATTAAAAAATTCTCAATAATTTGAAATTTCATCAATTGCTCTTATAGCAGCTGCTGCTGCTTCTTCTACATCTCCTTCTTTCCCAGCGAGAGTTAATCTACCAAAAGCGCCAACTGCCTTTACATCTACAACAGTTATATTTGATGCTTTTTCTGCTTCATTTGCTGCTTTTAAGACATACCCAGCCGGTTCAGTTTCTAATATAAACATGCTCATTCCAGATTGAATCATTGATCCACTTCTGTTTTGTCTATTTATTAAAACAGCATGATCTGGAGTAATAGCTCGAATAACTTCTGTCCAACTTGTTGAAGGTTTGGTTCTTTTTCGAACTTCACTTCCAATAGCATCTAGAACAACATCCCCAGAATGTAAAACAGTACTTTGATCTTTGTGATAAAGAGCAAGAGAGCCAAATGCTCTTTCAACAATCATCTGACCAAGTCTTACATTACTTGCTTTTAGGGCAATATCAGTGACTCTATGAACGGCCATCCCTGGTGAAACTTCCATCCAAAGGCATGAATCTCCAGGTATAGGTAAAAAACCCCTACTAACCGTCCCCATATATGCAGCTAATTGAGGTTGAAGAGAATCTAAAAAAACATATGTTCTCAACTCAATTTGCTCAACTTGACTTGCTTGTCTGGACACCAAAGACTTTTCTGAATCAGTTGTAATAAAACAGCTTGCACCACTGGCCTGAGATTGCACCTCAGATCCTGTGACTAGGGAACTTCCTTTTTTTCGTTCCCCTCTGTTTAAACTAGAAGTTGGTTCCATTCACGCGACTATAACGGATAATGGTTCATTTTTTCTATTAAATTTACTTGCATGCTTCCAACAAAACGATAACTTCAAGTAAAAGATATGCATTTTTATGGGAACTTCTCAAAAAAAAGAACCAAATGTTTCTGGTACTGAAAAGGAATTAACTCCTGATCAAACTCTTGGATTAGTTAGCCTTAGCTTGATGCAAAAACTATCTCAGAAAGACCCATCTTTTAGTTGGTTAGAAGAAGATAAAATTGAAAAAGTAAATCTTAAGAACCTTAGAGATAGATTGGAGTTAACCCAATTAGCTATAAATACTGGAGCACCTTTAACCACTTCAGAAGTAACAGCTTTAATTGGGGCAAAGCCCGGGAAATCTAAGTTAGAAAGAGCAGGATTATTAGCAACTAAAATAGCTAGAAATGTGTGGAAGCTTTCAAAAATAAGTCAAGGAAATTCCTTCTACAGAAATTAAAATACGCTCCAAAAGTTTTTTTCATAATTCCCATTTAAGTATTTAAACATTCATATAAGTTTTTTAAATGTGTTCATTTTGTAAGAGAACTTATTAATTACTTTCTTAAATTAAAAAGTGTATGCAAGCTTGAACTATAAGCTCTTGAAAATTTTTAATGAGTAAAGTTGAATTTAATAAGGAAACTGGGCCCAGGGAAGTTTTTTGTGGATTAACTTCAATAGTTTGGCTCCACAGAAGAATGCCGGATGCATTTTTTCTAGTTGTAGGCTCAAGGACATGTGCTCATTTAATTCAAAGCGCTGCTGGAGTTATGATTTTTGCTGAGCCAAGATTTGGGACAGCTATTCTCGAAGAAAAAGACCTTGCTGGTCTTGCTGACGCTCATGAAGAATTAGATCGAGTGGTAAATGATCTTATTGCGAGAAGACCAGAAATAAAAACTCTTTTTCTAGTTGGATCTTGTCCAAGTGAGGTAATCAAATTAGATCTTGCCACTGTCGCAGAGAAATTAAATAAAAGATTTTTAGGTCAAGTGAGATTCGTTAATTACTCTGGCAGTGGGATAGAAACAACTTTTACCCAAGGTGAGGATGGCGCCTTAAAAGCTTTAATTCCATTAATGGAGTCATCAAATGAGGAGAAATTATTATTAGTTGGGACTCTTGCAAATAATGTAGAGGATAGGTTTAAAAAGATTTTTAAAAATTTAGGAATTTCAAATATTGAGAGCTTCCCACCCCGTCAATCAACAGAATTACCAAAGATTGGCAAAAATACAAAAGTTTTATTAACTCAGCCTTATTTAAGTGATACCGTTCGAGACCTAAAACATCGTGGTTGTGAAATAATTTCTGCTCCATTTCCTCTTGGTATCGAAGGAAGTACTGAATGGTTTTTAGCTGCAGCGAAAGCTTTCAAAATTAATGAACTTAAAGTTCATGAAATTATTTCGCCTTTAATTAATAGAGCAAAACTTGCTCTTGAATCTCACAAAGAAATACTTAAGGGGAAAAGATTATTTCTTCTTCCTGAATCGCAACTGGAGATATCTTTGGCAAGATTTTTGCATAATGAATGCGAAATGGATCTCGTAGAGGTGGGCACTCCTTACCTAAATAAAGATTTAATGAAAGAGGAGATTAATTTATTACCTGATAATACAAAAATTGTCGAAGGACAACATGTAGAAAAACAATTAGATCGAGTAAGGGAATCTAATCCAGACTTAGTAGTTTGTGGCATGGGTTTAGCTAACCCACTGGAGGCCGAAGGAATTAGTACTAAGTGGTCCATAGAAATGGTATTCAGTCCAATTCATGGAATTGATCAAGCCGCAGATTTGGCTGGTCTCTTCTCTAAACCTTTAAGAAGGAATCAAATACTAACTTCAAAAACTTTAGTAACGCATTAAAAACTATGGAATTAACTCTTTGGACCTATGAAGGACCACCACATGTTGGTGCTATGAGAATTGCCTCGTCAATGAAAGACATTCATTATGTGCTTCATGCCCCCCAAGGAGATACATATGCAGATCTTCTCTTTACAATGATCGAGAGGAGGGGGCAAAGGCCTCCAGTAACTTATACAACTTTTCAGGCTAGAGACCTTGGAGGCGATACAGCAGAATTAGTGAAGAAAAATATTAAGGAAGCGGTTGAACGATTCAAACCCAAAACTCTTTTAGTCGGAGAAAGTTGTACAGCAGAACTTATCCAAGACCAACCTGGAGCACTTGCGAAAGGAATGGGGTTTAACATGCCGATTGTTAATCTTGAATTACCTGCTTATAGTAAGAAAGAAAATTGGGGGGCCTCTGAAACCTTTTATCAACTAACAAGAACCCTTTTGAAAGAAAAAGTAAGTTCTTCAGACAAAATAAATCCCCTTAGGTGGAAGGAATTAGGTAGGAGACCAAAAGTTAATATACTTGGCCCTTCATTACTAGGATTTAGATGCAGAGATGATGTAATCGAAATCCAACGCATACTTTCGGAACAAGGTATAGATACAAACGTAGTAGCTCCATTAGGTGCTAGTCCTGATGATATTGAAAGACTAATTAATGCTGAAATAAATATCTGTCTTTATCAAGAAATTGCTGAAGCTTCATGTGAGTGGCTTAAACGGAACTTTGGAATGGAATATACGAATACTATTCCTATTGGAATAAAAAATACAATTGAATTTATAAATGAAGTTCATGAGAAATTAGATCTTCCTTTAACGAATAAAGAAGAATTAGAAAATAAATCAAAACTTCCTTGGTACTCAAAATCAGTTGACTCTAATTATCTAACTGGTAAAAGAGTTTTTATTTTTGGTGATGGAACACATGCAATTGCAGCAGCCAAAATTGCTAAGGAAGAATTAGGTTTTGAAGTAGTGGGTCTTGGAACATACAGCAGGGAGATGGCCAGGAAAGTAAGAGCTACTGCAAAAGATCTTAATATAGAAGCTCTGATAACTAACAATTATCTAGAAGTGGAAGATGCAATGAAAAAGGCCGCCCCTGAGCTAGTTTTAGGGACCCAAATGGAAAGGCATAGTGCAAAAAGACTCGGCATTCCATGTTCCGTAATTAGTACTCCAATGCATGTTCAAGATGTTCCTGCAAGATATAGCCCTCAAATGGGATGGGAAGGAGCAAATGTGATTTTTGATGACTGGGTACATCCCCTAATGATGGGCTTAGAAGAGCATCTTATTGATATGTTCAAACATGACTTTGAATTTGTTGATGGCCATCAAAGCCATTTAGGACATACAGCGACAAACACAAATAACATTTTAAATTCTGACGAGAAAAAAGAAAAAAATAGTAAAGAAGGAATTATCTGGACTGAATCTGGTAGAGCTGAATTAACAAAAGTTCCATTTTTTGTAAGAGGTAAAGTTAAAACAAATACTGAAAAATACGCAATCTTGAGAGGAATTCCAGAGATAAGCGATGAAACTCTTTACGACGCTAAAGCATATTTCAGTTAATTTTTACTAATAAAATATAATTAAGTCATGAGTATTTTCACTCATAATCTAATAG
>JFNH01000094.1 GCA_000634415.1 Prochlorococcus sp. scB245a_519A13 | reverse complement strand
ATTAAGTCATGAGTAGTTTCACTCATAATCTAATAGATTTAATCCTAAAAATTCAGTTATAAGAACATATTTCACACTTTTAATACAATTAAATACATATTTGTTTAGAAACATATTTCATGTGTATTTGCGCTGCAAGAATATAAATAATAATGTGTTTTAAGCTTTAAATGACAAGTACTATAAATAGACCTCTTGATGGAGAAGGAAGTGTTCAAGTAAAGCAAGATCCAAAAATAAATATTGAGGAAGGGGCTTTAGTTATTGCCGTTTATGGGAAGGGTGGCATCGGAAAATCAACTACATCATCAAACCTTTCTGCAGCATTCTCAAAATTAGGTAAAAAGGTTCTACAAATTGGATGTGATCCGAAACACGATAGCACTTTCACTTTGACGCACAAAATGGTTCCTACAGTTATAGATATTCTCGAAGAGGTGGATTTTCATAGCGAAGAATTGAGGCCAACCGATTTCATGTTTGAAGGTTTTAATGGCGTAATGTGCGTTGAAAGTGGAGGTCCTCCTGCTGGGACAGGATGCGGGGGTTATGTAACCGGTCAGACAGTTAAACTATTAAAAGAACATCATTTATTAGAAGATACTGACGTTGTTATTTTTGATGTTCTAGGAGACGTCGTTTGCGGAGGTTTTGCAGCTCCATTGCAACATGCCAATTATTGTCTAATTGTTACTGCTAATGACTTCGATTCAATATTCGCTATGAATAGAATTGTCTCTGCAATTAAAGCAAAAGCAAAAAATTATAAAGTCAGATTAGGTGGGGTAGTCGCAAATAGATCAAAAGAAACAGATCAAATTGATAAATTCAATGAAAGAACAGGTTTAAAAACTATGGCCCACTTTAAAGATGTCGATGCCATTAGAAGATCAAGACTAAAAAAATGCACCATTTTTGAAATGGAACCTACTGAAGATGTTATTGAAGTTCAAAATGAATATTTATCTCTTGCCAAAAATATGCTTGAAAACGTAGAACCTTTAGAGGGTAATCCACTTAAAGATAGAGAAATTTTTGATTTATTAGGATTTGATTAGTCTAAATTAATCTAATCCAACCAATTGGCGTGTTAAATCATATGTTTGTTGAGAGGTCATCGTATCAATTATTCTTTTTGACAACTTTTGAGAAAAAGCATTTCTACCAGTTTTCTGACGATTTCCCCAGCTCCAATGGACTGATGGTTTAGCAAATTCTTTATAAGTTGCCACTTGAGCGACTCTTTCTCCTGCCAGTCTTTGTGAAACATATCCTCTTGTTATGAATTTCTCCCCAGCATATT
>JFNH01000093.1 GCA_000634415.1 Prochlorococcus sp. scB245a_519A13 | reverse complement strand
TCTAGATCATCATATATATATATACAAACTAGCCTTAATTCCTGATGAAATCATCAGATAGTGAATTAAATATCTATAAAATTGGAAAATTTTAGGGTTTTTTAACAATCATTCCATGATCTTTGATGTTAGGAGGTATTTTTTCAATTACTATCAAACTCTCGATAATTTCTTTCGCAACTGGTACTGCAACAGTTGAACCATATGCATATGATTTAGATGGCTCATCAAC
>JFNH01000092.1 GCA_000634415.1 Prochlorococcus sp. scB245a_519A13 | reverse complement strand
TACTTGAAACCTGCAAAACTTTTGGACAGTCAATGTATCCATTACCTTTTTTATCCCAATTAGAAAGTGTCCATCCGCCAACATTAATTTTTCCAATATCTTCAACTACTCCATCTTTCTGGATTACTTTTCCTTCTAAAGCTAAGGCAAGATTAATAGGTTTAAAAGTTGAACCAGGCTCAAATAAATCTTGAGAATACCA
>JFNH01000091.1 GCA_000634415.1 Prochlorococcus sp. scB245a_519A13 | reverse complement strand
AATACCAACCCCTAAAGAGTCCAGAATCATACTGCCAAAATTTATTTGGATCATACGACGGGACTGGAACCAAGGAGAGAATGCGACCATTATTAACATCCATAACTATTGCAAATCCCTTCTTTGCTTTCCATTTGCTTATTTGCTTTGATAAAGCATTGAATGACGCTTTCTGTAATTTTGAATCTATAGTTAGGCCTAAACTTTTGTAATC
>JFNH01000090.1 GCA_000634415.1 Prochlorococcus sp. scB245a_519A13 | reverse complement strand
CAGAGCAGGTGAAGGTATAATGTTTAATCTCAAAGATAGACAAGGTAAAGAATTTGGTTTAGCACCAACTCACGAAGAGGTGATCACGAGTATTGCATCAGACACCATAAACTCCTATAAGCAATTACCTCAATGTTATTACCAAATTCAGACAAAATTTAGAGATGAAATAAGGCCAAGGTTTGGATTAATGAGAAGTAGAGAATTCATAATGAAAG
>JFNH01000089.1 GCA_000634415.1 Prochlorococcus sp. scB245a_519A13 | reverse complement strand
AAGGACGGTCAGTTAAAAAATTTATGGATGGGTTGTTACGGAATAGGAGTGACAAGAATAGCTCTAGCTGCTATCGAACAGAATCATGATCAAAAAGGAATTTGTTGGCCTATCCAGATTTCTCCTTTTGAAGTTATTATTATCCCAACAAACCTAAAAGATCCTATTCAAAGTGTTCTTACTGAGCAAATCTATAACAATTTTTTAATTAATAAAATTGATGTCCTTCTTGATGATAGAAACGATAGAGCTGGAGTGAAATTTAAAGATGCGGAATTAATTGGAATTCCTTTTCAGATAATTATTGGCAGAGATTCTATTAATAAAGAAGTAGAACTTTTATGCAGAACAAATAATACTAAGCTTAAAATTAGTACTGATAAATTGTTAGAAACATT
>JFNH01000088.1 GCA_000634415.1 Prochlorococcus sp. scB245a_519A13 | reverse complement strand
GAAGCGATGGAGGCCGATAGAGGTTCAAACAAAATAGGGACAACAGGTCGTGGGATTGGCCCAACTTATGCGGATAAGTCACAAAGAAATGGCATTAGGATAAGAGACTTGCTCAATAAGAAAAGGCTAAGTGATGTGATCGAAATTCCATTAAGAGAAAAAAACGGTCTGCTAGAAAAAATCTATGGCATTAAACCACTTAAATTAGAAGATATTGTTGAAGAATATCTTGACTACGGGGAAAGATTATCAAAGCATGTTGTTGACTGTACGAGGACTA
>JFNH01000087.1 GCA_000634415.1 Prochlorococcus sp. scB245a_519A13 | reverse complement strand
GAAGGAATCCTTTAGACATTTTGAACATAAAAAACTTGATCTCATTGGTTTGGGCAACGCAATAGTAGATATTATTGTAAATATTGAAGATGAGTTTCTCGAGATAAATAATTTGGATAAAGGATCAATGAATCTAATTAATTCTGAAGAATCTCAGAGATTGTTAGAAAATTGCAAAGTGATCAAACAAATTCCAGGTGGGTCCTCAGCAAATACCGTTGTTTCTTTAGCAAAATTAGGCAATCATGTGCAGTTTATAGGAAGAGTGAAAAATGATGAATTTGGGGATTTCTTTTCTGACGATATAAAAAAAAGCAAAACTATATTTAATACTCCACCAACTATTGAAGGTGCTCCAACAGCTCATTCAATCATTTTGGTTACACCTGATGCACAAAGAACTATGTGCACTTACCTAGGAGCATCTGTAGAGTTTGAACCAAAAGACATTGACTTTACTTTAATTAAGGAAAGTAAATACTTATATTTGGAAGGATATTTATGGGACAGCGAATTAGCTAAAAAAGCTTTTATTAAAG
>JFNH01000086.1 GCA_000634415.1 Prochlorococcus sp. scB245a_519A13 | reverse complement strand
CCAAGAAGACCTATCTTCCTTATGTGAATTAGTCATAGTAACTCTTGGAAGCAATGGTTCTCTTATAGTAAACAAAAATAATGTTGAAATAATTGAGTCAATAGCGAAAGGCAACATAATTGATACTACAGGAGCGGGAGATATCTATGCGGGAGGATTTATCCATGGCTTAATAAACAATTGTTCCCTCAAAAAATGCGGAGAAATAGCTTCAATTTGTGCGGGACAAATAATTACGCAATTAGGATCTAGATCAGATATTGATCTTAAAGAGTTAATAAAATAGATTTAATCAAACAGTCTTATTCAACCAATCATAATATTTCATCTCAGAATTGTATTTTTTGTAAATAATTTGAGGGATATCATATGTGGAATTTTTATTTACGAAATCAATTAAACAATCTTTAAATTCTAGTTTACTTTTTATTGTAATTTCAAACTCTTTAGTTTCTTCAATATCATCATCCCATTCATAAATTGAAAAAATTTGCTTTATCGAAACACAAGCTGCAAGTTTATTGTTTATGAGTAATTTAGCCATTCGCAAAGCATTTGCGTTACTTG
>JFNH01000085.1 GCA_000634415.1 Prochlorococcus sp. scB245a_519A13 | reverse complement strand
TCCTTCAAATCATCAATATAAAAAAAATTATTAGTGTTATTTATTAGAGATTTCCTCTCAAATATTAAGAGAGGTATATTAATCTCTTTACATGCATTATTAAGATTATTAGAAATTATTACGGCAAACGGATGAGTAGCATCGACAACGCATGTGATTTTATTTTTATTTATGAAATTAATTATTTGATCTTTATTATTTAATTTACCCGTAATGATATGTAACTTTGGATTTTCGATATAAGCTTGCCCTGCTTTATAAGTTAAAACAGTTGCAAAGACTGAATAATTAAGTTCAAGAAGCCTATTAGCTATTATAGGTCCATCAGAAGTCCCTGATAGGATCCAAACATTTTTATAGCAATTTTCTTGATTCTGCATCAGTATATCTTTAGTTGAATAGTAAGTAATGAATCATTGTTTAATTCAGGCGGTAATTAATAGCTCTCCCCAAATGAGGTATACCAAAGAAAACCAAACTCCAATTGCAGAAATGATTGTTAATTTTAAAGGATTACGTACTGAAGATCCAACCAGAGATCTCAAAATCATAGGATG
>JFNH01000084.1 GCA_000634415.1 Prochlorococcus sp. scB245a_519A13 | reverse complement strand
CATAGGATGGGGAAATATTGCCCAAGAAATGGTAGATGAACTAAAGGAAGGACAAAATATTGTCATTGAGGGACGTCTAAAGATGAATTCTGTCAGTAGAAAAGACGGTACAAAAGAAAAGCAACCAGAACTAACAGCTTCAAAGATTCATCAAATATCGCCAGTTGCAGTTATTAATTCTGATCAAAAGGAAAATAACGATTCATTTGAAAATAAAAAACCCACCAAAAAATCGAGTTGGGATAGTTCACCTTTAGTACCTGAAGTTGACGAAATACCTTTTTAAATCAAATACCAACATTATTTTCTTGAACACTTATAATTAACTTGCTTATTTTTCTTTCAAGCTCGGCAAGTTC
>JFNH01000083.1 GCA_000634415.1 Prochlorococcus sp. scB245a_519A13 | reverse complement strand
TGATTTGCAGTATTAGGATCTTGCATAATACTTATTAGCCTATTTAAAACTCATTCTACTAAATCAAAATGAAGAAATACTTTTCGCCTGGAAACTTAATCGTAACTGTTGGGGGTATATTAGCTTTTGTTGGAATGACTGCTTATTTTACAGACTCAGTGAATTTAAGTGTACCTACTTTTTTTTATGGGGTACCCATTTTTCTAATTGGACTAGGCTTAAAGACTTCCGAAATACCTCCTGTAGAGTTATTTGACAAGACAAATTTTGCAACTAATAAATTTAATAGACCAAAAGAATTAACAGCATTAGTTAAAGATGTTACAAGATGGAGATATGGGATAAAAGCTCATCTTGAATCGTCATTAGAATCTTTAAATTTGTGGGACGAGGATAACCCCCCGCAATTAAAAGAAATAGAAGAAATTACAAAGGAAGAAAAAAATGGTCTCAGAATGCGTTTCGAATTAAACGCTGTCCCTCTAGAAAAATGGATTGAAAAACAAGAAAGATTAAACAGATTTTTCGTCAAAGGCCTTGAATCAGAATTTATTATCGACGATAATAAAAAAGAATTTGATTTTATTCTCTTTTATTGAATATAGGGATATATTTGTAAAAACCTAATTTCTCAATTCAATCAAGTTTTAATGTATTTTAATAATGAATGATTCTCAAAGAGTATCAATATTAAGCGAAGCACTTCCATATATACAAAGTTTCTCAGGTAGAAAAATTGTTATCAAGTATGGCGGTTCTGTTATGGAGAATGATA
>JFNH01000082.1 GCA_000634415.1 Prochlorococcus sp. scB245a_519A13 | reverse complement strand
TCATGGAGGTGGACCCGAGATTAATACTTGGTTGAAGAAATTAGAAATATCTCCTAAATTCGAAAATGGATTAAGAATTACTGATCAAAAAACAATGGAAATTGTCGAGATGGTTCTAATGGGTAGAGTTAACAAATAAATTGTAAAAGGCATTAATAAAACTGGATCCTTAGCGGTAGGAATATCAGGTCTTGATGGCAACTTAATTCAATCTAGAGAACTAGGAGATGGGAGCCATG
>JFNH01000081.1 GCA_000634415.1 Prochlorococcus sp. scB245a_519A13 | reverse complement strand
AGGAGATGGGAGCCATGGGTTAGTGGGAGAGGTTACAAAAATCAATCCTGAGATATTAGATCCTCTTATTTCTAAAGGATATATCCCAATAATTTCAAGCATTGGATCAACCTTGGAGGGTATTGCCCATAACATCAATGCAGATTTTGTTGCTGGAGAAATTGCTGCTGCAATAAGTGCAGAAAAACTTATTCTTCTTACTGATACTCAAGGCATTTTAAAAGAAAAAGATAAAAAAAATAGTCTTGTAGAAAAAACTAATCTCAAGGAGGCAAGAGATTTTATTGATAAAAAAATTGTGACTGAAGGTATGATCCCAAAGACAGAATGCTGTATAAGAGCTTTAGCGCAAGGAGTCAAAGCAGCTCACATAATTGATGGAAGAATAGAACATTCATTACTTCTTGAAATTTTTACGAATTCTGGAATAGGTACAATGATAGTCGCCTAACTCATGAAAACTTATGAGCAAGTTTTAGAAACAGTAGAACTTGCTTTAGCTAGAGGTGAGTATCATTATTGTATTGAATTTCTTTTGCCCATAATCGAATCATTTCCCTTATCAAGCAAAGAGGGAGTAAATTTAAGAACAATCTTAATTACTGCTCTTTGTGGTATCAATAAAAAAGAGGAGGCTAAAAGGTTTTGTAAAGAACTTCTAAAATCTTACGATAATAAGACGAGAGAAAATGCAAAATATTTGATGGAAGTTATAGACTCTCCTGAAATCAGAAAGCCAGAAAATTGGAACGTCCAGTTTGAAAGCGACCCATCACTCAATAAAAAATCTCTTAGCTCACTCCGCAAAAAAAGAGAAGTATTGAAGAAAAAAAAATTTATTAATTTAACTGAGACGCCAACTGGTGAAACAAAACCCTTTCAGAAAGGCTTTTCACTGATCATTTTTCTAATACTATTATTATTAATTCCACTTTTAAGTGGCTGCGTTAAAATTGAGGATACTCTTGACCTTAGTGAACTTGATTCAATAACCAATAATTTAGTCATAGAGAGTAAATACATAAAGAAATTTCCTTGGCAATTAAAATTTGAAGAGAAGATGAAAGATATTTTTCCTGACGCAGAAATTGAACAAGGCGAATCAACCTTTTTTTTGAAACATAAAAATCTCAATATAGAAGATACAAAGAAAGTCCTTAAAATCACCCAAAATAAAGCTGGAGAGTTAGCTGGAGAATCAACAAATATAGAAATTAATACTACTCAAAAAAACTTCCTTTTTTTTAAAAAATACTTTTACAGGTTCGATTTGGATCTAAATTCTATTCAAGGTATTGATAATTTAGAACTCATTTTCAAAATTATTCACCCTAATAAAGCTATCCTTACCGATAAAAATAATTCAAATTTAGAAATCACAAAAAATCTAATAATTTGGAATTTAAATCAAGGGCAGATAAATAGTCTTGAATTTTCTTTCTGGAGCCTCAACAAACTTTTGATTGGGCTAGCTATTATTTTTATAATTATAGTATTGGCATACTTATTAAGATTCTATAGATTTAAATTAGGTTCAGATTTGCCTCAACTTCCATCAAAGTAATTACAACTCAACTGGATTAACATCAATTGTTAAAAAAACATTTTTTGGAATAAGTTTCCATAATATTGATCTATCTGGTAAAGGTATATTTGTTCCTTCAGGACCATGTATTAATATCTGCCATCTAAATTTTTTACCTACTTTAGAAATTAAACTAGGAGCGGGACCAATTAATTTCCAGTTCTTTTTCTCGCAAAAATTTATCAGATATTTTGCCACCTTATTTGCAACTGATTCTGTTAACTCATAATTTTCACCTGCAAACTTTAAAAGACAAATCTTACAAAATGGGAACAAATTAGCATCTTTTCTCAATTTCGAGTTTTCACTTAAGAATCTTTCATAATCTCTTTTCTGAAGATACGAAATTACCGGGTGGTTAGGTTTATATGTTTGAAAAATTACTTTTCCTTTTTTCTGAGCCCTGCCTGACCTGCCAGCTAATTGCAAAAACAATTGTAATGATTTTTCTTCTGCCGAAATATCTGGGCGATGAAGCAACCCACCTGCTGCAATAACTACTGAAAGAGTAATATTGGGCATGTCAATCCCTTTTGCCAACATTTGAGTTCCCACAAGAATATCAGCATCACCTTTAGAAAACTTTGAAAGAATATTTCTATGACCATCTTTCCCGGAGGTTGTATCTCTATCAAATCGAAGTACTCTTAAGTCAGGAAATTCTTCATTTAAAAACTCTTTCACCCTTTGTGTACCTATTCCAAAAGGCTTAAAGGCAGTTGAATGACAATCTGGGCAACGATTGATCAATCTCGATTTATGTTCACACCAATGACAGCTTAACCATTTTTTTCCTTGTGAGCCGAGATGCACTGATAAAGGAACGTCACAGTTAGGGCAATTTATTATATATCCGCAATTTCTACAACTTAAAAACCCACTGTGGCCCCTCCTAGGAATCAAAATTATTGCCTGCTCTTTTTTTAAGCGTAGTTGAGGAAGCAATTGTAATAATTCATTGGAAAAAATTTTCATATTTCCTTTCTTGAACTCATCCCGCATATCAATAATTCTTATTTCAGGAATCTCATTACTAGATATCCTTTGAATCATTCTTACCAATTTAAAATTCTTTTCAAAAATACACTTTTTCCAAGTCTTCATTGATGGGGTTGCACTCCCAAAAATTAACTTTGCAGAATTCCTTTGTACTATTTCAACAGCAATCTCTCTTGCGTCATAACAAGGCATAGGACTATCTTGTTTATAAGAAACATCATGTTCTTCATCCATGATTATTGACCCTAGATTTTTCATTGGAAGAAAAACTGCGGACCTTGTTCCTATTACTATTAAAGGCTCATTAGCATTACTAATTTTCTTCCAAACCACAGTTCTATGATTGGCAGAACAGTTACTATGATATTCGTAAACGACATTATTAAATCGCTGACTAAACCTATCAAAAAGTTGAGGAATTAGTCCGATTTCTGGGGCTAATATCAAACAACTTTTTTTCTTAAGAAATTGATCTTCCGCAATTCTCATATAAACTTCTGTTTTACCTGAACCTGTTTCGCCCCATAGAAGTAAAACATCTCCTGGTTTCATTGTTTGAAATGCTTGAAATGCAATTTTTTGCTCATTTGTAAGGTTTGGTTTTTTAATTGCAATATGATCATTTAAAAAG
>JFNH01000080.1 GCA_000634415.1 Prochlorococcus sp. scB245a_519A13 | reverse complement strand
ACCATATAAAAAGAGGCTAGAGACTCTATCCATTCTCTCCAAGGGTCATCAATTATTTTTTTCTGCAAAATACTTTCAACAAACAAATATCTTATGCTTTTTCCTCCATTAATATTTGCTTTATCATTATTAATTGTCGAAAAGTTTTTTTTTGAGATCACCAACCCATTTAATAATCTCCCTCTCAGTCTCACACTTACAATATCTCCAACTTCTGCCCCAAGATTATTTCCATCTAAATAATAAAAGCTTTCATTACTACTACCTATATCAAGCAACATTTCCAATTTGTAGGAGATATTTAATAACTGATTACTTGCCGGCTTCAAAACTTTTTCTTAGTATTGGATTGTTGAACATTCCACAAAGTGTTTTTTGCACATTGTAAGTATCCTGCTCTTAAGGGAGACATGAAGCTTTGATCATTGACTGAAAATTCAAAAAATGATCTGCCTG
>JFNH01000079.1 GCA_000634415.1 Prochlorococcus sp. scB245a_519A13 | reverse complement strand
TAAGGGGGACTTTACTACTAAATGTTCAAATTAGCCCTAAATAAAATTTTATCTAGTTAAATTCACCGTAGAAAGGAGTCAATTATGTGTCCAGTAGCAGCAGAATCCAAGAATTCCAAGCCTAGTTCAAAAAAAAAGATTAATAAAAAAATTAATACAAATTTAGAAACAGTAGTTGAACAAGATAATCATAAAAATAGTCAAAATTTACAGACATCTCC
>JFNH01000078.1 GCA_000634415.1 Prochlorococcus sp. scB245a_519A13 | reverse complement strand
CCACAAAAGTTCTTAGCCAAGAATTTGGAAGGAAGCCTAGTGAAGAAGAAATCGCTGAAAGTATGGAAATGACAATTGAGAAATTAAGGTTTATAGCTAAAAGTGCGCAACTTCCTATTTCTTTAGAAACTCCAATAGGGAAAGAAGAAGACTCAAGACTCGGTGACTTTATAGAAGCCGATATAGAAAATCCAGAGCAGGATGTTTCCAAAACTTTATTAAGAGAAGATTTGGAAGGAGTATTAGCCACTCTCAGTCCAAGAGAAAGAGATGTTCTCAGATTGAGATATGGGATTGATGATGGAAGAATGAAAACTCTTGAAGAAATTGGCCAGATTTTTGATGTTACGAGAGAAAGAATTAGACAAATAGAGGCAAAAGCCCTAAGAAAACTTAGACATCCAAATCGAAATGGGGTTTTAAAAGAATATATAAAATAAAAAAAGTTAAGTATAATTTTCAGCTTTAGAAACTTGCAGAGGAATAGCTTAAAATAAATTCGACTTTATTTTAATTCAAACT
>JFNH01000077.1 GCA_000634415.1 Prochlorococcus sp. scB245a_519A13 | reverse complement strand
ATAATATTTAATGACTAATTTTAAGCTGAAAATAGCTAGTAGAAGAAGCAAACTAGCAATGGTTCAAACTTTATGGGTTAAAGATCAACTAGAAAAAAATATTCCCAATTTAGAGGTATCTATCGAAGCCATGGCAACTCAAGGAGATAAAATTCTTGATGTAGCCTTAGCAAAAATAGGAGATAAAGGCTTATTTACAAAAGAACTTGAAGCACAAATGCTCGTTGGCCAGGCAGACATAGCAGTACATTCTCTAAAAGATTTACCAACGAATTTACCTAGCGGCCTTAAATTAGGGTGTATAACAAAAAGAGAAGACCCTGCTGATGCTTTAGTAGTAAACAAAAAAAATGATTGTTATAGATTAGAAACTTTACCCGCAGGTTCAATTGTTGGGACAAGCTCCCTAAGAAGACTTGCACAATTAAGAAATAAATATCCACATCTTGAATTTAAAGATATCAGGGGAAATGTTATTACGAGGATAGAAAAATTAGATGTTGGTGAATTTGATTGCATAATACTTGCTGCTGCTGGGTTAAAGAGATTGGGTTTTGAATCAAGAATTCATCAGATCATTCCAAATGAGATTTCCCTTCATGCTGTTGGTCAAGGAGCACTAGGTATTGAATGTAAATCTGATGATAAAAAGGTTTTAGAAATTATAAATGTCTTAGAAGATCAACCTACTAGTCAAAGATGCCTAGCGGAGAGGGCTTTTTTTAAGAGAGCTTGAAGGGGGATGCCAAGTGCCAATAGGTGTGAATAGTAAAATTCAAAATGAACAACTTTGCCTCACTGGTATGGTCGCATCTCTCGATGGAGAAAGGCTTATTAAAGATCAATATATTGGTAATATTAATGATCCCGAAGAAGTAGGCAAAGAACTAGCTAAAAAACTAAAGCAACAAGGTGCCGGGGAAATACTAAGCGAAA
>JFNH01000076.1 GCA_000634415.1 Prochlorococcus sp. scB245a_519A13 | reverse complement strand
CGGGGAAATACTAAGCGAAATATTTGAAAAATTTAGAGAAAAATAAAATTTTTTAATTTACTAATTTTGGATCAATTTCTTTTTTATATCTATCTTCACAATCTTTAATTACTTTAACAGCTTCTTCGATCCCAAAAAAACCATTAACAGTACATGTTCCTGGTTTTTTTAGATCTTTGTAGTGTTCCCAATAATACGTCGTTTCTTTTAACCAATGCTCTCCAAGTTCTTTAAAACTTGAAATATGATCCATTCTTTTATCATCTGCCAGAACTGCTATTACCTTATCATCCACCTCTCCCCCATCATCAAATTTCATCACCCCAACAATCCTTGCCTCGACAATAGATCCAGGAATCAATGGCTCAGTTACTCCAACAATTTCCACATCAAGCGGATCTCCATCTTCATCCCAAGTCCTTGGTATACATCCATAGGCAAAGGGATAAGCAAGTGAAGAATAACCTACCCTATCAAGTTTAAGGTGACCCGTTTCTGTAATTAATTCATATTTATTTATAGTATTAGAATTCAATTCAACAATAGCGTTAACAATTAAATTTGAGCTATCAGTGAAAGCATTTAGTATATGTAATAAATTTGGTGTAACCCTACTTGGGGGTTGATTTAGATTTGCCATCAAGAAATTATTTTTGTTTATCTTACAACCTCACACCTAACTAAATTCTTTAAAAGTAATGTTTCAGCAAAAATCATTTACTTTAGACCTTAAATGATTAATAAAATAGTTTGGCGATAGTTCTTCATTAGTTACAGCTCTTACTAACTCCATACAATTAACTGATCTGCCATATTTATGTATATTATTTTTTAACCAAAAGATGATCTTTTGATATTCACCATTTTCAATTAAGTTGTCAATCAAACCTATGTCTCTTTCCATTTGATTTGAAATTTGTGCACTTATAACATGTCCCAACAAATATGAAGGGAAATATCCAAACGCCCCTTCGCTCCAATGAACATCTTGAAGACAACCTTCTGAATCATTAGATGGTTTAATTCCTAGGAGTTCGTCATATCTTTTATTCCATTCTGTTGGAATATCTTCAGCAGGTAACCCTCTTTCAATTAAATCTATTTCCAGTTCAGTTCTTATTAATATGTGTAAGCCATAAGTCAATTCATCTGCTTCAACCCTATTTAATCCTGCTTCCAAATGATTAATAGATTTCCAGAGTTCTAAATGATTTTTAAGAGAACAACCAGCCGAAACAAATTTTTTAAAAAATCTTTTTGAAAAGGATTTGGATTTAACTATTCTATTTTCCCAAAATAAAGATTGACTTTCATGAATACCCATAGAAGTTGCTTGACCTAAGGGCCAAGCAAACCATTGAT
>JFNH01000075.1 GCA_000634415.1 Prochlorococcus sp. scB245a_519A13 | reverse complement strand
CTCATGCGCAGTTGCTAAAAAACTTGATAATGGTTCACCTTCAACAATTCTTGTAGTGATCCTAAAATCATTAGGTCCTAATGTAATCGAGAAAGGATGGGGTGATTGTCCAACAACAACGAGATCTCTATCTCTTCCAAACTCGTCAAGTAATTTAGAACATAATTTTTTTTGAGATTCTGGACTTAAATTCCAATGATTTTTTTGGGAGTTGTTAATTTCTCTAATCAAGCATGGGATGGTTTCTTTTAATGGTTGAAAAATTTTATTCAACCATTTTAAATTTAATTCAGGCTCAAAGGGTTGAGCTAATGTCTCCCAAGGTGAACATTGGAAAGATATTTGTTTTGCCTCTTCAATCCGCAATTTGACTAATTCTTCAAAGAAAGGGAGAAAAATTTTAAAATCTGATTTTTCCTTAGCTTCTTGCCAGTTTTCATATCCTTTAGATTTTGCCTTTGCTAGAGACTCAACTAATTTGGGATCTAAATTTCTTTCTCTATTAAATTCCTTCAATAAAAGACTAATATTTCTCTCTTTATCTTTTATGAAAAATTGATTATCGGAATTTCGTTCAATATCTGCTAATTCATTTTTAGCAGATTGTATTAAATTAGAAAATTCCTCGGAAGAATTTCTTTCATGCAATACTTTTGCAATATAAGTAAGTTGTTCAGACCTCCAAGAAGCACCTTTCTTTGGCATTCCAGTATTCTGATCCCAATAAAGTGTATTTTGGATTGAACCTAATATTTGTGTTTTTTTAAGGTAAGCACCCAATTTATTCCAATGAGTTTCAGCCAAAGATTTAAATGGAAATTAAATTTATTTTAAGATAAAAATTTTAATGTCTGCCGTAAAACATACATCTTTATCCATAATAGGATATTGATTAATTAAGTTTTACCTTAAATGGAACAAATATTCTCAAAATTAAAATTCTTAACGCATGGCGAGGGTTTTATTGATATCACATATGATTTAAATTTATGTATTGAAAAAAATAATTTTCATTCCGGAATTTTAAATTTAACTTCACTTCATACAAGTTGCAGTTTAACTATTAATGAGAACGCAGATCCAAATGTGCTAAGAGACCTAAGAAAGTATATGCAATCGATAGTTCCCTATGATTCCTACTTAACATTATCAAAGGATAGAGAAGAAATATCCTATAAACATCATCAAGAGGGGGCTGACGATATGCCGGCACATATTAAAACATCCCTAACAAACACTTGTTTATCTTTGAGTTTTCAAGACGGGAAAATTATGCTGGGCACGTGGCAAGCAGTTTATTTATGAGAACATCGATTTGATCAAAAGGAAAGGATCATAAATGTACATATAATTGGTGAGAAAAAGTAAGTCATTTATAATGTAATAAGTTAAATTTTTTTATTTAATGGAACCCTACATTTTGCAAGATGAAGAATTGAATGAATTAGTTGTCAAGATACCTGGCTGGGAAATTAAATCTAAACAAATCCAAAGAGAATTTAACTTCGCTAATTTTATTGAAGCCTTTGCTTTCATGACTAAGGTTGCTTTAATCTGTGAAAAATATAATCATCATCCTAACTGGGAGAATGTTTATGCAAAAGTAATAATTAAATTAAATACCCATGATCTAGGAGGTATTACAAATCTGGATCAAACATTGGCTTCGGAAATCAACAAAATTTTCGATCAATAAAAATATAAACTTGTTTTCAACTAGTCAAAATGTCTAAAAATTTATTGCCAGTTACTATCATTAGTGGATTTTTAGGTTCTGGCAAAACTACACTTCTGAATCATATTTTAAAAAATCAAGTTGGTATTAAAACAGCTGTTTTAGTCAACGAATTTGGAGAGATCGGAATAGATAATGAATTAATAATAGAAGGCTCAGAAGATATGATCGAATTGAATAATGGATGTATATGTTGCTCTATTAATGGCGAATTATTAAATACCGTATCCAAAGTTTTAGAAAGAGCTGAAAAATTAGACTATTTGATTGTTGAAACAACTGGATTAGCAGATCCATTACCAGTAGCCATGACTTTTGCGGCTGGTGATCTGAGAGAAAAAGTAAGATTAGATTCGATAATCACAGTCATTGATGGAGAAAATTTTGATTTTGAAATTAATAATACTAATGTCGCCTATTCTCAAATTTTATACGGAGATATCCTTCTTCTAAATAAATCTGATTTAGTAAATGAAAAACAATTAAAGAAAATAGAGGAGTTTATAAATAAAATAAAAAAGGAACCAAGGATTTTGAGGTCAACTAATAGTGAAGTTGCATTACAAACAATAATGAGCGTAGGTCTATTTGAGACAGATACTTTTGAATTCGAGAAAAGCAAAAAAAATGTAGAACAAAATTCCCACGATCACTCTTCTCATTCCCACGATCACTCTTCTCATTCCCACGATCACTCTTCTCATTCCCACGATCACTCTTCT
>JFNH01000074.1 GCA_000634415.1 Prochlorococcus sp. scB245a_519A13 | reverse complement strand
CACGATCACTCTTCTCATTCCCACGATCACTCTTCTCATTCCCACGATCACTCTTCTCATTCTCACGATCACTCTTCTCATTCCCACGATTTGACCGATAATATCGAGGGTTTTAGCTCAGTTTCTTATGAGACATTTGAACCATTTTCCTTAAGGAAGTTTCAATATTTCTTAGATAATCAAATCTCACAAGATGTATTTAGAGCAAAAGGAATATTATGGTTTATGGAAAGTGAAAGAAAACATATTTTTCACCTATCTGGAAAGAGGTTTTCTCTAGATGATGAGGAATGGACAAAAGAAAAATCTAACAAGATAGTCTTAATTGGGAAAAACTTAGATCACCAAACTATTAAAAATCAACTGTCATCATGTAGATTTAATTCAGGTTAGAGTTCATATTAGGATTTAATTAATTTTTGAAAATACGCATTAAAGGGTTAAAAAAAACATTAACAGAATTAAATTTTCTTTATTTCACTTCGTTTATTGTTTCACTATTGGTAATCATTCCAATTTCCAATTTCCTTCTAGAGGGAATTTATTACATTATTAGTGGAAATTTTTCATTAGGTATTGCTGGAGGAGAAGAGGTATTAGGTACTTTAAAAGTTCTTATACTGACAAGTTTTTTTGGTGGCGGGTTAGGGACTTTGAATGGATGGCTACTTTCAAATTGTGATTTTAAGTTCAGAAAAGTTCTTCGTATTTGTCAGCTAGTTCCACTAGCTGCCCCAGCATATCTAATAA
>JFNH01000073.1 GCA_000634415.1 Prochlorococcus sp. scB245a_519A13 | reverse complement strand
TAACAGCTATGTTGCAGGATTTAGGAAGTATTTTTGGGTATCAAGTAACTGGTTTATGGTGGGGGGTATTAATACTTTCAATTTCAACTTATCCATATGTATTCATCCTTGCTAACGAAAGTTTTAACAAATTTGGAGTTAATCAAATCAATGCTAGTAGAGGATTAGGAGTAGGGCCTTGGAGGAGCTTCTTTAAAATCGCTTTCCCAATGGCGTTCCCTGCACTAATAACAGGAATAAGTTTAATGTGTATGGAAGTAATGAATGAGTTAGGTACATTTGCATTATTAAACATACCTAGTATTTCTACTGGTATAGCTGAAAATTGGATAATTGAGGGTAATCCAAAAAGTGCTATTGGATTATCATTGGTAGCCTTATTAATGATTTTCACTTTAATTATTTTCGAAAAGTTATCAAGAAGAAAATCAAAGAGGTGGAGTGAAAATCCTGCATCAAAAGATACTCAAGGATGGGAATTAAAAAAAACTAGAGCTTTTTTAGCAATAATCATATCTTTATTTCCTCCAATTTTCTCTTTTGGGATTCCATGTGTTTGGGTTCTACTTAATGTAGATCTAATTCAAAAAAGGGTTATCTTA
>JFNH01000072.1 GCA_000634415.1 Prochlorococcus sp. scB245a_519A13 | reverse complement strand
TGTAGATCTAATTCAAAAAGGGTTATCTTATGAATTACTTAGCCTGTCATTAAGGACCATAAGTCTAGGACTTTTAACTGCATTAATAGCGATGCTATTCTCCTTAATAATTTCCTTAGCCAGACGCCCAAATAAAAGCTTATTACTAGGACTAATAACAAATCTTGCGGGAATAGGTTACGCAATCCCAGGCACTGTTTTAGCTTTATCTTTAATAAGCATTTCTTCTTCAAAATTTAATTTTATTGCTATTTGCTTACTCATTTGGGGTTATCTTGTCCGATTTCTAACTATATCTAAGGGGTCTATTGATTCAAGTCTTGAGAGAATTTCTCCTAGTCTTGATGAAGCAGCACTTGGACTAGGAGAGA
>JFNH01000071.1 GCA_000634415.1 Prochlorococcus sp. scB245a_519A13 | reverse complement strand
CTCCGCTAGGAGCTGCTGGGACTACCAAGCCTATAGACCATGACAAAGAAAAGATTACTAATAAAAATATAATATTCAGAGTATTACTTGTATAAAAAGTATTTAAGCAAAAATAAAACCCAATAAATTTAGATAAAACAAAACCGATTTCAAGAAATAAAGCTGTAGAAGGGAAAAAAGAAACTATATTAATTCTCTCTTCAAATTTGCCCTTTGAATTTGGAAGTTTCAAAACCTCAAGTACTTTCCCCTTAAGAGACCCTAATATTTTAAATATCAAAAAAATAAATTTCCTATTT
>JFNH01000070.1 GCA_000634415.1 Prochlorococcus sp. scB245a_519A13 | reverse complement strand
ATTTCCTATTTAAGAATATTAGAGGAAAAATTAAAAAAAAATAAATAGGTGAAAAAATTAATCCCATTGATGCCAAGAGAAAAGATCCAGTCAACATAAAATAAGGTTCTATGATTGTCGAATAAAAAGCAATCTGAGGGTTGCTTATTTTTTTTATAAAATTAAACCTTTCAAGAAAATGCCACATCCCTCCTGGAACATATTTTAGAATGTTAGTTAAGACATAAAAAGAAACTAGATTATTACTTTTTAATTCTTTCCCTAACCATTTAACTACATATTTCCATGCATAAGCGTTTAGATAAATACTTAAAACACAAAATAAAAATGATAAAGATAGATTAGTTCCATTTCTTTCTAAATTGATTTCAAAAGAAATTTGATCAATATTATTAAAAAAATAGATGCAAAAATATGACAAGCTTGAAATAAAGAAAATAATCTTTAAAGCACCAAAATTAATTTTTTTAAGGAATTTCAAATATCGTTGATT
>JFNH01000069.1 GCA_000634415.1 Prochlorococcus sp. scB245a_519A13 | reverse complement strand
TCTGCGTCTAAGTAATATCCACCTAGATTGGGTCCTTTCACGAACTCCAATAGTGCTGGAATAATCAAACCATAATCGCCTAAAAAATTCTTTTTTCTCAATCGGCAAGATTGCTTGAATAGAAAATCCGATTCTATTCTTTTTCATATTGATAGCTTGATAGGAAACGTCGTAAGCCCCCTCAATTCTCAGTTTCTCCACAAAATTAGATATATCTTCGGGCGTTTGGTCATCAATCCATGCTTCTTGAATAGATATCTCTTCACACTTTGGACTGATGTGTGCATTATCATCAATAGAAGAATCCTCAAATGAAGAAATTTTATAAACTCTTACCAAATTGGGAAATGGGAATTTTAGGTTACCAAT
>JFNH01000068.1 GCA_000634415.1 Prochlorococcus sp. scB245a_519A13 | reverse complement strand
TTAATAGAATATTTTGAAGGAGTTTCATGATAGTCCACCAAATTAACAAGTAAAGAAACGCCAGTTGGTGTTGAGAGTTCGCCCTCTATTGCGTCAAGGCTTGATAAAACCTTAATGTTTTTTTGTCTTATTAGCTCTATTACAGCAGGAGGTGGTACAGATAATTTTCCATGTTCAGTTTGAACAAAACCTTTCCCCAACATTGGTTCATTACAATAAACCCTCTTTGGATTTAAGTAATTCAATGCAGCACATACTCCAATGATATCTACCAATGAATCAATAGCTCCAATTTCATGAAAATGAACATCATCAGATTTAATGCCATGAACTTTTCCTTCAGCAATTGCTAAAGATTCAAATACTTCATAAATTATTTTTTTTAATTTATCTTCTAAGTGGCCATTTAAAATAAGTTCCTTTATACTTCTCCAATTTCTTTTGATAGGACTACAATCAATATTCTCAACGTTTGCCTTGATGCCTCGGATTGAACAACTTTTTGATTCTTTAAAGTTTAGTTGATATAGATCCTTTAATCCAAGATCAATAAGAGGCTGTTCAATAACTTTTTTAGGCACCCCTAAATCATAAAAAGCCCCTAACAACATATCTCCAGAGATACCAGGAGAACATTCAATTAAAACATCATCCATAAATCAAAGATTTCTTAACTGGTAAAATTACGGTGAAAATTAGCCTTTCATTCTAATTATATTTAGAAAGATTTTTTTCAATCACTTCGTAATTTATTAATTGCAAAGAATTTCCATCTCTGTTGATATCTAAACTTACAAAGCTATGCAGAAGTTCAAGAGAAAGCTCTCCTTTTATGACTATTTTAAAATTTTTATTTTTTAAATTTTTTGACTTAATAGATGGGCAGATTTTAATAACAAATTCTTTCTTTTTAGTGTTGACAAAAACTAATTCTCCTCTAACAGAAAAATAGTTATCTTTTAGATCTAATTCTTCTAATAATTTTGAGAAGTTAGTTTTTGAAGAATCATTAGGGAAATCATTTAGTTGATAGGGATCCCAGATGCCTGCGACCTGTAAATGCAATTTTTCAGTATTTTTATTCTTTGGATAAACAATCCAATAATAACTTTTTTTTAAATCAATATGCTTTTTTAAAAGTGATAATGCTTTACCTAAAACTACTGTCTCAATTTTTTCGTCTTTATTATCAATTAAAAAGCCTCTGTTTAATTGATCACTACTAAGAGGAGTGAATTTACCATTAATAATACCGATTGCTCTGTGCTGTAATTGGTTAGTAACTTTTGGGATAGGGTTTTTTAACATATTAAAATTTGAAAATAAAAATTTATCGTATTAAATTTCTTAATTTTCCTCCAAACTATTAAAAGACTTTAACGCATCATCAATTGCATCAGAAGGATCAGTCGCATCATTCATA
>JFNH01000067.1 GCA_000634415.1 Prochlorococcus sp. scB245a_519A13 | reverse complement strand
AAAGGCTTTTGCAAAAATAATTTTTCATTTTATTTAATTTCAAAATTCTTTAATGCCAAAAATTCCCTGCTATTTTAATTTTACATAATTTGGTAGAAATTTGTTAATAGCAACTTGGAATGTTAACTCTATAAGAACCAGACTTTCACAGATATTAGATTGGATTAATCAATCCAATCCAGATATTCTATGTTTGCAGGAAACAAAAGTGATGGATGATAGTTTCCCTATTGAACCTTTTGAAAAGTTAGGATACTCAGTAGAGGTCTACGGACAAAAATCATATAATGGTG
>JFNH01000066.1 GCA_000634415.1 Prochlorococcus sp. scB245a_519A13 | reverse complement strand
AAATCATATAATGGTGTAGCTATTATTTCTAAAATAAAACCAGATAATGTTAAAAAAGGATTTTACGGTTGTACCAACTTTAATCAAAATATAGAAATTTTCCTAAATCAAAAAAGATTAATTTCTGCTGATATTAATGGTATTAAAATCATAAATGTTTATGTGCCAAATGGATCTTCTCTAGAGTCTAGTAAGTTCGAATACAAAATTAATTGGTTAAGTTGTTTGGCTTCATTTTTGGATGAGCAAGAAAAAAAAGGAGAATTAATTTGTCTTATGGGTGATTTTAATGTTGCTCCTTCTAACTTGGATATTCATGATCCAAAGAAATACGAAGGGGGAATAATGGCATCTGAGATAGAGAGAAATGCACTAAACAATGTTCTGAAAAATAGATTAATAGATTCGTTCAGGATTTTTGAACAAAATACTGGCCATTGGAGTTGGTGGGATTACCGTAATAACGCATTTGAATTAAATAAAGGTTGGAGAATAGACCATATATATATCAGCAAAAAACTGTCATCAAAACTAAAAAGTTGTGTCATAGACAGCTCACCTAG
>JFNH01000065.1 GCA_000634415.1 Prochlorococcus sp. scB245a_519A13 | reverse complement strand
TTTATCATGATTTCTTTAAAATTAATAATTTACAATCCAAACTATCGCGATAAAAATATCATAATGTAGAATTTCAACCTGATTGACAAAATTTTTACTTATTTCTAATTTAGAACATGACAAGAATTTTCTTAAAACACCACTTAGCTAAATTGTGACTGAAATATTAAATTACACAAAATCTGAAGAAATTTTCTCTGCAGCCCAGCAACTAATGCCAGGAGGAGTTAGCTCTCCTGTAAGAGCTTTTAAGTCTGTAGGTGGCCAGCCAATAG
>JFNH01000064.1 GCA_000634415.1 Prochlorococcus sp. scB245a_519A13 | reverse complement strand
TGGCCAGCCAATAGTTTTTGATAGAGTCAAAGGGCCTTTTGCATGGGATATTGATGGGAATAGATATATTGACTATATAGGAAGCTGGGGGCCAGCTATATGTGGACATGCCCACCCTGAAGTTACAACGGCATTACAAGAAGCAATTGAGAAAGGAACAAGCTTTGGTGCTCCATGCGTTCTGGAGAACAAACTTGCTGAGATGGTAATAGATGCAGTTCCATCTGTAGAAATGGTTAGATTTGT
>JFNH01000063.1 GCA_000634415.1 Prochlorococcus sp. scB245a_519A13 | reverse complement strand
AGCCACTCTAGGTCTGCCAGATTCTCCAGGTGTTCCACGTACAACAACTGCCAACACCCTTACTGCACCCTACAATGACCTTGAAGCAGTAAAAAAATTATTTTCTGAAAATCCTGATGCCATTTCGGGGGTTATACTCGAGCCTATTGTTGGTAATGCTGGATTTATTACTCCAGAACCAGGATTCTTGGAAGGATTAAGGGAATTAACCACTGAGAATGGTTCCTTATTAGTTTTTGACGAAGTAATGACTGGATTCAGAATAAGTTATGGAGGCGCTCAAGAAAAGTTTGGGGTTACTCCTGATTTAACCACCCTTGGGAAAGTCATAGGTGGAGGCCTACCTGTTGGAGCTTATGGAGGCAAGAAAGAAATAATGTCAATGGTAGCGCCTTCAGGACCGGTGTACCAAGCAGGTACTTTGAGCGGAAATCCTCTTGCAATGACTGCTGGAATAAAAACTCTTGAACTGCTCAAACAAGATGGTACGTACGATATGCTTGATTTAACAACTTCTAGATTAATTGAGGGGATAATTCAGTCTGCAGAAAATAACGGTATCGCTATCAATGGTGGAAGTGTAAGTGCTATGTTTGGATTTTTCTTATGCGAGGGGCCAGTTAGGAACTTTGATGAAGCCAAAACAAATGATGCCGAACTTTTTGGTAAGTTGCATAGAGAAATGCTTCGACGAGGAATATACTTAGCACCCAGTCCCTTCGAAGCTGGTTTTACATCACTAGCTCACAGCGAAGAAGAAATTGATAAAACGATCGAAGCTTTTGACGAATCTTTCAATGCAATAAAAAAATAATCATTTACTTATCTTTACTTAAAGAAAAAAAGTAAATGATAAAAAATTTAGAAAGAATATTTCTAAATTTTTATCTTCTACCACCAACTATTACTGGAGGACTACCTCCTTCTGAACCTGGTAGGCCGGGAACAACTTGTGTACTACCATCCCATTTGTCGAGAAATAATTTGAAAAGGACCTGATCGTCAAGACTTCTATTTAATGTCTCATATCTAAGTGCTTCTTGTTCTGCAATTTCAACTTCTGTCTTTGCTCTCA
>JFNH01000062.1 GCA_000634415.1 Prochlorococcus sp. scB245a_519A13 | reverse complement strand
CGAGAAATAATTTGAAAAGGACCTGATCGTCAAGACTTCTATTTAATGTCTCATATCTAAGTGCTTCTTGTTCTGCAATTTCAACTTCTGTCTTTGCTCTCAGTAATTGCTGACCAGCTATTTGCTTTTGTTCAATCGCAGCTCTATATTCTTCAGCTATCTCTAATCCAGTAAGATCTAAACTTTTAACATCTACGTAATCGAATGAATTTAGTTCTTGTGCAACGGTATCACCTACTTTCTCAGAAATTACTGCGAATTC
>JFNH01000061.1 GCA_000634415.1 Prochlorococcus sp. scB245a_519A13 | reverse complement strand
ACTGCGAATTCAGTAGCTATTGTTTCTAGCTCATATTGAGAAAAAACTGATTTTAGAGCTTTTAGCAAAGATGGTTGAACAATTTTCTGATAAACATCGCTATTTCTACTTGCAATAGTTGCGAAAATCCTTCCTGCTTCGTTAGGTTTTACTGAGTACGTAACAGTAGCTGTAGCTCTAATAACTTGAAGATCTTTAGTTAAAGTTTCAAATTTTTCAGGTTGAACTTGAGTTTTTATATCAAATGGAAATACAGACTGAATAAATGGAAGTTTAAAGTTTAAACCAGCTCTCCTAGAGGGGCCACTTACTTTCCCTAATGTTGTAACAACTGCGACTTGCCCAGAGGGGACAACGAATAGAGATTGGGTGAGCAAAAGAAAACCTGTAAAAGACAATACAATTAATAATGTTGCTGTACCACCAGGACCTGTGGGTGTTACATTCTTAAAGGAAGTT
>JFNH01000060.1 GCA_000634415.1 Prochlorococcus sp. scB245a_519A13 | reverse complement strand
TAATAATTGCCAAAATAAATATAGATATTTTTTTAAAGGATATTTGATTTACTTTCTTGCAAAAGTTTTAAATAAAGGTCCTCATCTATCTCCCTAATGTCATATTCAGAGGGTAAAACGCCATGTTTATACTCATGTACCGCCATCCAACAAAATTTCTCTATTTCTTCTTTTGAAAAACGGGGATATTCTTTAACTTTCTTAATCAATGAATTAATGAGAGATTCTGAATAATCTGCCATATTTAAAAAAAGATGATCTTACTAAAGATCTTATCTAAAGTTATTAGCTTTTAGAGGAATATTCAGAGACTCCTCCAACTCACTAATAAGCTTAATTGCTAATTGAAGGTCATTTTTGCTCTTACTAGCAACTCTGAGTGTTTCTCCATTGATACTGACATTAATTTTTTTTATTTGATCTCTAATATTTTTGCTAATTTTTTTTGCAATTTCTTGTTTAATTCCTTGTTTTAATAAAATTGCCTGTTTTACTTTATTACCACTCACCATTTCAATTTCACCGTAGTCAAATATTTTTAAAGATAAGTTCCTTTTTATTGCCTTTTGCCTAACTATGTCATTGACAGCATTTAAGGTTAGCTCACTATTGGTGATTATAAA
>JFNH01000059.1 GCA_000634415.1 Prochlorococcus sp. scB245a_519A13 | reverse complement strand
GCGCTGAGAAATTTCCCTTTTTACTTGATCCAAAGCATTGACTAATTCCTGTCTATCAAAGTCAGAGACCACATCAAATGAAAAACTTTCTGCCATAGTAAATTATCAAACGCTAAATATTTTTAGCATAAATCATCTTTTAATAAGGGGAAATGGATTAATTTAATCAAAAAATAACAAACTAACCACTTTCCCCATTTCTTCAGCACATCTACAACTATTTAGCAAAGTTTCACTATCGTGAAAGGCAAAGCATATTAATTGATCGCACCTAGTAATTATTTCTTGATTACAAAGACTGCTTGCGAGTGGCAAAGGTAATTCATCATTTTCACTTTTTTCAACCAAATGCATAACCCTTTCGAGTTGATCCTTTATTTCAGGTATTTGCCTATCAAGACTTTGTGGTAATAAAACAGTTAAAAGTGATGGATTAATATCTAAGACAGCTCGAATAACTGCCGAATTAACTCCTTGAGATCCAGAAGTAAGGATATTATGTCCTTCCTCTGCTAACGACCTTGCTATCAACTCAATTAAGTGGATATCGAC
>JFNH01000058.1 GCA_000634415.1 Prochlorococcus sp. scB245a_519A13 | reverse complement strand
CAGTTGCAGGTAAATCTAAAGAGCGGCTCAAAATAATAAAGTTCCTATATTTGAAATTAGCATTTATCTGAAAAAATGCAGGGAAAATCTATCTTTTCGAGAATTCTTTTTAGATTCACATGCTCTTGAACTAATTGAATAGCGTAAGACGCTTTTATTGATTCATGTATTCTGACATGACCAAAAGCTTGTTCAATAATTTTCACAGAGGAAAGAGTATCTAATCCCACCTTTAAAATTGGCACCTCTAATTCTTCCGCTCTATGAATCAATTGTGACAAAGGATCCCCTAAACCAGTTAAAATTAGGCATTGAGTCGAAGCCTCTAAAGCAGCAAGTTGTATATCA
>JFNH01000057.1 GCA_000634415.1 Prochlorococcus sp. scB245a_519A13 | reverse complement strand
TTCATGAAGACTTCCAGCTGCCTCCAAAATATTAAGACCTTCAAAATCATCATTCACCAATGCTTCAATCTGATCAAAACCTTTTCCTGGGAGTAAGTCTTTATTGAAGATTCTTTTTTCAGCTGATATATTATCCAATAATCCTACTGAAGAAATTAAATTTTCTTCTTTGATATTTAAAGTAGACCCAATAAACTTAACATCATCATCTATTAATCCTTCATAAGACATTGAAGGAAGATTAGTAAGCTCAATACATGTTGCCAGAGGTTTTCCTATG
>JFNH01000056.1 GCA_000634415.1 Prochlorococcus sp. scB245a_519A13 | reverse complement strand
CATGTTGCCAGAGGTTTTCCTACGCGTACTTTTTTTTTCTCCTGTAAAAGTCTTTTTGCTATCCCAAGAACCATTGCAGACTTACCACTAAATGGCTCACATGAACCAATTAATAATATATCGCTCATAATTAGTAAAATTTTTTATCAATAGGTTCAAGATAATATTTTTTTCATAACTAAACAATTATTTATGAGTTTTAATTAAATAAAAAATAAATATTTTTT
>JFNH01000055.1 GCA_000634415.1 Prochlorococcus sp. scB245a_519A13 | reverse complement strand
AATGCATTAAGCAAATTCAAATTCTTAAATTTATTTGAAGATATTGCTCTAACGAGTGATTCACTTATAAAAAAAGAGATTTGGATAAACACATCTGAAGCAGAAATATTACCCGCCCTAAATCCGTCATATGAGATTAGTAAATCCCTTATTGGTCAATTAGTTTCTTTCAAAAAAAATCTAATGGACAAAAATACAAAGAAAAAATTAATAATTAAAAAAATCATCTTAGGGCCTTTTAAATCAGAATTAAATCCTCTTGGAATAATGAGTCCCAAATTTGTTTCTAAAAAAATTTATTATTTAGCCAATTCAAAAAATTATTTAGT
>JFNH01000054.1 GCA_000634415.1 Prochlorococcus sp. scB245a_519A13 | reverse complement strand
TGATGTAGCAGTTGAACAAAAAGAAAAAAATACGGTTTCTGAAACTACGCAAACCTTAAGCGCATCCAATCTTATTAAGGAATTTGAGAACGAACAATTAAAAAGAGAATTACCTGAAATATATGTTGGGGACACTGTTAAAGTTGGAGTGAAAATTACGGAAGGTAATAAAGAAAGAGTCCAACCTTATGAAGGCGTCGTCATAGCAAAAAGACATGGAGGCATTAACCAGACTATTACAGTTAGAAGAATTTTTCAGGGTATAGGTGTTGAAAGAGTATTTATGCTACATAGT
>JFNH01000053.1 GCA_000634415.1 Prochlorococcus sp. scB245a_519A13 | reverse complement strand
AATAAAGTTAATTGAGATCATGAGAAAATACTGGGATGACAATAGTTGGGAGCCGCCATCTCAAGAATGGGCTAATAAATTAGCAATTTTGATTAGAGACTCTATGACTCTTTTAAAAGATTCAATTGATCAATCAAAACCATTTTTCTTAATACCTACAATTCAAAAAGTATTGTTTTTGTTGGACTAGAGATAAGATTATTGATTTAATCAAAATAATGAATGTTTTTATTATTTATAATTTTATATGACGCCTGAAAGGCTTGGATTACTTTGGGGGATAACTGTATTTGCAGGCGCTTGCGCTCGATTATTTTCTTCTTTTACAGGATTCCCAAGTGTTGTTATTTTAT
>JFNH01000052.1 GCA_000634415.1 Prochlorococcus sp. scB245a_519A13 | reverse complement strand
AAGCCTTTATTTAAAATTTAATTTTTGTTGTTACTCTGTTTTTATTTTGGGATTTGAATTCAAAAATTCCTGTATCAGTAAATATGGTCAACTCATCTCCAGATGTTTCTTCAATTGAAATTCCTTCAGACTCTAAATTTTTAACATATACATTACCAATAAGTTTTAGAGATTTATCATCCTTGTCAAAAGAAAGCTTGTCAAAATAAGCCTCAAAATTACCACTATTACTCTTAATGACTA
>JFNH01000051.1 GCA_000634415.1 Prochlorococcus sp. scB245a_519A13 | reverse complement strand
TACTAGCTTCACTAATCATCATTTTTCTTAATGTATTGTTAGCAGCCACTCCCCCAACCACAACTACATTATCCAAGCTATAATCTTCTGCGCATTTTATTGTTCTCTCTACCAAGACCTCTGCCACTACTCTCTCAAAACTTGCAGCGATATCTGGAATTGGAACGGTCTTCCCAGTCAAATTTATTCTCTCAACTAATCTTAATACGGCAGTTTTTAAACCA
>JFNH01000050.1 GCA_000634415.1 Prochlorococcus sp. scB245a_519A13 | reverse complement strand
TTTCTAGCTGCAAGTTCAGGCACAACTCCTCCCCATTTTGAATGATCTTCAATTTGAGAGGCGATTATATTTGAATGTATTCTGAAAGTATCGCCAATATTAGAAACTATTGAGACAGATGTCTCATCACAACTTGTTTCAATAGCTAAAACTTTATGCATTTTTGATTCAACTTGTTCTATTTTAATATTAATTTCTTACTTAACACACTATAAGGAATTA
>JFNH01000049.1 GCA_000634415.1 Prochlorococcus sp. scB245a_519A13 | reverse complement strand
GGGATGATGGTTGGACATCATTAATAGAATTAAAAGATATGGAAAAATTTTCTATTGAGAAAAACTTATTAGAACGACCATTTATATAATTAGCCCAGCAATTAGTAATTCTCAAAAAAGATCTAATCTTTATAATCCATCCTACAAGCATCTCTTTAGGAATAAATAATCTTAAAGTTGATAGAAAAATATTAATTACTATAATT
>JFNH01000048.1 GCA_000634415.1 Prochlorococcus sp. scB245a_519A13 | reverse complement strand
AATTACTTCACAAAATTCAGTAAATATGAGTGCTGGAAATTATTGCGATTTAGCTCTTTGATAATTAAACTTTAGTGATTAATGCCTTAAAAATTTATATCAAAAAATTTACTTTTGCTATGCCAGAATCAGAGAGATAAAACAATAAAGGAATGCATTAACTCTGCAAGGTAATTATAAAAAAGAAAAAATCATCATTTGTTTATATTTTGAGGAACCAATAACTAAATTTAAACTTGATATCTTATGGAATTTTTTATGCGTAAAATTACAAAATTCATTTTCATCTGAATAGTTAATTAAATCAACTGCATTAATATTTGAATCAAACCACAGGTCATATTCTATATAATTTGGCTCTGCAAAATAAGTCATACCAAATTTATTTCAAAAAGAAAAAGCTTCTCTATTTTGTGTGAGGATAATATAGAAGCTACCTACAGCTTAAAAGATTAAATGAACTCTTCTTTAAGAATTAAATAAGATACGAATAAGAAAAAATAAAATATTATTTTAATTTAAAAAAATGATTAGTTTACTTTTTGCATACTATAAAAAATTGCATCCAAGACCACTGCTTTGCTTTAGAAGAATTGAATGCATTATTAGAATCACATTTTAAAGTTATAAGCAAGTTATGAATTGTTTAAAAGAAAAAGAAGAAACAAAAAGAAAGGGATTTTTGCAAGTTATATTTTTAATAAAAAGTAATTATCTAATTTGTGCTTTTGCTTCTAAACCTATTAATTTCATAAGGACTTTTGCATTACTTGCAACTGCAGAATATTGTTTTTCTTGCATTGCTTTATGCATAGCAGTTTCTAGAGTACATACTAATTTCGCTGTCATTTCAGGGCGATTTAAGTCCCCTTCCTCAATATCATCTTTCAGCAAAAGATAAGCATTAGAAGTGATCTGCCTGGCTCTTCTTCTTGAGATTCGATATTTTGCGGCAACAAGGGAAGTAATAGATGAATAGGCTTGTCCTTCAGCAACTAATTCAGCAGCATGTGCAACTCTTAATTCAGTTTCTTGTTTAGTTGCTCTTTTAGGCATTACTATTTGATTTGCCCATCTTTGCATCTAGCTCTTGCTCAAAAAAAGACATAAAGTAGGTGTAACTACTGTATTTATAGCATTAAATATTATAGATTTGTAGAATAAATTTAGTTCTAACAAGGGGTTATGGCTTAGCTTACCCTAATCTTAATTATTATTTTAGTTAGCCTGAATATAATCAAAGATTTTTGTAGAACTATTAATAGAACTAGTACCTCGCCAATTTATTTATCTTTAATTCTCTTCGCACTAGTTATGGCACTAAATAGTTAATACTTAGTAATATATACCAATTAACATCAGTCATACCAATAGCTTTAGTATATAAAAATTTCCCTTGGTAAGGGAGAGGTCTCGGGATCAAGTCCCGACGAGGGCACTTGAACAATTGATTAATATAATGAGATTTCGTAGATCAGCATTTTAACTAGAATTCAAATATATTTAATATAGTTTGTCTATAGTAATGCCACTATCGTCATACCGAATGCATCCAATTTATCTTGCAGCGACCATGAATTATGGTCTAGGTTCTGATGATCCAGAAGAGTTGGCCTACTACAACAAAATCAGAAAAGAGATGGATGATATGAAAAAACAACCAATTAAAAAAGGAATTTCTCTCAATTGGGACACCCCTGAAGGAATGGATAAATGAACCTGAATACTTTTTTATTAATTGATGGGAGTTTGATGCTTATTGGTCTGCCTTTACTTATGATTCTAAAAAGCAAAAATTGATCTCAAATTTTTCTACATTTTACCCATATTCAAATTCAATTGTTGATCCTTTATCCGTATATGGGAGTACCTCAAACCGTACATATTTTTTAGTCGAATGGCCTCTCTAACTAGTTAGAACATAGATGTAGTTGTCATGAGCAAATGTCTACCAAATCCACACTAAAAGAAGAATATAAATCTGAGATTGAAGAAAGATCAGAAGAAGAACTTCTTGAGGAGGAAATTAGGAATCAGCAAACATTGGATAGCTTTGTTGAATCTGATAAAAACTGGAGCTGATTAGATTTAATTTATTTAGGAGAAAGTTATGAACTTAAAAAGATCACCATTCTCAATTCTGGACAAAGACAAAAGAGAAATGGACTATATCAAAGGAGTTTACAAGAGAAAAATTCAAGCTGAAATTGAATCTTATAAAGATCCCGAAGACGAAGATAAGAGAGATACAATCCAAGCTCAAGATATATTTATGCTTGATAGAATCTCAATTTAGTTATTTTTTTTCTTCTTCTTCTTATCTTTCTTTTTCTTCTTTACCTTTTCATAAACCTCATCAGCCTTCTTTTCAATATTATTAAGCTTATTTGAAAGTTCTTTTAAAGTTTCTACTTTTCCTTCTTTAACTACGGTATTTTTTAGCTCAATAATTTTAACAGGCTCTTCTTTAACTAGAGTATCTTTTATCTCTTCAGTTTTAATTCCAAACTTACCTTTTATAAAATTGGCTATAAAGATAAGAACAGGTACATGGGCCAGACCACCTATTACTATTCTTGTTTCTGAATAAGCCATTTAATAGTTATGAGAACTGAGATATTTAAGCATAAATTTAATTTTTAAATTCCTTTTATTAAGCCAATAAACATTTGTAATCATCTCTTGATTCGTAGATCAATAATCTTGCTATTAATTAAATAGAGACTTTTTTAAAAAATGCCATTAGACGTATTTCTAATGAACATGTGTGTTGTGGTAATAGCGTTGCTTATCAGAAGAGAAATCAAACTTAAGAAGGCGAGATAAATTATGAAAACACAAATTTTAAAAGAGGATTACATTCCAAATATCCATGCTATTACTCTTTTACTAATGCTTCTTCTATGCCTGTGGTTACCGCTTGCACTAAGATTCTTATTAATAATTTAGTCGAACTAATGAGTTAATACTCTTAATGCTTAAACTCTGCTATATCCTAATTTAGTTTTTAAAGATCTGATATTAGACTCCTGTTCCGAATTAAACTTGCATAAGTTTGCATAGTTACTTTTTCGACTAATCAGAAACCCAACTTGTGATTTTCGTTGTGCTATAAATATGTCCTCCAGATTCTATATTCTTAATGGTTTCAGGATCTGAAAAAACATGCTTAGCCACACCTTCTTCAGCTTGATGAATAACAATAACTTCTTTTGGATCAATTAAACTTTTGCCACGATATAGAGGAGTAAGTCCTACCGTTTTATGAAATGCATCTATCTCTGGGCTATCAAACATTTTTACCCGTTCCTCAAATGTATTTGAAAGTTTAAAGGTGAAAACAGTAGTTTCAATAGTCATAACAAAAAGCTAATTGCTTCTCATTTTAGATCGACTTTCAATATATACAATCTAAAT
>JFNH01000047.1 GCA_000634415.1 Prochlorococcus sp. scB245a_519A13 | reverse complement strand
TCAATATATACAATCTAAATCAAAATCCAGATATTGCTTCATAGAAATCAGCGTCTGGCAGTATTTCCTTCAAGGGTTCAATCTCCTTGGCAGGGCCTTGGACCTGCACAGTAATATCTGACACTTCAAAAAGCTTAGGAATCATATGTCCCATATTTTTGAGATGAAATAAAGCAGCGGCACCATCTTTATATGCCTCTCTTACATAAGCCTTATCTGACCCGCATGCAGTGATATTAAAAAAAAGGCAGTCTGGTTCATTAGCTTTTGTTAGTGCCAAAATTTCTTCTAAAAGAGCTATGCACTGGTCTATCTTCCCATCCTTGATTGTGAAGTGGGGATGGATAGAAACCATGGATGTATCGAGAGACATTAATTTATAGATATTTCTCCTATCTTTTTAGCAACTAATCTTGACAAACAAGTTAAAAATCTAGATTATCTAAAAATTAAGAATTTTAATTTGGTATCGCATGTACCGTTTATACGTCTTTTGAAAGCTACTAATTGGATATGAGTTATTTTGCTGAACCAAACCATATTGAATATGATGCATGGTTCGATGAAAACATCGACCCAGTGGATCTTGTTAATTACTTAGATGAAAAGGAGTTCAGTGATTCGGTACACTTTAAGTTCCATAAGATGTCCACTAGAAATTTAACGATTGGTTCTTCTGATAATTTTCACTGGTAAGTAAAAGATTTTTTACTCCATAGATAGTTATTAATCTTATGCAGAATATGTTCCATCACTTTCTCTTCGTGCCTTAGCTAATACAATTTCATCTACAACTTTTTCAATCATGTAAGCACTCTTTTTACCAAAGCATTTTTCTTTTTTTATACTCTCAAAATCATTTGGGATTAAATTATTATTTTCACAACAATCGCATTTAATATCAATTTTCTTACCTCTGAAAACATCCAAAGCTCTTAAAAAATCCATTGCTGAACTGAAATACTTTCCCAAGTATCAAGATTAGACCATTCG
>JFNH01000046.1 GCA_000634415.1 Prochlorococcus sp. scB245a_519A13 | reverse complement strand
CTAAATCCCTATTAAGGATGCCTTTTAATCCATCAGTCTGATTTACATATACTAAATGTGAATCTTTTCTTGGTTCATCATTAATACCAATTATTTTGACAGAATTTTGATTCATTAAATATAGATTGATTGATTAGCCTTATTAATCTAGAGGATAATTTCAAAAATATAAACAAAAAAATGTCTCAAATAAGATCATTA
>JFNH01000045.1 GCA_000634415.1 Prochlorococcus sp. scB245a_519A13 | reverse complement strand
AGATCATTAATCGCTTTATCCAATCTAGAAGTATGCTTTGTATTTCTGAGTAATTCAAAATCCTTAAAATCAAAGCCAGGGCCAACACAACAACTCACTAAAGTAAATTCGCCTGTACTTTTTGCAGCTTGCCAATTTCCAGATGGGATCATTTCTACTGGATTATTGGAATCTAAAATTAAATTTCTTATTAACTTATTATCATTATCTAAGCACCATAAATTCAGAGGATCGCCCCTTAAATAAATCCAAATTTCATCAGCATTTTTTACTCTGTGCCAAGCACTTTTTGAATCTCTGTCCAAAAGATAATAAATTCCCGTAATAAAATTTCTACTTTGGCCATCTTCCCTTATTAGAGAATTCTCACTCCTTACTATCTCTCTAAACCATCTACCCTCAGGATG
>JFNH01000044.1 GCA_000634415.1 Prochlorococcus sp. scB245a_519A13 | reverse complement strand
CTATCTCTCTAAACCATCCACCCTCAGGATGAGGAGATAAATTGAATTGTTTAATTATTTCTATGTTTTTTTTATTAGGATTCACATCACAAAATATATTTTAAATTTCTCTTATACTTAAAAGCTAACTGAAAATAAATCAAAATAAACTATATTTTCTAAAAAATTAAGCACAAATAACTGACAAATCTACAAAATTTTTATTTTCATCTGCCAGTTCAGTAATGATTCTATTGAGCCATTCAGAGGTCGTTTCACAATAGCCTACATTTAAAATAGTTTTTTGCTTTGCTGTTTCTTCTTTATTCATAATTAAATTATTTTTATATAAATTAGTCTTTAATTAAATCTATGTGAATAAGTCTTAATTACTATCTATTT
>JFNH01000043.1 GCA_000634415.1 Prochlorococcus sp. scB245a_519A13 | reverse complement strand
TTTCTAAACCAGAAAGTAGATTTGCTTCATAAATATTTGGAGTTACCAAATCAGCAACTGGTAATAAGAGTTTTTTATAAGCATTAATAGCAGAATCTTCCAGTAATTTAGAACCAGTTCTTGTAACCATTACTGGGTCAATAATTTTGGTTATTTTGTATGTATTTAATTTTGAAGCAGTATCATTAATTATCCTTTCATTTAATAACATTCCAGTTTTTAAGGCATCAATACCAAAATCAGTAAATAAAGTATCTAACTGATTTAATAAAGTATTCATCTCTACTGGTTGAACGCATGTAACCTCTATACTATTTTGTGCTGTAATACATGTAATAACAGAACATCCATGTACTTTAAGGGCCATAAAAGTTCTCAAGTCAGCCTGTATGCCTGCTCCACCCCCAGAGTCACTACCGCCTATTGAAAGTGCAATTTTAGAATACATAATTTATTAACTCTTTTTTGAAAATACTATAAATAAATTTTAATTTAAATCAGAAATCTGAATATGCATTAAAAAAATCTAACTCCAATTCCATAGCTCTTCTGTATAAATATTTGGCCTGATTAATATCATATGTTTCTTTATTAGTCTCAATAAGATTTTCAAGTGAATCTGCTAGCTTTTCAAAGCTCTCATCAGAATAAGTAATTATCCATTCTTTATATTTAATGTCAAAATCCTCCTTATACAATCTTTTTCCTATCCAAGAATAAAGTCGCATACATGGAGTCATTGCAAACATTATTTCAACAGAGCTAACTCTTTTCGAAGTATCATCAAGAAAATCTGTATAATTTTTAGTGGCCGTTTTTATATAGTTATTAGACAAATCAATATCCCATTCTTTTGCATACGTTTCATGAAGTATTAACTCCTCTGAAACGCCCATTAATAGTTCACTTAACTTCCTTATTGAGTACTTATCTTTTGATTTAGA
>JFNH01000042.1 GCA_000634415.1 Prochlorococcus sp. scB245a_519A13 | reverse complement strand
TATTGAGTTAGATATTTGGAGCCAAAATACTCATTCAGATAGACAATGGCAATTTTGCAAAGAAAGTTTAATAGATTTAAGAAATGCACTTGCTAAGATTGGGCAACCATTAATTATTAGAACTGGGAATGTTATTAATATTTTTGATGAAATTAGTTCAAAATTTAAAATCAAAGGTGTATATAGCCATCAAGAAACCGGAGATTGGCTTACTTATAAAAGAGATCAAAAAGTAAGAGAATGGGCTTTAAGCAAAAATATTTTTTGGAAGGAATTTCTACAATTTTCAGTTTTTAGAGGAAATTTAGATAGGAACAATTGGTCTAAAAAGTGGCAAGAAAATTCCGAAAAAAAACTTACTTAA
>JFNH01000041.1 GCA_000634415.1 Prochlorococcus sp. scB245a_519A13 | reverse complement strand
TAGCAAATAAATTTGTAGATTATGAGCCTGGAATTCATTGGACCCAATGCCAAATGCAATCTGGAACTACGTCTATAAATACGAATAGAATTTATAATCCTATTAAGCAGGGAAAAGATCATGATTCTCAAGGTAAATTTATAAAAAAATGGATACCAGAATTAAAAGATGTATCACTTAATTTCATTCATGAACCATGGCTACTATCTAGATTTAATAAAGAAGAATATGAAAAAATTAAT
>JFNH01000040.1 GCA_000634415.1 Prochlorococcus sp. scB245a_519A13 | reverse complement strand
AATAGTTCTGGTATATGGTGGAGTACCAATGTAAGTATTAGAGACGAGTGCATTTTGCTCAAAGAAGATACTCAATGCGAAGATTCTGATATCGTCGAACTTCTTAGGAGTATTGCACAAAATATTGAAGATAATGGCCTTTAATTTTTAAAGGAATATTCTCTCTTTTAGAGATCTTGAATTCCTTTTACAGCTTTTATTAATTCTTTAGTAATGCCCTTTTCACTCATTGAATGACCAGCATCATTAACAATAATTAATT
>JFNH01000039.1 GCA_000634415.1 Prochlorococcus sp. scB245a_519A13 | reverse complement strand
CAATATCATCAACTAAATGATTAGTCGAATTTTCTTTTAATTCTGAGAAAGGAGTTGAAGAACCGCAACCTCTTTGGTCAAATTGAATAATATCGAATTTATCTGGATCAAAGTATCTTCTATATCTTGGTTGACTTCCTCCTCCTGGGCCTCCATGAATAACTAGTATTTTTTTACCATTTGGATTGCCTGATCTTTCCCAATAAATCGTATGAATATCACTTACTTGTAAGTAACC
>JFNH01000038.1 GCA_000634415.1 Prochlorococcus sp. scB245a_519A13 | reverse complement strand
CGTAATTGATATAATGATTAAAATTATTTATTGTTCTATATAAGAATTTAATAAATAGATTATTAATATTCATTATGGATTTCATCAAAAAGAACAAGATCTTAACATTAATGGCGGTAATTGCAGTTTTATCATTTGTATTAGAAAAAGTAGGTATAATACACCCTTAAATTAATTAAGTTTATTTGTAAATACTTCCTAATGAAATAAGTAAACCGATACTATTACTGCAAAAATAAGCAATGGAGATAATAATGTAAAAACTAAAGTTGAAAGATTAATCAGCATAAATTTTAAATAAATACACAAATTTAATAA
>JFNH01000037.1 GCA_000634415.1 Prochlorococcus sp. scB245a_519A13 | reverse complement strand
ATATTGGTTTTATATCAAACGAAACAAATCAAGTGCTTGGATAATTCTTGGGATAACAAAAGACAAATTCTTAAAAAACTTTGTCAATTTTTCTCAAGGTATTTTATTTGCTTTAGTTTTAATAATTCTAATTCTGGTACCACTATTGCAAAAAAATTATATTTCTTGGATAGGTGAATTCTCGCCAATAATATTGTTAAATTCTATTGTACTGGGATTAGGTGTTGGATTCGCAGAGGAAATAATTTTTAGAGGCTGGTTACTAGAAGAATTAAAATTT
>JFNH01000036.1 GCA_000634415.1 Prochlorococcus sp. scB245a_519A13 | reverse complement strand
AATAAAACAAAAGCTGAAAAAGATAAAATAATTTCTTCTGAAAAAAAAGGATGGTTTAAATAATTCAAAAATTAGATCTAAAGAAATATTTAATTAGTTCTCAGTTTCTTAATTTAAAAAAATAATTAAGATAAATGATTTTTAAGATTACTAAAAAAAACTTTTTTTAGTTATAAAAAAATAAAATTTCCTTTTCTTTAAGACCTTCCCATCCCGAGTCTATTAATAATTGATTCAATGTTTCTTTATCAAAATGCTTAGAACCTGTTTTGACGCATCTATTTCTCATTG
>JFNH01000035.1 GCA_000634415.1 Prochlorococcus sp. scB245a_519A13 | reverse complement strand
AATAACAATAATATTTTTCAAAATTTTTTAATATTAAAAAAGCTTTTCCGAGAATGAAATTTTCATATGATTTGACTATATTTAATAGTAGATTTCCTAATTAGTTAAATAGTTATCAGTTATGAATATTTTTGGTGTAGGTTTGCCTGAAGTTACTGTAATACTTATCTTAGCTCTTTTAATTTTTGGTCCAAAAAAGCTTCCAGAA
>JFNH01000034.1 GCA_000634415.1 Prochlorococcus sp. scB245a_519A13 | reverse complement strand
CCGGAATTCTTTTTTAACGATAAATAAACCTATAAAACCATATGAGGAATTATATTTTATACACGCAATAGAGCCTATAGGATTATTGTCTAGACAAGCAACCCATACCCCTTGTTTATCTGTATTTTTATAAATTGATAAATCATCCATTCCAGGAGAAAATCCTTCTAAGTTTGCCCAGTTTGTGACTTCTGGTATTTCATTTATGGATATCAATCTAATTGAAAAATTTTCCCTCATAGAAATATACTAACCAAGAAAAATTTGAATTTTTAAAAGCAATATTAATAAATTTGATT
>JFNH01000033.1 GCA_000634415.1 Prochlorococcus sp. scB245a_519A13 | reverse complement strand
AGCATTAGCCTGGTCCTCAAACTGAATTGTTTTCCAAGGGCTGCTATCATTCATCTTTACTCCTGTAGATGAACAACTGCTCAATACAAAACAAAGAAGAACTGATAAAAGAAGATTGGGAATACTAGAAATAATTTTTTTCATTTATATATATTAATGCAAAGAGTACAAAGAAAGGAACATAGCAGCAGCAAACGCCAGACCTCCAAAAATCAATATGTTTTTTTGTCCAGGAGGTAAACTATTAAAACCAAACCCATAAACTAAATTTTCTTCAAAACCACTGGGTTTAGATTTAGGGCCTATATCCTTATAA
>JFNH01000032.1 GCA_000634415.1 Prochlorococcus sp. scB245a_519A13 | reverse complement strand
AAAAAGAAAAAATAAGTGAATTACCTGAAAATTCCGAAAAAGCTGAAATTATTGATACTGTACAAGATTAATGGAAAAAGACGGTTTAGCTAAATCCTCAGATACCTCAATAGAAAAAGAAGGCTTTATAAGCCAATCTTTGTCTAAAGATGGAATTTCAAATCAATCTTTGCCTGATGATCACATAGGAATTGAAAACATTTCTGTGGAAC
>JFNH01000031.1 GCA_000634415.1 Prochlorococcus sp. scB245a_519A13 | reverse complement strand
AAACATTGCAAAGCCGATATCCGAAAAATGCGATGCCAAATTAATTATTTGTCAGGGAGATACTATCACAGGTAAACAACTATCAAGTCTCTCAAATATAACTACTAGAATAAGTCAACTTTTAAAAGATACAAATCAAGAAAACTTAATTGAAAACATCGTAAACTCAATTGACCAATTTGACAGAACACAAGAAAATCTTGATGAATTAATTTTTTTATCGAAACAAG
>JFNH01000030.1 GCA_000634415.1 Prochlorococcus sp. scB245a_519A13 | reverse complement strand
AGTGAGGCAGCGACATCAATTGATCCAACAAGTCTACCTTCAGTTATACCAATGGGAACTTGAATAAATGGTGCCTCTCTTACTTTTTTTGGAATTTCTTCAATTTGATTCAAATAATCACTTCCAATTGCCTTCTCTAACAATTTATTAGTACTAATATCCCATTCCTCTGGTTTATCTGGATCAAGGTTTCTACCAATAGGTCTTAATGAAGTATTAATATTTCTCTTAGATAGTGTTTCCAGTATTGATTCATTATCTAATACTTCTACAGGAGGGAGTAAAGTATGCAAACCCCTTGCTAATACTGACTTACCAGTACCTCTTCCACCAGCGATAATAACTCCTCCTAAACCAG
>JFNH01000029.1 GCA_000634415.1 Prochlorococcus sp. scB245a_519A13 | reverse complement strand
ATTTTCATTATCAAATGCTATTACTTCAACTTATATATTTGATAAAAATTACTCACACGATTTCAATGCAAGTTCAAGAGCTTGGTTTCTAGGAAATTCACTTCAAGAATTAGGAAATAATTGGAAAAAAATGGGTAGTAGATTAGTTATGGGAGAAGGAGATCCGGTATTAATAATTCCTCAATTAGCAAAGAAAATAGATGCTAAATTTGTTTTTTGGAATAGATCAATTGAACCTTATGAGATTAATCGAGATTTACAAATAAAAAAAAATTTAAAAGAACAA
>JFNH01000028.1 GCA_000634415.1 Prochlorococcus sp. scB245a_519A13 | reverse complement strand
ATATAAACAAGATAAAGTTGGTTTCAAGTTTAAAGATATAGATAATAAACTCAAAGATAAGACAATAAATTCATCTGATTCGGTTCTAGAGAAATTTATCAAAAATATCAAATTTCATGGTTCGAATATTTGTCCATGTAGACCTGGAGAGAATGCTGCAGAAACATTATTAGAAAACTTCATTAATGAAAAAAAAATATATTCTTATAATTCTGCACGAGAT
>JFNH01000027.1 GCA_000634415.1 Prochlorococcus sp. scB245a_519A13 | reverse complement strand
ACCAAATTCCTTAAGGAATAGTATTTTTTGCAATCAGTATCAAATAAATTTGAAAAATCTTCATTTAAAAAATATTTATCGTTTCTTAATTTGATGACAAATTGATTCCAAGAATGGGAAATTGAATCAGAGCTAATTTTTGGAAAACTAATAAATGGATTTTTTTCTAATAAAGGTAATTATTAGCAATTTTTTGGCGATTATTAATCCACTTAGAAATATATTTAATTTTAA
>JFNH01000026.1 GCA_000634415.1 Prochlorococcus sp. scB245a_519A13 | reverse complement strand
CGTGACAATATCATTACTAGAAATTGCAACTGTTTGAACTGTATTTTCAATTTCTTTACTTAAGGTAAAAATTTGATTCTCAATATATTTAACAAATGGGCAATGGGCACAAATAAACATTAAAAGTAAATGCCGATTATCTAGATTATGAGAATTAAAATATTCATTTTTTGAAGAATTTGCATTTAACATTTCGAAATTCGGTAATTGAAAACCTAATTCCAAAACCATAGAATTTGTTTGTACCATGTTCAAGTTAAAACTTCTTGGATATTTGAAAATT
>JFNH01000025.1 GCA_000634415.1 Prochlorococcus sp. scB245a_519A13 | reverse complement strand
AGATATGATTCACAATGTTGAAGAAAAGGCTCCTTTACGCAGAACAGTCACTCAAACAGAAGTAGGTAATACAGCTGCTTTTTTATTAAGTGATCTCTCTAGCGGCATTTCAGGGCAAACAATTTATGTTGATGCGGGTTACTGCATTAATGGAATGTAAACTAAGTTTTTTGCATAAAAATGTCATCTCTAAGGCTATCTGAAATAAAAAGAAAAACGAATGAAACAGATATTTCTGTATTTATAAACTTAGATGGAAATGGAATTTCTGAGATTGATACAGGGATACCATTCTTAGATCATATGCTTCATCAAATATCCAGTCATGGTTTGTTCGATTTAAAAATAAAAGCAATTGGAGATACCCATATTGATGATCATCATACAAATGAAGATGTAGGAATCGCATTAGGCAAAGCATTTTCAAAAGCCTTGGGAGAAAGAAAAGGAATAAGCAGATTTGGACATTTCTTTGCACCATTAGATGAAGCATTAGTTCAAGTCACTTTAGACTGCTCTGGTAGACCGCATCTATCTTATGATCTTCAATTAAAAGCCCCTAGGATAGGAAA
>JFNH01000024.1 GCA_000634415.1 Prochlorococcus sp. scB245a_519A13 | reverse complement strand
CAGTTGATTTTTGGCGAAGATAGATGTAGTTATTATTTTGTTGTGACTAATTTACAAGATAAAAAAATTTATAAATATAAAATTTTTAATAAAGAAGATTGGTCAAGTGCTTATCAAAATGTAGAAAAGGAGCTAACTAAAGAGCCTCTAACAATTAGCAAGGGTAACAATATTAAAAATTTAAATGGAACATTATTAAGAAATGGACCAGGAATTTTAGAGAGAGGTGGACAATGGGTTCAT
>JFNH01000023.1 GCA_000634415.1 Prochlorococcus sp. scB245a_519A13 | reverse complement strand
CTATGGAACGGAGAAAGAAGAGGAAGTGATTTAGTGATATTAGACGCAAAAGACCTAAAAGAATTAGCTGTTTATGAATTACCTATTTCAATTCCTCATGGCCTTCATGGATCTTGGGTTAATTGAATTTAATAAAAAATTTCAATTAAATCTGGAATAATTTTTTTTAATGCTTTACCTCTATGACTACAAGAGTCTTTAATATCGTTATTCATTTCTGCAAAAGTTAATCTGGTAGAACTCTCCT
>JFNH01000022.1 GCA_000634415.1 Prochlorococcus sp. scB245a_519A13 | reverse complement strand
CGTTCAATTCTCTTATGATCATTTTCTGCATATCTAGATGAGTAAATGCCAGGCTTACCACCTAGTGCTTCAATACAAATTCCTGAATCATCTGCTATTGAAAAATTATTCGTTTTTCTCGAAACTTCACTCGCTTTTTTAATTGCATTCTCTCTAAATGTCAGTCCATCCTCTTCAACTTCTAATGATTCTGGCTGGAGTAACAATTTACAATTAACTCCAACAAGCAATTTTTTATATTCTTCAATTTTACCTTTATTCTTACTCGCT
>JFNH01000021.1 GCA_000634415.1 Prochlorococcus sp. scB245a_519A13 | reverse complement strand
ACTAGAGTATCTTCCTTTTTCATCAATTGCCGCAATTCTATCACCATCACCATCAAATATAATTCCTAAAGTTTTCACTTCATTTGTTGAATTTTTCATTAATATTTGTTTTAGATCATCTGCATAATTCAAAAGAGGTTCGGGAGGTGTTCCTCCAAAAAAAGGATCAGCATCTTTCCTTATTTCTGAAATAACTTCTAAATCATTAGAAGCAAAAATCTCAGCCATACAATTTGCAGCTGAACCATGCATAGAATCTACAAAAATTCTCAATTTCATTTTTTTCAATCTCTTGGAAATATGGTCAATATCAAAAAGGGATTTAATTCTATCTAAATGAAATTTCTTAATATCA
>JFNH01000020.1 GCA_000634415.1 Prochlorococcus sp. scB245a_519A13 | reverse complement strand
ATGTTTTATTAAATTTGAATGAATGCTTGGAGGGAGCCATACCAGAAATAACTCAAGATAGAAAAAAATGTACTATTTGTTCCTGGCAAAAATTTTGTGACAAAGAAGCAAAAGAAAATGGATATTTAACAGATATAGATGGAATAGGGTCCAAAACTGCCTCATTACTCAAAGCAAACGGAATAACTAATACGCAAATATTAGCTTCGTATAGCGAAAACCAACTTGGA
>JFNH01000019.1 GCA_000634415.1 Prochlorococcus sp. scB245a_519A13 | reverse complement strand
AAATTCTTTATCTTCTATTTTGAAGAAAATAGGTTGGTAAGTTCTCCATGAACTAGATTCATCAATTTCCTGAATTCTATTTATCAAGAAAGGTTCACTTAGAAGTACATCATCCGCTGGAAAAATTATTTGATTAAAGTAATCAATTATTTCATTAGTGTTCCCCGCCAAGATAATTACTTCTAAGTTTCTTTCTAAAAAAAGAATTTCTATTAATGACCTTAGAACTCCATTTGGAGTTAACCAACAAGTTTTGATAACTATATTTTCTGAATTAAGAATATTACCAGTTGTTATTCCATTCAAAAATTTTCTGGCATCTTTTCC
>JFNH01000018.1 GCA_000634415.1 Prochlorococcus sp. scB245a_519A13 | reverse complement strand
GTGAACTCTCTTTTTTATTAATAAGGCCAAGTAAAGTTTTAAGGTTAATAGAAGAAAAAAAGAAAGGAGCATTTTCAATTTTAAAAATTCAAAAACGTTTTAGATCTTCACTAATTGCTTCTCAATTTGGAGTAACAATTTCATTAATTGCAATTGGATGGCTCAGCAATACCCTGGCTAATGATTATTGGAAAAGCAATAT
>JFNH01000017.1 GCA_000634415.1 Prochlorococcus sp. scB245a_519A13 | reverse complement strand
CATTGGTAAATCTTATTAAGTGAGCAATATTATGCAGACTTATGAGAGTTAGGCCTAATATTTCGTCATTTCGAATTAGATGATGCAAATATGCTCGAGAATAGGATTTACAGGTTTCGCATTTACAAGTTTTGTCAATCGGAGAAAAGTCATTTTTAAATCGAGCATTTCGCAAATTCAATCTTTCATCATTAAAAAATGCTGTCCCATGTCTTCCTAGTCTTGTAGGC
>JFNH01000016.1 GCA_000634415.1 Prochlorococcus sp. scB245a_519A13 | reverse complement strand
TGGAAGTTTATGTTCTAATGCAGTCTTGGCCAGCGATGGGTTTTTACCATTTGCAGATACTGTAGAACTAGCAAATGAATATGGAATAAAAGCTATTATTCAACCTGGAGGAAGTTTAAGAGACCAAGAAAGTATTGATATGTGTAATTTAAAAGGAATCTCAATGATATTTACGCAAAAAAGGCACTTTTTACATTAAATTAAGTTGATTTTGGATAATATGTAATCTTGTTAGTTTTTCTGAATAAAGATAGCCTGCCTGGACCTGCACAAAGAAAGTAGAGAGAAATAGCTCCATATATAAAAGACAATTCGAAAGCATAATTGTGATCTTCAACCACTGCTAGAGGAAAACCTTCAAGCCCAGTATCAAGGAGATGAAAATAAACTGCAAATGCCATGG
>JFNH01000015.1 GCA_000634415.1 Prochlorococcus sp. scB245a_519A13 | reverse complement strand
AAAACAAAAATCGATAGTTCTCCAAGAATATTTACTTCTGACCCTGAAGATGAATTTGCAACTACGACTTCAACTTTCTGGGGCGCTTTAGTTCTATTTATACTTGTAGTTTGAACCTGATTAGTTTGTGCTTTGTCTTCCATACTTCATTAATTTTTCATTATTCTAGTTAATAAAGTAGATCTTTTGGAATTATCTGACTAATTAATTAAAAAAACTAAGCAAATTTATAAAAAAATAACAAATTCAGGAAGCAATATCAATTAACTTTTCAATAACATCTGGGACAACCTTATCAGGAGTAGATGCACCTGAGGTGATTCCAACATTAATTTTTCCACTAGGCAGAAAATTATTTTTAAGCTCTAATTCTGATCCTAGTG
>JFNH01000014.1 GCA_000634415.1 Prochlorococcus sp. scB245a_519A13 | reverse complement strand
GAAATATTTTTTTTAATTGCTATTTCTGGTAGGTGAGTAGTATTAGAAGAATTGAAGCCTCCAATAACTACTAAAATATCAAGGTCTTCATCAATCAAAGAGAACATTGCGTCTTGCCTTTCTTCAGTTGCATCACAAATAGTATTAAAAGCTAAAAAGTGACTATTTAATTTTTCTGGTCCAAATTTCTTTAACATCGTCCTTTCAAAATACTTTCCAATTTCCTCAGTCTCGCTCTTAAGCATAGTTGTCTGATTTGCAACTCCCACTCTATCTAAACCTTTATCAGGATCGAATCCATTAGAACAAGCTTTAGCAAATTTGTTCATAAACTCATTTCTATTACGTCTCCCCAGA
>JFNH01000013.1 GCA_000634415.1 Prochlorococcus sp. scB245a_519A13 | reverse complement strand
TTCTTCTAGATCAAGTACAACTAAATATTTACCTGCGAATGAACTTGTAGCGAGAGTCTCTTCATGTTTAAATTTTCCGTGAATAATAGATGTGAAAACATGTTTTTTATGTTTTTCAACTGTATGCCAAACCTTTGAAACCCATGGACAAGTTGTATCAATGATATGACAACCTTTCTCATGCAAGAGTTTCATTTCTTGAACG
>JFNH01000012.1 GCA_000634415.1 Prochlorococcus sp. scB245a_519A13 | reverse complement strand
ATTTCTTGAACAGTAGCTCCGAAAGCAGGGAGTATAACAACATCCCCATTAGAAACTAAAGAAAAATCTTTAATTCCATTTTTAGCTGAGATGAATTTTACATTCATTTTTCTTAAATGATCATTCACCGAGGGATTATGAATTATTTCGTTTGTTATCCAAATATTCTCATTTGGGTAATGTCTTCTAGTTTCATAAGCCATTGCAACAGCTCTTTCAACTCCCCAACAGAAACCGAAAGCTTTGGCCAGTTTTATATTTAGTCTGCCCTGGGTGTAA
>JFNH01000011.1 GCA_000634415.1 Prochlorococcus sp. scB245a_519A13 | reverse complement strand
ACAAGACCGGAAACGATAGTCGCCGCAGTTCCTGCAAAAGCAGACTGGAGCAAGAAATCAACAGTTGGGACTAATCCAGCATCAGTTACCATATCTGCAGTAACTGTTGGATCAAAAAATAAGCCTCCAAAATAAAGCCAACCGTCGGCAACACTTCCTCCGTACATTAATGAATAGCCGATAAACCAATAAGAAGTCACAGCTAGAGCAAATACAAAGAGGTTTTTAGCAAGAATGTTAACAGCGTTCTTAGAACGGCACATACCTGCCTCAACCATAGCGAAACCTGCGTTCATAAAGATCACTAGAATAGTAGCGATCAAAAGCCATAAATTGTTAGCAAGAAAAGCTGCATTCAACTCAGGTAAATCAGCTGCGTGAGCTGAAAGATTAAAAATACCTAAACCAAACAAAGCTAGGGGAACAGTTGCAAGCCACAACATAGAGCGGTTTGAACTAAATCCTCGAATACTCCTCAAAAGGAGCATAG
>JFNH01000010.1 GCA_000634415.1 Prochlorococcus sp. scB245a_519A13 | reverse complement strand
AGTAACATATGACGCATTTAATTATGCCTATATAATTCCAGGTTTTTTGCTAATAATTATTGGAGGGATTAATGGTCCTTTACATAACGCAGTCGTTGCAGTCCTAAGTCCCCTTAACAAAAAAAATGGAGGGATAGTTCTAACTCAAGTAGGCATAAAACTTTCACTATTGTTAATTGGATTAGCTATATTAATTTATTTTAATTCCAGTATTTTAATTAAATTATTAGCCCCCAATTTAAGTTACGAAGCTAAATCAATTGCCACTTACCAATTAAAAATACTTACGCCTTGTATCCCTTTGTCCGGATTCATAGGTTTAAG
>JFNH01000009.1 GCA_000634415.1 Prochlorococcus sp. scB245a_519A13 | reverse complement strand
ATTCATAGGTTTAAGCTTTGGCGCCTTAAATTCCCAAAAAAAATTCTTTTTATCAAGTATAAGTCCAGCGATAACAAGCATAACAATTATTTTTTTTATTTTATTAAGTTGGATTTTTAACCAAGAAAATGCATATTCTCATTTCTTTACTTATACGGGATTACTAGCTTTTGCAACTTTGACCGGAACTTTAATTCAGTTTGTTGTTCAAATTTCAGAAATAAATAAAATCGGTCTTTTGAGATTAAAGTCAAACTTCCAATTATTTAATGATGAAGAGTGGAGGATTTTCAAACTAATTATTCCAGCATCTATCTCATCAGGTCTAAGTCAAATTAATGTTTTTATAGATATGTTTTTCGCTTCAAGTTTTCAAGGAGCAGCATCGGGACTAGCTTACGGAAACTTTTTGATACAAGCCCCATTAGGTATATTACCTAACGCTTTGAT
>JFNH01000008.1 GCA_000634415.1 Prochlorococcus sp. scB245a_519A13 | reverse complement strand
TTGTATTTCTATTATTTTTATCCGCATTTTTTATAACATTTAATAATCAAATAGTACATTTAGTTTTTCAGAGAGGATCTTTTGATTTTTCAGCGGCTTTAATAGTAAAGAATATATTAATTGCTTATGCAGTTGGTATACCTTTTTATCTTTATAGAGATTTATTAGTAAGAACTTACTATTCAATAGAAAAAACAAACTTCCTTTTCAAGTCATCATTTGTAGGGATAATATTAAATATTTTTTTTGATTGGTTTTTAATTGGTGCCCCAATAAATAATTTTGGGAATCTTTCTCCATATAATTTTGGAGTTGTAGGAATAATTTTATCTTCAGTAGTAGTCAACTTTATAGTTTGTGTTTTGCTCTCTTTTAATCTGAAAAATGAAAAGATCCACTTGCCAAACTTGGATTTATTAAGAAAAATTATCCTCATGTCATTAGCAGCATTTATAGATAGCACAATTTGTTTTACTATTCCTAAAACTACAAATAACTTCAATTCAAATCTCGGAGAATTTTTATTATTAATATTTGGATCTCTAACTTTTCTTGTAATCTATTTTTTTCTTACAAAATACCTGAAAGTAAACAGATTTAAAGTTTATAAAAAAAAGATTTAGTTTTCAAAAAAACTTTCCAAAATCTCCTCTAATTCTAGAATTTGTGAGTTAGTTATTAAATTGATCAGTGGAATACTGTTAACACCATCCCCTACTTTGACATTTATTGCTTTCAAACTTATTTTCGCAGCCTCCAATGGGCCCTGATCTTTATTGCTGATACATTCAATAGCAAGATTTCTAGCTAGGCCAGCATCTCCAAGATATAAATTCCACTTTTCTATTTTTATAAAAACCTTTTCTGAAATAATATTTTCTAGATCACTTATTCGTATCTGAGAGTCCATAAATTAAAAATTAATTAAGTTGATTGTTTTGAAGTATCTTTAGGTTTTTTCATAATTACATATATTAAATGGGAGGCTAAAAGAATTGACCAGAAAATTGCAAAATTATTAAAAAAAGCGATTTCATATTTAATTTCTTTTAAAAGCCAAGTGCCACTTACTATCGCAGTAAATATCATGCAGTGAATAACAAAATTTACTATTCGAGAAAAATGTTTATAGGTGGGATCCTCTAAATCACCATTTCCGTACCACTTTATAGGCATATTAATAATTAGATTGTTAATAATAGATATTTTACCTGAAATCTAGTTGACTAAGAGACCCTGAAACAGAGATATTACATAATTATGCGCCTGTAGCTCAGTGGATTAGAGCACCTGACTACGGATCAGGGTGTCGGGAGTTCGAATCTCTCCAGGCGCGTTTAAAATTCTGAAATATTCTTTTTATATTTTTCTAAAAAATATCGTCTATATTATGGGTATTACTTATCAAATTCAATGAATATCCTCCAAAATCTTAAAGAGAGTGATCCAGTAATATCCAATTTTATTAACTCTGAAAAAAATAGGCAGGAAACTCATCTTGAGTTAATCGCAAGCGAAAATTTTGCATCAATTGCCGTCATGCAGGCTCAAGGATCAGTCCTTACAAATAAATACGCAGAGGGATTACCTCAAAAAAGATATTACGGGGGATGTGAATTTGTTGATGAAATCGAAGAATTAGCTATTCAAAGAGCGAAAAAATTATTCAATGCAAATTGGGCTAATGTGCAACCCCATAGTGGAGCACAGGCAAATGCTGCTGTTTTCCTAAGTTTACTTAAACCTGGCGACACAATCCTTGGGATGGATTTATCTCATGGTGGACACCTAACTCATGGATCTCCAGTAAATATGAGTGGTAAGTGGTTTAATGCAGTTCACTATGGTGTTAACAAAGAAACTAGTGAATTAAATTTTGATGAAATAAGAGAGATAGCACTTGAAACAAAACCAAAATTGATCATATGCGGATATTCAGCTTATCCAAGAACAATCGATTTTGAATCATTTAGAAAAATTGCAGATGAAGTTGGTGCATTCTTAATGGCTGATATTGCACATATCGCAGGTCTTGTAGCAAGTAAACTTCATCCAAATCCAATTCCTTATTGTGATGTAGTAACTACAACTACTCATAAAACATTAAGAGGGCCTAGAGGGGGACTTATCTTGTGTAAAGATGCAGAATTTGGAAAGAAGTTCGATAAATCTGTTTTCCCAGGGACTCAGGGGGGTCCCCTAGAACACATTATTGCAGCTAAAGCAGTTGCATTTGGAGAAGCCTTACAGCCAGATTTCGTTAATTATTCCCAACAAGTAATAAAAAATGCCAAAGTTCTAGCTTCAACTTTAATAAATAGAGGTATTGATATCGTTAGTGGAGGTACTGATAACCACATTGTTTTACTAGATTTAAGAAGTATCAATATGACCGGTAAAATTGCTGACTTGCTCGTAAGTGAAGTGAATATAACTGCAAATAAAAATACTGTTCCATTTGACCCAGAATCACCTTTTGTAACCAGCGGGCTAAGGTTGGGTACTGCTGCTTTAACTACTAGAGGCTTTAATGAGAAAGCTTTTGCTGAAGTTGGTGAAATTATCGCTGATAGATTACTTAACCCAAACGATTCTCTGATTGAAAGTCAATGTAAAGAAAGAGTATTAACCTTATGTAATCGTTTTCCTCTTTATGAAGGCAAACTTGAAGCATCACTTAAATGAGTCCTAATTACAAGGGAGTTGAAATTCTTTCTATTGGAACAGAGCTACTTTTAGGAAATATCATAAACACAAATGCTCAATGGATTTCTGAACAGTTGTCGCTATTAGGCTTAAATCACTTTAGACAATCAACTGTCGGTGATAATTGTGATCGAATTATAAAAGTAATTCAAGAAATATCGAAAAGAAGTAATCTTCTAATTACAACGGGTGGATTGGGACCCACCCCAGATGATTTAACTACTCAAGCAATAGCTAAATCTTTTAATGTATCTCTTTTTGAAAGACCGCACTTATGGGATGAAATTAAACAAAAACTTCCAAACTCAAAGCACAAAGACGATTCCTCTAGCTTAAGGAAACAATGTTTCTTCCCAAAAAATGCTCAAATAATTAATAACCCTAGGGGCACTGCCCCAGGAATGATATGGGAACCAATAGATGGATTTACTATTCTTACTTTCCCCGGAGTGCCTAGTGAAATGAAAACTATGTGGGAAGAAACTGCGTATGATTTCATTAAAACCAAATTCTCAGATAGTTATTCCTTTTTTTCAAATACTCTTAAATTTGCAGGAATTGGAGAATCTAGCGTTGCAGAAAAAATTAATGATGTATTAAATCTTAAAAACCCAACGGTTGCTCCATATGCAAACTTAGGAGAGGTTAAAATCAGAATCACCGCGAGAGCAAAGAATGACCTAGAAGCAAAAAATATAATTAAGCCTGTAAAAGAAAAATTAAAAAAAAATTTTTCAAAGTTTATTTTTGGAGAAGATAATGATACTTTGCCGAGCGTTTTAATTAAAGAGTTAAGTAAGAGGAACCAAACTATTGTTTTTGCTGAGTCCTGTACAGGAGGTCTTCTATCTTCATCTCTAACATCAATATCAGGTTCATCTAAAGTTTTTCAAGGTAGTATTGTTTCCTATAGTAATAAGCTAAAAAATTCATTATTAAATATTTCAGAAGAAAAGCTAACAAAATATGGAGCTGTTTCTGAAGAAGTTTGTGAGGCTATGGCAATAAATGTAAAAGAGAAATTAGGAGCGGATTGGGCAATAGCAATAAGTGGAATAGCTGGTCCTAATGGAGGCAGTCCAGATAAACCAGTTGGACTTGTCCACATCTCAATTTCAGGACCGAATAATCATAAAACTAATATAAAAAAAATATTTAACCCAACCCGAAACAGAATTGAAATTCAAACACTAAGTGTAAATGTGTGTTTGAACAGCCTCAGATTAATCTTATTATCAAATAGTAAGTAGCTTTTTTTACAAATTGAGTAAAGGTACATTATTTGATAAAGTTTGGGATTTACACAAAGTTTCCAGTCTTCCTGGTGGCTCAGATCAAATTTTTATTGGTCTTCACTTAATCCATGAAGTGACAAGCCCTCAAGCATTTGGCGCTTTAAAAGACAAAAATTTAACAGTAAAATTCCCCAGTAGAACTGTGGCTACAGTTGATCACATAGTGCCAACAGATAATCAAAGCAGACCTTTCAAAGATAATCTTGCAGAGCAAATGATTGAAACACTTGAAAATAACTGCTTACAACATAAAATAAAATTTTTTAATATTGGCAGTGGAAGTCAAGGAATAGTACATGTAGTAGCTCCAGAATTGGGGCTTACTCAACCTGGAATGACAATCGCTTGTGGAGATTCACATACTTCAACTCATGGAGCTTTTGGGTCAATTGCTTTTGGGATAGGTACAAGCCAAGTAAGAGATGTTCTTGCAACCCAAACCATAGCCATGAATAAATTAAATGTAAGGCAAATTTGGTGCGAAAATCAATTATCTAATGGGGTTTATGCTAAGGATTTAGTACTTCATATTATTAATAAACTCGGTGTAAAGGCTGGTGTGGGTTTTGCATATGAGTTCGCAGGGCCTGCAATCAATTTATTATCAATGGAAGAAAGAATGACTATATGCAATATGTCTATTGAAGGCGGAGCAAGATGCGGCTACATAAACCCTGATGAAAAGACATTTAGTTACATGAAAAATAAATTATGCGCACCAAAAAATGAGCACTGGGAAAAAGCTCTCACGTGGTGGAAATCATTAAAAAGCGATGAAGACTCAATTTATGATGATGTAATTAAAATAGATGCCTCTAAAATAGAACCAACCGTTACCTGGGGGATTACTCCAGGCCAAAGTATAGGCATTAATCAACAAATCCCTCTTTTAGATGAATTGTCCCCAAATGACAAATTAGTTGCTGAAGAGGCTTATGCATATATGAGTTTCAAGCCAGGACAATCAATAAAAGATACTCCGGTAGAGGTTTGTTTCATAGGCAGTTGCACAAATGGGCGAATCAGTGACTTAAGAGTTGCAGCTAAAGTATTAAAAGACAAAAAAGTATCTAAGAATGTAAAAGCATTTGTAGTGCCTGGTTCAGAAAAAGTAGCCAATGAAGCGAAACAAGAAGGTCTTGATCAGATATTTAAGGATTCTGGATTTCAATGGAGAGAACCAGGCTGCTCAATGTGTTTAGCAATGAATTCAGATAAGCTAATAGGTAATCAAATTAGTGCTAGTTCTAGTAATAGAAATTTCAAAGGTAGACAAGGATCTCCTAACGGCAGAACATTACTCATGAGTCCAGCAATGGTTGCTGCTGCTGCAATTAATGGCAAAGTCAGTGACGTTAGAGAATTTATTAACTAATGAAATCCGAGTTTACCCCACCAATTGGAAAAATTTCAAATATTAACGGGCAATGTATCTCATTGATTGGAAACGACATTGATACAGATCGAATAATTCCAGCGCGTTTTTTGAAGTGTGTTAACTTTGATTCATTGGGTGAATCTGTTTTTGAGGACGATAGAAAAACTTTAAAAGGAAAGCATCCTTTTGATCTAGAGGAAAACAAAAATGCCTCAATACTAGTTGTTAATAGCAATTTTGGATGTGGTTCCAGCAGAGAACATGCCCCCCAAGCGCTTATGAGATGGGGTATAAAAGCAATTATAGGCGAGAGTTTCGCGGACATTTTTTACAGTAACTGTATTGCGATAGGAATTCCATGTTTCACACTACCTAAAAAATCTATAGAAGAGATACAAAACTATTGCGATAATCAATTTTTATTTTTAGAAATTGATATGAAAAACTCCTTAGCAAAATCAAAAGATTTAAATTTCTATCTTGAGATTAAGGAAAGCTCAAGAAAAATGTTTTTATCAGGAGAATGGGATGCTACTTCAACACTTCTTGAAAATAAAAATTTAATAGAAAATAAATTTAACCAATTGCCCTATATAAAATTTAATACTAATTTTTTGTAGCTATTTAAATCCATAAAGACTAAAAGAAATACCCCCTGCTTGATTATGGGGCTGATAAAACATACCAAATTCATAGGATCTTTTTTTCCAATTTAAAGAAATTTTAGAATCTATAAATTCACCATGATCATTTGAATCATTTGTTAGGTTCAAAATTCCAAAACTCTTGAGAATAATAGGTCCATATAATTGCTGATCAAAAGAAATATCTAAAGTTAAGTCCTCATCATTCTGATCAAACTTAAAAACACTTTCACCACTATTAAATTTATAGAAAGGTAAAAGACTTATCCGAGTATAGTCAAAAGTTTTATTTTGAAAATTACCAAATATTAATTCTGGTCCTATACCTAGCCCAAAATATTCTTGATGATCTCCATTTTCATAGAAAGAATATAATGCTTGAACTCTTGTATTAATACTTAAGCCTTTTGTTATTGGTTCAGGAATGTACTTATATGAAATGTCAATAGATTTCTTTTTAGGATCTTGAGAACTAGTTGGAAATTTCTGATCAAGTGAATAAAACAAATTACCTTTTAGGTTAGTAATCAATTTTTTAGTATTCAAAGCCTCTGCTGTGATATTAGCCAAACCAAAAGATAAAAATTCTGATTTTTTAATGCCATCAACAATCCAAGTATTTTGTTTTTGTAATTTTGAACCATAACCTGAGTAAATTTCTGCTTCACCTAATGAACCATTCCACACCCTCTCTCTATAAATTCCATAAAAACTTTTCTCCCATTTTGAATCTAATAAATCAATTTCTTTACTCAATTCAGTTTTAAATCTAAATGCATCTGGAAATTTATCTAAATCAAGAGAATTTAAATTCTTATCTATTTCTAATTCCCAATTTTTAATTGGACCTTTTATCTGGGATTTTAGAGCAAAATAATCTTCAAAACTTGTATTTCTCTTAACCCTATCTGACGTAATTGATTCGTCCTTCTTTACAAAACTATTTGTATACCCTTTTAATGACCTCTGAATTAGAAATTGCGGCTCTAAATCAAGAACAAAATCATCAGCAATATCAATAGAGTTAAATTTCCTACCAATAAAATACCCATCCTTATCTAAGTTTTCATATCCTAAATTCCACCTGTTTTCAAAGTCGAAGAATTCATCGGACTTTGTTAAAGTTCTATCTCCAAGCCAAAATGGAATTGAAACTTTTTCTTCAAATATTAAATAGTTTATAGATGACTTAAATCGTAATTTCTCTTCTTCAGAAATAACTTTTAATGAATTAATGACTAATTTAACCTGTTTCGATTCAAGTAAATCATTACTGAATACAGCCTTCTCGCTTTCCCAATTTTGGCCATCTATAGATATTTTATCAGTAAAAAATAACCAATTTTCAATCTTGCCTGGAGTATAGAAAACTTCCTTTTTTTTAAATTTAAGTAAATTTTCTATCTTGTTAGAGTCCAACAAGCTGAAATTTGAAGATAAGTCATCAATCAAATTATTAGTATTAATACTGCCCTTTACATCTAATAAATAACCTTTTTCACTAATAAAACTGTATTCTAATTGTGAAACTTTAAAGAGTTGATCCCCCAATACTAAGACTATATTTCCTGTAGCATTAATTTTTTTATTTGACTTATCGTATATTAAATTATCAGCTCTAAGCAATTTGCCTCTAAAAGAAACAGATACATTACCCTCTGCATAAATAACATCATTTATTTCAGACTGTTTATCGGATTGGATTATTAACTCTTGTTGCGTTTCGGCTTTAGCCACTAAGAATGAATCAAAATTTTTCTTTAATAAATTTAAATAAGAATTTTGATCATTAAAATTTTTTAAATTACTTAAATAATCTTTTTCAACATGGGAATTTGCCCAAAGAAATTTGGTATTTTTGTTATTGATATTTTTATTAATTTTTGCAAATTCAGAAGATTTTGATGGCTGTAAGAAATTAATAAAAAGAAAAAAGAAAAATATTAGCTTTTTTGAAATTCCAGAAATCAATTTAAAATTTAATTAGGAGATTAATCTTGTGGACTTTCTAGGTCTTTTCTGTTTGGCGTTCTTGTTGGGTCACTTGCTAGAAATCCAAAAAGAAATATTCCAACAAAGAAAAAGACAATAGTGTAAACAGAAATTTTTAAGGCGAGCATGGAATTACAAGTGCTGACAGATTTATATCCTATTAAATTTATAATTAAACTATGGGCAATTGTTTACTTTTTGTATTTTTGGAAAATTTTGAAATACTTTAAGGAAGATTAATCATCATGGTCATCCCAAGGATCGGTAAGCTTTGCAGCTTTTGGCCCAAATGCAGTCCAAAGACCAAAACCGGTTAGTGCTAGAAGAATTGCCAGAATTGTCACTGCTATGGAAACTGCAGGATCTGGAGCAGATGATAAAGTTTGCATCAATTTTGCTAAGTTTGTAAACAATTTATGTATAAGTTCTTATACAATAGCGAAATAATATTCGATTTTGTGAATTCAAATGGGACAAAAAACAGCCTTGGGCAGTCTTCTAAAAGCAATTGGCAATTCAGGTCAAGGGAAAGTGGTGCCTGGTTGGGGGGCAGTTCCTGTGATGACTGTCATAGGGCTATTGCTACTTGTTTTTTTAGTTATTCTTCTACAAATTTATAACCAATCCTTACTACTACAGGGTTTCTCAGTAGATTGGAACGGAAACTAGATTTCTGAAAATTTCTCAAAAAGTTATTTGGCAATTATCACATTAACCAAATAACTTTTTTTTTAATTTTGTTTTTATTAATTAGTTATAGTTTGTATATATTCATAATTCTCAAACTAAAAGAGATTTAGAAATAAAACATGAAAGAAATATTTTTAATTGGATTAGGAAATCCTGGTAAAAAATACTCAAAAAGTAGACATAATATAGGTTTTTTACTGCTTGAAAATTTTTCGAACAAATACAATTCAAATTTTTTATTAAAAGATAAGCTTAAAAGTTCTTGCTCAGAATTTCAAATCAATGATTCTAATTTCAAGTTATTTTTACCTAATACGTATATGAATAACAGTGGTGATGCCGTCAGAGCAATAGTTGATTGGTACAAAATAAATTTAGATCAAATTTTCATAATAGTCGATGATAAAGATCTTCCCCTTGGAAAAATAAGATTTAGAAGAAAAGGAAGCTCAGGGGGACATAATGGTCTTAAAAGTATTATTGAAAAATTGCAAACTCAAAACTTTAAGAGAATAAGAATTGGTATTGGATCACCTCCTCTAGCAAATGGGAAAAATAATTTCAATACCATTTCACATGTATTAGGAAATATTTCTCTAGAAGAAAAATCAATATTGGATAAAGTGTATAAGAGAGTAATAGAATCCCTCGAACAAATAAATACTAAAAAAGAAGAATTTATAATTAATGAATTAAATTCTTTTGACAAAGACCAACCTTAAGAAATGCGTTCAAAACCTGAAACTGTTGCCAATGTAAGTGTTAAGGAATATTGCTTCTCAAAAAAGCAAATTCAGGGGGTTGTGGAAGCTAGTCAATTTAAATGGACTTTTACATGGTCCTTTAACAAAGGTCTATTAAAGGTTAATCCACCGCTGGGAAGAGCATTGATTGAGGATGCCTTATTAAGATTCTTATTGAAAAAAGATTATGAATTAGAAACAGGACATGAATATAAGTTCACTATTTCAGCCAAGTTTTAAAATCTATATTTTGGTTCAAAGTAAACTTCGTTTTGCAATAATCTTCTAAAATTATCAACGCTGATATCGCATCAAGGTTTTTATTAAGGATAAAAACCTCTCTAGGCATTAAAAACTTTAGACCACTTATTGGGAACAGTTCAAAATATCTTGCTTTAGCTCTATAAGTGGTATTTTTTTCCTCAAAAATTATTATTTCTTTTTTAAAAAAATATAGTTTTTCTCTAATTTCTCCACTTGTAGTACCATTGCCAATAATAATTTGTGATATGTCATCAGCGGCAATTAAATTTCTAACATAATTTTCAAGTAATTCACTTTTAAGAATAATCGCTTTATAAACTTTTTTTTCACTTATTTCAGCTAATACTATTCCGCATTTACTTTTCCCGGGATCAATAGTTATAACTCTAGGCATTTAAGATGCAATCTTTAAAATATTGATTTCAACGACTATGGGTTCTACAGTTTTACTATCTTTTAAAGATACTACTTCTAACTTAAATTTGATATTTTGATTTTCTTGAAGAAAGTCTCTAATTTTTTTTACAAAATTTCCATTTGTTTTAATTTCACTAACTTTTGATCCTTTTGACTTAATTACATCCCTTGTTTCTCTAAGCAACGATTTAATTTTTAAATTTATTGATTTAAGATTTAAATCACTTTCTCCCAGAATTGAACTTGTTATAACGTCCCCCTTTTTGACTATAAATTTATTCTCTAATAACTCAGGAGATACAAAAACATAATTATCACCTTTTAAAACATTTGTTGCTGATTTGATTAGTAAAATCCAGTTACCATCCCTAGCAGCTATTGTCTGAATTTTTGAAATATCACTAGGTCTCCACAAAAGAATATTTTTTGCTTTTTTATTAATTGGAATAACAAGTTTCTTAACAAATTTATCAGCTTCATTGTTGATTTTTGTAAAGTCTCGAACAATATTTGAACTAGAGTTGATTTCAGCTATAAATAAAATTTGTCCTCTATTAATAACAATATTTCCTCTCCTAAATTCTTTAATATTATTTTTTAATTGATTTAACTCCTTTTCTTTTTGAAAAATCTTGCCTTCAAGTTCCTTTTGTTCTTCCTGTAAAGGGATTAAAGCCTTTTTACTTTCATCTAAAGTTTTTTGCAAAAAAGGAATATCAACAAAAAGTCTTTGTCTGAATTCTTCACTTACTAAAAGTAATAACCCTATCGATATTGAACTAATAAAGCCACCGGTAATAATAGTTATTATAGTTGCTGTTTTTTTGGGCCTTAATTTTAAGATACTAAATCTTGCTTTACCAATCTTTGTTCCAAGAATATCCCCAAATGGTGCGATTAATCCCCCTAGTAATATTAAAAAAAGAATTAAAATCCAAGCCACACTTTTTCATATACTCAGTACATCATAATTTATGATGAATCAATTAAATCTTTTTGCAAGAGCAATTGGATCGAACACTGTGATCTTTTTTCTTTCAATATTTAGAAGCCCTGAATCCTTTAAATCTCCCAGTAATCTTGTAATGGTTACTCTTGTAGAACCAATAGCTTCAGCAATTGCCTGATGTGAAAGCCTTAAATCTATCGTAATACCTTTTTCACCTGCAACTCCAAAATCTCTACAAAGGACCATTAAAAAACTTACTAAACGAGAAGACATATCTCTATGTGTAAGAGTTTCTATCATTGTTTCAGTTTGCAGGATCCTACTTGAAAGACCTCGTAAAAGTAACAGTCCTACTGATGCATCTTCCTCTATAGCCCTTAAAACAGAATTGGCAGGTGCTGTTATCATTTCAACTCTTGTGAATGCTATGGCATGGTAAAAACGATCGGATCTATGGCCTGTTAAAAGAGATAAAACACCAAAAAGACTATTCTCTCTTAAAAGAGCAACAGTTATTTCTTCACCTGACTCATAAACTCTTGAAAGTCTTACTGCTCCTCTTCTTATAAGATAAACCCTTTCAGCAGGGTCTCCAGGGAAGAATATTGTTTTAGACCTCTCAACCATTTCTGTGCTTGCACCATCTAGACCTTTAATAACTTCCATTAAAGTTCTATTAATTGGAAAACGTTCTCCAATAGAATTAATTTTACTTTGTCCGGAATATTGCGAACTAAAGCTGTTGAATCCTCGTGAAGCAGGTATCATAAATATCTTGATTATTAAAAACTTAAGGAGACACCCTAAAATATCTTGTATCAATAGTAACAATTTTCAATTTTTATCTGTTTGTCAATAAGCTTTTTTCAGTGAGTTTCAAATTTCTAAACCCTTTTTTAAGTAAAATTACACTATATGCAGCGTCAATAAATTCTAATTATACTGCATGTAGAAAGAATCTAAATAATGGTAATTAGTTCATCACATATTTATTCCAAAGGTAATCTTGATATTGTAAAAACAAATACTGCTAACAAAGTTAACCTAAAAAACTTTTCACAAAACGGACAAATTCAAATCTATCAATCTTCACATAGAGGTAGTTACACATCTATCATTAAAGACTCCCTAAGAAATGCTGCTCTTGGAAGGAAAGTGCTACTAATACAATTTATGAAAGGAGGGGTCAAACAAGGAGTTGATCATGCAATAAATCTATGCGGTAATTTAACCTGGGTAAGATCATCACATTCCTTTGATCAATATAATTCTAAAGCAATTGAAAATAATAAAAATTTAAAAAAATCTATTCATGAATCTACTATTGAATTATGGAATTTTTGTAAAAGAGAACTACAGTCTGGAGAGAATGACCAAATCATACTTGATGAAATTTTTTTAGCTCTTGACATGAAAATTATCGATAAAGATGATTTGATTTCAACACTTGAAAACCGATTTATATCAGGAGATGTAATCCTTACTGGTACAGATATACCTAAAGACTTTTTATTAATGGCTAACCAAATTACCGAACTTCGCTCATAAAACAATGCTAAAAAATGATCTCTGGATAAATCAAAAAGCGTCGGAAGGAATGATAAAGCCCTTTCAATCAAATTTAGTGAGACATCTTGAGCCTGACAGCAAACAAAAGCCAGTTTTAAGTTATGGATGTTCATCTTATGGTTATGATTTAAGACTTTCATCAAAAGAATTCCTAATTTTTAGACATATCCCTGGGACTGTAATGAACCCCAAAAAATTTAATCCTAATAATTTAGAAAAAACTGTTCTTCACCATGATAATGATGGAGATTTTTTTATTCTTCCTGCTCACTCCTATGGTTTAGGAGTTGCATTAGAAAAGATGAAAGTGCCAGAAAATATAACTGTAATCTGTATAGGAAAAAGTACTTACGCACGCCTTGGAATTATTGTTAATACAACGCCCGCAGAGGCAGGATGGGAAGGTCATCTAACTTTAGAGTTTAGTAATAGTTCAGGTGCAGATTGCAGAATTTATGCGGAAGAGGGTATTTGCCAACTACTCTTTTTTGAAGGTGATCCATGCTCCACAACCTATGAAGATAGAAGAGGTAAATATCAAAACCAACCAGAAAAAGTGACTCTAGCAAAGATCTAAAATGAGTAAAGTTGAACTAATTTCGCTAACTCCTGATGCAGAAAAAACAATGGCTTACATTGCAAGAGTAAGTAATCCAAAAAATCAGGAAAATGAAGACTATTCGAAATTATTGAGTTATTGCATTAAAAATGAACATTGGAGTGTTTTTGAACAGTCATTTATGACCTTACAAATAGAAACTAACAGAGGAATCGCAGCCCAAATTTTAAGACATAGATCATTTACTTTTCAGGAATTTTCACAGAGATATGCAGATAGTTCTCAATTGGGTAATATTCCCTTACCAGAGCTAAGGCGTCAAGATTTTAAAAACAGGCAAAATTCTATTCCTGATCTCCCTGATGAGTTAAAAAAAAGATTCAATGAAAAAATTGGTTTGCATTTTCAAGCCGCTTCAGAATTATATGAAGATTTACTTGCTGAAGGCGTAGCCAAAGAATGTGCGAGATTTGTTTTGCCATTAGCAACTCCAACAAGAATTTACATGTCTGGATCATGCAGATCGTGGATCCATTACATTCATTTAAGATCAGCTCATGGTACCCAAAAAGAACATAAGTCTATCGCCCAAAATTGTAAGTCTATTTTTAAAGAAAGTTTTCCGATTGTATCAAAATCTTTAGAATGGTAAAAATTATCCATGACTACGAGGACTAACTTCATTATTTTTATTTTCTTGAATTGTTGAAAATTCAGAATTAATAATTTCTTCATAAGTCTTATCTTCTTTTTCTAAATTTTTAATGGATTCTCTTATTTTTATTTCATCTTGTTTACCAATTAAAGTAGATATTAAATTACCCTTCTTATCAAAAAGATTAACTTGAGGAATCCCGTTAACATCAAACTTCTCTATGTAATTACCCCATTTTTGATTATCAACATTTAAAAAAACAAAATTAAAATCTTTTTCGTATTCATCTTTAAAAGCAGAAACTTGTGGAGCCATTTCTTTGCAAACTTCACACCACTCAGCATAAAACTCCAGAAATGTAGGCTTATTATTTGTAAAAGCTATTTCAGGGTCAACAGATAATTCTCCAAAACTCTTAAGAAGATAAGTAGATTTAAAAAAGAAATTTTTAAACAACAGGAGTGAAACGATAACAATAGATATAATCAAAATAAATATTGTTTTCAAATTTGTCCTTAAAATTTGCTCTCGACTCTCAGATTGCACTATTAAAGTATTACTAACTAAAAACATCTTAAATAAGTTAAACGAATAAAGAGAATTGAAATTTATAAGCTTTTAATCAACTGATAAAATAATAACTAAATAATTATCAAAAATTTTTTGATTCCTGAAATCTAATTATGCAATCAATCTTTGGAACTGATGGAATAAGAGGAAGATTTAATAAAGAGATAACCTATTCTCTAGCCTACAAAGTAGGATATGCTTTAGGGTCGAGCTTAGAGAATAAAAGTCCAATAATAATTGGAAGAGATACAAGAATTAGTGGAGATATTCTACTTCAGGCAGTAACACAAGGTATAAACGAAAGTGGCAAAAAATTTATAAATCTTGGAATCTGCCCTACCCCGGCAATACCTTTTTTAATCAATCAAGAGAACTTGAGTAGTGGGATCATGATATCTGCAAGTCATAATCCGCCAGAATATAATGGAATAAAAATTTTTGATCATAATGGTCAAAAAATTACCAAATATTTTGAAAATAAAATTCAAAAATTAATTGAAGAATCAAATCACAATATCTTAGTTCCTAGAAAAGTGATCCCACTAAACACAAATAAAGATCTTTTTGGTAACTATATTCAAAGCCTAATCCAAACAATGGGTGGAGAAAATCTAAGCGGGTTGAAAATAATATTAGACACATGCTATGGATCAGCAACTACCTGCGCAAAAAAAATTTTTCAGTCTCTTGGTGCTGATGTAAGAGTTATCAATAACTCTAAAAATGGTTTGAAAATTAATATGAATTGTGGTTCTACTAACCTCGAACCATTAAAAAAAGCATTAAGAGAGAGTTCTGCAGATATGGGTTTCAGCTTCGATGGGGATGCCGATAGAGTAATTGGAATTGATTCAAAAGGCAATGTTTTAGATGGGGATCACATTCTTTTTCTTTGGGGTAGAGAACTTATGGAACAAAAAATTCTCAGAAATAATTTACTAATATCAACGCAAATGGCAAACTTAGGTTTTGAAAAGGCCTGGGAGAAAATTGGAGGGATTTTATATAGAACTGATGTAGGAGATAAACATGTGCATAACACAATTAAGGAAAAAGGAGCAGTTTTAGGAGGTGAGCAGTCAGGTCATATACTTTCAGAAATTAATAACTTTTCAGGAGATGGGATATTGACTGCACTCCAAATTTCTAAATTCTGTAAAAAGAAAAATATTCATTTAAATGAGTGGCTTAAAAGTAGTTTCGAACCTTTTTCTCAAAAACTAACAAATATCAAACTAGATTTTAATATTAATCAATTAAATCCAAAAACCAAAATCTTAATTGATCAAACTATAGAAAATTTTCAGGCAATATATTCGGATAATTGTAGAGTTTATATAAGGCCTAGCGGTACAGAACCCGTTATGAGAGTTCTAGTTGAGGCCAAAAATCATAAGAAAGTTTATTCTTTATCAAGCGAGATAACAAACAAGCTCTTTTTAGAAATTAATAAAATAATAAATTAAATATGAATCAAATTTTTATATAAATCCTTTCAAAAATATCAAGTTGGTTAACAATCACATACTTTTCCCGATTAGTTTTAACTTTATTTGGATTAAAACTTTCGGAATAATTAAAATCTTTTTTATCTATTGTTTTAAAATAAGTATTACTTGATATGGTGCAATCCATATAATCGAATAATTCCTTTACATCCGTTTTTATAAAAATTAAGGTCCCTTTTTTCAATGAATTTGAAAGAAAAGTAATAAATTCTGGCTGAATTACACGCCTTTTATAATGCCTCTTTTTAAACCATGGATCAGGAAAATTAAAAGAAATACTTTTTAAATTTTTGATAATAAATTTATTTTGAACATCATTCAGAATATTATTGGCATTACCAAATACAAAATATAGATTTTTGATTTCTCTTTCGAGGACTTTTAACTTAGCATTTTTAACTAATTTCTCACGGATTTCAATTCCTAAATAATTCCAACTGTTATTAACAACAGCTAAATCAAATAGAAACTCACCAGCAGCACAACCTATATCCAGATGAAGATTCAATTTAGAATCACCAAACATTTCGCTCAAAGAAGGTATTCTCTCAATTTGATTGAAATTACTACTAAGCGGATTAACATGCTGCCTCATACAATTATGAATATATTTCTAGGCAATAATATAAGGATGCATAATATTCATAACTATGACAATAGTAATTTCAAAAGTAACAGTTTGATGTTTAATTATTATGTGTTTAAAAAGAAAAAGTTTTGAACGTTTTTAATCAACTTTCTGTTTGGCTATCATTTCAACTTTCAATAATCTTCCTTGTTGGTATTCCTGTTACTCTATCCTTCTGGTCAATTAAAAAAAGAAATAAAGCAGTTAATAAACTTCTATCAATTTATTGGAAAATATCCCTTTTATTTTTTATAAGCCTTCTACTTTTAATAGGTAAGTATAATTATGCTCTTGTAATAACAAATATTTCAACACTATTAATGACAATTTCAGTTTGGTTTTGGAACGATATTAATGATGAATTAAGAGAATATGATTTTTCTTACCCCCTTACCACAACGACAAAAATATGGAGATGGACGGTAACTTTTATATCTCTCAATTTCTTAATTCAGAGTTTGCAAAACTTTAGCTGCTTTTCTTTTATTAATTCGGAGGCGTGTGCTATGTGGCTTCAGCCTTCTTCAAATTTATATATTTTTATAAAAAATTTATTTATTTTTTTCTTTGGAGCTAACTTTACTCAGCCGATAGCAAAATTTTTAGGATTATTTTCATTATTAATCTATATTTTGGGGCTTATTCAATGGTTAATAATAAAATTACCTAAAAATGGAAGAAACTCTTGCTTCTCGGACAATGGCAGAAATTGATCTAATAAATAATCTTGAAAAAATAAGTTCCGAGATACACAATAGAATACTTAAACTAGAAGGTTTCATTCTAAAAGAAAATCACAAAGAACAATTAGAAATAATTATTTTCAGAGGTTACAGTAGCTCAACAACTCATCCAATTGAAATAGATTCAGAAAAAAAAGTAATAACTCTTTCTTATTCAATTACAAACTTTAAACTTTATAAAGCACGTTTAACAGAAACTGAAGAAAATTTTATAAGAGAAAATCAAAACTCAGTTTTCTTTTTGAATCAAAAAAACTGGATTTAAATAAATTCAAAATTGATAATATTCGAACATCTTTTGCATAATTTTGTATTTTGGATTCCATTAAAAGTTTCTTTTTGATAATGCCAACATCTATCACATTTTTGACCTTGAGCTTTATTTATTTGAATTTTACCAAGTGCATTATTATCAATAATCAGATAATTCTCCGCCAAATCGGATACCACTTGGAAGTTTGATACTATAAGCCAATCTCTAAATGAATCTACATCATGATTACCATATTCTTTTAGCCAATTAAGTGAATCTATTAAAGCTTTATCTTCAGGTAAATAATTAACTTCAGTTTCCAAAGCTGCTCCAATTATTTGTTTGTTCCTGCATCCTTCTATAGCCTTGTTAATTTCAACTCTCAAATTTCTTAAATTTGCAATGTGCTCATTAAGTATTTGATTTTTCCATGACTGCGAAAATATTGGCCATCCTCTTTGAAAGACTGATTTTTCTTCAGTTGAATATGGAATATTTTGCCAAATATCTTCAGCCATATGACAAAGCACTGGTGAAATAAGTATGGCTAAATTTTCAACAACTTTTGACATGACAAACTGACAAGATCTTCTCCTAAATTGTGATTTAGAACTTACATATAACCTATCCTTCGCAATATCCAAATAAAAATTTGATAGATCTACAACGCAAAAACTTTGCAAAATTTGGAAAAATTTTGAAAATTCATAATTTTCATAAGCATTTGATATTTGATCTGTAATCTCAACTAATCTGCCTAACATCCATTGATCTAAGAGGGGCAATTGATCAATTTCAAAACTATCAATTTTAGGATCATAATCATGAATATTACCTAGAAGATATCTTGCAGTATTACGAACTTTTCTATAAACGTCTGAAAGTTGCTTAAGTATATTGGAACCAATTGGAACATCTACTGAATAATCTACAGAGCTTACCCATAGCCTTAAAACATCAGCACCATAAGCAGGATCAGTTTTTTTATTATTACCTCCATTAATAATTATGTTTGGATCAACAACATTTCCTAATGATTTGCTCATTTTTCTTCCGTTTTCATCAAGTGCAAAACCATGAGTTAAAACTTTCTTATATGGAGGCTTATTATTAACTGCAACAGATGTTAGCAAAGAAGATTGAAACCATCCTCGATGTTGATCTGAGCCCTCTAAATAAAGATCTGCTGGATACTTTAATTCACTTCTTAGTTCACATACTGCGGCCCAGCTAGATCCAGAATCGAACCAAACATCCATAGTATCTGTTCCTTTTTTCCAAAGATCAGATTCTTTTGCATAATTTTCTGGCAAAAGATTCTTAACATCCCAATCCCACCAAATATCTGCTCCATGTTCACAAAAAAGATCTTGAATATGATTAATTATCTCTTTGTTAAGGAGAATATCCTTACCATTTTTTTTATAAAAAACTGGAATAGGGACTCCCCATGACCTTTGTCTAGAAATACACCAATCTCCTCTACCAACAACCATAGAATAAATTCTTTTCTTTCCAGTCTCTGGCATCCATTCAACATCTTCAATTGCCTTTAATGCAGATGATCTAAAGCCATTTACAGATGCAAACCATTGTTCTGTTGCCCTAAAAATAGTTGGTTTTTTGGTTCTCCAATCATACGGATATCTATGCTTATAATTTTCTTGTAATAGAAGCAAATTATTTCCTTTTAAATGTTCAATAATTAAATCATTTGCATCTTTCAGGACATTTGATCCTTTGAATTGACCAGAATATTCATTTAAGTTACCTTTTTCATCAACGACACATGTTATTGGTAAATCATATTTTTGACCCACATTAAAATCATCTATCCCATGACCAGGCGCAGTATGAACGATTCCAGTCCCTGATTCTGTAGTTATATAATCTCCTCCAACTATAATTCTGCAATTTTTATTCTTAGAGGGATGTTGATATTCAATATTTTCCAATTTGGAGCCTTTAAGCTCTAAAAGCACCTTGAAATCTTTATTAAATTTCTTACTTATTTCAGAAGATAAATCCTCAGCAAAAAGGTAAATTTTCTTCTCTTCATCGATAGCAAAAACGTACTTTATTTTTGGATTGACTGCAACTGCTTCATTTGCAGGTATGGTCCAAGGAGTAGTGGTCCAAATAGTTATGAAAGAATTATTTTGAAAAAAATCTTTTTTGATATTAAGGTTTTCTTGGCTGAAATTTAATAAAATTTCCTCAGGTATTTTAGTGATTTTTAGTGAAACATAAATACTTTTTGAATAATGTTCATCAGGATATTCTAATTCTGCTTCTGCAAGTGCAGTCCTTGAACTTGGACTCCAATGCACAGGTTTAAGTCCTCGATATATATAGCCATTTAAAAACATTTTCCCGAATACTCCAATCTGAGCAGATTCATAACTTTTCTTCAGAGTTAAGTAAGGGTTATTCCAATCTCCCCATATGCCCCACCTTTTGAAACCCTCCTTCTGATTATTAATTTGGATATGGGCATAATCTGTTGCCTTTTTTCTTAAATTTAGAGTGTCAAGATTCTTTCTTTCATTAGATTTTAAATTCTGAAGAACTTTTAATTCAATAGGTAATCCATGACAGTCCCAACCAGGTACGAAATGAACCCTAAAGCCTCTTAAGGTTTTGTACTTATTTATTATGTCTTTTAAAACTTTATTAAGGGCATGACCCATATGAAGAGCTCCATTTGCATAAGGAGGGCCATCATGTAATGTAAATATTTCGCCTGAATTGCTTGAACCTAATTGGAAATCAATATCATTTTTAGCCCAAAAATTCTGTATCTCAGGTTCTCTTACAACTGAGTTAGCGCGCATTGAGAAGTCAGTTTTTAATAAATTTAAAGTTTCTTTATAAGAAAAGTCTGATTTTTGTTCTTTGCTATTTTGAGATTTCATACGAAGATATAAGAAATATTGGTGATCAAAAGAATTATTTAAATAAATCTAATTCATTTTATTCTTTCTTAATTGAACCTGTAGTTTTTTGGGATTTTTCAAATAAGCAATTTATTTGTTTTCAGACTTTTATATTATCATTTTTATCATTTCTTACCCACTTTTTTTGGGTTGTATTTTTATTATTGCTACCAAAATTAAAAAAATTTGAAGGTTTCGTGAAATCACTAAATACCAGTTTTATAGACTCTAATATTTTAGAAAAGTTATTTTTAAACTCCAAAAAGGTAATTAATTTTTTCTTTTCGTTATCTGTCAATTGGTACCACCTAGATAAAAAAAGCTCTACTAGATAAAAAATAACTAGTACTGTAAAAAAAAGGAAAATTACAAAAAATGATTCATCTAGTGTTTTATTTTTAATTATCAATATCAATCCTATTAATAAATTTAAAAAAGCTTTTATTAAGTCTTTTGGTTTACCCAGCTCAAGATAAATTATCGGAATAGTTAGAAAAATGGTCCCAATTAAAATATAAAAAGTTCCTAAATAAAATATCAAACTATTCATTAAATTAATTACTTAATTAAATTATAAGAGTTGAAATCAATAAACAACCTATCTATAACAGTTTACTTAAGTGCGGTCGGGGAGACTTGAACTCCCACACCCGAAGATACGAGTACCTAAAACTCGCGCGTCTACCAATTCCGCCACGACCGCTCAAATAAAATAATAATTGAAAGAGGTTTATTTTAAAAATTTTTTTTCTTAAGATGATTAATTTGACACATTATAATTAAATTAAAATCTCCTAAAAGAAATTTTTTATGTTTGAGCATGCAATCAGCTTAAAATATTAGTTATATTATTTAAAGAATAAAAGAAACAATTTCAAACTTAACCAATAAAAATACAACAAAAAATACTAATTCTTCAAAAACATTTAATTGGCAAAAAGAGATTAAAAATTACGTAGATCCGCCAAGTTTTTGGAATCCAACATTAGGATTATTTTTTGGGGGTTATTTTCTCGCTTTTCTTAGCATATGGCAATGGTATAGAGGTGTTTGGCCTTTACCTTTACTTGTAGCCACTGCATTTTTAGCTTTACATATTGAAGGTACAGTTATTCATGATGCCTGTCATAAAGCCGCTCATCCAGTTCCTTGGATAAATCAAGCAATGGGCCATGGCTCAGCTATTCTTTTAGGGTTTAGCTTCCCAGTATTTACTAGAGTTCATTTACAACATCACATTCACGTAAATCACCCCAAAAATGATCCAGATCATATTGTCAGTACTTTTGGTCCAATTTGGCTAATTGCCCCAAGATTTTTTTATCATGAGGTTTTTTTCTTTCAAAGAAAACTCTGGCGAAGATATGAATTACTACAATGGGGAATTGAAAGATCCATATTCATAATAATTATCTTGGCAGGTTTGAAATTTGACTTTATGAATTTAATTTATAATTTATGGTTCGGTCCAGCATTAATGGTAGGGGTCACTTTAGGAATATTTTTTGATTATTTACCCCATAGACCATTTCGATCAAGAAATAAATGGATAAATTCTCGAGTTTATCCAAGCAAATTTATGAATTTATTAATAATGGGACAAAATTACCATCTCATTCATCATCTTTGGCCTTCGATTCCTTGGTTTGAATACAAAATAGCTTATGAAAAAACTAAGCCTTTATTGGACAAAAAAGGCTCTCCTCAAAGGGTTGGGATATTTGAAAGTAAAGAAGACATTTTTAACTTTATTTATGATTTATTAATTGGTGTAAGGAGTCATAGCAAAAAGAGGGGGAAAATAAGAAAAATCATAAATTTATATCCAGGCTTTAAAATAAAAAAATTTTTATTAAAGATAGTCAACAAAACATTTATTGGAAGTAACTAATTTATTCATTCATTAATAATTTTGGGTACTTTAAAATATTTATCTTCTCGCGATGGTCCTAATTTTAAAAGTTCTTCATTACAATCAAAATTTTTCTTATCGTCTTTTCTAAATACATTTACAACCTCTATAGCTCTCGTTGTACACGGGACATTATCTGTATCAATTTTTTCAAGTTGTCTTATATAATCCAATATCTTTTCTAATTGTTTTGCATGATTATTAATTTCATTATCATTAAGTTCTAATCTCGCTAAATGAGCAACTTTTTTTACTTCCTCTTTTGTTATTTTTGTCATACCTTTAATATCTTTCTAATTAAATAATAGTTTATTTAGAACAACTTATTTACATATCCTTTGAATTTCAAATAATTTAAAAAAAATAATAACATCTTTTTGAAAATCAATATAAATTAATAGACTTAATTATTTTTCTCAGCTAAATATGTTATTAGATAGATATTGAAAAATAGAAGAAGACTTATTTCCAAAAAATTTTTTTTATCGGCACTCTAAACTCGTTGCTCCTGATTTAATAGGCTGTCACCTCATAAAAAAAAATAATGATTCATATCAAGTTAAAGGGGTTATTGTTGAAACTGAAGCTTATTCACAGGAAGAAGAAGCCTGTCATGGCTACCGCAAAATGACTGAATCAAACAAATCATTATTTGGCAAACCTGGCACATTTTATATTTACAAATCTTATGGCATTCATCATTGTTTAAACATTGTTACTGATAAAGAAAATTTTGCGAGTGGTGTTTTGATAAGATCAGTTTTTATATCTAATAATGATGAAAGATTAGCTTCTGGACCTGGCCTAGTAACTAAAACATTCAACGTAGACATTTCATTTAACTCACTTGAAGTTCTTAATAACAAATCTTTATGGATTTCTCCACGAGACTCCACTCTAGAAGAAAAAGATCTTATTCAAACTACGAGAATTGGCATATCAAAGGCAAAAAATATAAAATGGCGTTGGTATCTCAAAAATAGTAGAAGTGTAAGTAAAAGATTAAAAGGTGACAGAACACCTAAATTTCAATAATCATTTATCTTTTTAAGCGTAATGCAAATTTGGCCTCATAAACATATCCACACACTAGCTAATTTTTCAATTGAAGATTATGAGTCAGTATTTGAATTAGCTAATAGATTTGATGCACTAAAAAATGCAGGAACAAAAAAGATACCCGCCTTACAAGGGACTTTGGTAACGTCTTTATTTTTTGAAGCTAGTACAAGAACAAAAAATAGTTTTGAGCTTGCAGCAAAAAGGCTTTCTGCTGATGTCCAAACGTTTGCGCCATCCTCCAGCTCTTTAACAAAAGGCGAAACAATAATAGATACAGCCATAACTTATTCTGCTATGGGTGCGGATACATTAGTTATCAGACATTCATCAAGTTACATAACCTTTGAGATCGCAAAAAAACTTGATGCAATAAATTCCAAGACTTCGGTTCTTAATGCGGGAGATGGATTACATAGTCACCCCAGCCAAGGATTGCTTGACATCTATACATTGATAAAATTCTTTTCCCAAAAAACACTGAATCCAGAGGTTTTAAATTCAAAAAAAATTTTAATAATTGGAGACGTTAATCATTCAAGGGTTGCCAGGTCAAATCTTTGGGCTTTGAGTGCATTCGGCGCCGATATAATCTTATGTGGTCCTGAGACATTAATACCTGATGAATTTATCAATTTTTTGAAAAACCCCGCGCCAAATCAAACAGAGGATCCTGTTAAATCAAGAGGTTCCATAACAATTTCTAGATCATTGGAAGAATCAATAAAAATTGCAGATGCGATTATTGTTTTAAGACTCCAGAAAGAAAGAATGATGGAAAATTTACTAAGTAGCATCGATTCATATAGTTTAGATTATGGCTTAACCCCAGAAAAATTATCTTTAAATAATAAAAAGATTCCAATTCTACATCCTGGTCCCATTAACAGAGATATTGAAATAAGTAGCAAAGTGGTAGATCGATATCCTAATTGCTTAATTAATAATCAAGTTGCAAATGGTATCCCTATAAGAATGGCTTTGCTTTATTTATTACAAAAACACAACAAGTAAATTTATAGCAGCTTAAGACTTTCAGTAAAAAAACCATAAAATAATCCCAATCTTAAAGAATCTAATAAAAGTACTAAAAATTTCTTTTTCCTTTCAAATCTAAAATTTCTTCTTAGAACTATTAAAAGCTCAATAAAAACTACTGATAAAAAAGCGGCTACAGGATCCATTAGTTCCACAACGGCACTTACCATACCAAGAGAACTTCCAAAAAAGTAGCCAATTAAAAGTGTAATCAATGATATTGAATATCTTCGCCATGGATTTTTAGCCCAAATACTTAATGTCTGAATATTTTCTACAATTTTTAGCTGAAATTTTGTCTTTTGAGGTTTAAGAACCATTTTACATCAAACTAAGCCGCTTCAGAATTTGATTGAATTTTAGTATTTCCTTCAATTAATTCAAGTAATGCTTCAAACTGAGCCATTAATCCTCTTAATTCGCCTGGTTCAGGGAAAAGGTCATCTTCTTTTATTCCTAAATGCATTTCTCTGAGCTCTTGCCTTAAATAGCGTATGTGACTAATGACTTGCTCTCTTTTTGTTTGCGACATGATACAAATTTCTACAGCTACACTTTAAGAAAGAATATTTTTGAAAAGGAGAGTTTGCATATTTATGACTGAGAATGAAGATAAATGACCTAAAAACAATTTGAAAAAGATTATGAAAATTGAAAATTTTCATATCATTGAAAATATGTACTTAATTCTTATATCAATTTTAAATAATTACTTGAGGCTCTATTATTAGAGTATATTGACTAACTCAATATGAAATTCATTTCTGAAAATCAAATAAGTGAGGAACTAATTAATTCTTTTGATGAAGAAATGACCCTTGAGCTCGCTAAAAGGTTAGAGGAAGATAATTATAATACTCCATTTGATGGTTTAAAAGACTGGCACCTACTGAGGGCTCTTGCAATCAATAGACCTGAATTAACAACTAATTATATCCATCTTCTCGATCAGGAACCTTTCGATGAAAACTAAAAGTAAAGACTCCAAAATAAAGGTTCTGTTATTAGTAACGGGTAGTATTGCAGCTGTAAGAATTCCATTATTAGTTAGCCAATTAGCGAAAGAAAATTATGAAATAAGATGCGTTTTATCTAAAAATGCAGAAAAATTAATAAAACCACTTTCTCTCTCTATCTTGAGTAGAAACCCTTGCATTTTAGAAAATGATCAATGGTCAAATAGTCAATCAAAACCTCTTCACATAGAACTAAGTAATTGGGCTGATATTTTAGTCATTGCGCCTTTAACAGCGACAACATTAGCAAAATGGGTAACTGGAAATGCAGAGGGATTGATCCCAAGCATCTTAATAGCAAATATAAAGCCAATTATTGTTGCGCCAGCAATGAATACCCAAATGTGGCTAAATAAAGCTGTCCAAAAAAATTATGAGACTTTACAGAATTATGAAAATGTTTTGTCTTTGCAACCAAGTGAAGGCCACTTAGCGTGTGATGCAATTGGCATAGGTAAGATACCTCCAAATGATCTAATTCAATTAGCTCTTGAATTTATAGCCTCAAACAAAAAAAATGAATATCGCAAAGATTTACTTAATAAAGAAATTTTAATAACTGGAGGGTGCACCTCAGAGAAAATTGACGCGGCAAGACACATAACCAACAAAAGTTCAGGAGCTATGGGCCTACTTCTTTCTCAAGTAGCGAGGTTCAGAGGAGCACAAGTAAAATATGTCCATGGCCCTCTGAAAATCGATAAGAATCTTACTGATGGAATAAAAAGATATGAAATTGAAACTAGTGTTGATTTAATTAGGGCACTTAATAATGAAATATCAAATTGTGATTATTTTTTCATGAATGCAGCAGTATCTGATTTCAAGATAACATCGGATACTTCAGCTAAAATTCCAAAAAATCAAATTAATTCTCATTTGATTCAAAACTTTGAGCTAGTCCCAGATATTTTAAAAACAATTAGTAAATCAAAAAAAGATAACCAAGTTTTTGTAGGCTTTTGTGCTTTTACAGGATCTATCGAAGAGGCACGAATGATAATTAAAGAAAAGATTATCCAAAAGGGTTGTGATTATCTATTTGCAAATCCAATTGATCTTAAAGGTCAAGGATTTGGCTTTTTGGCACAAAATGAAGGTTGGCTATTTGATACTAACAATATGGAACACTACATTAACAAAACATCAAAAATTGATTTAGCAAATAAATTAATAACGCAAATTATTTCATTAAAAAAATAAAAAAAATTTTTAATTTGTATTTTTTTGTAATCTTAATCATTAAAAATAATGTGATAGCTTACAATAATTCCAGTTTTTTCAAAATCTAAAAAGCTACGGGTTGTTTCGAGGATTTAATAGTCCTATCTTTTATGGTCCTTTCCCTTGTAATATCCGTACTGAACTTATTAGATGACCTTTAATCTATCGTCACAGAACTTTACTGCAACTTTAATTATGAGAATTCGTTCTTTCTTAGCTTTTGTTATTTCAATTTGTATAACTTTTGCTTTCGTACCTGTTAAAACATTTGCTTTTTCTGAAAGAGGAAATGCACAATTCACAGATGTTGTTAACACAGGAAAAGCTAATGATTGCCCTACATTAGACTCATCTCTTGTCGGATCAATAACTTTAGGGAATGGAGATAGCCTTAAAGGAATATGCATGCATCCAACAGAAGTTTATGTAAAAGTGCCAGGGACAAAACGAAAAGCTGCAGAATTTGTTTCTACAAAAATTATTAGTCCTAGAAATAACACCACAGTGACAGAAGTTTATGGAGATATAGATTCAGGAACTTTCACTGAAAAGGGTGGTATTGATTTTCAACTTATTACTGTATTAACTCCTGGTGGTTTAGAGGTGCCATTTGCATTCTCAGCGAAAGATCTTACAGCTGACTTGCCTTCATCTATCGAGCCAGGAACTGAGGTTAGTGGTTCAACATTTACACCTAACTACAGAACTGGTGACTTTCTAGATCCTAAGGCAAGAGCTAAAAATACTGGTGTTGAATATGCTCAAGGTTTAGTTGCATTAGGAGGAGATGACGAAGAACTTGCAAAAGAAAATATTAAAGTTGATGTAAATGGTACTGGCGTTATTACTCTTTCAATCAATAACGTAGATTCTGACACAGACGAATTTGCTGGTACTTTTGAAGCTATCCAACCTTCAGATACAGATATGGGTTCAAAGGATCCACTTGATGTAAAAATAATTGGAGAGCTTTACGGAAGAAAAGCATAAATCCTACTCAAGATAAAAAGGGGGTTAAACCCCTCTTTTTTTTTCAAAATTTTTCTTTATCAATTTAAAAAATGGAATTACAACAAAAAACTAAAACAGATACTAATGGACTTATACCGCCTTATGGAGGGGAACTAAAAAATTTAATTATCAAAGATACAAACCTTAAAAATGATCTTATCTCTAAGGCTAATTATGAGTTTGAATGTAGCGAGAGAAATGCATGCGATGTAGAACTTTTGATGGTTGGAGCTTTTTCTCCATTGGAAGGTTTTATGGATGAAAATAACTACAATTCGGTAATTAAAAATAATAGAAATACAAAAGGGTTGCTTTTTGGCTTGCCTATTGTATTTGATTCAAATAATGAAAAGGTAAAAGCTGGAGAGACAATATTGCTTACTTATAAAAAACAAAAAATAGCAGTTTTAGAAGTTAGCTCTAAATGGGAGCCTGATAAATCCTTAGAAGCTGAACTTTGTTATGGTACTAATTCTTTAGATCATCCTGCTGTTAAGATGATTTTTAACGAGAGAGGGAGATTTTATATTGGAGGAAGAGTTTATGGTTTCGAATTACCAATTAGAGAATTCCCCTGCAAAACCCCTGAAGAAGTTAGATCTACACTGCCATCAAATTATGATGTAGTGGCATTTCAATGCAGAAATCCAATTCATAGAGCACATTATGAATTATTTACTAATGCCTTACTTTCAGATAATGTCTCCTCTAACTCAGTTGTTTTAGTTCATCCAACTTGTGGACCAACTCAACAAGATGATATCCCTGGAAAAGTTAGATATTTGACCTATAAAGAGTTAGAAGAGGAAATATCTGATGAAAGAATAAAATGGGCTTTTTTACCTTATTCAATGCATATGGCAGGGCCTAGAGAAGCTCTTCAACATATGATAATCAGAAGAAATTATGGCTGCACCCACTTTATTATTGGTAGAGATATGGCTGGTTGTAAGTCGTCATCAACTGGTGAAGATTTTTATGGTCCGTATGACGCCCAAAATTTTGCGAATAAGTGTGCAGATGAATTGATGATGCAAACTGTTCCTTCAAAAAATTTAGTTTATACGAAGGAAAAAGGATATATCACAGCTGAAGAAGCCAAAGAATTTGATTATGAAATTATGAAACTTAGTGGTACTGAATTTAGAAAGAAATTGAGGAATGGCGAACCAATTCCTGAATGGTTTGCATTCAAAAGTGTAGTAGATGTTCTAAGACGCTCTTAATATTGTTTTATTATTAGTATTATAGATTAATTAAAGATTTTTTATCGTGAACAAACGTTGGAGAAACGTAGGACTTTATGTCCTAGCTGTTATTACTGTAATTTTCATTGGTACATCAGTTTTTGATAAACCTAGTACTGAAAGTTCTACAAAAAGCTTGAGATATAGTGATTTTATAGAGGCAGTGCAAGATAAAGAAATCAGTAGAGTCCTAATATCTCCAGATAATGCCACAGCTCAAGTTGTTGAAAATGATGGGAGTAGGTCTGAGGTCAATTTAGCCCCTGACAAAGATTTATTAAAAATACTCACTGAGAATAATGTAGATATAGCTGTAACTCCTACAAAATTAGCTAATCCATGGCAACAGGCTTTAAGTAGCCTAATTTTCCCAGTACTTTTGATTGGAGGTCTATTTTTTCTTTTCAGAAGATCCCAAAGTGGTAATGCTGGAGGTGGTAACCCTGCAATGAGTTTTGGAAAGAGCAAAGCTAGACTCCAAATGGAACCATCTACACAAGTAACCTTTTCAGATGTTGCTGGGGTTGAAGGTGCAAAATTAGAACTCACAGAAGTTGTAGATTTTCTGAAGAGTCCAGATAGATTTACTGCAGTAGGAGCAAAAATTCCAAAGGGAGTTCTTCTTGTTGGCCCTCCTGGTACAGGAAAAACATTGCTAGCAAAAGCAGTAGCTGGAGAAGCAGGTGTACCTTTTTTCTCAATATCCGGTTCAGAATTTGTAGAGATGTTTGTTGGGGTTGGAGCTAGTAGAGTTAGAGATCTTTTTGAACAAGCTAAAAAGAATGCTCCTTGTATTGTATTTATTGACGAAATAGATGCAGTTGGAAGACAAAGAGGAGCTGGAATGGGCGGAGGAAATGATGAAAGAGAACAAACATTAAATCAACTCTTAACCGAAATGGATGGATTTGAAGGTAATTCAGGAATAATAATAGTTGCTGCAACCAACAGACCAGATGTCTTAGATTCAGCTTTAATGCGACCTGGAAGATTCGATAGACAGGTAACAGTAGACCGACCAGATTATGCTGGAAGATTGCAGATATTAAATGTTCATGCGAAAGATAAAACTCTTTCAAATGACGTTGATTTAGATAAAGTTGCCAGAAGAACACCAGGATTTACTGGTGCAGATTTAGCTAATCTTTTAAACGAAGCAGCAATACTAGCAGCTAGAAAAGATTTAGATAAAGTAAGTAACGATGAAGTCGGTGATGCCATTGAAAGAGTTATGGCTGGCCCAGAAAAGAAAGATAGAGTAATCAGTGATAAGAAAAAAGAATTAGTTGCTTATCACGAAGCTGGTCATGCACTCGTTGGAGCATTAATGCCTGATTATGATCCAGTAGCAAAAGTCTCAATCATTCCAAGAGGTCAAGCTGGAGGGCTAACCTTCTTTACTCCAAGTGAAGAAAGAATGGAATCTGGTCTTTACTCTCGTTCTTACCTTCAAAATCAAATGGCTGTAGCTCTTGGTGGAAGAGTTGCTGAAGAAATCGTCTATGGCGAAGAAGAGGTAACAACCGGAGCTTCAAATGATTTACAACAAGTTGCCAATGTAGCAAGACAAATGATCACTAAATTCGGTATGAGTGACAAAATAGGTCCCGTCGCTCTAGGTCAATCTCAAGGTGGAATGTTTCTCGGAAGAGATATGAGTTCTACAAGAGACTTCTCTGAAGACACAGCCGCAACAATTGATGTAGAGGTTTCAGATCTCGTTGATGTTGCCTACAAGAGAGCTACAAAAGTTTTAACAGACAATAGAACTGTTCTTGACGAAATGGCTCAAATGCTAATCGAAAGAGAAACTATAGATACTGAAGATATCCAAGAATTGCTAAACCGCTCAGAAGTAACAGTCGCAAACTATATTTAACGCGAGATTTTAAATTTTTAATGAATAATAAAGAAGATTCTTTTTCGGAGTACCTGAAAATTGAGTCTTTTTTTTTACTTATAAAACCTGAAGATAATATTTACTCAAATACCTCTATAAGAAATTCATTTTTTGAAGAATTAGAAAACTTAGTAAAATTAGGATTAAAGAATATTGAAATAAGTTGGTCTAACAACGAAAATTGGTTCGATTTTGTATCCGATATCAAAATTAAATATCCAAGAATTAATTTAGGCTCTGCCTCCATAGTTAATAAGCAATCAATAGAAGATTCTTTAAAAATTGGATTAAATTTTTCGATGATGAAATTTTGGGATAAAGATCTTTTCAATTATGCGCAGTCAAAAAATTATTTATTAATTCCTGGTATTAATAATTTAAAAGATCTTAAGGAAGCAATAGATTTAAATTGCAACATTATCAAAATTTACCCAATAAAAAGTAAAGATAGTTCGATAAATATACTCAACTATAAAAATATTGATTTCATTGCTGCTGGAGGACTATCAATCAATGATTTAAAAACTTATAAATCTTTAGGGTATAAAGCAGTTGTAATAGGAGATAAAGCTATCAAAAATAAAAAATTTGATCCAAAAATATATGAATGGCTCAAAAAAAATTAAGTTAAGGATAAATATAATTTATTCAACAAAACTACTACTTATTTATTAAGTCACATTGAGCATGATTTAGAAGCAAATGATCAGCAAGTACTAAAGCTACCATAGCATCAACCATGGGAACTGCTCTTGGTAGAACGCATGGATCGTGTCTCCCTTTTGCTTTCATAAGTACTTCTTTACCTTCAGCATTTACTGTTTTCTGTTCTTTCCCGATGGTTGCTGTAGGTTTAAAAGCTATCTTCATCTCAATATTTTCACCATTACTTATTCCGCCCTGTATACCTCCTGAATTGTTTGATGTTGTTCTTAACTTATTATTATCATCAGACTTGATGAAGGCGTCATTATGTTCGCTTCCTTTTAAATAAGTTCCAGAGAAACCTGAACCTATTTCAAAGCCTTTCGTGGCAGGCAAAGACATCAAAGCCTTTGCCAAATCAGCTTCTAATTTATCAAAAACAGGCATTCCAAGACCAGAGGGAACATTTCTTACTAGACATTCAATAACACCGCCGCAAGAATCTCCTTGACGCTTTAATTCCTTAATTCTCTCGATCATTTCTGTTGATACCTTTTCATCAGGACACCTAACAATATTAGAATCTATTTTTTTGAGAGAAATCTTCTCTTTATTTACATCAGAATCAATATCATGTATACGCTTAACCCAAGATAGTATTTCAGTGTTACAGAAGGTTTTTAATAGTTGTTTTGCTACAGCACCAGCAGCTACTCTCCCAATTGTTTCTCTAGCAGAGGCTCTTCCACCGCCAGAACTTGCCTGAATTCCATATTTCAGATGATATGTACCATCTGCATGAGAAGGTCTAAATACTTGCTCCAAATTATTGTAATCTCCTGGTCTTTGATCCTTATTTCTTACCAACATTGCTATTGGAGTTCCGAGTGTTAGCCCTTCCTTTATTCCACTTAATATTTCAATTTTATCTTCTTCATTTCTGGGTGTTGTAATGTCACTTTGACCAGGTCTGCGCCTATCTAATTCATTTTGTATCAGATTTATATCTATTTTTAACTTAGGTGGACATCCATCAAGGATCACTCCTACTGCACCACCATGTGATTCTCCAAAAGTACTAACACGAAAAATTTTTCCAAAACTACTACTCATAGAAATATTAAATGTTTTGTCTATATAACCATTATATGAAACCAATTGAAAATTAAACAAAAAAAAAGCCCCCAAAAGGGGACTTTTGAAATTAAGAACTTTAAGCTTAACCAATAGCTGGAGCTGAAAGAGCTACTGTTGTAGACTCAGCTGCTGCTAGATCAAGTGGGAAGTTGTGAGCGTTACGCTCGTGCATTACTTCCATACCTAGGTTTGCTCTGTTAAGAACGTCACCCCATGTAGGAACAATCTTACCGTTTGCATCAACAACTGACTGGTTGAAGTTGAAACCGTTAAGGTTGAATGCCATTGTGCAGATACCCATTGAAGTTAACCATACACAAACAACTGGGAATACAGCTAGGAAGAAGTGAAGACTTCTGCTGTTGTTGAAACTTGCATATTGGAAGATCAAACGACCGAAGTAGCCATGAGCTGCAACGATGTTATATGTTTCTTCTTCTTGTCCGAACTTGTAACCATAGTTCTGAGATTCTGTCTCAGTTGTTTCTCTGATTAGAGATGAAGTAACAAGTGAACCGTGCATAGCTGAGAATAAAGATCCTCCGAACATACCAGCAACACCAGCCATGTGGAATGGGTGCATAAGAATGTTGTGCTCTGCCTGGAAAACAAACATGAAGTTGAATGTTCCAGAAATACCTAGAGGCATTCCGTCAGAGAATGAACCTTGACCGAATGGGTATACAAGGAATACTGCGAAAGCTGCTGAAACTGGTGCAGAATATGCAACACAGATCCAAGGACGCATACCTAGACGGTATGAAAGCTCCCACTGTCTTCCCATGTATGCTGAGATACCAATTAGGAAGTGGAAAATTACAAGCTGGTAAGGACCACCGTTGTATAACCACTCATCTACAGTAGCTGCTTCCCAGATTGGGTAGAAGTGTAAACCAATAGCGTTAGATGAAGGAACAACTGCACCTGAGATGATGTTGTTTCCATATAGGAATGAACCAGCAACTGGCTCTCTAATTCCGTCGATGTCTACTGGTGGTGCTGCGATGAATGCAACGATGAAGCAAGCCGCTGCTGTAAGTAGGCATGGAATCATTAAGACGCCGAACCAACCAACATAAATTCTGTTGTTAGTTGATGTTACCCACTCACAAAACTGTGGCCAACCTTTTAACAGCGAAGAACGCTGCTGCTGAATAGTTGTCATGAGTTCGTAAAGTATGTCTCTAAAGTGAGACGTGTAAATAAAAACGGAAATAAATTCCGCTTCGAAGATTTTAGACCAAAATCGCTAAAAATGTGTAAATATTTTTTCTTTAAGTAAACTTATTTTTTAGAAAACTGGAGAAAAGAACTTCCATGTCTTAAGATTTTCTTTGTTATTGAGGATTCAACTTGGTAATAATCGAATGGCTTTTTAACGGAAAAAGATCTAGAGAGGTAGTTTCCCTAAGAGAGGCTAAACATAGAAGACTGCAATTAGAGGCTTTTGGAGCTGTTATTTATTGGAGTGAAAGAATTTAAGTTTTAAAGGTTTAAAAATTTGAAAAAAAAATAAAAGTATTAGATATTAAATAAACTTATCTATAAAATAAAAAATCCTTATTAGTTTTCAACGATTTATTGTTCCGGTTTCTTAATTTATAAACTTTCAAACTCTTGAACCCATTGTTTTTTGGAACAAATCACTTCTTTTTTTGTGTAGCTCATAGCAATTTTTTTTTCCTTATAAGCAACTTCTCCAATAAAAACAGGCCAAATCAATTCGTTCCGTTCATATTTGTGGATTATTCCTTGGCTATCCAGAAATAATGGATCTCCTTTTTTAATCATTTTCCAATCTTGGTTTATTCTCTCAGGATGAATTATGCCATCAATATCTCCATTTTCATCTCTTGGATAATCTATACTCCCTTGATGAACGTGAACCACTAATTCCTTTGGAAGTTCTATAAGTTTATTTTTTAATTTATCTATCTCTTCCCTTAGGGAGCTAATTATTAGAGAGAATCTATTTATAATATTTTGATCATAAAAATTTTGTGCGACAGCTCCTATTTCAATAACTAAACCACATGGCCAAGCTTCTACAAGAAAGCCTGTTTGGGCTGTATCTTTTTCGTGCAAATAAATAGGCAATCCAAATTTGTTCTGCAGTAATGCGGCTAAACAAAAATCTTTGGATCTCCTCCCATACATAACAATGCTTGTTCCCATATTTGCAGTAGTAGTGTGCAAATCGATTGCAATTTGACAGGGTTTAGATCCGTCAATTCCAAATTGATCTACTAAAAAATTGGCTCTATTAGCTTCATAAAAGCTATTCTTGCTTTGATCAAAATTTTCACTTTCTTTAAAAGATCTATTTAAATCTACATCTATATATCTGCAACCTTTTTCATAGGCAGCAGGATTACCTATGATGTACTCATACTCAATGCCATTATTTAAACTATTTTCCTTTCTATTAAATTGCTTAACAGCCCAAACAGGATTAATTTCATTCCCATGAGTGCCTGAAACGATAAGTATTCTTTGAACAGTCATTTTTTCTTTAAAAATAAAATTTTATGCAAAATAAATACCTTATAAAGGCCTCCAGAAAATTCTGGTTTTGGTATTGGACCCAATTAATGAATGGCTTCGCGCCATCAGATTTACATGGTAATTATAAAAGGCCTAAAGGTATAACCATTAATAGTGAATACGATATTAATAATGAAAAAGGACAAATTTATTTATTAGTAGGCCATTCTTGTCCATGGTGTCAAAGAACTTTACTCGTACACGAAATAAAAGATTTATCTAAAAAAGTTAAAATAATTTTTTTAAAGGCAAATGTTGAGCATGGCGAATGGATATTCAATACAAAGATTAAGGGATGTATGAGACTTTCAGACCTTTACAAAAAAGCTAATAAAAAGATAATTTTTAGAGCTACATTACCTCTTTTAATTAGCTTTGTAAAAGATGAAGTAAATATACTGTCTAATGAAAGTTCACAGATTACAAGACTACTCAATTCAATAAAAAGTGAATCAAAATATAAGTTATTAAGAATTAAAGATGGTAATCAGAAATTTTTAGATTTAATTAATAACAGCATTAATGATGGGGTATATAAATGTGGTTTCGCCAGAAACCAGTCAGCTTACGAAAAAGCAAGTAAACATCTTTTTGCAGCTATAAATGAAATTGAAAATTTACTACAGAAAAATAAAGGGGACTGGATATTTGGAGAAGAGTTAACCTACGCAGATATTTACCTTTTTCCAACGCTTATAAGATGGGAATTGATATATAGCAAACTTTTCAAATGTACTGAACAAGAACTATCAAGTTTTGAAAAGATTATTGAATGGAGATTAAAAGTCTTTAAATTATCTAACATAAATAGTACATGCTTCGACAATGAATGGAAAAAAGATTACTACAAAGCTTTATTCCCTTTAAACCCAAATCAAATAATCCCAGTTTTACCATCGCTAAATGAAATAATGAAAGTAGAGACCTAAAAAAATAAATCAATTTGAAAAAAAATGATGTTGTAATGAACACTTATTTAGTTCATAGATAATGCAATTTCATTAGAAATTAACTATGTTATGTATGTCTACTAAAGTACGAAAAGCTTAAAATGAAATCCATTGACGAACACATCCAAAAAGATCAATCGGAAATCGAATCTGCAAAAGCAGAGGGCAATCTTCCAAAGGTCAGACATTTAACTGAAGAGCTAAAAGAACTCGAAGAGTATAAAGATCATCATCCAGATGATAAACATGACCCTAATGCTTTGGAACTATTCTGCGATGCCAACCCGGATGAACCAGAATGTCTTGTTTATGATGATTAAGTTTTCTTTTGGTAGATAATGCACAATAAAAAAGGGCTTTTAGAGCCCTTTTTTTATTTATTAATTCTATTAGTAATCTCTATTAAAGTCGGATGGACTTCCTGTAAGTGAACATACAACCGACTCTTCATTTTTCATTTCCTTGACTTCTACAATTGGTCTTCCCATTTTCTTCAAAACCTCAATATCTTGAATGGTTTGACATCTAGCTATTATTTTTCCTTGTTGATCAAAGCAAGTATAGAAATTCATATTGTGTTTAAAGAGGTATCTTATTTATGACTAATTTTCATTATTAAATCAAGTGTTTTTTTTTACAAAAAAATTTTAAATTTAAGTTAGATCCTTTTCCATACTTCAGAAAGCAGTGAAGATAAACCTTTTTTTAAAGATGAAGAAATAACTAAAACTTTCTTTTTAGATAAATCTTCTAACTTTTTTGAAATTATTTTCAAATAATCATCATCTACAAGCTCCATTTTATTCAATACTATTATCCTCTCTTTATCTAAGAGACCTTTTCCATATTTTTTTAATTCCTGCTCAATTATCTCAAAATCATTTAAAGGATTTTCTGCAATTGCATCAATTAAGTGAACAAGTATTTTAGTTCTTTGGATATGCCTTAAAAAATCATGGCCTAAACCTACTCCATCAGCTGCCCCTGATATTAATCCAGGTATATCAGCAAAAAGGCAACCATTCCCATCAATTTTTCTTACTACACCTAAGTTAGGTATTAAAGTTGTGAAAGGATAATTTGCGATTTTTGGACGGGCAGATGATACAACAGAAATCAAGGTGCTTTTTCCAGCATTTGGAAGACCTATAATCCCAACCTCTGCAAGAAGTTTTAGTTCTAATTGAACCTCCCATATCTCACCATCTTTTCCTTCAGTGAATGATTCTGGGGCTCTATTTTGATTACTTAAATAGTAAGCATTACCATGTCCACCTCTTCCTCCAATGGCAATAATTAAACTCTGTTTATGTTTAGTTAAGTCTCCTAAAATAATGCCGGTTTTAATATCCCTTATTTCTGTTCCGCAGGGTACTTTAAGGATTGTATCCTCACCTGAAGCACCTGATCTCTTATTAGGACCTCCTTTGCATCCATCTTCAGCAATGATTTCACGTTTGAATTTGAAATCTAATAAAGTTTGAAGATTATTATCAGCCATTAAGATAACTGAACCCCCTCTGCCACCATTTCCCCCCGAAGGTCCTCCAGCAGGGACGAATTTTTCTCTTCTAAATGAAACTATTCCATTTCCACCTTTTCCAGCTTTAAGAATAATGTTGGCTTGATCAATAAATTGCACTTAATACGTTTATTAAATTGTTTTCTAGGTATTTTAAATTTTATTTTATCCACGCAATACTGCAACCAGGGCCACCCTCGTTGTTGGCTGCATCTTCAATCTTATCAACATAATTTAAACCTGATAACCAATTTCTTAGTCCTTTCTTTAATTTCCCTGTACCAATTCCATGAACAATCCATAACGGTCCATGAAATTTTCTAATTTTCTCCTCAATAATTATTTCGGCTTCATGAACTCTTAACCCTCTTACGTCTATTGTATTTTTACTCGTTCTAATTTTGGAAAAAGAAAAATCTTCTCTTGTAGACTTGATCTCAATTTTTGACCTTTTGAAATTAGGCTTTTCTCCATTAATACCTTCAAAGTCATTTACAGATAATGTGCTTCTAAATGAACCACATTTAATTTCATAAAAACCACCTTTTTTGTCTAAATCTACAATTTGTCCCGTACTATTTAGACTTTTAATCTTTACAAAATCGCCTACCTTGGGGTTCCACGATATTGACTTTTCAGATTTTTTTTGGGTTAAATGTTCCTTCTCAATTTCCTTTAATCTATTTCCAATAATTCTCGTATCCTCTCCATTAACATTTTTGTCTCTTAATTTTTTAATCAAATCTATCACCTCTTTTTTAGCGGATGTAATGTGTTTTGATAATTTAGACCTTTCAATTTCCTGGATTTTTTGAGCATTTATTTTTTGATATTCATAATTTCTCTTCAGTTCATCATGTAATATTTCAGTCCTTGCAATCAATTCTGCAGCAGCTTCTGCAGAATTTTGTTGTTTAATCCTCTCTTCCTCAAGTCCTTTAATAATACTGTTAATATTGTCAACTTCTTTTGGCTTTAGATAATTTGCAGCTTCATTGAGTATGCTTTCATCGAGACCAATTCTCTTTGAAATTGACAAAGCGTTACTTCTCCCAGGAATACCCCAGTTGAGTATATATTTTGGCTTCAAGGATTCCTCATCAAAGGCAACTGATACGTTTTCAAATCTTGAGTCATTATATTTTAAAGCCTTAATATCTCCATAATGTGTAGTTGCCAAAGTGATATCAGATTTATTTGCAAATTCTTTTAATAAAGCCATTGCAAGAGCACTTCCTTCAAGAGGATCTGTGCCAGATCCAATCTCATCTAACAAAACAACTGATAATCCTTTCTTATAATCAAGTGAATCTAATATCTCTTTTATGCGGGATATATGCCCACTGAAGGTAGATAAATTTTCTTCTAATGATTGATTATCTCCTATATCCACATATATATTTGGACAAAAAGGGATAATGGGATTATTAGTTGAAGGTATCAATAATCCTGCTCTAGCCATAAGTAAAGACAAGCCCAAACCTTTTAAAGCTGCTGTTTTACCTCCAGTATTTGGACCTGTAATAGCTACAACCTTAATATTTCTATTTATATAAAAATCGACAGCTACTGGTGGAGGGCCTCCTTTTTTCTTATGTTCCCAAATCAATAATGGATGAGAAAAACCAATTAAAGAAATAATAGGATTTTTCTCAAATATAGGAGTTTTACCTCCAATCCATTTCGAATACCTTGAACGAGTTAGGGCATTTTCTAATCTTAATAAAATGGATGCCATTTCAATAAGATTTTTTGAATTATCACTAACAACCTGAGACCATTTCTTAAGTAATTTAAATTCTTCTGCTGTGATCCTAGCCTCTAAAGAAGCAATCTTATTACCTTTAATTGCTACACTTTCAGGCTCAAAATATACTGTATTTCCTGAAGATGAAGAGTCATGAATTATTCCTTTAAATTTATCTACATAATTAACTTTGACTGCTAAAACTGGCCTTCCATATCGATCTCCAATAGTAGTATCTTGCAAATAAGCTAAATTCTTTTGAATAAATTTCTCAACTAATATTTTTCTTTCATGTTTCTTAGATAAAAATTCTTTTCTAAGAATAGATAGTTCATTACTAGCATTGTCTGAAATCCTTCCATTCGATTCAATACCTTTTTTAAAAATCGTTTCGATATTCTGATGGTCAATTAAATTTTTTGTGAATGATGAAATATAAGGCCTTTGTTCAGGATCTAATAAAATTTTTTTTAAATTTCTTGCTGCAGCAATTGTTTTCGCTATTTCTAACAATTCAGAAGATGAAATTACACCTCCCTTTGAACAAATTTCAATATTTCTACTAATATCAAAAACACCAGAAAAACTAATTGATTTATCTAAATTTTTTTCTAGCTCATTAATTTCAACAGTTTCATTCAAAAGTTTTTTAGATGCTTCGTATTCTGAAGGTATAACAAGACTTAAAATTGATCGTTTACCCATTTCCGTTGAGGCGAATGAAGATAAATGCATTTTTAATGAATCCCACTCTAAAAGGTTTATAGATTCTTCTTCTAAGGTGTTATATGAATATAGTTTTTTAGAATAACTTTTCTCTTGCATACAAAAAAAAAGAATCAAACATTCGATTGAATCCCTTCAGGAGGAACATAAAGCATCTCAAGCCAGTTTCCTTCAGTATCCTTCATATAAAAAGATGCTGTTCCATCTCTATGCTCATGTAAAGGACCAACTTTTACACCAGAATTTTTTAAATCATTTTGAATATTTTCCACTTCTTTTTTATTTTCAAAATGAAAAGCAAAGTGAGGTCCTGCAGCTTTGTAGCCAGGGCCTAACAACGCAAGTCCATCTTTCCCTTTACCTGCCTCTAAATAAGACCAATCTTTGTCATCCCATACCAAATTCATACCCAGCTTAATGTAAAAAGATTTCGCCCTTTCGAGATTCTCTACTCTAAGTGCAATGTGACCAATCCTATTTACTCCTTGTGAAAACTTCAAAACAAAGCAATTAATTTATTACTAATTTAAGAATAAACTAAATTTTTGCTAATAATGAGTTTTTAAGTATCCTGCAACCATTGAGATGCATCACAAGCATGATAAGTGAGTATTAATTTTGCTCCTGCTCTTTTAAAACTAAGCAATGTCTCTAAAACAATATCTTTTTCGTTAATCCAGTTCTTCATAGCAGCAGACTTTACCATCGAATACTCTCCACTAACGTTGTATGCAGCTATGGGCTTATTTGAAAATGTGCTTAGTCTATAAACAATATCCAAATATGAAATTCCTGGTTTTACCATCAAAATATCAGCTCCTTCATACTGATCCAATGCAGATTCAATTAAAGCCTCTTTTGAATTGGCAGGGTCCATTTGATATGTAGACTTATTGTCTGGAATTACTTTCTTACTATTTTCTCTAGGAGCCGAATCTAAAGCAGTTCTAAACGGACCATAATAAGCAGATGAATATTTAGCTGTATAACTAATAATACCTACATCATTAAATCCCTCACTATCAAGAGCAGTCCTAATTGCTCCAACTCTCCCATCCATCATGTCACTAGGGCCAATAAAATCTGCTCCAGCTCTAGCTTGAGTTAAAGCTTGTTTTTTTAAAATTTCAATCGTTTCATCATTCAATATTTTTCCAGTTTCATCAACTAAGCCATCATGTCCATCACACGAGTAAGGGTCCAAGGCAACATCTGTCATAATTGCCATTTCTGGAATCTCTTTTTTTAAGATTCGAATAGCTTTAGGTATTAAACCGTCCTCATTAAAACATTCTGCTCCATCTTCAGTCTTTAAGCTATCGTTTATTTTTGGGAAAAGAACCACACATCTAATTCCCAATTCCCATGCCCTAGTAACCTCCTTTAATAACCCATTAATATCCCATCTGTAAGTTCCGGGCATTGCGGAAATTTCCTCTTTAAAATCTTTTTCATGAATAAATAATGGATAGATAAAGTCCGATGCCGCCAAATGGTTTTCTCTAACCATTTCTCTAATTGCCTCAGTTCTTCTTAATCTTCTTGGACGAATAATCGAATTCATTTGAATATTATTAAATTGAAAAATATTTATCTAATACATTAATCGCTTGCCTCGCACATAAATCAATCAGAGACTACTTTTGTTCAGGAAAAGTAACTAAAATTTATTTAAAAAAAGCAAAAAAAGTTACAAAAATATTTTGCACAAACTTCATTTTTCACAAATTTACGTCATAAAGAGATAATATCTTTTAGTTAAGTATTTATTTTAAGGAGAGGATCTTTGAAAATAATTAATGGATTTCATCTAAAGAATGTAAGAGGAGATATTCTAGGAGGGATAACAGCCGCAGTGGTGGCTTTACCTCTCGCTCTTGCTTTTGGTAATGCTGCGTTAGGACCTGGCGGAGCAATTTATGGACTATATGGGGCAGTAGTAGTTGGTTTTTTAGCCGCATTGTTCGGAGGAACACCTGCTCAGGTTAGTGGACCTACCGGTCCCATGAGTGTAACTGTTGCTGGAGTAGTAGCAGGCTTAGCAGCAGTGGGGGTTCCAAGAGATCTCTCTGCAGGACAAATTTTACCTTTAGTGATGGCAGCGGTAGTAATTGGCGGCTTACTCCAAATATTATTTGGGATTCTAAAACTAGGAAAATACATCACTTTAGTTCCATATTCTGTTGTGTCAGGATTTATGTCTGGTATTGGAGTAATAATCATTGCACTTCAGATTGGACCATTACTAGGTATTAGCACTCGTGGTGGGGTAGTCGAATCTTTATCTACTGTATTTTCAAATTTCCAGCCAAATGGTGCTGCTATTGGAGTGGCAATAATGACTCTAGGTATAGTATTTCTAACTCCTAGAAAAATAAGTCAATGGGTTCCTTCTCCTCTATTGGCCTTATTGATAGTAACTCCAATATCAATTTTAATTTTTGGAGACGGAGCTATTGATAGAATTGGAGAAATTCCGAGGGGAGTTCCATCTTTAAATTTCCCAAGTTTCAATCAATATTTCCCAATCATTTTCAAGGCAGGATTAGTCCTAGCAGTACTTGGAGCTATTGACTCCTTACTGACATCTCTAGTTGCAGATAATATCTCTCAAACAAAACATAATTCTGATAGAGAACTTATTGGTCAAGGGATAGGGAATGCTGTAGCAGGTCTGTTTTCAGGTTTACCTGGAGCAGGAGCAACCATGAGAACAGTTATAAATGTTAAATCTGGAGGATCAACTCCCATTTCCGGTATGGTTCACTCAGTTGTATTGTTGATAGTTTTAGTTGGTGCTGGACCTTTAGCTGAGCAAATACCAACTGCATTGCTAGCAGGAATTCTTATAAAAGTAGGCCTAGATATTATTGATTGGGGATTCTTGCGGAGGGCTCACAAATTATCTTTAAAAACATCAGTAGTAATGTACGGCGTACTTTTAATGACTGTTTTTTGGGATTTAATTTGGGCTGTTTTAGTCGGTGTATTCATAGCAAATATGCTCACCATTGATTCAATAACCGAAACTCAACTAGAAGGTATGGATGAGGATAATCCTGTATCAAATGATGATCAAGCAAAAAATGCATTGCCTGATGATGAAAAAGCACTTCTGGATAGATGTTCAGGAGAAGTAATGTTGTTTAGACTAAAGGGACCACTTAGTTTTGGAGCAGCTAAAGGAATATCTGAAAGAATGATGCTTGTAAGAAACTACAAGGTTTTGATATTAGATATCACTGATGTACCAAGACTTGGAGTCACGGCGACTCTTGCAATAGAGGATATGATGCAAGAAGCAAAAAATAATTCCAGAAAAGCATTTGTTGCTGGTGCAAATGAAAAAGTGAAGGATAGATTAGCTAAGTTTGGAGTTGAAGGCATTATTGAAACAAGAAAAGAAGCTTTAGAAACTGCTCTAAGTGAAATAGCTTCATAATTTATGGAAATAAATCCAATTCTGCAAAATGTATTAGCCCCGCCAGTTCTTTTCTTTTTGATTGGAGCAACATCAGTACTTTTTAAATCTGATTTAGAAATACCAGCTCCCTTACCTAAACTTTTCTCCTTATATCTGCTCCTAGCTATTGGGTTCAAAGGAGGTATAGAGATACAGAAAAGCGGGTTAACAAATCAAGTTTTGCCTACTTTAAGCGCTGCAATACTGATGTCACTAGTAATCCCTCTGATTGGATTTTTAATTTTAAGATTTAAGTTTGATGTCTTTAATTCAGCCGCAATAGCAGCAGCATACGGTTCAATCAGTGCTGTTACATTTATTTCCGCAGAAAGTTTTTTAGAAAGTCAAAAAATAGCTTTTGATGGGTTTATGGTTGGCGCCTTAGCTTTAATGGAATCTCCTGCAATCATTGTTGGATTATTACTTGTGAAGTTTGCAGCTCCAAAAAATAGACCAAAATCAAGAAAAATGCATCTAAGTGCAATATTACACGAATCACTTTTAAATGGATCAGTTTATTTATTACTTTCAAGCTTAATTGTGGGATTTCTGACTGCTTCCAGTAATCCCTCAGGAATTGAAAAAATGGAGCCTTTTACTGGACAATTATTCTATGGAGCAGAATGCTTCTTCTTACTAGATATGGGAATAGTCGCTGCTCAAAGATTACCAAGATTGAAGAATGCGGGTTCGTTCTTGATTGGCTTTGCCATTTTCATGCCTCTATTTAATGCATTTATTGGTGTTTTCGTTGCAAGATTTTTATCTTTAGAACCTGGCAACGCACTTTTATTTGTGGTTTTATGTGCAAGCGCCTCTTATTTAGCAGTTCCTGCAGCGATGAGGATGACTGTTCCAGAGGCTAAATCTAGTTATTATATTTCAACTACACTAGGGCTAACTTTCCCATTCAATATAGTTCTTGGCATTCCCATATATATGAGTTTAGTAAATACCATTATCCCACTTTCCCCTCTATAAAAATGAAAAGATTAGACTTGATATTTAGTGAAAGAGAACTAGATGCAATCATTAAAACATTAGAAAAAGCTAATGTTCCTGGATATACCGTTATGAAACACGCTACAGGAAGAGGCCCTGAAAGAGTTGTTACTGAAGATATGGAATTTACAGGATTAGGGGCAAATGCTCATGTAATTGTTTTTTGTGAGCAAGAATTAATAGATAAAATGAGAGATAACATCAGGGATGATTTAAGCTACTACGGAGGAGTAGCTTATATTTCTGAAGCAACACCTCTTTAAGTTAAAGCAGAAATATTTTTAAGAATGAATCCAATCTACTCTTATATTTTTTCTACTATTTAAATATCTATCAATTGACATCGCAGCAATACATCCATCAGAAGCCGCAACGACTGCTTGCTTAAATGGTGTATTTCTTATATCTCCAATAGCCCATACTCCATCAGAGTTTGTAGACATAAAGTCATCCACAATTACTCCTCCGTCTTCTTTTAAAGCAATTTGATCACCTAAAAAATCAGTAATAGGCTTTGAACCACTCATATAGACAAAGACTCCATCTAAATTTAAATTGATGGGATTTTCTTCTTGCTTATTTTTTACAACAACCCCATTAACACCCATTTCATCACCCAATATTTCCAATAATCTTGTTCTACTCCAATGTTTTATATTTGAATTATCCATCAATTCCATAGCTTCTTCATTATCTGATTTAGGATCACTTGATGTAATCCAATGTACAGTTGATGCAAATTTAGTTAGGACAGTTGCCTCTTCAATTGCCTCCTTGTTCACTCCAACAACGGCAACTTCTCTATTTTTATAAAAAGCCCCATCACATGTAGCACAATAACTTACTCCTTTGCCAAGAAAATCCGCTTCGCCCTTAAATGATGCAGGCCTACCCATTGCACCACTTGCAAGTACAAGTGCCTTAGCTTTGAAAGTACCTTCAGGTGTATAAACCATTTTCCATTCTCCACTAGCGTCTATTCCAAACACTTGTGCTCTTCTATAGTCTGTACCATATTGCACAGCCTGTTCTCTCATTAGAGTAAGTAATTTCTCCCCACTTATATCAACCGGAACACCTGGATAATTAGCTATTTGATGGGTTATTGCTAAGGCTCCAACAGATGGATTTTTATCTAAAATTACTGTCTTTAAGTTTGAACGAGATGTATAAAGTGCGCAAGTACATCCGGCCGGACCTCCTCCGATAATAACTACATCTGACTCAATGATTTCCAATTTAATAAAACTCCTTTTTGGTAGTTAATTAGATGAGCTCTTGGTTAGAAGAAATCTTTAAAGTAAATACCTAACCATGTTTATAAATATAAGTTAAAAGAAAAAAGAGAAAAAAGCATAATATAGAAACAAACTTACATAGGAAAAACATAAAAAATTAATTATCAAAATGATCAGTTACGTGAAATGTTCTGTATTGATCTATTATTAGTTCATATCGAAAAAACAATTGCCGAAGAAACAATATATTTTTTATGACCAACTCTGAATACCTTTTAAAAGCTGCCATTAAGAAAGTAACCGAAAAATTTAACGAGATATTAGTTGAAAAAATTGAAGAAGCAACAAATATTGCTCAGGATGCTCCAGAAATTCTCAAAAAAGAATTTGATAGTTTTAAAGAATCCATAATCGAAGAAGCCTCAAGAATGGAAAAAGCGGAAAATATTCAAGAAAATGAGTCCTCAAATACTTATCAAGATTCCAAAATAAAAAAAGCTTTAAATGAAATTGAAGGTATCAATGAGCAAATTGATCTCCTTAATAAATCCATAAATAATCAAATTAAATGAGTTATCACATTTTTCATTATCGTTTAAAAAAATTGAAGAGGGCCTTTCTTATTTGGATAACTCTGATTTCGCTATTAACAATTTTGTGGATAGATAATATTAGATTTAAAATTTTCCAAACTAATAGCAATGAAAAAAGTAGGGTCCAAATTAAAAGAGCTAGGTGGTTTACTAATCAATTAATAAAGCTTGGTTCAGCATTTATTAAAATTGGACAATTATTATCAGCGAGACCTGATCTGATTCCTAATACCTGGATACAGGAATTGTCTAAATTGCAGGATCAAGTTCCTAATTTTTCATTTGCGCAAGTTGAAGAAACTATAAGAGATGAACTAGGGTCTAAGTTTAATGAAATAGATCAAATAATATGTGATCCGGTTGGATCAGCATCACTAGCTCAGGTTCATAGAGCGACTTTAAAAAATGATGAGAAAGTAGTATTTAAAGTTCAAAGACCCAATTTAAAAGAATTATTTACTATCGATTTGGGAATAATGCAGCAAATAGCAGGATTGTTGCAGAAAAACAAGAATTGGAGTCGAGGTAGAAACTGGGTTGAAATTGCTAGAGAGTGTAGGAAAGTTCTCATGAAAGAGCTTGATTTTAATTGTGAAGCACAATATGCAGCAAGATTTAGACAACAATTTCTTGATGATGAAAATGTTGAAGTCCCTGAAGTAATTTGGGATATGAGTAGTGAAAAAGTACTGTGTTTAAGTTATCTAGAAGGCACAAAAATAAGCGATTTAGAAAAATTACAATCACAAGAAATTGATTTGCCTAAAATTGCAGAAATTGGTGCAATCAGCTATTTAAAACAATTAGTAAATTACGGTTTTTTTCATGCAGACCCTCATCCAGGAAATTTAGCAGTTTCAAATGAAGGTAAATTAATTTTTTATGATTTTGGGATGATGGGCAATATCTCAAATAATCTTCAAACAAGATTAGGTGGGATGGTTAAGGCTGCTGCTCTGAGAGACGCCTCATCACTTGTAAGTCAATTACAACAAGCTGGGCTCATTTCAAGAGATATTGATGTAGGACCAGTGAGAAGATTAGTCAGATTAATGCTTAAAGAAGCCTTAACTCCGCCATTTAGTCCAAATATTATTGAAAAATTATCTGGAGATTTATATGAACTTGTTTATGAAACACCATTTCAACTGCCAGTAGATTTAATCTTTGTGATGAGAGCTTTATCAACTTTTGAAGGAGTTGGCAGAATGCTCGATCCAGGGTTTAACCTTGTATCAGTTACCAAGCCTTATTTAATAGAACTTATGACTTCAAATAATCAATCTCCTAACGATTTAATTAACCAATTTGGAAGGCAAGTAGGTGAACTAGGTTCGAAAGCTGTTGGTATTCCCAAAAGAATAGATGAATCTTTAGAAAGATTAGAGCAGGGAGATTTGCAATTGCAAATAAGAATGGGAGAGTCTGACAGGCAATTCAAAAAAATGTTTACTGCTCAAAAAACTTTAGGCCATTCAATTCTTATAGGAAGCTTATCAATTGCATCTGCTTTACTTGTAACCAATAAACAAAATAATTTTGCATTATTGCCACTTTTTTTTGCACTACCAATAAGTATTGATTGGATAAAATGCCAATTAAGTATGAGAAAGGGCTCACGTTTAGAAAAACTTAAGCGCTAAAAAAAACTATATATTTTTGGGTCCTAAACCTAAAGCTCCTGCGAATCTTGCTTGATTTCCCAACTCCTCCTCAATTTTTAAAAGCCTATTGTATTTTGCAATCCTTTCACTTCTACTCAAAGAGCCTGTCTTGATCTGACCCGATCTTGTGGCGACAGATAAATCTGCAATTGTTGTATCTTCAGTCTCGCCACTTCTATGACTAATAACACTTGTGAAACCTGACATTTTAGCTAACTCAATAGCTTCCAAAGTTTCAGTTAATGTTCCAATTTGATTTACCTTTATTAGGATTGAATTAGCAGATTTTTCCATAATCCCTTTCCTTAACCTTTCTGTATTAGTAACGAATAAATCATCACCTACAAGTTGAACTTTATTTCCTAATTCTTTGTTTAATTCTGCCCAACCCTCCCAATCATCCTCAGCTAAACCGTCCTCTATTGAAACTATTGGATAATTAGAAACTAGTCTTGAAAGATATGAAATCATTTCAGAACTATTTAAACTTTTCCCTTCATATTTATAAGTACCATCACTATAAAATTCAGTACTAGCAGCATCTAAAGCTAAAGATACCTGCTCACCGGGCTTAAACCCGGCTTTTTGAATTGCTTCTAATAATAAGTCCCCTGCCTCTTCGCTTGATGACAAATTCGGGGCAAATCCACCCTCATCGCCTACAGCAGTAGATAGACCTTTTTGATCAAGTAATGATTTTAATGAGTGAAAAATTTCAGTACCCATTCTTAATGATTCACTGAAATTATTAACTCCATGTGGGACAAGCATAAATTCCTGGAAATCAAGACTATTTGGTGCATGAGCACCACCATTTATTACATTCATCAATGGGACTGGAAGAAGATTGGATAATGGATCTCCAAGATATCTATATAAGGGAATGGCTAAAGCATTTGCTGATGCTCTAGCAGTTGCAAGACTTACTGCAAGGATTGAATTTGCTCCAAGGTTAGACTTATTAGGAGTTCCATCAATTTCAATCATTAATTTATCTACTGCAGTTTGATCTAAAGATGACAACCCACATAAAGCCGGCGATATTGTTTCATGAATTTTATTAACAGCATTCAAAACGCCTTTCCCCATATATTTCGAACCACCATCTCTTAATTCATGTGCCTCATGAGCACCAGTGCTTGCTCCGCTGGGCACAATTGCTTTACCACTTGCACCACATTCCAAAAATACTTCTGCCTCAACAGTTGGATTACCTCTTGAATCAAGGACTTGCCTTGCTTCAACAGTATCAATAAGAAAATCAATAGTTTCTTTCACAATTTAATTATTACTATTTAAATCCTATTAATAGCTGAACTATTTGGCTAATATCTGAAATATATATATTAAACAATTATAATTTTTTATTTCATAACAGTTTAGACATTAGTTAACACTTTTATTAATTCCAAAGTCCCTGCAACCCCTCTCATAAAAATATTTTTGAAATTCATCTTACAATTTGAAAATTATTGGATGATTATTAATGCAGATCCTATTTAGAATATTAATTAATAATCAATTGTAGTTTTATAGTTTATGAAAGAAACCCTTACGTCCAGTCCTGAACTATTTAGCGATATCAGTTGGAACCTTCTTTTATTAGGGGAAGAAACCGCAAAAAAATGGGATCATAGCGAATTTAATATTGAACACATAATTCATACATTGTTCTCATCAAGTGAATTCTTTGCTTTCATTGAAAAATTATCAATCGACCAAGATATAGTTTTAGACATAACAGAAGATTTTTTAGAAGAGACACCAACAAATGAGTCAGATATTTTTACTATCGGAGAAGATTTAGAAATTTTACTAGATAACGCGAATCAGATTAAAACTCAATGGGGATCGAGATTAATAGAAATCCCTCATTTACTAATCGCTCTTGGAAGAGATTTAAGAATTGGAAATTATGTTTTTGAAGAAGGAAACCTTTCAATGGAAAAATTAGAGGAAGAATTAAAATTTTACCCAAATATTAATCAATCAAAAAATTCTTTTAATTATCGGAATGTAATTAAAATAAATGATCAATCTAATTTTGAATCAGGCAAAGAAACTTTAGTTAAAGAAGAAAAATCAAAAAAAGCTATTGTTCCATTACCGAAAAGTGAACTTCAAATTGAAACCAAACAACAAGTTGGAAAAGATGAAAATGCTCTTTCAATTTATGGAAAAGATTTAACAGAATCAGCTAAAAAAGGCTTACTGGATCCCGTTTTAGGTAGAGAAAATGAGATCAATAATTTAATGAGGGTACTCTGCAGAAGAAACAAAAATAACCCCATACTTATTGGCAATCCTGGAGTTGGTAAAACCTCAATTGCAAAATTACTTGCTCAATTAATTGTAGACAAAAAAGTTCCTGATACTTTAAAGGACTTAAAAATTATTTCACTTGACTTAGGTGCATTAGTTTCTGGGACCAAATTTAGAGGTCAACTAGAGGAAAGACTAAGCTTAATAATGCAGGAACTAAATAATCCAAACCAAGGAATGATTCTATTTATTGATGAAATTCACTCAATATTAAGTTCTGACAGATCTTCTACCGACATCAGTAATATCTTAAAACCTTTACTAGCTGAAGGAGAACTTAGATGTATCGGTACAACAACACCTGAGAAATTTCGTGAAACTATTGAGAAAGATCAGGCATTAAATAATTGCTTTCAAAAGATAGCTGTTAATGAACCTTCAGTAGAATTAAGCGCAAAAATACTACAAGGGATCAAAAAGAAATATGAATCACATCATGGCATAAAAATTTCTGAAGAGGCTGTAAACTATTCTGCAAAATTAGCCGATAGATACATCAGCGATAAATGTCTCCCTGATAGTGCACTAGATTTAATTGATGAAGCAGCTGCACAGTTGAAAATCGAGTCTAATAATATGCCTCAAATCATTCTCCAACAAGAAAACAAACTTAATACTATTGATGAAAAATTGAATAATTTGCAAGGAGAAAATATCGAAGCTCAAGAAAAACTATTAAATAATAGACAACAATCAGAGGCAAAATTGAACGTTCTTTTGGGAAATTGGAATAATTTACGTGAAGAAATGGAGGAATTATCTCTTTTAATGAAAGAAGAAGATAAGCTAACCAAAAAAATTAAGGATAAATCAAATCGCAAAATTGAAAATGATCTAGATTATTTAGTAAAGCTTGAAGAAGAGTTAAGTGAAATAGAGAATGACATACAAAAAGTTGAAGAAAACTTTAATAAAATGAAGAAAAATAGAAATTTCCCTTTTAAATATCAAGTTGAACCTGATGATATCGCTGATGTTGTCTCAAAAATTACAGGTATTCCAATTTCTAAAGTAGTTTCAAATGAACGTAAGAAATTAGTCAATCTAGAAACAGAATTAAGTGAAAAAGTTATTGGACAAGAAAAAGCTATAGAAGCTGTTTCTGCTGCAATTAGAAGAGCTCGCGTTGGGATGAAAAGTCCTAAAAGACCTATCGGATCTTTTTTATTTATGGGTCCTACAGGTGTTGGCAAAACAGAATTAGCAAAATCTCTTGCAACAGCTTTATTTGATGAAGAAGACGCACTTTTAAGATTAGACATGAGTGAATTTATGGAGAAAAATGCCGTAGCAAGACTTTTGGGAGCTCCTCCAGGTTATGTTGGTTATGAAGAGGGAGGTCAATTAACTGAAGCTGTAAGACGTAAACCCTATTCAGTAATACTTCTTGATGAGATAGAGAAAGCACATTCAGAAGTTTTTAATATCCTTTTACAAGTATTAGATGAAGGAAGATTAACGGACTCTCAAGGAAGGACTGTAGACTTCAAAAATACCGTAATCATTATGACAAGCAACCTAGCTGGTAAATCTATACTGGAGTATTCACAAAAGATTTCTAAAAGTGAGGGAAAGTTAGAAAAAGACCAACAAGCCTTAAATGATTCCATTAACAATACATTGACTTCAATCTTTAGACCTGAATTTTTAAATAGAATTGACGAAGTTGTAAAGTTTAATCCATTATCTATTGATGAACTTCAAAAAATAATAATATTACAAACAGAAGATTTAAAAAACCTGCTACTTGAACAGAAAATAAATATCGCTATAGACAAAAAAGTTATTAATAAAATTGCAACCGATTCTTACGAACCTGAATATGGTGCTAGGCCACTTAGCAGGGAACTTAGAAGACAAATAGAAAACCCCTTGGCTGCAAAACTTTTAGAGGATAATTTCAAAAACAAAAAAAATATAACAATTAAACTTAACCCTGCCAAAAAAGATGAGATCGTTTTCAAACCTAGCTGAGGAGTAAATCAATGAGCTAAAATAAAATTAAATCGTTAAGCCTATTTTAAAAAAAAATTTGTGACAAGTCCTACTACTAATAAAGAACCTTTTAAAAAGGATTCTCCTGAAGTTGAAGAGCCTAAAAAAAAGAATAATTTTTTTAAATCTACCTATGATGAGCTTAAACTTGTCGTGTGGCCTAACAAACAACAACTTTTTAGCGAATCAGTAGCAGTTATAATTATGGTATCTTTTTCTGCTGCAGCCATTGCTTCTGTTAGCAGATTCTATGGATGGGCAGCCTCGCAAATTTTTGGTTGAATTATCTCCCGAAAATCCATTAATAAAGATCTTAATTAAGCTTCCAGAAAAATGAGTAATGAATTAACTACAAGCCTTGCTTCTTCAAAAGCAAATACAAGCATAGCAAGATGGTATGCAGTTCAAGTAGCATCAAGTTGCGAAAAAAAGGTAAAAGCGACTCTTGAGCAGAGATCAGTAACTTTAGGTGTTAATAATAGAATCATCGAAATTGAAATTCCCCAAACTCCAGGAATTAAATTAAAAAAAGATGGAAGCAGGCAAACTACTGAAGAAAAAGTTTTCCCAGGTTATGTCCTCGTAAGAATGATTTTGGATGAAGATACAATGATGGCTGTTAAAAGTACTCCAAATGTAATTAACTTTGTGGGTGCTGAAGACGGTAGAAGCAGCGGAAGATCCCGAGGTCATATCAAACCTCGACCATTATCAAGACAAGAAGTTAATAGAATCTTTAAGCGCGCATCAGAGAAAAAAGCTGTAATCAAATTAGATATTGAAGAAAAAGATAGAATCATTGTTACTAGTGGACCATTCAAGGATTTCCAAGGAGAAGTTATAGAAGTTTCCGGAGAAAGAAATAAATTAAAAGCATTACTTTCAATATTTGGGCGCGAGACTCCTGTAGAATTAGAATTCTCCCAAATCAATAAACAAAATTAATTTCTAATTGTTCTTGTTTATCGAGTAAAATTATGATTTTCTACTCCAGCTTAAATTATCTAATCTAATGGCAAAAAAAATTGTTGCAGTTATCAAGCTTGCTCTACAAGCAGGCAAAGCAAATCCTGCTCCTCCTGTAGGGCCAGCTTTAGGACAACATGGTGTCAATATCATGGCATTTTGCAAAGAATACAACGCAAGGACACAAGATAAAGCAGGTTTTGTAATTCCAGTCGAGATTTCTGTTTTTGAAGATAGAAGCTTTACTTTTATCACAAAAACACCGCCTGCTTCCGTCTTAATAACAAAAGCAGCTGGTATAGAGAAAGGTTCAGGTGAATCCGCAAAAGGCTCTGTTGGGAATATAAGTAAAGCTCAATTAGAAGAAATAGCCAAAACTAAGCTTCCTGATCTAAACTGTTCTAGTGTTGAATCAGCAATGAAAGTAATTGAGGGTACTGCTCGTAATATGGGCGTCTCTATCACTGATTGAGTTCAATACACAATTTCTCACTATTTAGGGGAGGTTAGATAATAACCGTTTGCACCCAATATTATTATGAAAAAACTATCTAAAAGAATGGCGGCTCTATCAACAAAGATAGAAGATCGCATTTACCCACCACTTGAAGCTCTTAGTATTATCAAGGAAAATGCTAATGCAAAATTTGATGAAACTATTGAAGCACATATACGTCTAGGTATTGATCCAAAATATACTGATCAACAATTAAGGACCACTGTTGCATTACCACATGGTACTGGCCAAAGCATCAAAATTGCAGTAATTACAAGCGGTGAGAATGTATCGAAAGCTAAGGCTGCTGGTGCAGATTTATTTGGCGAAGAAGATCTTGTAGAAAGCATCAACAAAGGAAATATGGAGTTTGATCTACTTATTGCAACTCCAGATATGATGCCAAAGGTCGCAAAATTAGGAAGAGTTTTAGGACCTAGAGGTTTAATGCCTAATCCTAAAGCTGGGACAGTAACTAATGACATTGCTAATGCAATAAAAGAATTCAAAGCTGGTAAGCTCGAATTTAGAGCAGATAAGGCTGGAATCGTTCATGTCCGCTTTGGAAAAGCAAGTTTCACAAAAGAGGCTCTATTTGATAACTTAAAAACCTTACAAGAATCAATTGATAAAAATAAACCAAGTGGAGCTAAAGGAAAGTATTGGAAAACTTTTTATGTAACTTCAACAATGGGGCCTTCAGTTCAAGTTGACATAAATGCTGTACAAGATTATCAACCTGAAGGTTAACGCTTTATAGTATAATTTAAATTGCAATAATACGGCCAAAGAAAGTAGGTAGATTTAGTTATTCTAAATTTTTAATTCCTACCGAGGACTCGTCTTAAATTATTTCTTTTTGGATCTAATAAAAACGGCCTCTTTTAAAGAACTTTGCCGCATTTCCTGCTCTCCCTAAATTACGATCCAAAAAACATCAATGGGCCGAACACTAGAGAATAAGCAAAAAATCGTTACTGAGATTAAATCTCTTTTAGACGACTCGGAAATGGCTGTAGTTCTTGACTATAAAGGTTTAACTATCAAAGAGATGTCAGATTTGCGATCTAGATTGCAAACAACTAACGGCATCTGCAAAGTTACTAAAAATTCATTAATGCGCAAAGCTATTGATGGAGATAGTAATTGGAACGATCTTGAATCTTTACTGACCGGAACAAATGCTTTTGTCTTAATTAAAGAAGATGTTGGTGGTGCTGTAAAAGCAATCCAATCTTTTCAAAAAGACACCAAAAAATCCGAGACCAAAGGAGCTTTATTTGAAGGCAGACTTCTTAGCGATTCTGAAATAAAAGAAATTGCAAGTCTTCCATCTAAAGAAGTATTGATGGCAAAAATTGCTGGCGCTCTTAATGGCGTTGCAACAAAAATTGCGATCTCTATTAATGAAGTACCTTCTGGACTTGCTAGATCACTTAAACAACATTCTGAAAAATCAGAATCCTAAATTCAAAACCTAATTAACTTTTAAGAAAATGTCCTCAAAAACTGAAGAAATTCTTGAATCATTAAAATCTCTATCACTTTTAGAAGCATCTGAGCTTGTAAAGCAAATTGAAGAGGCTTTTGGTGTATCTGCTGCAGCTTCTGCAGGTGTAGTTATGGCAGCTCCAGGAGCAGCTGGCGGTGACGCAGATGGCGGCACTGCTGAAGAAAAAACTGAATTCGATGTAGTTCTCGAAAGCTTTGATGCAGCTGCAAAAATCAAAGTACTTAAGGTTGTAAGAAATGCAACTGGTCTAGGTCTTGGCGATGCAAAAGCACTTGTTGAATCTGCACCAAAAACAGTAAAAGAAGGAATTGCTAAAGCCGATGCTGAATCTTTAAAGAAAGAGATTGAAGAAGCTGGCGGTAAAGTTACACTTAAGTAAGAGAAAATTTTTTCAAGCCGATAGACTTTATATCGGCTTCAAAAATTATGAATATTGATAGTATTGCAATTGAAGCTGCAACTGATGGAGCCTGCAGTGGTAATCCAGGTCCAGGTGGTTGGGGTGGATTAATAATTTTTGACGACAAAAGTGAATTAGAAATAGGTGGTTCCGAGCAAAATACTACCAATAATAGAATGGAACTCACTGCGGCTATAAAAACACTTGAGAAATTAAAAACCTATAAATTAAAAGAGAACTTTAAATTAAGAACTGATAGTAAATATGTCATAGAAGGTTATACAAAATGGATTACTAATTGGAAGAGAAATGGATGGAAAACAAGCACAGGGAAATCAGTTCAAAATCTTGATTTATGGCAAAAAATTGATCAATTAAGAATTAATGGCCTAGTAATGGAATATGTTAAGGGTCATAGTGGTGACAAACAAAATGATAGGGTTGATAAAATCGCAACTAACTATAGCAAAGGTATATCTATAGAAAGTAAATTAAAGAAGTCAGAATCTTCAGCTGACTTTCTTGAAAAAAATGCCCCTTCAGAAATTCAGGAATTATTTTCAAGAAATGAATTAATTCAAAAATTTGCTGATAAAAAGTATTTGTTAAGTTCACCAGAACTAAGCACCTTATTAGGTGAAGAAAACCACTTAAAGATCAAACTATATTCACTTTTTGAATGGCGTAATTGGAGATTGATTCCTAAAGATAAAAAATATTGGATAATAGAAAAAAAAGAAGCCTAATTTTTATGAATGAACAGAAAGGGGTATTTAAAAATCTTTATAAAAACTTGTTTACCCCTGTATTAAAAAGAGACTCTGGAATTGATGCAGAATACTTAACTAATTTATCTCTTAGCCTTTTATCATTCAGTTCAAGAAAATATAATTGGCCTGTAGTTTCATCTATCTTAAAAAATCTAAATGAAGAATTTTCTATAGTTGATAAAAGGTTAAATCAGAACATATGTGGTATAAATTTTTGTAATCCAATTGGTTTAGCTGCTGGTTTTGACAAAAATGGAAATGCTGCAAATGTATGGAAAGATTTTGGTTTTGGATTTGCCGAACTTGGTACAGTAACCAAATTTGCTCAGAATGGAAATCCCAAACCAAGGTTGTTTAGATTAGCGGAAGAAGAAGCAGCATTAAATAGAATGGGTTTTAATAACAATGGTGCTGAAAATCTAGTTAAAAACTTTGTAGAACAAAGAATTGATTTTAAAAAAAATAGAAAGAATATTTGTTTAGGGATAAATTTTGGCAAGTCTAAAATTACAGATTTATCTCAAGCAAAAGATGATTATTTAACTTCTCTAAAATTATTAATTCCATATTGTGATTATGCAGCTATAAACGTCAGTTCTCCAAATACTGAAGGACTAAGAAAGTTGCAAGATCCGATTCTTCTAAAAGAACTTCTTAGAGAAATTAAAAACTTACCTAATTGTCCACCATTATTTGTAAAAATTGCGCCAGATTTAAGCCTTAAAGATATTGAAGATATTTGCCAGTTAATAATCGAGGAAAATATCGATGGGATAATTGCTACTAACACCAGTATAGATAGATTAGGTCTTGAAAATAGGAAGATCAGCCAAACAGGATTATTACTTTCTGAAGAAAATGGAGGATTAAGTGGAAAGCCTCTACAAAAAAAAGCAAATCAAATAATAAAACATATTCATAATATTGATAAAAAGATTATTTTAATTGGCGTTGGAGGAATCGATAGTCCAGAGTCGGCTTGGGAAAGAATTTGTTCTGGAGCATCATTAATTCAACTTTATACTGGATGGATATATAAGGGGCCACAATTAGTCCCCAATATACTTGAAGGGATTTTAAAGCAACTCAATAAACATGAATTATCTAATATAAAAGAGGCCATTGGATCAGATTTAAAATGGGTTAAATAAAAATTAGAAAATGAATAATGAACAATCCGAAAACTAATGATTACTCAACATTAACCATGCAAATATCAAACTTAAAGCATGGAGGAAATGTATATGCAAATGCAAGAAAATTAAATTTATTACCCTCTGAAATTATTGACGCAAGTGCCTCATTAGTACCCTTTGATCCGCCTCAAATACTAATAGAATCATTAAATGCTGGAATTAAGAATCTTGGATTTAGATATTACCCAGAGAGAAACTTGAATGATCTGAAAGAAATAATCGGTAAATTTCATGGGATAAATCCAGATAATATATTGCCTGGAAATGGAGCTTCTGAACTAATAACCTGGGCAGGTTATGAAGCATCCAAATTTGGAATAAGTTGTATTCCTTCTCCATCATTTGTTGATTATGAAAGATCTTTAAATTGTTGGAATAGCAATTTTATACATTGCGAATTACCAAAAAACTGGAATGATATTTTTCCTCAATCATTTCCGCTGCATCCAAAAGGTGATGTTATTTGGATAACAAATCCACATAACCCTACCGGCCAATTATGGGAAAAGAATTCATTGGAGGAAGTTGTAAAAAAATATAAATTAGTTATCTGTGATGAAGCTTTCTTATCGATAACACCTAATGGAGAGAAAGAATCTTTAATACCATTAACCCAAAGATTTGACAATTTATTAGTCTTGAGAAGCTTGACTAAAATCTTCAATATTCCTGGTCTTAGATTAGGTTACGTTATTGGCTCATCGAAAATACTAAAACAATGGGAAATCAATAGAGATCCTTGGCCTTTAAATTCATTTTCTATTAAAGCCGGAATTGATTTACTAAGTAATAAGAAATTCTATGAACAGTGGACAAAACAGATTCACAGCTGGATAAATATTGAAAAAAAAAGAGTATTTGAAAAATTATCAAAAATAGAGAACCTTAAAGTTCATAACTCTTCAACCAACTTTTTTTTAATAGAAAGTAAAAAATCCTTATCGCCTAATATAAAATACTTAGAAAATAAGGGAATATTGCTTAGAGAATGTACTTCATTTAGATTTCTGGATGAAAAGTGGGCAAGAATAAGTTTGCAGAATAGGAAAAATAACACCCTTTTATGTAAAGAAATTCAGAATTCCTTTAAAAAATAATTAAAAAATTTTCTAATCTCAATTTTAGATTTGATTTTATTATGATTTTCCATGTTCTTCTTCATAATATCTAAAATTTCATAGTAATATTTCCCGTTTTTTGATTTTCTCTTAAAAATTCTTTCTATAGTTTCTTCAAAAACTTCTTTAGAAATTTTACTTTGACTCATTAAAACTGAGCCTCCACTTTCGGCAAGAATCATTGCATTTTTCTCCTGGTGATTATTTTTAGAATAAGGAAATGGAATTAAAATTGAAGGTTTTTCAGTTTCTATAAGTTCATTTATTGTTCCTGCACCGGATCTCGATATTACAAGATCACAGTTTTGAATCAAAGCTGCGATTTCATTAGTAAATTTCTTTTGAACATAATTATTGAAATTTTTTACATTAAAGGATTGTTGATTACATTCGCCAATAATATGAACTATCCGAAACTGTTTTTTTATTAAAAATTCAAGAGATTCGTAAAGAATTTGATTTATAGCTTTTGCTCCTTGGCTACCTCCCATAACAATCAAAAGAGGTCCTTTTCCTTTTGGGACCCATTCTGGCACGGGATGGGATTTATAGAATTGATCTCTTAAAGGAGTCCCAGTGAAAATAGTTTTACAATTTCTTAAATAAGAATTCGTTTTCTTAAATCCTAGAAAAACATAGTTACACAAAAAACCAAAATATTTCGTGACCATTCCTGGAATTAAATTTGATTCATGAATAATGACAGGTATCCTGAGAAGTTTTGAAGCAACAATAGTAGGGGCAGATAAATAACCTCCAGTCGTAAAAACCAAGTTAATTTTTTTTTCTTTTAAGATCCTAATTATTTGGAAAGTTGACATTAGAATTTTTATATATTGATAAAACAAAAAATTATTTTTTCTTGGTGTCTTTATATTCAAAGTCTTCAAATTATATTTTTGGGGAATAAAATTCGCATCAAGTCTTTGCTGAATTCCCAACCAATGAATATTCCACTCATCTTCTACCTCTTTAGAAACTGCTAAAGCTGGAAAAATATGGCCACCTGTTCCACTAGCTGCAACTAATAAATTATTTTTTTTAGACATAAAAACTTAAATTAGTAGAATGAAAATAATGAATGATAAATATGTTGAATTTAAACTTATTCAGAAATATAGGATTCCCTCTCTACTTATTTGTTTATCTCATTCTCCCATATTCAGCAATAACGCAAACCTTAAAAGTTGATTTTATAAGAAATTTAGAAACCTCATTAAATAAGCGAGACTTAGAGTTTATTAAAAAAAATTTTAGAAATGATGAAAACCAAAATATACCAAAACAGTTCTCAAAGATTATCAATGATTTCCCTAACAGCAAATGGAAAATCAAAAGATTAGAGTCAAATATTCCAAATAAAGAAATATTGAGAATAAAAGTTTCTGGGGAAAAAATAGTTAACGGAGAAATGCATATACTCGAATCCGATTTCGATTATATTTTTTCAGTTCTAAATGGAAAAATAAGTGAAGGGATTATCAAAAATTTATTCACCACAATAAGAAACGATAATAAAAAAATAGATATTAGTTTTAAAATTCCTGATAGGGTTCTTACTGGTTCAAAATACGATATCGATATAATTCTAAATAAGCCTCTTGAAGAAGTGATTATTGCTGGAGCTATAAAACCTCATCAAGTTAATTCATTGTTTGAACAAGAAATATTATTGGAACCATTGGCGTCTGGAGGGATTTTTAAAATTACAAGAGCCCCTTCAAAACCAGGGATGCAAATTTGGTCAGGAATCATAGCTCATCCTGAGGGAATGATTACTTTCACAAAGAGCATTGATATTGTTGATGAGATATAGCCTAAGCGTCGTTTAACGCAGCCACACCTGGTAAAGTTTTACCTTCTAAAAGTTCCAAACTAGCCCCACCTCCTGTAGATATATGAGACATTTTCTCAGCTAATCCTGCTTTTTCAACTGCTGCAACTGAATCTCCACCACCAATTATTGTACAAACTTCAGAAAAAGCACTTAAGTCCGCAAGAGTCGTAGCTATTGCATTTGTACCATCTGCAAATTTATCAAATTCAAAAACTCCCATTGGACCATTCCAAATAATTGTCTTACATTCTGCAAGAGCATTCTGAAAAACTTTAATGGAATCTGGACCAATATCTAGACCCATCCAATTCCCACTAATTGCATCAATTTGAGATATTTTACTACTGGCGTCAGGAGAAAATTCATCAGCCAAAACAACATCAGTGGGTAATAATAACTCTACTCCTTTTGCTTTTGCTTTTGCTTCTAAATCTTTAGCAAGCTCGAGTTTATCTTCTTCTACAAGGCTCTTTCCGACATCTAAACCTCTAGCTTTATAAAAAGTGAAAATCATACCTCCACCAATCATGATTTTGTCACACTTATCTAGTAAAGAATCAAGTACTCCTATTTTGCTACTAACCTTTGACCCTCCAACTATTGCTGCCAATGGACGATTTGGGGAATCTACTGCTCCTTGTAGGTATTTCAATTCTTTTTCTAAAAGAAATCCAGCTACTGAGGGACTTAAATAATTTGTAACACCCTGAGTTGAAGCATGCGCTCTATGAGCAGCACCGAAAGCATCATTTACATACATATCTGCATGTGATGCTAATTTTTCAGCAAACTCCAGGTCGTTCTTTTCCTCTTCGCCAAAAAAACGAACATTCTCAAGTAAAAGAACATCTCCATTAGATAAGCTATTTGATTGTGCAACTGCTTCATCACCAATACAACTGTTAGTAAGAGCAACATTTTGCCCCAACAATTCACTTAATCTTGCTGCTACTGGAGTTAATCTCATTTTTTCATTTACCTGACCCTTTGGTCTACCAAAATGAGCAGCTAAAATGACTTTTGCAGAATGATTAATAAGATATTCAATAGTTGGGATCGCTGCACGAATACGCGTATCGTCAGTTATTTGACCGTCTTCATTTAATGGAACATTAAAATCTACTCTTACAAGAACTTTTTTTCCTTCTAAATGTGTCTTATCAAGACTGGAAAGAGATAATTTTGACATTAAACAAGCTATATTTATAATCTCAAGACCCTAACGTTAATTTGGGCTTATTGGGTTAAAAAGTAGTTACTGTTACCTATGCCTTAATAAATTTTAAGAATTAACGATTATAAAAATTTTTAGTTATTAAATTTATACTAAAATTTAGAAGTAAATACTTTTGAAAGTTATAAAAACTAAAAGGAATACAAAATTTTATTTGATTTATTGAAGTGGACATACCCAAAATCCAATGGTACCCAGGCCATATCGCAAAAGCAGAAAAGAAATTATCTGAAGTAATCAATAAAGTAGATTTAGTTATAGAAGTTAGAGATGCACGAATTCCTTTGTCAACAGGACATCCACACTTAAATAAATGGATAGATAATAAAAAACATATTCTTGTCATTAACAGATCAGATATGATCTCCCCGAATACAATCAATAGTTGGAATAAATGGTTTAATTCTAAAGATCAATATCCTCTTTGGTGTGATGCTAAAAGAGGAATAGGGATTAAAGAAATTTGTAAGTCAGCCAAAGATTCTAGGTCGTCAATCGACGATAGAAGACTCTCTAGAGGAATGCGAATTAGGCCAATTAGAGCCCTTACACTTGGTTTTCCAAACGTAGGAAAGTCGGCATTAATTAATAGAATCGCAAAAAAAAGAGTTGTAGATAGCGCTAGGAAAGCAGGCGTGACTCGTAATTTAAGATGGATAAAATTAGAAAGTGGTATAGATCTGCTAGATGCTCCTGGTGTTATACCTCCAAATTTAGAAGATCAAAAATCAGCACTTAATCTTGCACTGTGTGACGATATTGGAGAAGCTGCTTATGAAATAGAGAGTGTCGCAATTGGATTTATCAAAATTATATCCACTCTCAACAAAGATAAGAATGCGAATATCTCAGTTAAACAAATATCTAATAGATATGGAGTTGATATTACTAAAGGCTTTAAGAGTCCTTCTGCTTGGATCGATGAAGCAGCTTCAAAACATACCTCAGGCGATAAAAGGAGAATGTCTCATAAGTTATTGGAAGATTATAGAAATCAAATGCTGGGTAAAATTGCTTTAGAAGTCCCACTATGGAATTAAATAATCAAAATTCTTTCGGCATTGGAGAAGGTGAGCTTATAGAAATTATTTATGAGCTACCTCTTCCTATGAGGCTAGACAGATGGTTGGTAAGTAAAAGGCCAGAACAAAGTAGAGCAAGAATTCAACATTTTATAAATTCAGGTTTAGTACTTGTAAACTATAAGACTGCGAAAGCAAAGACCCCATTAAAAAATGGCGACAATATTCAAATATGGATGCCTCCTCCAGAACCTCTTATTTATTTGAAACCTGAAAAAATGGATTTAAATATCCTTTTTGAAGACGAGCACATCATAGTAATTAATAAACAATCAGGACTAATTGTTCATCCAGCCCCTGGACACAAATCTGGAACTTTAGTGAATGGATTAATTTTTCACTGTAAAGATCTACCTGGAATTAATGGGAAACTAAGACCTGGGATTGTTCACAGATTAGATAAAGATACATCCGGATGTATGGTTGTTGCAAAAAGCCAAGAGGCATTAGTAAATCTCCAGAAACAAATTAAAGAAAAAATAGCATCACGCGAATATATTGCAGTTATTCATGGAGCACCGAATTCTGAAGAAGGCCAAATAGTGGGAAACATTGGCAGAGATAAATTAAATAGATTGAAATATAAAGTAGTTGAAGAAACTTCAGGAAGGTATGCCTGTACCTATTGGAAATTAGAAGAAAGATTTGGCAATTACTCATTAATGAGTTTCAAACTAGATACGGGGCGAACGCATCAAATAAGAGTACATTGCGCTCACATTAATCATCCAATTGTGGGTGATCCGTTATATGGAAGATGTAAAAAACTACCATGTAAATTAGATGGCCAAGCTTTACACGCCATTAAGCTTGGACTTATACATCCAATAAATGGTAAAGAAATGATATTTGAATCAGAATTACCATTAGATTTTCAAAAATTACTAAGTGTTCTTAAAGTTAAATAAGATTCAAAGAGGAATTTAGAAGCGATTTTGTATACGTGTTTTGAGTTTTAGTGAATATTGTAGAACTTTCTCCTTCATCAACTATCTTTCCGTGATTCATAACTAGCAACCTATCACAAAATCTTTTAGCAATGCCCAAATCATGAGTAATAAAGATAATCGTTAAATTCATTTTTTCTTGCAAGACTCTAAGTAATTCAAGAATCTCTATTTTTACTGAAGCATCCAACATATTAACGCTCTCATCACAAATCAAAATTTTTGGTTTCAACAATAGCGCTCTGGCTAATGAAATTCTTTGCAGTTGACCACCTGATAATTGGCTAGGATAAGAATTAAAAAAATCATTATTTAAGGGAAGATTCAAATTTCTAAACATTAATTTTATTTCTTTTTCGATTTTTCTTTTATCTGAAATTTTTTGAATAAAAAATATATCTTCCAAAATACTTTTAATTGTCATTTTCGGGTTCAAACTTGAAAAAGGATCTTGAAAAATAATTTGCACTTTATTGTTCTTTTTAAAAGATTTATTTTTTTTCGATGCATGATTTTTATCATAAATTTTGATTTCACCACCTCTTACTTTAAGAAGTCCAATTAAAGCCCTACATAATGTACTTTTACCACTCCCTGAAGAACCAACTATTCCAAGAGTCTCATTCTCATATAACTTGAAACTAACTTCATTTAAAGCCTTATTCCATTTATTCATGAAAATTGAAGAATTTAATTTATACCAATGTCTTAGGTTATTTACCTCTAGAACGACCTGATCTCGAGCATTATTTTTAGTATTTGCTTCTAATATTATTTTTGAAGCATTTACTAACTTTTTCCCTATATATGATTTTGGTGATTGAAAAATATCTAATATATTCCCTTTTTCAACAATCGATCCCTTTTCAATTATTGCAACTTTTTTACACCACTTTGCTGCAAGATTAATATCATGACTAATTAAAATTAAAGTTGTATCAAATTCATTACATAGATGAATTATTTCTTGCATAATTTCAAAACTTGTTTTGGTATCTAAGCTTGTTGTAGGTTCATCAGCTATTAATAATTTAGGTTTCAAAGCAAGTGCCATTGCTATAGAAACTCTCTGTCTCATTCCGCCGCTAAATTGATGTGGGAAAGAATCAAGTCTACTTTCTTCAATTCCGACTTTTTGAAAAACTTCTTTTACTAATTTTTTAATAGCTAAAGATGATTTAGTTTGATAATGTGTTTTAAATAATTCATATAAATGATCCCCAACTCTCATTAGCGGATTAAGTTTTTTTATAGAGTCTTGATAAATAAATCCAAAATTCTTTCTTCTAAATAATTGTGCATCTTTGTTGTTTATTTTCCTAGGATCTAAATTAGAAATCGATAGATACCCTTTAGAAGTGGCCTTTGCAGGCAATATATTTACTAATGTTTTTGCAAAAGTGGTCTTTCCACATCCAGAAGGTCCTATTATGGCCAAATGATCTCCACTATCTATTTCCAAATTAAAATTTTTGATAATAGGTTGCTGTTTTAGACCATATTTAACAGTAAGATTTTTAACTACAATAATTTTTTCTTTATTTTTTTCCATGATCTATAGCAAATTTTTCTAGACATAAATAAAATATATCTAAAGCAATATAAAATGTCCGAGGCAGCTGCAAATTCAAAAGAAAAAAACGAGATTGAAGTTTCCAAAACTATTTTGCCTGAAAATAAAAAATATGAAAGTGAATCTTTGAATTATCAAATAAACATTCCCGATTGGCTTCTTAAAGATATTCATAATTTTGAAAAATCAAATAAAGAAAATGATGAGAATCAAAACCTTATAGTAAAGGCTTTTAAACTTGCTTATAAAGCTCATGATGGACAATTTCGTGCGAGCGGCGAGGCATACATTATCCACCCGGTTGCTGTTGCAAATCTCCTTAAAGAAATAGGTGCTAGTTCATCAGTTATTGCTGCAGGCCTTTTACATGATGTAGTTGAAGATACTGGCATTGATTTATCCGAAATAGAAAAAAATTTTGGATTAGAAGTAAAAATACTTGTAGAGGGTGTAACAAAATTAGGCGGCATTCACTTTAACAACAGGACTGAAGCACAAGCTGAAAATCTTAGGAAAATGTTTTTGGCTATGGCCAGCGATATCAGAGTTGTCTTAGTTAAACTTGCTGATCGACTTCATAACATGAGAACAATTGAATGGCTAAATGATGAGAAAAAACTAAGAATAGCGAGAGAAACAAGAGAGATTTATGCACCATTAGCTAATCGACTAGGAATAAACAGATTTAAATGGGAATTAGAAGATTTAGCTTTTAAATTCCTAGAGCCTAAAGAATATCTAGATCTTAAAGATCAAATCGCCGTTAAAAGAAGTGATAGAGAAAAAAGATTAAAAGTAACTTTGAATCTTATGAAGGAAAACTTGATTTCAGCGGGTTTGAAAAATTTTGAAATAACAGGAAGGCCAAAACATCTTTATGGCATCTGGAGCAAAATGGAAAGACAACAAAAGCATTTTCACGAGATTTACGATGTTGCTGCCCTAAGAATTATCGTGGACAATTCAGATAGTTGTTATAGGGCTTTAGCAGTTGTTCATGATACTTTCAAACCAATTCCAGGTAGATTTAAAGACTATATAGGATTACCAAAACCGAATGGATATCAGTCCTTACACACTTCTGTGATTGGAAGACATCGACCTATTGAAGTTCAAATTAGAACTACTTCGATGCATCAAATTGCTGAATATGGTATTGCCGCTCATTGGCAATATAAAGAGGGTGGTTCTCCTGCTAAAAGTAATGCCGAGAGATTTAATTGGCTAAGACAATTAGTAGAATGGCAACAAGAAGGTAATGAAAGGGATCATAATGATTATTTAGCTTCAATTAAAGAAGATTTATTTGATGAAGAAGTATTTGTAATCACGCCAAAAGGAGATGTTGTTGGTTTAAGGAAAGGATCTACCGCGATAGATTTCGCCTACAGAATCCATTCTGAAGTTGGAAATCACTGTAATGGAATAAGAATTAATGAAAAGCTTTCTCCATTATCTACAGCACTTCAAAATGGTGACTTCATAGAAATTTTGACAAGTAATAATGCTACTCCAAGCTTGGATTGGCTGAACTTTGTAGTTACGCCAACTGCTAAAAATAGAATTCGCCAATGGTATAAGAAAAGCCATCGTGATGAAACGATTAAAAGAGGTAGAGATTTACTTGAAAAAGAAGTAGGTAGAAACGGTTTTGAAGCATTACTTTCTAGTGAAGCCATGAAAAAAGTTGCAAATCGATGCAATTTAAAAACTACTGAAGACCTTCTTGCATCTCTTGGTTTTGGTGGCTTAACTTTGCATCAAGTATTAAACAGACTAAGAGAAGAAATAAAATTACAGACAGAAGATGTAAAAAATGATTCTGACTCTGAAATAACAAAATCTCTTAAAAGTAATAATAATTTATCCACTAATCAATCTAATACAGCAGCTAAATCACCAATTTCCGGGATAGAAGGTCTTGATTACAGAATAGGTAAATGCTGTTCCCCACTCCCAGGTGAGGATATTATCGGAACTGTGTCGCTCGGCAACCATGGGATAACTATACATAGGGAAGATTGTGAAAATGTAATACCAATTCCAATAGAGAGAAGATTACCTGTCGGTTGGAATCAAGATAATAAAACTGGCGATAATAAGTTTCCAATTCAGCTACGAATAGAAGTAATTGATCGAGTTGGAGTTCTTAAAGATATTCTTATGCGGTTATCTGATAAAGGTATAAACGTTAGTGATGCCAATGTTAAAACTGCTTATGGTAAACCAGCTATTATAAATCTTTGTGTAGGTCTTGAAAGTTATAATCAACTTCACAAAACAATTGAACAAATTAAATCAATGGCAGATGTTTTAGATATTGCCAGAGTTGGACAAAGTTAATTTTAAAATCAGATCAATCTATCTTTTACTTTTTATCTTGTAGATAAAGAAAACAATACTGCCGCAAATCAAAGCTAATAAAATACCTACACAAGATGAACCTAAGAGTAATTTTAAGGAAAAAATTCTACCTTGTTTCCATAAGTCATCAATAACTAAACTTTTTTCAAGAATTTTATTAGAAGGATTATTTAAAAAAATCGAACCAACTTTATAGTTAAAATAATAAAGTGGAATATAAGTAAAAGGGTTGCTGATCCAGGTACCAATTGCAGCTAGAACAATATTTCCCTTAGCTATTTTCGCAAAAAATACTCCCATTAAAGTCTGAAAACCAAAAAATGGAAAGCAACCACTAAATACCCCTATAGCTAAACCTTTAGCATTAAAGAAAGGACTTCCATTCTGACTCCTAAATAATGATAGAATTTTCTTATAGGTAATATCTCTTTTAAATCTCATTCAGAAAGAAATTTTCAACATTTAATTCTTGATAATCTTACTTAATTATCCATAACAAAGCGAGAGATGGATTCGATAGTTACTACAGAAGATACTATAGCCGCAATTGCTTCAGCTATAAGTATTGGGAAGGGAGGAGTTGCGATAATAAGAGTATCAGGGAAAGACGCAATAAATTCTTGCAAAAAAATTGTTCAAACTAAATCTAAATATGCATGGGAATCACATAGGGTTTTTCATGGTTTTATTCAGGAAAATAAACAAAATAAATTTATAGATGAGGTTTTAATTTTAGTGATGAAATCGCCAAATAGCTTCACAGGAGAGGATGTAGTTGAACTTCATTGCCATGGCGGAATTATCATAGTAAATAAAGTTTTAAAGATATTATTATCTAGTAATTCTAGAGTTAGACTTGCAAACCCAGGAGAATTTAGTCAAAGAGCTTTTCTTAATGGGAAAATAGACCTTACTCAAGCCGAGTCGATTAATCAATTAATTAATGCAAGCAATACCAGATCAGCAGAGTTAGCCTTTAGCGGGGTTCAAGGAGAAATAAAGAAAAAAATTGATGATATTAAAAATGACCTTATAAATCAACTTTGCGAAATAGAAGCGAGAGTTGATTTTGAAGAAGACTTCACAGATTTTGATTACACCAAATATCTAAAAAACATTAAAAAAGTCAAAGAAAAAATAGAATTACTAATAGAAAATGCAAAAAGAAATTCATATATTCACAATGGAATATCCATTGCGCTTATAGGTAAAACAAATGTTGGTAAAAGCTCTTTATTAAATTTGCTTGCAAAAAAAGAGAAAGCAATCGTAACTAATATTCCTGGAACAACTAGAGATGTTATTGAAGTTAATTTAACTATTAATGATATTCCAATGAAAATAATTGATACTGCTGGCATAAGAGAAACTCATGAACAAATTGAAAGTATTGGAATTAAAAAAAGTTTTGGGAAAATAAAAGAGTCAGATTTTATAATTTATATTTATAGTCTTGAAGAAGGATTTAATGAAGAAGACAAAAAATTAATACAAGAAATTCCCAAAGAAAAATTAATTACTATTTTGGGCAATAAAAAAGATTTAATTGATTGCAAAAATATTAATTCAAATGAGTTAAAAAACACAATTCTTATGAGTATTAAGAATAATGATGGTGAAAGATTATTAATAGACACAATTATAAAAAATTGCGGATTAAAACAAGTAGAAAATATCAATATATTTTTAAACGAAAGACATCTAACAAATTTATCTGCTTGCTTATCTAATTTAAATGATACTGATGAAATAATTGAAAATAAATTGCCATTTGATTTGTTATCAATTGAGCTGAGAGATGGAATTCAAAACTTATCTAAAATAACTGGTCAAGAATTAACAGAGGAACTTCTAGATAATATTTTTTCTAAGTTTTGTATTGGTAAATAAATTTGAGTTAAATTACATAGTGATATATAGTTGATTCTCTAACTTCAGTTTAATTTTTATTAATTAATTATTTCTTAGTTTAGTGGATTTAAATACTCCAATAATAAGTAAAATCATTGATAATTGGATCGATGAAGATATAGGTAGGGGAGATCTTACAAGTTCCTCTATTAAAGAAGAGAATGGTAATGCATATTGGATTGCAAAAGAAGAGGGTATATTCTGCGGGGTTGATATTATAAAAGAAATTTTTAGAAAAATTGATTTAAAAATCAGTCCAAAATTTAATATCTCTGATGGAGATAAATTTGTTAAAGATCAAAAACTCTTAGAAATATATGGGCCTTCAAAAAGTTTACTTGCTAGTGAAAGGATCAGCTTAAATATAGCAATGCACTTATCTGGAATATCAACATATACAAAGAATCTTACAGATAAATTAGAAGGCACAAATATAAAATTAGCAGATACTAGGAAAACGACTCCTGGCTTAAGAATATTTGAAAAATATGCATTCAAATGCGGAGGTGGGGTGAATCATAGAATGGGATTATACGATGCTGCTATGATCAAAGAAAATCATATTGCATGGACAGATAATCTTAAGAATGCAGTACAAAATATTCGCCTAAATTCGCCTTTTACAACTCATATCATAATTGAAGCTGAGAATATTGACCAGGCAAAAGAAGCAGTATTAGCAGGAGCGGATAGCGTCTTATTAGATGAACTTAGTCCTGAAATAATCAAAAAAAACGTTCAAGAATTAAGAGAGTTATCAATTAATAGTCTACAAAAAGAAGTCAATAAAAATTTGATAATAGAAGTTTCTGGAATAAACCCTCAAGAAATTAGTAAATACCTTATAAAAGGTATTGATTTGATTTCAACAAGTTCTTCAATCACCAAAAGTAATTGGATTGATTTGAGTATGCGTTATATTAATTAATCATATAGATAAATAATTGAATAATTAATGCTAATCATTTTTAAAGAATTAACAAAACAATTTGAAAAATCTCTTTTAGATAGTCTTGAAAAAAATGATAAAAAAGGAGAATTCGAAATTCTTAGCAAGAATTTAATTACACAATCATCAAAAGAGGAATTTGGTGATTATCAATGTAATATTTGTTTAAGTTTATCTAAAATATATAAAAAGAACCCAAGAGATATTTCTAATGATTTTATTAACCTTTTAAATAAAAATAAAAGCATAGCAAAATTATGTAAGAGTCTAGAAATAGCTGGACCTGGATTTATAAATATAAAATTAAAAGATGAGGTTCTAATAAATGAAATTAAGTCAAATATTCAATGCAATAGGGCTGGTATACCTCTAATTAGAAAAGATTTAGATAGTGGTTTATCCAATAAGGTTATTGTAGATTTTTCTAGCCCTAATATTGCTAAAGAAATGCATGTAGGGCATTTAAGATCAACAATAATAGGTGACTCAATATCTAGAATTTTCGAGTTAAGAGGTTATGAAGTATTAAGACTCAATCATGTTGGTGATTGGGGAACGCAATTTGGCATGCTTATTACTCAGCTCAAAGATTTATATTCAAATGATCTAGAAGAAATAGGAAAGATCAAGATAAGTGATTTAGTTGAATTTTATAAAGAATCAAAAAAAAGATTTGATAACGAATCTGAATTCCAAAAAAGATCTAGAGAGGAAGTAGTTAAGTTACAAAGTGGGGATATTAAATCGATTAAAGCTTGGAAATTATTATGTGATCAATCAAGGAAAGAATTTGATGAAATCTATAAAAATTTAAAAATAAAAATAGAAGAAAGAGGTGAATCTTTTTATAATCCCTTCTTAAAATCAGTTATTAATGATTTGAATTTAGAAAAAATATTAGTAGAAGATCAAGGAGCAAAATGTGTATTTTTAGATGGGATGACAAATAAAGAAGGCAAACCTTTACCGCTAATTATTCAAAAAAAAGATGGAGGTTTTAATTATGCCACCACAGATCTTGCTGCTATAAGATACAGATTCAATAAACCTCCTAATGGCGATGATGCTTCAAGAATTATTTATGTAACTGATCATGGGCAAGCAAATCATTTTGCTGGAGTTTTTCAAGTTGCAAAAAAAGCAAAATGGATCCCAGAAAATTGTCAAGTAGACCATGTCCCTTTTGGGTTAGTTCAAGGAATTGATGGCAAAAAACTAAAGACAAGAGAAGGTGAAACAATACGCCTAAAAGATTTATTAAATGAAGCAGTTAGAAGAGCAAAAGAAGATTTATTGAAAAGATTAGAAGATGAAGATCGTTATGAGACCGAGGAGTTTATAGCAAATACTTCAAGAATTATTGGATTAGGAGCTGTTAAGTATGCAGATTTAAGTCAAAATAGGATTACTAATTATCAATTTAGTTTTGATAAAATGCTTTCCCTTAATGGTAATACTGCTCCTTATTTGTTATATACACTAGTAAGAATTTTAGGAATTAAAAGAAAAAATGATTTTGTTTATGAATCTAAAGATTTTCAGTACGTAAATTATGAACATAAATCTGAGTGGAAACTTATCAGAAAATTACTTAGGTTCGATGAAGTCATAATTTCTATTGAAAAAGACTTAATGCCAAATAGATTATGCAATTATCTGTTCGAGCTATGTCAGACTTTTAATAGATTCTATGATCAAGTTCCAATCCTCAAAGAAGAAAAAAATATAAAAATCTCTAGGCTTAATTTATGTGACCTAACTGCAAAAACACTAAAATTAAGCTTAGAGCTTTTAGGAATTGAAACTTTAGAAAGAATGTAATGAATGATTTTGATCCATTAAATAATCTTTTCCCAAAACCAAGAGAAGAAATAATAAATATGCAGTCTTACTCTGCACCTTTAGAAAATAGAAGAAATTTACTCCGCTTAGACTTTAATGAAAATACTTTAGGTCCAAGTCCTAAGGTTTTAGAGGCATTACAAGCGATAAAGTTAGATGAGATATCAATTTATCCGGAATATAATTTTTTAAAAAAATTTTTATGTGATAAATATCTTGATTCAAGAAAATTTGGTAATGATGAAATCGGAATTTTCAATGGAGCAGATGCAGCAATAAATGCAATTTTCAATTGCTTTGGAGAAAAAGATCAGATATTTCTAACCACAAATCCAACTTTTGGTTACTATTCTCCTTGTGCAGAAATCCGAGGAATGAAAAAAATAAGTTGTTCTTACATTGGAGAAAATTTTCTATTCCCTATCGAAGAATTTAGGGAAAAAATAATAGATCATAATCCAAAGTTAATATTTATTTGCAATCCAAATAATCCAACAGGAACTGTTCTAAGCTCTCATGAAATAATTAATTTAGCCAATATCAATAACGATTCATTAATAGTTGTTGATGAACTATATGAAAAATTTAATGGAGACAGTCTTCTTGAATCGATAGATTTTGAAAAGAATAAAAATATACTAATAATCCAATCTCTTTCAAAAACTGCAGGTCTAGCTGGTTTAAGAATAGGTTTTACTTTTGGCAATAAAAGTTTAATTCAGTACATTAATAAAGTTACAGGACCATATGATGTAAACAGCTTTGCTATAACAGCTGCATTAGCAGCACTTAAAGACAAATCATATATTGATAATTATGTTTTAGAAGTAAAAAAGGCTAGGGAATGGATTTTAAATAAATTCAAATCAACAAAAATCAGAACTCACTTTAGTGGAGGTAATTATTTCTTAATTTGGCCAAAAAAAGATCCTAAAATCTTAATACAACAGATGAGAGAAAAAGGTATTCTTATTAGAAGTATGGAAAACAAAAAAGATATCGCTAATTCTATAAGGGTTAGTATTGGAACTAAAGAACAAATGATTTTTTTCTGGGACAATTACAAGATATTAGATTTAAAAAATTAATTACTGAAAATATAAATTGTATTTTGATCGATTCTTTTAGGTTTTATTTGAAAATCTTTTCCAACATATTTTACTTTAAAATCTTTCATATTATCGATAAATAAATCAGCATTTGAGAAATCACATTCTTTATTAATTTTTTTGCCGCGTTCAAAGTGAACAGGAATAACTACATTAGGTTTTAGAAGCTTAACTATTTTTGAGGCTTCTTTACCATTGTAAGATTTTATTCCTCCTCCAATTGAAATAAACAATATATCTGGACTAGACAAAATAATTTGACTGTTTATATCAATATCACCAGCAGCTCCTCCCATATGAACAATTTTAAGATCATTCTGCTCCCAACTCCAAACAGTTGCCATCCCAAATCTTCTTCCATCTACTCTGTCATGTGGTACAGAGATTCCATTTAATAAAATATCCTCAAATTGATAGATTCCTGGGTCAACGAACATTAATTGATCATTAGGATTATATCCTTCATCTGGAAGCCTAGAACTAGCCAAAATAAAATCTACGTTGACTTCTTTTGGCTCCTTTAAATTACTTGCACAACCTATTGCTTTAAAGGGATTTATAAGAATAGATTTATCTGCACTAGTAATTAAAAAACTACTATGTCCCAAACTTTTTATTCCTAAGTTCCTTGCCAATAATGAGGTAGGTAAAAAAGAGCTAACTAATATCAAAAATAAAAAGTTTTTAATTTGAGAAATCATAATATTAATTTTTTTTTATTTTACTTTTGTTCAGCCATTTTTAGAAAATTACTAATTAATTTATGACCAAATTGCGTCAAAACACTTTCAGGATGGAACTGTACCCCATGTAAATGTTTATATTCTTTATGAGAGATAGCCATAATTGTTGAGTCTTCTAAAGTCGCAGTTATGTCGAAACAAGATGGTAAAGAACTTGAATCAACTATAAGACTATGATATCTAGTAGCCACAAATGGAGTCTCGATATCTTTAAACAATCCTTTTTGATTATGAAATATTTTGGATGTCTTACCATGCATAAGTTCTTTCCCAACTATAACCTTACCTCCAAAAGCTTGGGCCAAAGCTTGATGACCTAAACAAACTCCCAAGGTCGGAATATTTTTAGATAATTTTTTTAGAATTGGCAGACAAATTCCAGATTGATCTGGATTACCTGGACCTGGAGATAAGAGAATTCCACCAGGATTTAGTTTGATAATTTCTTCTAGAGTAATTTCATCATTTCTTTTAACTATTAATTCTTTAGTTATTTCATGCTCAACTGAAAGTTCTCCTAAATATTGAACAAGGTTATAAGTAAAACTATCGTAATTATCAATAACAAGAAACATATTTATATGGATTTAAAATAACAACTTTATTTTAGGAACAAAGATATATACAGCAATAATAACAGAATTGATGGAAGCTAATAATACTGCTCCTGCAGAAGTATCTTTTGAAATTTTAGCCAAAATACTAAATTCTTTTTTCACTACTAAATCAACGATTGATTCAATAGATGTGTTCAATATTTCTAATATTAAAACAGACATTATTGTTGCAATCAAAATAACATAATTACTTAGACTAATTTTGAGTAAAAAACCAATTATTAAACTTGTAACTGCAAAAATTAATTGAATTTTAAAATTTCTTGAAGTTTTTAATACATATCTAATACCACTGAAAGCATACTTAAAACTTATAAATACATTACTAGAAGTTTTGTATGATTCTTTTCTATTTTCTAAATAGTTTATTTTTTTTTCCATTGATTTTTAATCTAATCGAGTAATTAAATATTCTTGGAAATTTAACATATTTTCTAAATCATGCTCATTATTATGTTCCCATCCCAAAAGATGTAAAAATCCATGACTAGCCAACCAGATCATCTCTCTATAGATTGAATGTTCATATTCAAAAGATTGCTCAAGTGCCATATCAAATGATATAAAAATATCTCCCAACTCTATATGATCTAAATTATTTAGAGATTCATCAGAAATAATTGGAAAAGATAGAACATCAGTTGGACCATTTTTTTGCATCCATTTCTTGTTCAAAGAAGCAATTTCTTGATTAGATATTATCTGTAAGCCTAATGAAAAAGATTTTTTTTCAAAAATATAATTTGGTAATTCATAATCCTCTTTTTTTAATATAGTATTTATCCAAGATAAAAAAACTTTCTCCCAAAAAATAGATTCAAAAATAAGATGAGTTTTAGTATCTTTTAACTTATTTGAAAATTGAGAGAAATCATTACATTGAAAAACCAAATCTAAATTTATTTCAGAAATAATTTTTTCTTTCATACATTCTTAAACTGGAATATTGGGCTTACCTATTGTGGCCACAAGTATTAATATCCCAATTAAAACTAGAAAGGTTATTGAAAAATGAGAAATACTTTTTGAGCCTTTCCTTACCATATTTCTCATAGCAAGCTTTATAAAGCTTGGAGGAGAAACTTTTTTTTCTAAAATTTCGTTTTTATTTTCCATTAGTTATTCAAGAGATTCATTAGAAGAAATATTCATACGTAATAATTCATGAATAAATGGTTCAAGTCCACCATCTAAAACACTATCTAACTCGTTAGTCTCCTGCATAGTCCTAAGATCTTTTACCATTTGATAGGGATGGAAAACATAATTTCTTATTTGATTGCCCCATGCAGCTTCCACAATGTCACCTTTAATATCAGCGACTTCAGCAGCTCGTTGTTCTTTAGCAATCACTAATAGTTTAGACTTTAAAAGTAACATAGCTTTTTCTTTATTTTGTAATTGAGATCTTTCTTGAGTACATCTTACTGAAATCCCTGAAGGCAAATGAACAATTCTCACTGCTGTTTCTACTTTATTAACATTTTGTCCTCCAGCTCCACCGGATCTACTTGTTGTGATTTCTAAATCTTTTTCAGGTATATCAAGTGAAATATTATCATCTAATTTTGGCATAACCTCTACCCCAGCAAAGCTGGTTTGTCTTTTGCCATTGGCATTGAAAGGAGAAATTCTTACTAATCTATGAGTTCCTTTTTCATGTTGCAGATAGCCATATGCATATTTTCCATCAATTTCGAACGTTACACTTTTAATACCTGCTTCTTCTCCTTGAGATAATTCATTAATGATAAGGCTCATTTGATTATTATCGGCCCATCTTGAGTACATTCTTAATAATATCTCTACCCAATCCTGCGCATCTGTTCCACCCGCACCTGCGTTAATAGAAACTACTGCTCCTTCCTTATCGTATTCACCACATAACAATCTTTCAAATTCCCATTTATCCAAATTCTCTCTTAATTTCTTTAATCCCAGCTGCGATTCTAAAATCATTTCCTCTTCGGGCTCTAGAGAATAAAGCTCAAGAGAGGCATTAGCATCAGAAATAAAAATTTTCCATTTATCTAACAATTCAAGTTGGGCTTTGACATCATCAAGGATTAACATTTGCTTTTTAGCTTCTTCTTGATTTTCCCAAAATTCAGGCTGAGCAGAAATTTGCTCTAACTCTTTCCTTTTCGCTTTTAATCTTGGAACGTCAAAGACAATCCTGAGCATTACCCAGGCGCTCTGTTAGTTCCGAAAGATCTTTTTTGAAATCTGTAATATCTATCAAAATAGAATTTAATCGTTATTTATAATCTAACAAGCACTTTTGTTTAATAGTATAAACTAAGTATTATTTTAAAAAAATGTCCAAAGTTGAAATTTATACTTGGCAATATTGCCCATTCTGTATTCGAGCAAAATCACTACTCAAGAAAAAAAATATAAATTTTACAGAATATAAAATAGATGGCGACGAAGATGCCAGAGCATTGATGATTGAAAGAGCTGATGGTAGAAGAACATTACCACAAATATTTATAGATAATGAGGGTATCGGAGGCTGCGACGATCTCTACGCATTAGAAAATGAAAATAAATTAGAAGCATTATTAAACTAGATCTTATGAAATTTCTATTCGTAATAGATCCAATTAAAAATATAAATCCCTTAAAAGATTCAACTGCTGCTTTAATGCAAGCATCATCAAAAAAAAATATTGAAATCTGGAGTTGTACTCCTCAAGACCTGGAAGCTAGAGGTGATGAAGTATGGGCATCTTCCGTAAAAGTTGAAGTAATTCCGTGGATTTCTTTCAAAGAGAATGATTGCATACCTCTCGCCGAATTTAATTGCATTTGGATGAGAAAAGATCCTCCTGTAAATGAGGCTTATTTATATGCAACCCATCTTTTAGAAGTTGCCGAAAGAAAAGGAGTAAAAGTAATTAACAAACCCTCATCGCTAAGAGCGTGGAATGAAAAGCTAGGTGCTTTAAGATACAGCCACTTAATGGCACCTACAATAGTTGCGAGTAAGGTAAAAGATCTTATTAATTTTGCAAATATAAATAATGAAGTAGTCATAAAACCTCTTGGAGGAAAAGGTGGTCAAGGTGTTATAAGGATAAATAAAAATTCTCCAGGAATTAAATCAATCATTGAATTAATCACTTCTCAAGAAGAATTACCCGTTATGATGCAAAAATTTATTCCTGAAGTCATAGAGGGTGATAAAAGAATAATTATCGTAAACGGAGAAGCAATTGGATCAATAAATAGGATTCCTCAAGGAGGCGATTTTAGGAGTAATTTAGCGATGGGAGGCAAGGCTGAACCCACATTATTAACAGAAAAAGAAAAAAGTATCTGCTCAGAATTATCTCAACACTTCAAAGATGAGGGTTTATTTTTTGTAGGTATTGATGTAATAAATGGAATGCTTAGCGAGATTAATGTAACCAGTCCAACAGGTTTAAGAGAAATAGAAAATTTATCCAATAAAAATGTTTCGGAGGAAGTTATTGAAAAATTAGTAGAAATTATCTATGATTTTTAGCGCAAAATATCTGTTTTACAATAGATTCAAATTTTAATTTAATCTCATCTATTTCTTTCTCTAAAACGGATCCAGAAACTATACCTGAACCTGCAGTAAATTCAATATTTTCTTCAATACATCTTGCGCCTCTTATTGCCAAAAGAAATGAAGCATTGCCAGATGCATCAACCCAACCCATTGGAGAAGCATAATTTCCTCTAGGGAAAGACTCAAGAGTGTTTATCCAATCCAATGCTGCATTTTTGGGGTATCCACAAACAGCTGGAGATGGATGTAAGTTTTTAAGCAATTCAAAAGGACAAATATTTTCAACTTTAGAGAAAATGAGTGTTTGCAAATGAGAAATATCTCCAAATGAATTTACCTTAATATCACTTTTTTTAAAGTTTGTTATTTTTGAAACTTCTAAAGATTTAATCAAATGTTGTATTACATAATTATGTTCCTTTAAGTCTTTAGTACTTTTTAGGAGTTTCTTAAAATTTGAATTAGTAGAGATAGTTCCAGCAAGAGCCTCTAAAGTTAAATTAGGTTTAGAGAAAGAAAATAATTTTTCTGGAGATGCTCCAAACAAAATATCCTTACTATTCCTTTTCCAAACGTATCTACATGTATTTGGTTGCTTCTTTTTAAATCTTTTTAAAATTTCTACTAAATCTAATTTATTTTTAAGTTTTATTTTAACCCTATTCGCTAAAACTATCTTTTCGAGGATATCTTTCTCTACTAATTGAATTCCTCTATTTACTACTTTTTTCATGTTTGTTTTAGAAGTTTCTAAGGAGCGTGAGAAATCATCAATAAAAGGTGAATCAAAACTAGTTTTTAAGCCAGATGATTTTATTAATTCTGAGCCAGAATTAATAACTTGATTTCTAATTGTCCATATTTCTTCAATTAATGTTCTTAATGATGATTTACCTTCAACATGACCATTGATTCTTAACCAGCAATTCTTGCCACTTTTAGTAATTAATATTTTTGGCAAAATGGCTTCCAAACTAGGGATATCTGAAGTTAAATTCTTATTATTCAAATTTTCAGAGAAAGAAAATAAATAAATAATTTTTGAAAGTGCAGAATTATGCGATTCATTAGTTAAGTTAATTAAATTTTTAAAATTCTCAGAATTAAACTCTTTTGCTACCTCAAATCTTTTTGGTCCATCCAGAGTAACATATTTACACTTCTCGAAAGCTATATATGAAATGCCATCAGATTCCTCCCAAAATGAAGAAAACGGATATTGATTTATTAACAATTCATAAACTTGAAACAAATCAATACAAGGAATCTCAACACAAATACTTACTAAACCAGAATTTTCAACTTTCTTATCGAAAGAGGAAAATACATCTTTTAAAAAATCTGTTAAGTTTAAATCATTTTTCATTACTTATTGAAAATAACTAAAAATGATGCAATAAAGTAAAAAATGTAACTCAATTTATAAACTACATTCAATAATTATCTAATTTTGCGTGTGAATTAAAAATGGACGAAGATAAAAAAAAATTATGGAAAAAAGCAATAAAATGGCCTCTTTATTCTGTTGCCATACTTCCAGTTTTAATAACAGGGGCTTACTTACTCAATCAATATGAAGAGTTAAAAATTTATAATTTAATTTCATTTACTTTAGCTGCAATTTTGATATTACTTTGGGAAAATCTAACTAATGATTTATACGACGCAGAAACAGGAATCGATGAATTTAAATTCCATTCAATTGTAAATCTTGTAAAAAATAAAAAAATAATTTCATTTATTGCATATACATCTTTAGTTATTGGTTTATTAATAATTTTAATTATTTCAGTATCAACAAGTATAAACATTTTTATTTTGGTGGCAGCTTGCTGCTTCTTAGGATATTTATATCAAGGTCCTCCTTTTAGATTGGGCTATCAAGGTTTAGGAGAACCATTATGCTGGCTTGCATTTGGACCTTTTGCGTACTCTGCAGTCTTAATTGCGTTAAATCCGTCTAATATTTACATCGAAGATATTCCATGGAAAGTTTCTTTATTACTTGGTTCAGGACCTTCTTTGGCAACAACTCTTGTATTATTTTGTTCTCATTTTCATCAAATTTCTGAAGATAAAAAGCATGGGAAAAATTCACCTTTAGTTCGCTTAGGGGCAAAAAAAGGTTCTCAATTTGTGCCTTGGATAATTTTTACAATATATATTTTTCAACTTTTCACAATAGTTTATGGATTTATTCCAGTGTTTTGCATCCTTTATTTGCTTAGTTTCCCTCAAGCAATAAGACTTATAAATTTATTAAAGTCTTCGTATGCAAAACCTTCTGCAATAAAAAATTGCAAATTCGTCGCAATAAAATTTCAAACTCTTAATGGAATTGGTTTAATCACAGGATTAATATTTAATTACTATCTAAATAAATGAACTTAATATTTCAAAAAAAATCTTATAGCTTTAAGTTATCGGCCAAAGTAGAAAATTCTAAAACCAATTACCATACAAAATCGGGTTGGATAATTAAATTAATAAGTAATGATAAAAAAATAGGGTTTGGAGAAGTTTCACCGCTACAAAAAAAAGACTTAAAAAAGTGTGCGAAACAACTAGATATGATCCCTGAATATATAGAGGAATTTAATTTATCTGAGCAAATAAATATTTTTCACCCATGCATTCAATCTGCAATTAATTCTGCATTAGCTGAGATCAATGGAAAAATAATTTTTAAAGAAAACTACTACTTTGATGAAATTGGTAAAACAGCCATATTGTTAAATCATGAAAATGTAGTTTCAGATCTAAATGATATTAAAAAAAGACATTGTGATGTTGGAAAATCTTTAACCTTAAAATGGAAAGTAGCACTAAAAAATAACCATGAGGAAGAAGCAAAATTAGAAGAAATTTTAAGCAAAATAGGTAATAATATTAAGTTAAGAATAGATGCTAATGGTTCTTGGAGAAGAGAGATAGCTAATAGATGGGCTGATATTTTGAAAGATAATAAAAATATAGATTGGTTAGAACAACCTCTCTGTGTTGATGATATTGATGGACTGACAGAACTAAACAAAAAAATTCCAATAGCTTTAGACGAATCACTTTTAAAATTTCCAAATTTGATTGATGAGTGGAAGGGTTGGCAAATTAGAAGGCCTTCTCAAGAAAATAATCCAGTTAAGCTTTTAAGAGAATTAGAAAATAAAAAAGCTCTAATATCTATAAGTACCTCATTTGAAACTGGAATAGGAAAGAGATGGCTCCATCATTTATCTTCTCTACAATTACAAGGACCAACGCCAAAAGTTCCGGGATTAGCCATGAATAAATTCCCTAATTCGTTTCTATTTTTAAATGAAGCAAAAAAGATATGGGATCAACTATGAAAAATAAAATTCATACTATTGAAGTTGAAAATAACGAAACTCAATCTGTAGAAAAAATTATTGAAAAAATTAGAGAGAATAAAATTATTTATGTAAAAAACAAATTTTATGAAGACAAAGATGTATTAGATTCAATTACTGAAAATGGGCCAGCAATTATCTTAAACAGTAGTGGGAGTTCTGGAAAACCGAGACAATGTTTTCACCATTTAAATAATCTTAAATTATCTGCAACTACATCAGGTCAATGGCTAATAGAGCAAGGATTTGAATTACAAAACTGCTTAATTTTAAATACTTTACCCCTGAACCATATAAGTGGATTAATGCCAATTTTTAGAAGTCAAACTTGGGGATGTGATTGTATTAATATTTCTCCGAATTTGATAAAAAAAACTCGAGAACTTTTACTTTTCACAATTAAATTTAAAAAAAACAAAAAACACTTGATTACGTCATTAGTACCTACCCAATTACAAAGACTTTTAGCTCAAAAAGATGGAATTAGTTGGCTTAAAATTTTTGATCTAATTTGGGTAGGTGGAGCTTCAATTTCAGACGAAACTGCAGAACAATGTATAAAAGAAAAAATAAAATTAGCACCTTGTTACGGCTCAACTGAAACAGCAGCAATGGTTACGAGTTTAAAACCAAAAGAATTCTTAATGGGTTTTAAAAATGTTGGAGAAATACTACCAGATACAAAAATAAGAATTAACGCACAAGGATTAATCGAAATAAAATCAGCCAGAATTGGAATCGAAATAATAGATTCTTTAAAAACTGAAAATTTCAAAAATAAAAATGGGTGGTGGCAAACCGGGGATTTAGGTGAAATTAAGCAAATCAATAATTCTTACTATTTAAAATTTGTTGGAAGAAGTGATAATGCCTTTAATTCAGGTGGAGAAGTAGTTTTCCCTGAAGTAATTGAATCTAGATTAAATGATTTCATTATGAAAGAAAATATCCCAATTAATAAATTCAATATTTCGAAAGTATCTAACAAATTATGGGGAAATAAAATTAAAGTAATAGTTGAATTTAGAGAACTTACAAATGATAAAAATATTGAAATTTCTTTAAATTTATTAAAAAATTTTTCTCAAAGTTGGCCTAAACATGAAAAGCCTGAAAAGTGGATTGTTAAAAACAAAAATAACATTACAGAAAAAATAAACTATAAATTTAAAAAATAATAATCAGCATTCTTTTAAATTTGTACTAACATTAGAAGCCTCTATCCATCTTTCTAGCTGATCGGGAATTTCTATTTTATTTCTTGAATCAACATCTAAAGAACAGTGTATAATTTTCCCTTCGGCTACTTTATTTCCATTTTTTATAAAAAAGCTATTTACTTGGAACAAATGAGTATTAATTTTATGAGGGGCAATTTTTACTTTTAATAAATCTCCAATTTTTATAGGCGCATGAAAGTTTGCTTCACAATTTACTATTGGAAAAATAATTTGACTTTTACGTATAGAAAAATCTGGAAAAATATCATGACAAGGGATCCCATAGATTTCAATACTTTCTTCCCAAGCTTCATGCGACCATTTTAATAAGTTATGAAAATGAATTACACCCGCAGAATCACAATCACCAAACCTTACCTTCTTTTGCAATATTAACCAGTCAGAGGGTTTCATTTAAAGAAATTATCTATCAACAGATCCCATAATGACATCTATTGAACCAAGGATTGCCATAATATCAGCGATTTTGGCACCTTTAAGAATATGAGGCAATATTTGCAGATTATTTAAATCAGCTGCTCTGATTTTAAATCTCCATGGGGTAACTTCATTATTTCCTTGAATAAATACACCTATTTCTCCTTTGCCGGACTCTAATCTTGTATATAATTCTCCGTTAGGAATTTTAAAAGTTGGAGCAACCTTTTTAGCTACATATTGATAGTCGATACCAAATATTTCATTTTTCTTATCTTCAGTCGCCATTCTTTGAGCTTCTAAATTTTCTGTTGGACCTCCTGGAATCATTTTGCAGGCTTGGCGAATGATGCTTAGTGATTGTCTCATCTCTTCAACTCTTACTCGATATCTCGCATAACAATCTCCTTCTTTTTCCGAAGCAATCTGCCAATCAAAATCGTCATAACATTCATAACTATCGACTTTCCTTAAATCCCAAGAAACTCCAGAAGCTCTAAGCATTGGCCCAGACAAAGACCAATTAATTGCCTGGTCTCTTTGTATTGTTCCTAGACCTTCAATTCTTTTTCTAAAAATTGGATTATTTGTAATTAATTTTTCGTATTCATCTATCTTAGGACCAAACCAATCGCAAAAGTCTATACATTTTTCTAACCATCCGTATGGGAGATCACATGCGACACCGCCTATCCTAAAGAAATTATTATTTATTAGCCTTTGTCCAGTAGCAGCTTCCCAGAGATCATAGATCATCTCTCTTTCTCTAAAAATATAGAAAAATGGAGTTTGAGCTCCTACGTCTGCTAAAAAAGGGCCAAGCCATAAAAGATGATTAGCAATACGATTAAGTTCGAGCATAAGAACTCTGATGTAACTAGCTCTTTTGGGAACTGGAATATTAGCTAATCTTTCAGGAGCATTTACTACAATAGCTTCATAGAACATTCCTGCTGCATAATCCATTCTGCTTACATAAGGGACATACATTACATTTGTTCTATTTTCAGCTATCTTTTCCATTCCTCTATGTAAATATCCAATTACTGGCTCACAATCAATGACATTCTCACCATCAAGAGTTACAACTAACCTTAAAACCCCATGCATTGAAGGATGGTGAGGGCCAAAATTGACCACCATTGGTTCTGTTCTAGTCTCTAGCTGAGCCATTCGAAATTTAACTTCTATACAAATCTTAGTCGAAAGTTATGCAAACTGACCTATCTGATTCATCTTTTTTCAATCATCAATCAGTTATGACAGATGAGATTATGGCCTCATTAGAGCATTACCCTTTAATACATGACAACAAACTTAAAGGAATAGACGCAACGCTAGGAGGAGGCGGGCACTCTTATCATTTATTGAGAAAATATTCGGATTTAAATATAATTGGACTTGATCAAGATCCATTCGCAAGAAAATCAGCATCAAAAAAACTTGATGAATTTCAAAATAGGATTGATATAAGGGCTTCAAATTTTGCGGATTTCGTACCAAAAGAAAAAGTTTCTTTTGTAATTGCAGATCTTGGAGTAAATAGTAATCAAATTGATGACCCTAAAAGAGGATTTAGCTTCCAAAAAGATGGTCCACTTGATATGAGAATGAATCCTTTTCTTGAGGTTGATGCAGAGAAGTTAATTGAGGCTTTAGATGAAAAAGATCTAGCTAACCTAATTTATAAATATGGAGATGAGAGATTATCAAGAAAAATTGCTAGGAAAATAAAAATGGATTTAAGGGAAAATGGGAAATATTCTGGGACAAAAGAGTTAGCTTATTCTATTGCGGGCTGCTTCCCACCAAAACAAAGATATAAAAAAATACACCCAGCAACAAGAACATTTCAAGCACTAAGAATTGCCGTTAATAAAGAAATTGACGTATTAGAAAAATTTTTGCAAGTTGTTCCTGAATGGCTTTTGCCAGGAGGAATTATTTCTATAATTAGTTTTCATTCCCTGGAGGATAGGCTAGTCAAAAGTTCTTTTAAAAATGATCAAAGACTAAAAAACCTTACAAAAAAGCCAATAACTCCCTCCATAGAAGAGGTCGAACTAAATAAAAGAGCTAGAAGTGGAAAATTAAGAATTGCTCAATTAAATTAAAGAGCCAATAATTTCTAACGTAATGATTTGATCGTATTTGTAAGAATATGAATTGCTTGTTTTATATCGTCTGAGTTAGTGCTTAATCCAATACTTAACCTTATTGAAGATTCCGCCTCTCTAAAAGATCTACCTAAGGCTAGTAAAACATGAGATGGTTCACCATTACTGCATGCAGATCCACTAGAACAAATTATTTTAGATTTTAAAAGTTTATGAAACTTTGCTCCGTTTAAATCCAATACAGTCAAGTTTAAATTGTGAGGTAATCTTTTTTCTATGGAGCCATTAATTAATAAACCAGAATTATTTTCTAACAAACCCTCTAAAAGGTTATTTCTGTGTAAAAGTAATTTCTCAGCATTATTTTTTTGATTAAAAACTGCTATCTCTATTGCTTTAGCAAAGCCAACTACTAAAGGAAGAGGTAATGTTCCAGACCTTAGACCATATTCTTGACCTCCTCCAACAATTAAGGGCTCAAGATTAATTTCTTCATCAATTAAGAGAAGTCCTATCCCTTTAGGACCATATATTTTGTGAGAACTCATCGTAATCATATTTACATCTGATAAAAGATTGTCTAACTCGATATAACCTAAACATTGTGCGAAATCAGAGTGAAAAGTTATTCCTCGCGATTTACATATTTTTGAAAAATTCTCTATGGGCTGAATAACTCCTATTTCATTATTTGCCAACATGACACTAACCAGAAATGTATCTTCTCTTATATTTTTTTTGAATTGTTCTTCCGAAATTAAGCCATCTTTCTCAGGATTAATTTCTGTAACCATAAATCCCTCTTTTTTTAGTTGGTTTAGGGGCTCCAAAACAGCTTTATGCTCCGTTTTTAAGGTAATAATATGTCCATAATTTCCTGTTTTTTTATAGAAATTTCTAGCAAAACCTAATAAGGCTAAGTTATTAGATTCAGTTGCACCACTTGTAAAAATAACTTTTTTATTCTGAAGAAATAAATTTTGTTCTATTTTTTCTCTTGAAGCTTCCAATATGGCGCTTGCGTTAATCCCTGCCAAATTAGATTTGCTTGCAGGATTAGAAAATATCTCACCCCAAAAAGGTTTCATAGAATCAACAACATCTTTATAGCAAGGAGTCGAAGATTGATAGTCTAGTAGTATGGGAGTTGATAGCATCATGTTTAGTATATAAAATTCTGTTTATTACTAGAAAATCAAATTAAAAAATTTAAAAAATGAATGAAATTAATCAAATAAAAAATGAACCGTTAAGAAAATCAAGAATTTTATTAGTTGATGATGAGCCTGGTTTAAGAACAGCTGTTAAAACATTTCTAGAAGATGAGGGCTTTGAAATATTTATTGCAGTTGATGGAGAGGATGGTTGGGAAAAAGCTCAAACAGTCTTCCCTGATTTGATAATTAGCGATGTTATGATGCCTAGAGCCAACGGTTATGCTTTATTAGAAAAAATTAGAGAGGATGAAAAATTAGGAGGAACTCCAGTTATTTTTCTAACTGCAAAAGGAATGACCCTAGACAGAACCGAAGGATATCTTGCAGGAGTTGATGATTATATTTCCAAACCTTTCGATCCCGATGAATTAGCGGCAAGAGTTAAAAATGTAATCAACAGACAAGAACGTTTACTAAAAGAAGCAGCGCGATTCGCAGATATTGATGTAAGCAAAATGGCAAAACAAATTACTGAAATAAAATCTATGCTCACAGACCAAAACCAAACTAATCCAGAAAATAAAATTGATCTTCCTAGTTTTACTCCAAGAGAAGCAAGTGTGCTTCAACTAGTAGCTGAGGGACTGATGAACAAGGAAATTGCAAGACAGCTTGAAACATCAATTAGAAATGTTGAGAAATATGTAAGTAGACTTTTTATCAAGACAGGTACATCTAGTCGAACCGAATTAGTTCGTTATGCACTGGAAAATCATTTAGTAAAATAAATTATTTAATTTTTTCGAATTCAATTAGTTTTGAAAAATAAAAAGGAGCTTGATTTAATTTCTTTTTAACAACTTTAAATCCTCTTTCTTTAGCAGCATCAATAATACCCTTTTCTTTCAATGTATATGCTCTTGTAGTTTTACTTGGCCCAGGAAATAATTTTCCAATATTTTTTAAAACAGCAAGAACTGGAGTATAAGGAGCAAAGCTAACGATTAGTTTTTCTTTACTTAAATCGCATAGATGTTGGACCATTTCTTCTGCGACCGGTTGAGGATAATGAATAAATACGTCCAAACAAACTACAACATCAAATAGTCCTTTTAATTTTTCCAGATCACAGACTTCATATTTGATTTTGCCTTGATTCAAACCCAATTCACTAATACGTTTCTTTGTTTCTTTAATCATTTCAGAAGAAATATCGCTAACCTGTAGCTCTTTGATGCCAAGTCTCAGTAGAGGTATGGAAAGACTTCCAACACCACATCCCGCATCACAAAAACTTTTTTTTGTTAGTTCAGGATAATTTTTGATGTATGAGACTACATCATCTACTGTTTTTTGATGTCCTTTCCTAATATTTTTCTGAACTGTATTAATTTCATCAGATTTGCTATAAATTTTATTCCATCTTTGAAACCCAGTACCATTAAAATACTCCCTAACTTCACTTTTTTCGATAATCTTATTTGACGTCATAATATTCTATGAAAATTTATTCTTTTTATACTAACTAACTGGCGCCATATTAATTGCACGCCATTATAGGAAAGAATTGATTTGTTATTTTGTCAGAATTTAATTCTAAAGATATTTATAAAATTGCTGTCGTAATGGGTAGTGATTCAGATCTAAAAACATTGAAACCAGCTGTTGATGTCTTAAGAGAATTTGGAATAAAAACTGAAGTTTGTATACTTTCTGCCCATCGAACACCTATTGAAATGATGGAATATGCAAAAAATGCAGAATCAGAAAACATAAAAGTAATAATTGCCGGTGCTGGTGGTGCTGCTCATCTTCCCGGAATGCTGGCATCGATAACTTGCATTCCTGTAATTGGAGTACCAGTAGAGAGTAAAACACTTAAGGGGATTGACTCTCTTTTATCAATCGTTCAAATGCCCGCTGGGATTCCAGTTGCAACAGTTGCAATTAATGGAGCTAAGAATGCTGGATTATTGGCAATAGAGATGATCAGTTTATTTGATGAATCAATAAAGAAAAATTTAAAAGAATTCAGAGAAAATCTTCATACACAAGTAAGAACTAAAAATAGTAAGTTATCAACTATTGGACCTGATAATTATCTTCAAAGTAAATGAACTAATATTTTTCTATTAGGACTTATTAAGAAAGTTTTCTTTTTTTAGGTAGTCAATAACTTGTTCAACGGAATCATTTAAATCTAACGAACCTGTATCAACAACAATTTCTGGATTATGAGGAGCTTCATATGGACTAGAAATCCCTGTAAAATCCTTAATTTCACCCAAACGAGCTTTCTTATAAAGACCTTTAGTATCCCTATTTTCGCAAACTTTGATATCAGCAGAACAATAAACTTCAATAAAATCCTTAGATCCAATAATTTTTCTCACCTTATCTCTATCACTAATAAATGGCGAAACGAATGCTGTAATAGTTATTATCCCAGCATTCATAAATAAATTCGCTACTTCGCCAATTCTTCTTATATTTTCTTCTCTATCTTCATCCGAAAAACCAAGATCTTTACATAAACCGTGTCTAATATTATCTCCATCCAACACATAAGTCGAAAAACCATCTAAGTGCAAAACTTCATTTAAAGCGTTGGCCAAAGTACTTTTACCAGAACCAGATAAACCTGTAAACCAGATAACCATACCTTTATGACCTCTCATTTTCTCTAACTTTTCTCTATCAATAGTTAAGTTGTGCCACTTTATATTGGTTGACTTTGTTTGATTTTGTTCTTTCATTTTTTACTTCATCAAAATTAAAAACCTATCCTAACCCTTGCTTCATAAA
>JFNH01000007.1 GCA_000634415.1 Prochlorococcus sp. scB245a_519A13 | reverse complement strand
CCTAACCCTTGCTTCATAAATTATGAAATCCCTCGTTACGAAGAAACTCAACTGATTTCGATACCATATCACCCTGTAACTGGATATTTCTATCAATTAATGTTCCTCCAGTCCCACAAAAAACTTTAATTTTTTTTAGTAATTCTTTTAATAAGATTTCATCCTCAGTGCCTAAACCTTTAATTAAAGTTATAGTCTTGCCCTTTTTACCTTTTTTTTGTTTTGAAATATTTACTTTTGATCTTTTATTAAAAGTTTCTACCTTAGGCGTTTCTTCAGATTTCTTTTCTTGATTATCAAATTCGATCCAATTCTTTTTTCCCATTATTTTAAATATAATCTATAGTTAGTTAATACTTATTCTATAGAAAAAGTGGTAAGTACATTTTCTCGCAAAGATCAAAACTATAAAAATGACGATTTAAATCAACCCTCCAAAGAGGGAAGATTTGGAAAATATGGAGGTCAATATGTTCCTGAAACACTAATGCCCGCTCTTTTTGAGCTTGAAGAAGCTGCATCTAATGCATGGAAAGATAAACTTTTTGTAGAAGAATTAAATCATCTACTCAAGACTTATGTAGGAAGAGAAACACCACTTTATGAAGC
>JFNH01000006.1 GCA_000634415.1 Prochlorococcus sp. scB245a_519A13 | reverse complement strand
GAAACACCACTTTATGAAGCCAAAAGACTTACTGAACATTACAAAAATAAACAAGCAACTCCTAGAATATGGCTTAAAAGAGAAGATTTAAATCATACTGGGGCTCACAAAATTAATAATGCTCTTGGACAAGCTTTATTAGCAATAAGAATGGGCAAAAAAAGAATAATTGCAGAAACTGGAGCAGGTCAGCATGGAGTTGCTACTGCTACTGTTTGTGCGAGATTTGGCTTGAAATGTATTATCTACATGGGTGCTGAAGACATAAAAAGGCAATCCCTTAACGTTTTCAGAATGAAACTTTTAGGAGCTGAAGTTAAAGTTGTAAATTCTGGAACTGCGACACTTAAGGATGCTACTAGTGAAGCTATTAGAGATTGGGTTTCTAATGTCGAAACCACACACTACATTTTAGGATCTGTTGCAGGGCCACACCCTTTCCCAAAGATTGTGCGAGATTTTCATGCAGTTATAGGTGAAGAAACAAAAAAACAATGTTTCAAATCTTTTGGATCTTTACCCGATATTTTGCTTGCTTGTGTAGGTGGGGGATCTAATGCAATGGGGCTTTTCCATCCTTTTGTTAAAGAAACTTCTGTGCGTCTTATTGGAGTGGAAGCCGCAGGAAGCGGAGTTGATACTGACAAACATGCTGCCACTATCACTAAAGGGTCAGTTGGAATTTTGCATGGCTCAATGAGTCTTCTCTTGCAAGATGATAATGGTCAAGTACAAGAAGCTCACTCAATAAGTGCAGGTTTAGATTACCCTGGAGTGGGACCTGAACATAGCCATTTAAAAGATATAGGTAGAGCAGAATATGGATCAGTCACAGATCAAGAAGCTTTAGACGCTTTAAAACTTGTTAGTGAATTAGAAGGAATTATACCTGCACTTGAAACTTCCCATGCCTTTGCTTGGTTAGATAAATTATGCCCTACTCTTGAAAAAGATACTCATATAATTATCAATTGCTCTGGAAGAGGCGACAAAGATGTTAATACTGTTGCATCTTCATTAGATATTTAATTAATACCTTGGGATTGATGGGTCAATATATCTACTCCATCCATCAATACCCTCCTCCAAATTCCATATTTCGCTCACAATATTATTATCCAAGCACCATTGAGAAAAGTTATAACTTCTTATTCCTGCATGACAGGTAACTACAATTTCTCTGTCTAATAAACCAGCAAATATTTCTTCAACATATTCAGATGTGACTTTACTAATTGGTATATGTAAAAATTCTTTTGAGAAACGAGCTATTTCAAGCTCTGACTGTTCTCTTACATCAATCAAAACTGGATCTTCTTTCTCAGAATTAAACCACTCATTGAGACTAGAAGCATTTATAGATTTTGGATAACTTCCCAATTTATAGGATAAATTATGTGTTATTAACAATTTAATAAATTAAGTTGCAGTAAGAAGTTTATTGTTAAAAATAAAAATAAACATTGATAATGAAACTTAGAATAGTAGCAATAATACTATTATTATCTTTATTACTTTTTTTTGGCTTTAAAAAAGTTTATGCTAATAAAAATAAGGAGCAAAATACAAATATTGAGCAACTAAATATCTTAAAATATATACCTGACAACAATA
>JFNH01000005.1 GCA_000634415.1 Prochlorococcus sp. scB245a_519A13 | reverse complement strand
AGATTTTGAACAAGAAGTTCAGATGCATAGAAGGTTAAGTTTTAGAGTCAGAGATATGATGAAATGTTTCCCTGCGACAGGTCATCCTATGGATGCTCTTCAATCTAGTGCAGCTTCTTTGGGGCTCTTCTATTCACGTAGAGCAATAGATGATCCTAATTATATCTACAACGCAGTTATAAGACTAATAGCAAAGATCCCCACAATGATTGCTGCGTTTCAACTAATTAGAAAAGGACAAGACCCAATTCAACCTAGAGATGATTTAACTTACTCATCAAATTTTCTTTACATGCTGACAGAAAAAGAACAAGATCCTATAGCTG
>JFNH01000004.1 GCA_000634415.1 Prochlorococcus sp. scB245a_519A13 | reverse complement strand
CATTCCTACCTGATCAAGCACATATTCAATTTTTTTATTAATTTCATTTTGACTTATATTCTGATTAATATTAATAAGAAGTTCACTCCTACAATTTGGCATCAATATTTGATGATCAGGGTTTTGAAACACTATGCCAATATTTGCATTAGTATCAATAAAACCATTTTGGGGTTTGAATATTCCATTGATTAATTTTAAAAGAGTACTTTTTCCACTCCCGTTTTTACCTACGACCATCCAAAATCCAGGTTTTTTTATTGAGAAGTTACTTTTAAAAATTAAATTTTCTTTTTCTCCAGGATATGAAAAGGAAACATCCTTAAATTCAATATGAGGTATTTCATTTTCAAGGGAATCTAGCATGAATTCTATCAATCTATGTTGAGAGAAAATCCTGGTCTTTTAGCTCCCCCTGCTACTGAAGATTTTTCATATATCTGAACAGAAATGATTTCTTTAGCTCTTACAGCAATTAATTTATCCTGCACTTTATCGCACCTTAATTCGATCAAGTTTGGGGATTCTAAAGTTTCATTCATAGAACTTTTTATTTCATCATAAATTCTTTTAACATCATCAAATTCTTTCTTTTGAATTGAAAGTGGAAAAGGTGAATATCTCAGACTTAGTTCTAACGAATACATAATCATAATAAAAACTTCCTTTTATATTACTAAATATTTTTTCTCAGGAAGTTATTTAAATTAAATTCTTTTGAGAAAATTATATAAAAGATCTTTAAATACAATTATTATGAACGTAGGAGAATTTAATTTGCATTTTAAAAAATAATTGCATGGAAATAGCAAATGATATAACTTCACTAGTTGGAAATACCCCATTAGTTAAATTAAATCGAATCAAAAAGTATTTTGATTGTTATCCAGAAATAATAGCCAAACTAGAAAGTTTCAATCCATCAGCGTCCGTTAAGGATCGGATCGCTTATTCAATGTTATGTAAAGCTGAAGAGGAAGGATTGATAACGCCAGATAAAACAACGTTAATTGAAGCAACTAGTGGGAATACTGGCATCGCATTAGCAATGGTTGCTGCAGCAAAAGGCTATAAATTGATATTAACTATGCCGGATACGATGAGTATCGAGAGAAGGGCAATGTTGAGAGCATATGGAGCTGAATTACAGCTAACACCAGGAAAAGATGGAATGAAAGGAGCTTTAGATTTAGCTAATGAGTTGTCTTCAACCATTACAAATAGCTATCAATTTAATCAGTTTGAAAACTTTGCTAATCCAGATATTCATGAAAGAACGACGGCTCAAGAAATATGGTCCCAATCCAATAACAATTTAGATGGACTAGTTACAGGAGTAGGCACAGGAGGAACAATTACTGGTTGTGCTCGTTTTTTGAAAAAAGTTAATCCAAATTGCAAAATTTATGCCGTAGAGCCCAAAAAAAGTGCTGTGATTTCCGGAGAAAAAGCAGGATCTCATTCGATTCAAGGAATTGGCGCGGGTTTCGTACCAAAAGTTCTTAATACTAAATTAATTGATGAAATTATAAAAATAGATGACGATGAAGCATTTTATTATGGGCGTTTACTAGCTAGATTGGAAGGCCTTTTATCTGGCATCAGCAGCGGTGCAGCTTTAGCAGCAACTATAAAAATCGGCAAAAGAAAAGAACTAATGAATAAAAGATTGATAGTTATTCTTCCAAGTTTTGGAGAAAGATATTTGTCAACAGCAATGTTTGAATCTAATACTTCAATTCAAGCCAGAAAAGATGGTTATCTTTAAATCATAATATATAAAAATGGAAAAAAATTTATATGAAGAATTAGGTCTCAAACAAAATGCAACCAGAAGTGAAATTAAATCTTCATATCGCTCTTTAGTTAAGCAACATCATCCAGATGCAGGCGGCAAGAAAGAGCGATTTCTTGCAATACAAAATGCCTGGGAAACTCTTAATGACCCTATCAAAAAGAAACAATACGATAGCAGTTTTTCCTTTTCCAGCTCATCATTTGATTCATTAAATGAAAATTGGGAAGAGAAATTTAATTCAAAAAAACATAATTCTTCAATTAAGGACAAAGAAGTTGAAACATGGATTAAAGAAATTTATAGTCCGATAAATAGATTAATTAGTCAAATCATTAAACCTTTGAATAACGAAATAAAAGAACTATCCGCGGATCCATATGATGACGAACTAATGGAAAATTTTTGTAGTTATATTGTTATTTCACAAAAGAAAATAGAAAAAGTTGAAAAAATTTATAACAAAAAAATAGTTCCAAAGTCTATTTCAGCTTTAGGCCTCGATCTTTATCATTGTTTTTCACAAGTTAAAGATGCGCTATCAGAATTTGATAGATATACACAAGGATACGTAGATAATTACTTATTTGATGGCAAAGAAATGATCAAAGAAGCAAAAAGAATACAATCAAAGATGTCTATAGAGAAAAAAAATAAAAACTTTTAGATATCAAAATTTTATTGAGTATATTCTTTAAGCTGATCTAATTTCAACCAAACATCTGGAACAGGTCTGCGCCATCGAACCTGAGCATATTCGTCTTTGACTAATAGAATCTCTCCAGGACCTTCAAAGACATAATTAGGTAGATCATCATCACTGGCTAGCGCTTCGATACTTTTTATATAATTTTCTCTATCGACAAAAACTAAGCTTCCTTTCTTGAGAGGTTTCTTTGGAATAGAATCTGTCATAATAAATTCAAGAAAGTGATTTGAAATTTATTATACAAAAACTTGTTTGAAAACTATTGAAAAAAATTTATACCGGAATAATAATTACAAACGTCTAAAAAATTTAATAGCCTTAAATGATAAACATTTACAAAATATGCGTCTTTTACTACTTGGCTGCACTGGATTTGTTGGTAAAGAATTAGTACCAGCACTACTCAATGAAAATCATGAAATATACATTGTAAGTAGAAAACCCATTAGTAAATTAACGATTGATTTAGATTTCAAAAAGTTTAAATTTTTTCAAATAGATTTATCAAAAGAAAAAAACTGGAATAACGAAAATCTTCAAAATATTTTAAGAGATACAGATGGAATTATTAACTTAATGGGAGAACCCATAGCAGAAAAAAAATGGACTTCGGAACAAAAACAGGAGATTGAAAATAGTCGTATTAAAACCACGAAATTTATGATGAAGACCCTTAAAAATTTAAAAATAAACCCAAAAGTCATTATAAATGGATCAGCTATAGGTTATTACGGTACAAGTTTATCTAGTTAATTCACTGAAAATAGTCATGGAGGAAAAGACTTTTTATCTAATCTTTGCAAAAAATGGGAAGCGGTCGCCGCTGAAAAACCATTTTTCTCAAGGTTAGTTATTTTTAGAATTGGAATTGTTCTAGAGAAAGACGGAGGAGCATTAGGAAAAATGCTCCCTATATTTAAAGTTGGATTAGGTGGACCAATTGGAGATGGTAAGCAATGGATGAGTTGGATTCATAGAACTGATTTATGTGCATTAATTATTCAAGCATTAGTTGATAAAAAGTATTCGGGAGTATTTAATGCTGTTGCACCAAATCCAGTATTAATGAGAGAATTTTCTCAGACTTTAGGCAAATGTCTGAATAGACCTAATTTACTTCCAGTGCCTGGAGCGGTTTTAAAAATATTGTTAGGAGATGGCGCGAAAGTTGTTTTAGAAGGACAAAAAGTAATTAGCTGTAAAATCAAAAATTATAATTTTAAATATCCTCTTCTTGAGAAAGCAATTTACGCCTCCACCAAGAATTAATACCGTTTACTAAAGCACCAATAATAAGAATTGTTATCAATGGAACTACAAGAGGATTCCAAACTATCTGAATAAAATTAATAAAAATAAATATCCCATTAAATTGCATAATGATTGCAAAAATAAAAAATATTGCAAAAAAAATGACTGTAAATAAATTTATTAATAACAAATTATCGATAATTTGTTTTAACTTGTTTTGATTGTTCTCCCTAGTCATTTTTTATAACAATATTCATATCATCAACCATTTTAAGACAAGCTTTGTTTTCACCCAGTCTTTTTTTAGCATTTTCATTACATGAAATCATAAACTTCTTATTTAGCTGTATAAGGTATATTGTTTTTATGATCAATTTAATTGTCTGATCGATTTGATCATTTTTGTCTTTAAAATTACTGGCACAAAAAACATATTTCCCAAGTAAACGTCTTTGCGCTTCTGCAAAAGTTTTTGTAAATTGTGGACCTTTACCTTCAATCTGAACAACCGGTTTTCCTAATCCAATCGCTTGCTCTGTTGCTGTTCCTGCCATGCTAATACAGCATCTACTTTTCAATAATATTTTGTCAAAATTATTCCAATATATATTCACTTTTAATAATTTATATTGGAATTTCAAGAGATTATTATCTTTTATATTTTCTATTTTTAACCATCCTCTTTTTTGAAATATCTCCTTTATTTTTGATGAAGATAGAGAATTAACTATTGCAAAATTAAACTGAATTTTTTGAAAATATCTTATATCTGACAAAGCCTCTAATACCTCTAAAATCAAAACAAAATTATCTAAAGTTTCAGGGAATCTACTACCTGGAAATAATCCAATACTAAATTCATCTTTATTTAATTCTTTGTTTCTAAGAAAAAACTTATCCATAAATGGGTTGCCTAAAAAAGACACTTTCTTTTTTAACTGCAAAGTTAAATCATTAGCTGTAAGGGAATCTCTCGTATATATTTTTTTTGTTTTTTGTGAGAGCAAGAAAAATTTAGAGGGCCATGGTAATTTCAACTTCCCTTCATAATGGCTGGAATAAGCAACTAGATATGTAAAAAAATCTTTCTTACAAACCCATGCAAAAAAAACTGGCACAATATCTCCAACTACAAAAAAATAATCATATTTTTTTCTTATTTTAAAAGTTAAATATAATCTTTTTAGAAGATAAAATATTTCTCCTCCTAATATCTCAGTAAGTCTTCCCCTAAAAGAATTATAACCAATTCCTCCTGTTCTAAATTCCTTAGTTTTACCGATAATCTTAATTTTTTCTTTTTCGTAATGGTTTCCCATACCAACAATTGGCAAAGCATGAACAGAATAACCACTTTTTACGAATTGTTTAGCTATAAGACTGCCAGATAGATCTTCTCCATGCCCATTACTTAAAATTAAAATCTTAAACAATTTAAAATTCCAACCATTTTTTTACTTTGGTTAACTCAGGCCAATCTGGATATCTACTTAATCCGTCTTCAACTGATTCTTTCAACTCACTTTTCACATCTGGCATCATCATAGACATTTTTTTTATTAACTCAATATGATCCCTAACACCTTTATTATTGGTAGCCAAAAGGGCTAAAGACAAATTCATTCTTGCTTGTGGATCTTGCTGATTTAATCGAACAGCTTGTCTGGCAGCTGACAAAGCTTCTTCATTATTTTTCAAAAGTAATTGAAGCCATGATAAACAAGTCCAAGCAGCAAAATGATTTGGAATTTGCTGTATAATTTTTTGAAAATCTTGAACGATTGGAATTAAATCTTGCCCTGCTTTATATCTTGATAAAGCTGCATTAAAATCCTCTTCGATGGGATTAATTTCGTTATTCATTATTTATTAAACTGCAAAAGAGCTTCCACAACCGCAAGTTTGAGAGGCATTGGGATTTACAAAATTAAAGCCACCACCAATTAATTCCTTACTAAAATCTAACTGCATTCCATAAATATATAAAAGACTTTTAGGATCACAAACAACTTGAAAGCTTTGATCAGCTTTTAATGAATAATCATAAATTTTATCATCGGTATTTATTTCATCAGTTCCTATAAAATCCATCGTATAACTCATCCCACTACAACCGCCAGACCTTACTCCTACCCTTAGTACTTTTTTATCACTTTGGCCCTGCAATAAATTTGAAATTTGTTCTATAGCATCATTCGTAATTAAGATACCTTTGCCATCATCAGAATTTTTAATTTCCTGTTTAACTTCTACATTTTCCATAAACAAGGGATTTCTACTATTTATAATATAAAAACTTAATCGATAGGATGCATAGAACAAACGTTATCCAAACTTGATTTGTTATAATTCTAAGAAAAAGTGAAAATTGCAATAGTTGGTTCTGGATTAGCTGGTCTTACAGCAGCAGTCAATTTAGTTGATGAAGGCCACGAAGTAGAAATTTACGAGAGCAGGTCATTTTGGGGAGGTAAAGTAGGAAGTTGGGAAGATAAGGATGGCAACCACATAGAAATGGGTTTACATGTATTTTTTTACAATTATGCAAATCTTTTTAAATTAATGAAAAAAGTGGGAGCTCTAGACAATTTACTCCCGAAAGATCATACTCACTTATTTATCAATAATGGTGGTGATTTAAAATCGTTAGACTTCAGATTCCCTTTAGGTGCTCCATTTAACGGACTGAAAGCTTTTTTTACCACCGAACAACTTACTTGGGTAGATAAGTTCAGAAATGCCTTAGCTTTAGGGACAAGTCCAATCGTTAGAGGATTGATAGACTATGAAGGTGCAATGAAAATAATTAGAGATCTAGATAGAATTAGTTTTAAAGAATGGTTTTTAAGCCATGGTGGAAGTGAACAAAGTTTAGAAAGAATGTGGGATCCTATCGCATATGCATTAGGTTTTATTAATTGCAAAGATATTTCAGCAAGATGCATGCTAACTATATTCATGATGTTTGCTTCAAAAACAGAAGCCTCAAAACTTAATCTTTTAAAAGGTTCTCCACATAAGTGGTTAACGCAACCTATCGTCGACTACATCACAAACAAAGGAGCAAAAATACATCTTAACCATAAGGTAGAAGAAATCATTTATGAAAAGGAATCTTCCTCTTATTCAGTAAATCAATTAAAAATATCTTCTCCTGAAGGAATTAAGGCAGTGTTTGCAGATAAATTTCTAGCTGCTTGTGATGTTCCTGGAATAAAAAAAATAATTCCAAAAGAATGGTATCAATTTAAAGAATTTGAAGGTTTAAAAAAACTTAGAGCTGTAGCTGTTGCCACAATCCAATTAAGATATGACGGTTGGGTTACTGAATTACAAAAAGATAATACTGGAATCGAACCAATTGGACTAGATAACCTTCTTTATTCTGCTGATGCCTCTTTCAGTTGTTTTGCTGATTTAGCACTAGCAAGTCCAGTAGACTATAGAAAAAAAGATATGGGATCGCTTCTCCAATGTGTTTTAACTCCTGGCGATAGGTGGATGGGAAGATCCACAGAAAGAATTACAAAAGAAATTGATAAAGAGGTTCGCCGTCTATTCCCATCCTCAAAAAACCTTAAATTGCTCTGGAGTAACGTGGTACAAATTCCACAATCACTCTATAGAGAAGCTCCCGGTATGGAACCTTTCAGACCTAATCAAAAAACATCTATATCTAATTTCTTTATGGCTGGTAGTTATACAAAACAAGATTATATAGATTCTATGGAGGGAGCTACAATGAGTGGTCATTTAGCTGCCGCCGCAATTTTAGAGAAGAAAGCTGAATTAGCAAAAAATCTTGCAGTAAGTTAATTAATGGGTACTTGGCTAAAACATGACGTAATAACAGTTGTTAATGCGCCTCTTGAAAATGTATGGGACACATGGAGCGATTTAGACTCAATGTCACTGTGGATGAGCTGGATTGAATCTGTAAAAACAGTTGACGAAGAAACTAATACATTACCAGATTTAACAGAATGGACTTTAGCTGCAAATGGCTTTAGGTTTAAATGGAAAGCTCAAATTACAGAAAGGGTTGAAAAAAGCAAACTTAAATGGAAATCAATAGGAGGTTTACCAACTGAGGGATCAGTAGTTTTCGAAAGTAAAACTGATCAAATCACAACGGTAAATTTAGCAATAACTTATGAACTACCAAAAATGATTGCTCGGTTTATGGAAGAAAATATTTTAGGAAAAATGGTTACAAACGAATTACAGGCCAATATTGATAGGTTCAGAGATTTAGTTGAAAAGAACTATACGAAAAATTTTTCTAATTAAAAATATTAATTGCTACATCTAGCAGTCCTTCAAAAGTATATTTTTGTGCCTGACTATCAACTCTTCCAAAAATCTTGTTACATATTTTTGTTGTCTGAGGTCCAATAGTTAATAACTTAATTTCAACAAAATATTCTAACCATTTTTTACCAAGTTTTTTTTCTAATAAAAAAGCAGCATTTACTACGGTTTTACCGCTTGAAAAAATAATTGCATCGACCTTTCGATTAGAAATAATATCAATTGTTTCTTCCGGAATTGATTCAGGACATCTAGTTTCATATGCAGCAACCTCAAATACACGAGAACCAGCCTTTCTAAATTGATCTGCAATTAAATCCCTACCACCTGTTTGAACTCTTGGTACAAAAACTCGAAGTCCATAACCAGATACTGGGAAATTATCAATTAAACTTTCAGCAACAAATTCTGGAGGTATGAAATCAGCCTTAATCCCAAAATCATCAAGAGTTTTTGAGGTTTTTTCGCCGACTACGGCGATTTTTGTTTTTTTTGAACATTCTTTTAATGAACTATTAAAGTATCTAAGTCTTTTATCCACAAATTTGATCCCATTACTACTTGAAAAAATAATCCAATGAAAATCATTTATTTGATTTAATGCTTCATCAAGAGGATTCAAATCATCAGGATCAGCAATACTTATTGCAGGTAAATCAAATACATTAGCGCCTTTGCTCATGAATATCTTTTTTATATCCAATATCCCTTCTTTTGATCGAGTAATAATTATATTTCTTTGATCAAGGGGTAGATCAACTTTTGGCATCCTTGTCCTCAGCATTATGATTATGATTTTGATTTTTATTTTTTAATTCATCGAGAAGTTTCAAGACTGATAATCCTTTATCAAGAACAACATCGTCTTTAAAAATTATCTCTGGAACTCTTCTCATCTCAATTCTTTTTCCTAAACTATGTCTTATAGAGCTTTTAGCAGTATTCAAGTTTGATACAATTTCTTTCCTCACTTTCTCTTGAGCAGTTGAAGTTATATAAATTTTACAGTGTTGCAAATCACCTGATAAATCAATCTTAGAAATATTGACGAAATGATCTCTAATAAGATCATTTTCTAAATCATTCTGCAAAATAAGGGTTATTTCTTTCTTCAAAAGAGAAGAAACTTTTGCAAGACGGTAATTATTTGGCATTATGGTTGTAAATTTATTGGGTTTGTCATCGCTTGCAAGACAAAATAAACAGTTATGAAAGCACTTATGACAGAAGATATCAAACCTACTATTATGAGTGGATTTGATCTATTCTTGAATAATGGTTCAAGCAAAGCAACAAGTCCCCCAACAATGATAGATATCAAATACTTTGGATATCTCGCAACATTAGAGAAAAATTCGCCCATCAGCTCCACAAATAGATTACTTTTTTAGCTAAGTTTTAACAAACATTAAACAGCATGATTACATTATATCAATTTAGGCATAGTGCTTTTTGTTTAAAAACAAGAATGGCTCTTCATGCAAAAAAACTACAATATAGAGTTGAAGAAGTAACACCTGGAATAGGCCAATTTGAAATCTTTAAATTATCAGGTCAAAAACAAGTTCCTGTAATAGTCGATAGTAATGATCAAGTTATTAATGACTCTTCAACTATTTGCGAATATATAGATAAAAAAAATGAAAACAATCCACTTTTTCCTGAGGATCCAATATTATTTGCACAATGCAAACTAATTGAAGACTGGGCAGATACTACAATGGCTACAACTTGTAGAAAAGCTCTAATAAAATCTGCAATAGAAAATCCACAGCTAAGAACTGCATTACTTCCAGATGAAATACCTTCTTCAGTTAAAAGTATTGTTGATAAATTACCTTTTGAAAATCTTAGTAAAATTTCTAATGTAGTTTTGTCTTCTAAAGATAATTTAGAACTCCAAAAATTACTGGAAGCTTTATCAAAATCCTTGATCAACAAGAAATATTTAGTTGGAGATAGTTTATCAATTGCAGATATTTCAATTGCTGCTCAATTATCCCTTATTAAATTCCCAAAGTCTGCAGGACCAATTCTTTCAGGAGAGGGGAGCCAAGAATACATAAACAATCCTTATTTAGAAAATCTTTTCATTTGGAGGAACAACTTAGAAGAATATCTTTTTAGTGCTAACTCTCAATAAATTCAAACTTCAATTTATATTTATTTGTTTTGATAGCATGAATAGAAGGATCACCAACTTTTGAACCATAAGAGGCAACATATTGCACTCCACAAATTGATGGTTTGATTGAATTATCAACTTCCAATATTTCTTCGGAACATTTTTGAAATTTACTAATAGTCTCTACCTGATTAATCCTTGAAGCACCTGGCTTATGTGCTGTTTGAATAACTAGCTCATCTGCGAAAAAAATTTCATTATCTTGGATCTGATTTCTCCCTGTAATTCTTGAATCAATATAAAAATCATCTTTTAAATAAGTAATTTGATTATTAATAGATTGAGGATCATTTACAACCTTGATTAAAGTTTCGCCAAATATTGCTTTTCCAATAGATTCAGAATTTTTTGCACGATTACCAACAATTAAATCTGAATCATTCTTAAAGAAATTTACTTTATAAATAACTGGCTCTTCTGAATCGTTAACTATATCTTGAGAAGTAACAAGCCAATTCCCCTCGAACCATTTAGGATAAATTAAATCCTTGGAAGTATCCGATAATTTAAAATTTGGCAAATATAATTCTGGCCATTGATTTACACGATTTTCCAAAAACTCTCGTACGTTAGAATCTACTAGAGCAAAAGAACTTTCTAAAAAAATTCCTTGAAAAATCAAGCAAAGAATTAATCCAAGAAGAATTTTCATTATGTCAAATCCACTAATAAGAGCATCAGATCATTATGTATTGTTAGAGCCAGATTCAAAGGAAAAAATTGTATCAAAGCAAGAAGCAATTTTATGGTTGAAGAATTGGCTTAGTAAGACAGAAACACAAACAATATATCAAAATATAGAAGATCCTGATCAGGATTTTTTTGAAGAATTATTGGAAAGCACTTATGAATTAGAAATAAAATTAGGATACGTTATCAAATGGTTTGCAGTAAGAATTGAACCAGATTAACTGATTATTTCTTTATGAATTGCATTAATTATTTTCATAGCAACTTCTTCAATATTTTCTTTTTTTACTTGAATTCTGAAATCTGCTTGAGAATACAAATTTTCTCTAGATTGAAAAATGCTCATGTATAGATCATTTAGATTCTTTCCCTGAAGAAGTGGCCTATTTTCAATTTCATTTTTCAATCTTTCAATTGCTATATCTTTGTCGAGATCTATCCAAGCAATTATTCCCTGTCTTAAGATTCCCCAGTTTTCCGATTTGGTAACTATTCCTCCCCCAGTTGAGATTACTAATGAAGGAATTTTGATAGTTTCTTTAAGGCAGTTTGCTTCTAATTTGCGGAAATTATCTTCTCCTTCATCCTTAAAAATTTGATTGATAGATTTTTTTGCCAACTTCTCTATTAATGAATCTAAATCAATGTATTTATACCTCAATAATTCAGCCAGCTTCAAACCAGTTTGTGACTTACCCGAACCCATCATTCCTATTAAAAATATGCTTCTGCCCTTAATAGCATGAACTGTTTTTTCGATAATGGATCGTTCCATAAAGACAAAAGCGTATTTAAAACCTTAAGATAGTATTATCGCAGACAGGTATGACTTCTACACAATCCAAACCATCTCATGGAAAAGGACGTGAATGCGTCATAACTCGACGTGCCTGCTTTAGTTCTAGTCACCGTTATTGGCTCCCTGAAAAAAGCCCAGAAGAAAATTTATCTCTTTTTGGAAAGTGCAGTATTGCACCAGGTCATGGTCATAATTATGAACTTATTGTTTCAATGGGAGGAGAACTAGACTCTGATGGAATGGTACTTAATCTCTCTGATGTAAAACACTCTATTAAAGATAAGGTTACTGGACAATTAGATTTTCGTTTTTTAAATGATGTCTGGCCTGAATTTAATGTTAATAATCAAGAAGGTATACTTCCCACAACTGAAGCATTAGTACAGGTAATTTGGAGTCGTCTGAAGGATGATTTACCTCTTACAAGTCTAAGACTTTATGAAAACCCAAATTTATGGGCAGATTATTTTGGAAAAAACATGGAAGCATTTTTAACAGTTCAAACTCATTTTGCAGCCGCTCATAGACTTGCAAAAGAAGAGATATCCTTTGATGAAAATAAAAAAATCTATGGAAAATGTGCCAGAGTTAATGGACATGGTCATAACTATCTTGTCGATATAACTGTAAAAGGAGACATTGATAAAAGAACAGGAATGGTTTGCGACTTATCTGCCCTCCAAGAGATAATTAACGATTTAGTTGTTGAACAACTAGATCATACTTTTCTCAATAAAGACATCGAATTTTTCCATAATTGTGTTCCAACTGCTGAAAATATAGCTTTATATATTTCTGATATTCTTAAAAAACCAATACATAATCTTGGTGCAACATTACACAAAATAAGACTCCAGGAGAGTCCAAATAATGCTGCAGAAATTTATGTTGATCAAAAGTTAAATAATTCGTTGAAGTTGACATTGGAAAATAGTTTAGTAACGCAAACTTGAATATACCAAGAGTAATAGTTGTTATAGCATCAAGTCTTGATGGGAGAATTGCATTTCCTAGAGGTGGAGAATCGCATCTTGGAAGCGATGAAGATAAAAAAATATTAAATCAAAACTTATCAATGGTTGACGCCACCATTTTTGGTTTAGGTACTTTAATAGCTCATCAATCAACTTACCTAGTTAAAAATCTCACTGATAATGACGAAGTAAATATATCAAAAAGCCAACCAATTTCTATAGTTGCTTCAAATAGCAAAAAATTTAACAGTAATTGGAAATACTTTCGTCAACCAATTAGAAGATGGCTAATAAGCTCAAGTAAAGTTGATAATTCGCCGAATAATGAATTCGAGAAAGAACTCTTTTTCGAAGATTCATGGAAAAAAACTTTAATTTCACTTAAAAAACAAGGGATAAATGATTTAGCTCTGTTAGGAGGTGCAAAACTTATAAATTCATTCATAAAAGAGGATCTAATAACAGATATAAAAATTACAATAATTCCACGAATTATTGGGGGTATATATACATGGATCCCTCCAGAACAAACAAATGCGATTTTTAATCTCAAAAGGCTATGGGAAATAAAATCAATTAAAAATTTAATGAATAATGAAATCCATGTTCATTACAAAAAGATTTGAAATAGTTTCAATAATAAATGAACCAAAAAATACATAAAGTTGAAGTCAAATTGTCAATAAAGGAAATCTCCAAGGAGATATGGAATGAATTAGCAAATGAAATTAATAATCCATTTTATGAATGGACTTGGATTAAAAACCTTGAGATCTCTAAAAGTGTTTCAAGAGAAACTGGTTGGCAGCCTCTATATTTTGTTGCTTATAAAAATGAAGAGATATTAGGAATTGCCCCACTTTTTTTAAAAAATCATAGCTATGGCGAATTCATTTTTGACCAATCATTTGCAAGATTGGCTCAAGAGCTGAATTTAAATTATTACCCTAAATTAATTGGAATGAGTCCTTATAGTCCTGTAAATGGATATCAATTTCTTTATAAAAAAAATAAAGACAAGAAAGAAATTACAAATTTACTTATAAACCACATCGAAAGTTTTGCGATTACAAACAAAATTCTAAGTTGTAATTTTTTATATATTGATGAAAGCTGGGGCAAACATCTTAAATCTTTGGGATACCATGAATGGATAAATTCCAGCAGTGAATGGAGGAGTAATGGAGAAAAAACATTTAATGATTTTCTTTCTAGATTTAACTCTAATCAGAGAAAAAATATAAAAAAAGAGAGGAAATCAATTACTAAACAAGATATTAAGGTAGAAATTTTTAATGAAGATGATATAAACCAAGAAATACTCAAAAAAATGCATAATTTTTATGAACAGCATTGTTCGAGGTGGGGAGTTTGGGGAAGTAAATATCTAACATCTACATTTTTCGAAACACTGGTTGACAATAAAAAAAATCTTTTACTTTTTAGTGCATCAAAACATGATTCAAATGAAATTTTTGCTATGTCGATGTGCGTTAAAAATCAAAACAACTTATGGGGTAGATATTGGGGTAGTCAAGAAGAAATATCTAATTTGCATTTTGAATTATGCTATTACCAGCCAATTGAATGGGCAATAAAAAATAGTATCCATTTGTTTGATCCCGGAGCGGGTGGTAAACATAAAAGGCGGAGGGGTTTTTTTGCAAAAAGCACCATTAGCTTGCATAAGTGGTTTGACAAAAATATGGAAAATATAATTAGTCCTTGGATAAATGAAGTGAATAAACAAACCGAGATGGAAATTGATTTAGAAAATAAATCTATACCCTTTAAATAAAAAATTATTCGGCTTTACCAAAGATTATATTAGTAATATAGTTTGAAATTAAATTCCCAAAATGGATTCAAGTCAAAGTTTAGATGAAAAAATAAAGATTGATAATAGTCTATCCAACCGATATATAGACTTAGATCCAAACGGTTATTTCATTATAAAAGTAGATTTAGAAGAAAATAAAATAATTTTAGAGCACTTTTTAAATAATATCGATGAGGAAGGCTATGCGCTTGACCCAGAAACAAATGAACCAATTAAATGCGACTCTCAAAATAAAAGAGTTTGTAATGAAGTTTTTGAAGGAATTAGTGCGAAACAACTTGGAATATTGATCACTGAAGAAAGAAATGACTTAATAACAAGATTCGATCATGCTCTATATTTAGGCCGAGAACTACAAAAAGCAGAAGAATGTTTATACAAAAAATTACCATATATCCAAGATTAAGAAATTAAACGAAAAAAACTAATCTTTTCATCTGATGTTAAATTAAATAAAAATAAAAAAATTAATGAACATCATTTTCTATTTTGCATTTATTGGTTTTGGTTTTGGAGCTGCTTTCGCATTAGATAAGCTATTAAGAGCAGTTAAATTAATTTAAAAAACTACAAAATTTTAATAGTCTCTCCATATAAATCATATTCATCAGCAAAAGAAATATTTGCTTCAACAAATTTACCAATATAATTTTTCAAATCAATTTTCTCTTTAACAGCCAAAATTACAGTTCCGTCAATTTCAGGCGCAAAATTGTAGGACCGACCAATTAATTCGTTATTATTTGATATTTGTTCTACCAAAATCTTCATTTTTGAACCAACATATGTCTGATTTTTTTCTTTAGAGATATTTTGTTGAACTGAAATAATGTTATCTTTTCTTGCCTCTGCAACCTCTGGAGATACTTTATTTGGCAAATTAAAAGCTGCAGTTCCTTCCTCAGGAGAAAAAATAAAAACTCCAACATGATCAAATTTATGCCTATCCAAAAATTCGAGAAGATGTTCAAAATTTTCTTTTTTTTCTCCCGGGAAACCAACAATGAGACTAGTTCTTAATACAGCAGATGGAATTTCTTCTCTAATTTTCTCCAAAATTGATTCATTCAAAGAAGCTTGCCAAGGTCTATTCATACTCTTCAACACATCTGGATGACTATGCTGAAGTGGTAAATCAAAATAAGGCACTATATTCTTGGAATCTTTGAAAGCTCTAATAACTTCATCAGTTAAACCTGTTGGATAAGCATAATGTATCCTTATCCAAGGAATTGAAACTTTAGAAAGCTCATTCAAAAGTTTAGCTAATGATGGTTTTCCATAAATATCCTGACCATAATTAGTCGTTATTTGACTAATTAATATGATTTCTTGAATACCCTTTTTTGCGAGACTTTTGGCTTCTGAAACTATAGATTCTATTGTTCTACTTCTTTGAGGTCCTCTCAACTTAGGAATAATACAAAAAGCGCAATTATAGTTGCAGCCTTCAGCAATCCGAAGATAAGCAACAAATTTGTTTTTATCTACAAAACGAGGCAATTCCTCATCCGCAATAAATTCCGGTATTTTTGAAACTTCATTAACGATTTCCCCTTTTTCTACTCTGTCTAAAACCTTGGCTATCTTTTGATAATCTCCTGTTCCAACCAAACCTTTTATTTCAGGGATTTCTTTTATAAGCTCATCTTTAAAATGCTGAGCCATACAACCTGCAACTATTACTTCCTTTCCTTGATTTGTATATTCTAGAATTTTTCTAATAGATTCTTCTCTAGCTGTTTCAATAAAACTGCAAGTATTTACAACAACAACATTTGCATCATTAATATTGCTGTCAACTTCATAACCCTCTTTATCTAATAAGCCTTGCATATGTTCAGTATCAACAAGATTTTTCTCACAACCAACATGACTGAATGCAATCTTAGAAAGTTTTTTTGCTTTTACATTGAGACTATTTTGCTTCACAACTTGAAAAATAAGAATTAAAAGATTTAAACAGCATTTCGGATATAACTCTCATGCCAAGATAATATTAGGATAGATAATGTAAATATCAAACTTTGATTTTGTATGGCGCTTAAGACTTTAAACAGAAGAAATAAAAAAGATTTGAAATGGTCAAAAATCATAATCGCAATTCTCAGCACTATAGGCATAGTTGACACAGGTTCTATTACTTTAAAAAACTGGGGATTATTTACTTCGCTTTCATGCCCAGGGATACAAAATGGTTGTGAAACAGTTTTAAATAGTCCTTGGGGTACTTTATTTGAAAATAATCAAATTAATATACCTCTCTCATTAGCTGGATTCATAACATATTTATCAATATTAATTATCACAATAATACTCTCGCTTAATCTAATTTCCCCAAAAGAAAAACTAAATAAGTTTTTATGGTGGTTAGTATTTCTAATCTCTTGTGCGTCATCAACATTTAGCTTTTTATTGATAAATATAATGTTTTTTAAGATTCAAGCATATTGCTTTTTTTGTATACTTTCAGCAATTTTATCGTTTTCTATCTTTATAATTTCTATGATTGGAGCAAAGTTCGAAAGTAGAGAACCTATGATTTTTAGAGGTTTCATTGTAGCCATTAGTGTCCTGCTGGGGGGTCTAATTTGGTCAACAAACGTTGACCCCTCTAATGCTATTGATGTTGCAGGCACCACTGAAAATGTATCGCCAATAATTACCACTTCAAGCTCTCCCCAGAAGATAAAGTTTGCAAAATTTTTAAGTGAAAACAATATTGTTATGTATAGTGCATACTGGTGCCCGCATTGCCACGATCAGAAACAATTATTTGGTAAGGAAGCAGTGAAGGAATTAAAAGTAGTTGAATGTGCTAAAGATGGTAAAGATAATGAGTATGAGATATGCCAAACGAAAGGAATCAGTGGATTTCCTTCTTGGGAAATAAACGGAGAAATAATTAGTGGTACGCGTAACTTGAATGAATTAGCATCAAAAACCGACTATCAGGGAGATCTTAATTTTTAATAAATCTTTTTTTAATTTTTTGATCTAACTGTTGTCTAGTATGGCATTCCCAATTTTTCTCTTTATCAGGGAAATCATCTCTATAGTGCCCTCCTCTACTTTCTTCTCTAAATAGACAAGCTTTTAATAAAGTTATGGTGGTTATTTGTCTATTCTTTAAATCAAGTAAAAGATTTAATGCTCTCCTATTGCGTTCACTAAGTTTTATTTTTTGATCAAATTTTATTTTTTCAAGACTATTTAGTAAATCATTTTTATGTAATTTATCTATATCATTTTGAATGTAATTTAAAAATTTACTCATATTTACCTTATTTCGAGATACACCTAAATTTAACCAACATAATTTTCTTAGTTCATCTATCTTTTCAGCAATTCTAGAAATTTGATCTTCTTTAGGATCTTCAATATCAAACTCTTGAAAAGATCTATCAAATTTTATAGATTTAGAAAGGTCATTTAAAACAATTGAAGACATTTTTCTTGCGAAAACAAGACACTCCATCAGTGAATTACTTGCCAGTCTATTAGCACCATGCACACCTGTAGAAGCAACTTCTCCAACGGCATATAATCCTTTTCTTGTTGAAGATGCATTTAAATCAGTTTTAACACCTCCCATCCAATAATGAGCTGCAGGAGCAACGGGAATAACCTCATTTAGAGGATTAACGCCATAATCCTGACATCGACTTAAGATCGTGGGGAAGCGCTCTAAAATTTTTTCTGGGTCAATATACCGAAGATCTAAGCCAACGTGATCTACATTATTATCATGCATATTTTTCATAATTGCTCTGCTGACCTGATCTCTAGTAGCTAAATCACGATTTTCAAGATTTTTAACTGGACTTTCACCATTTTTATCAACTAAAATCGCCCCTTCCCCTCTAAGTGCCTCAGATATTAAGAAGCAAGGTGCGCCATAAAATTTTAAAGCGGTTGGATGAAATTGTACAAACTCTAAATCTTCGATAGCAGCGCCTGCTCTCCATGCAAGAGCAATCCCTTCACCAGATGATTGAGCAGGATTTGTTGTATTAGTATATAAGTGTCCACCCCCACCTGTAGCCAAAACAACAGCTCTAGATTGAATCCAATATAAATTTGCTCCATCAAGAACCTGAACTCCTCTACATTCTTTATTTTCAATGAGAAGTTCAGTTACTCTTACACCCCTGCAGTGAAAGATATTTTTTTGATTCTCAATATGATCTTCTAAAACTTCAACTAATGCTCGTCCAGTACGATCCTTAACATGTAGGACTCTTCTTCGTGAATGGGCTGCTTCCAAGGTAGTAGCTAGTTGATCAGAACTTTGATCAAAAATCATCCCTAAATTCTGCAACCTTTCTACACAACATGGAGCTTCTTTAACTAACATTTCTACAGCTTGAAAATCACATAGTCCATCACCTGCTTTTAAAGTATCCTGAGCATGAAGATCAAATGAATCATCTTGTCTCACAACAGATGCGATTCCTCCTTGAGCCCATCTACTGGAAGATACCTTACTAGTATTTCTATTTAAAAGAAGCACTTTTAAATTTGAAGGTAATTCAAGACAAGTCATAAGGCCAGCAGCTCCAGCGCCTATAACGATTACATCCCAATTATTTATTGGTATCGGTTCTTGCGAAAATGGAAGCCTTAACATTAAACCAATCCACTAAAAGTTGGTTGCAGAATTGCTAAAACAATAAAAATACCATCAACAATTAATGTCGTTTGAATTACATAACTAGAAACTAATAGTGCTTTACCATTAGTTGTATTAATTGTGGCAGAATCTAAAATTTCTTTTGAAATAAACCAAAGTATAAGAGCAACAAAAATGATAATAGATAAGGATTTTATTTGTATAAGATTCTCTGAGGTTTTTTGGAGAATTTGGGGTGCAGTTTCAGAATCTGCTGTAATAACCTGTCTCCATTGATCCATGATTCCGATTAAAAATATTGTAATGTCGGTAACTGCAGTTCCAAATAAAGAAGAGATATAAAAACTTGAACCTATTTTCCAATTAGTACCAAATCCAATTAAAGCTAATGGGAAAACTACAGCTTCAACAGGTATGTGTAAGATAGGAAAGGGGCTTAACCATCCCCAGAACAAACATCCACCAAGCCAACTACCTGATACACCAAGTAATAATGAACTAACAATAAACCACTTATTTGATCCTTTCTGATTCAAAACAATTGCAACTAAAATGATAACAAAAGTAAAACAAAGAGCACTTATTGGTTCTAATCTAACCCAAGGAGCTTGAACAAAAATAGGTAAAATTACAAAAAAAGAAGACCACAATCTTAACGATATAGGATTTGATAAAAAACTATTTTCATATGAATCAAATGACTTATGAGATTCATAGTTAAATTTATCTTTTACCTCTAAATTTTTTGTAATTAATTCTTTCAATGAAAAAGTTATTTTAACTAATCTAAATCGAGTTTTAGAAAACTGCGAATGACATATTTTAATAAATTAAAGGCCCATAGTTTCACACCTATATTTAATTTTTTAAAAGTATTTAATACACTTTGAGTCATATATCAGTTTAGAATAAAAATAAATAAGAGTACTTGACCTTAAATTGTGTGGCAAGAAATTAATTACAAAGATTCCAATGATCTTTTGGTTCCTAAAATTACTTATAGAATAAATCCTGCAGAAATTGAAAGTATTGAAGCTAATTCCATCGCTCAAGAAATAGGATTTGAATCAGGTGATTCAATTATTAGTATTAATGGGAAAAAACCAAGAGATTTAATTGATTATCAGATTCTAATTAGTGAAGAAATTTTAGACATATCAGTTTTGGATAAAAATCATAAAATTCACAATATAAATATTGAAAAAGATCAAGACGTTAATTTAGGTATAAATTTTAAAGATGCATTATTTGATTCAATCAAGCAATGCAATAATAGATGTCCTTTTTGTTTTATTGATCAACAGCCAAGTGGTAAAAGAAAAAGCCTTTATATAAAAGATGATGATTATAGATTAAGTTTCCTATATGGCTCTTATCTAACTCTCACGAATTTAAAAAAAGAAGACTGGGAAAGAATTGCTATGCAAAAACTATCCCCACTTTTTATTTCAGTTCATGCTACTGATCCTGCCACAAGAGAAAAATTATTAAAAAATAAAAAAGCAGGAGTGATCCTTGATCAAATTTCGTGGTTTGAAAAAAACTCTATTCAAATACATGCTCAAATTGTTGTTTGTCCAGATATAAATGATGGGGATATTCTTGAGAAATCAATTTTTGAACTTTCTGAATTTTACAAAAAAACTTCTCAGACAGTACTTTCAGTTGCAATAGTTCCTGTAGGACTTACAAAATTTAGACCTGAAAATGATGGATTGAAATCAATAAGCCCTGAATATGCAAAAAAAACTATTAAACAAGTAGAGAAAATTCAAGCCTCTCTAGAACTTACTCTTGGGACTCGTTTTTGTTGGCTAGCAGACGAATGGTATTTAATTGCTGGTAAAAATTTACCAAGTTACAAAACCTACGAAAATATGCCACAAGAATCTAATGGGGTTGGGACTATTAGAAACTTTCTAGAATCATTAAAAGAGAGGACTCAAAACCTACCAAAAAAAGTAAAAAAGCCAAAAAAAGTTAGTTGGATTGTTGGTAAGTTAGTTTATGAAGCCCTAATTCCTACAGTTAAGAAATTAAACTTAATTAATGGATTAACAATCAATTTATATGGTTTACCAAGTATTTATTGGGGTCAAGATCAAGTTGTTACAGGTCTTCTTACTGGAGAAGATCTAATTTGCGGGCTGAAAAATAAGGATTTAGGAGAAGCTGTTTACATACCATCTATTATGTTAAAAATTAATACTGATTTATTTTTAGATGATAAAAATATCCAAGAAGTTGAAAATCAAATAAATACTAAAATTCACGTTCTTGATGATTCAAATGATATTATTAATACTTTGATAGGTTAATCGAATATTATCGATAATATAAAACATGCTTAGAAGAGTAATAAATCCTATCTTATTATTGCCGCTTACTCTAAGTATCAACACTCTTAATGTACTTTCGAGCGAAACAAAAAATTACATTGATAATGTTTTAGAAGAAAAATCAAATATTACTTTTGTTGATTATCAAGAAATAGAAAAACTTATATTAAATAATCAAGAATTAAAGTCATTACAAAACTTAGTAAATTCTGCAAGCTTTAATCTTTCCAGTCAAATTGCCAAAAGATATCCATCCTTAGATTTTCAAGCCAATGGTTTACCAAGATATGTCGCAGGTAAAAAGTACAATAACAAGTCATCTACTCGAAAAACATCACAATTTACGGCTAATCCGACCCTGAATATCAGATGGGATGTAGTTGCCCCGCTTAGAGGATCTGAAATTAAAATTGCCAAAACAAATTACAAAATTGCAGAAAATAATTATGAAATTAAGAAAAAAGATTTAATTCAAGAGCAAGAATCAGATATCACAAATATAAAAAGTCATATCAAGATATTCAAAATAAAAAATTTACACTTGATTTATCTATTACAAGTTTAGAAAATGCTAAAGCGAAACTAGATGCTGGAATTGGTACAAAATTTGAAGTTCTTGAAGCAGAAGCTCAATTATCTAGAGATAAACAATCACTTAATGAAAAGAGAATAGAACATGAAATTAATAAAATTTCTCTTAAAGAAATTCTCAATTTTAAGGGGGATTTTGAAACTAATAAAGAGCAAAATCTTATAGGGTTTTGGAATCATAAATTGAATAAGAATATTAATGAAGGTTTAGATAAAAATCTTTCCTTAAAAAACCTTATTCTTCAAAAATCAATCAAAAATAGTCAAGCAAATAGCTTTTTAGCTCAAAATAAGCCAAATATCTATATCAGTAATTCATTATCTAGTACATTTTCTAAAGGTGACTCTCTAGCAATTAATATCGACTCTGAAAAATCGGAATCTAATTATACAAATACCATAAGTTTAAATTTTGCATGGAGTATTTTTGATGGCGGACAAAATAAGAACTCTTACAAATCAAAAATAGCAGATGCAGAAGCTGAAAAATATGCTTATGAAAATCTAAAAAATGTTTTAACCACAAATATTAATAAAGCATACTTAAATCTTAAATTAAATGAAGAAAAAATAATTTCTTCTATTAAAGAAATTAAATCTAGCAAAGAGTCTGTAAGGCTTTCTAGACTTAGATATGATGTTGGAATATCAACATTAAAAGATGTTCTCGTAAGACAAAATGAATTAAGTAATGCGAAATCAAAAAATATTAATGCAATATATAATTACAATCTAAATTTAGATGAGTTAAATAGATTAACTTTTCTTGATATTAATAAAAATTGTTTGGGTAGGAATAATAATAAAATTAAAAATACAGAGTCTATTTGTAATATATAAATATGAATCCACCAAATTTAACTAATAAGCAACTAAGTGAATTAAATTCTTTATTTGAATTGGTTAGTCAACGTCAAAAAAAAGACTTTGGAAATATTAGCGCCAGCAATAAATCAGATGGATCATTATTAACAAGTTGTGATTTATGGAGTGATAAAACAATCGTAGATGGCTTAGCTTCAATAGCTCCAGGAGAGGGCGTCCTTAGTGAAGAAGGGCAAAAGTTCATTCCAAACTCAAAAGCTTATTGGGTGGTCGATCCACTCGATGGAACAACAAATTTTGCTGCAGGTATTCCTTACTGGTCCATATCAGTGGCAAGATTCGTTGATGGCAAACCACAATCCTCCTTTTTAATAATTCCTACATTGCAAAAAAAGTTTGTATCAATTAAAGGTAAGGGGGTTTGGTTAAATAACCAGAAGATTAATCCTAGCCAAAACAATCATCAAAGTGAATGCATTTCGTTATGTAGTAGATCAATAAAAATTTTACAAAAAAAACCAAACTCAGTATTTCCTGGCAAAATCAGACTCTTAGGTGTATCGAGCTTAAATCTTACGAGTGTAGCGATGGGACAAACTTTCGGAGCAATAGAATCAACCCCTAAGATATGGGATATTGCAGCAGCGTGGCTGCTTCTAGAAGAACTCAATTGTTCTATAGAGTGGTTAGAGAAAGATCCTTTAAATTTAGTTTCAGGAGAAGACTTAAGCGATGTTAATTTTCCATTAATTGCTTGTAGATCTATAGAAAAAATTGAAATTTTAAAGCCATGGGGTAACCTATTATTGGAAAAATAGTTGCATGATAAATCAAGAATTGCTTGAAAAATTTCTTTATCCGATACAATAAAAAATAAGTAAATAAATAAAATATTTGAAGAAAATTAATATGCAGCGAAGTTCAACCTGGATACTGAAAAGTTTATGGGGAGCTTGTGAGCGATGGAGCAAATCTGATTGTGTTGATTTAAGCGCTGCATTTGCATACTACACACTTCAATCATTTTTTCCTATTCTTCTAATATCTCTTTCAATAGCTTCATGGTTCCTAGGAAAACAAGAAGGATTAGATCAAGAAATAATAGCTCTTGCTGCTCAGCTTTTACCTCCTTCAGTAGTTGAGTTAGTAGAAACAACATTATTTAATTTGATAGATCAAGGTTTTGGGGCAGGTATTCTAGGGGCTATGTTTTTGCTTTTTACAGCAGGAAATGCATATCTATCTCTTCAAAGAGGTTCAGATAGGCTTTGGGAAGATGAAATTCCTTCTAAAAAAGTAAATGCTGCTTGGAGAGTGCAAGCCTCGAGGTTTCTCAGAAATAGAGTTGAAGCCTTTTTAATAGTATTCTTTATTGGTTTTTTAATGGTACTTGATCAGATTAGTGCAAATCTTAGAATGATCCCAAGTAACGTTTTAGAAAATCTTTCAAGATCTAATAATCTTATTTCTGATTTATTATTAAAGTTACCGCTATTACAAGTTGGTCAGTTTGCAATACCACTAATCGGATTTTCTTTAATGGCTCTTTTATTACAAGCACTCTTACCCAGTCGAAAAGTTCCTTTGAAACCACTTTTACCTGGATCTTTTCTTATTGGAATTGGCCTAACCACTTTGAACCTAGCAGTAAGTAAAAGTATTCTTTCACTAGGAGTAAGATTTCAAGCGTATGGTTTTATTGGAGGTTTTCTTGTACTTACCTTATGGGTATGGCTATTAGGAGTCATTTTGTATTTTGGACAGTGCTGGAGTGTAGTTATTGCTAGTATGACTTTATTAAATAAAAAAAGAAATTATAAATAAGAATCAATAAAATGAATTATTTTCTTAAAGCTAATAAAAATCTTCTTACTTACTCATTAATAATACTTATAGTTATTCCAATTTTTGGAATAAACTTTTTTATAAGCTTTGTCAGTAATATCCTACTCTTATTATTTTTAATTCCTCTACTATTAGTAATTTTAGTATTTATAGGATTTAATTCTTACAAATCAAAAATCAATAAATGTAATAATTGTGGTGCTATATCCCTAGGCTTAAGTAAAAACTGTATGAATTGTGGGGCAAATCTAGAAAATATTAGTGATAACAATCAATTTGATAAAAAGCCTAGTGAAAGTACGATTGAAGTAGTAGCAGAAGAAGTGAAGTAGACTACTAGCCTATTCCAATTTGTCGAAGAATACTTTGTCCAGTAATTAATTCAGTGCCAAGTCCAATCAAAATACCCATCATTGCCATACGGCCATTCCAGGTTTCTGCGAAATCTACGAATCCAAATCTTGGTTGATTTTCATTATTCATAATTAACTAAATCATTTATCAAATCATTTTAACGTTTTGAGGAAGTATTTATGATAAATAATTACTTAATTATTTATTTGATATGTCTTACACCATCAACAGGGCGATACTCATCTCCAGTTAATTCCTCATATACAATTGCTGGCAATCCTGTATCAAACATTGTTTGCAAGGCTTCTTTTAACATAGGATTCCAGCCTCCAGTACTAACTTTTCCATGTCTTACAGTCCAGTCCCAAGTCCCTTGAAGATCTCTAGGAAGTCTACCTTCTCTATCTCTTCGAGCAACTAAATCTAAAGATTCAACAATCCCTACAATAACTGGATTTTTACCGTAAGAAGGCGTAAGAGTAAGTTCAAGTCTTACTGGATCTTCTTTGACCATTTTTAAACGAAATCTTGGTGGCAACTTGAGCGATCTAAGTACCGCTGAGACAATTTTTGTTCTTAATTCCAATTTTTTCCTTAGATGTAATTTGATTAATCTGTTGTTGAACCTTTTTCTTCTAATGTAGAGTCATTGTCATTCGAAAATCTAACTGTTAAAAGCTCCTCTTCTGTTATGTTGCCGGATTTATCTAAAAGTTCTGGATGTATTGTATACTTTTTTTGTTTAAAACTGGAAGTATTAAAACGTTTATTTTTATTATCGGATATACCCCAACCATTAGACATTACTTTAAAAGCTTTCCAAACTAAATAAGTTAAGGCTGCAGAATATATGATTGGAAATAGAATAGTCATCAAACTTATAAATTAGATTATATATGTTTAATATCATAGCCCGAAAAAAAGAAATTTAGCTATTTTAAGATATTAAATTATTCTCTAGATTCAATTAATTTAATTAGTAGTTATATTTAAATTACACTAATTTGGTGGATTAAATCTCTCGAAAAACATAAGAAAATCAAAATTGAAAAGATACATCCAAAAGCTATTACTTGTCCTCTCATTAATTCCAATGGGCATTACATATCCTGCAAAAGTAATATCCCAACCATTAAGCAAACCAAAAATTAATGAAGTTAGTTTATTTTCAAACAAATCTTTCATAACTAAAGCTGTAGAAAGAACCGGTGCAGCTGTGGTGACAATTGATACTCAAAGATATGTTAAAAAAAGAAATTTTCCAAGAAATTCTCAACTATTTCTAGACCCATATTTTGAAAGATTTTTTGGATTAGATTTGCCTAACGATAATCGACCAAGGATAGAGCAAAACCAAGGCAGTGGATTTATTTTTGCAGATGGACTTGTAATGACCAATGCACATGTAGTAAATGGATCAGATAAGGTAATTGTTGGTTTAACTAATGGCAAAAAATTAAACGCTAAACTGATAGGTCAAGACTCTTTTACTGATTTAGCTGTACTAAAGATTGAAGGGAAAGGTCCTTGGCCAAAAGCAAAATTGGGCGATTCTGACAAGATTAAAGTTGGTGATTGGGCTATAGCAGTTGGAAATCCATTCGGACTGGAAAACACAGTTACCCTTGGTATTATTAGTAATCTAAATAGAAATGTAACTCAATTAGGAATATATGATAAGAAACTTGAACTAATACAAACAGACGCTGCTATTAATCCTGGCAATTCTGGAGGTCCACTGTTGAATAGCTATGGAGAAGTAATTGGTATTAATACGTTAATAAGATCAGGCCCAGGAGCGGGTTTGAGTTTTGCAATCCCAATTAATAAAGCTAAGGAAATTGCCTATCAACTTTTAAAAAATGGGAAAATAATACATCCTATGATTGGAATTAGTCTAATAGAAGAAAGTAGTTCTGAGATAAAAAATAATGTCGTAAAAGTTGGATATGTAGTACCGAACAGTCCAGCTGAAAAAAGTGGAATCAAGATAGATGATATTTTAATTAAAGTAGGCAATAAAGATATTGAAACCGCATCAGACGTAATAGATCAAATAAGTAAAAATGGTATCAAAAATCAAGTAAATATATTATTAAAGCGTAAAAATAAATTTATTAAATTAAAAGTAATACCAACTGATATTACTAATCTACAAAATAACTAAAAAATTTAATTGTCATTCCGTTTAAGTATTTCCACACATCTAGAAATACATCTACCATCCCTTATATCGCAGGTAGTAATACATTCAAAATAACTTTCAATAGGATCAGAAATTTGAAAATGTTTTTCTTGGAAATCGTAATTTTTCATTTAACTTATTAAAACCTATTTTTGTATTTTCAGATTAATCAAGGACGGTAAACTCTGTAAAGATAAATGAGTGATCTTACTTAGCTAATTGTAAATTTTATTAAAACTAATCAAATTTTTTGGCTTTGAGTTTTTTCTAAAAAATATTCGTAATTACCATCATATGAAAATAACTTTGAATCTTTAATTTCAATAATTCTATTTGCAACCTTTGAAATAAAATACCGATCATGAGAAATTATTAATAATGAACCTTTATAATTTTTAATTGCTAATTCTAAGTTTTCCTTAGATTGCAGATCCAAATGATTGGTCGGTTCGTCCAAAAGAAGGAAATTACTAGGATTAACAATCATGAGCGCCAATGCTAATCTTGCCTTTTCTCCCCCACTAAGTTGTTTAATATATTTAAAAACAGTTTCATTTTGAAAGCCAAAACCCCCTAAAAATGTTCTAACTTTTTTTTGGGACCATTCTGGAGACTTATTACATATTAAATCTATAACCCTTTCGTCAAGCGAAAGTGCTTCAGCCTGATTCTGTTCATAATAGCTTGTAATTATATTATGTTTACCAAGATTAATTTCTCCAATTTCAGGAGATATTTTTTTCATAATAATTTTAAGCAATGTAGATTTGCCGCAGCCATTAGGTCCCAATATTGCTATTTTCTCCCCAGAAGCAATCTTTAAATTAATATCTAAAAAAAGAATTTTATCCTCGAAACTATGAGACAAATTTTTGATATTTAGAACTAATTTTCCTGAGCGAGGGCAATCTGGAAAATTAAAAACAGGACTTTTTGATTTTGCTAGGGGAGCCTCAATTTTAGAAATCTTTTTTAATTGTTTTTCTCTACTCTTTGCTTGAGAACTTCTAGTTGCACTAGCTCTAAATCTATCTATATACCTCTTCTGTAACTCAATTTCTTTTTGCTGTAATTGATATGCCTTATTTTGTGATTCTTCATTCAAAGATTTCTGTTCGACAAAAAAAGAATAGTTCCCATTATATGTTTCAGATGTTCCTCTATCTACAAAAATTATTTTTTTACATAATTTATCTAAGAAATATCTATCATGGCTGATAATTATAACTGCAATTTTAAGCGATAATAGATATTCTTCCAACCAAAAAATAGTTTCTAAATCTAAATGATTGGTTGGTTCATCCAGTAAAAGTAAATCAGGTTTTTGTAAGATTATTTTTCCAAGTGCAACTTTCATTTGCCAACCACCTGAGAAATTGCCAACTAATTTATCAGCATCTTCTAAAGAAAAGCCTAATTTTGGTAATATTTTTTCTACATCAGATTGCATTTTATAACCACCTAAAGCTTCAAATTTTGCTTGATATTTTGCGAGTTGATTTACAAATATTTCAAGTTCATCGGAATTTTTTTTTATATCCAACGATTTCATTTTATTTTCAATTTCTAAAAGTTTAATGGCAACAATTTGTATATCTTTAAAAGAACTTTCTAATTCCTGTCTCACTGAAAAATTCAAATTACAATCAAACTCTTGCTTTAAATGGGCAATTTTAGGATTTCCCTCTTTGATGATCGTTCCACTTGTTTGCTCTTCCTCTCCAATTAAAATTTTAAATTGGGTTGATTTACCTGCACCATTAGAACCAACTAAGCCAACTTTTTCTCCTTTCTTAATCTCCCAACTAATATTTTTTAAAACAACATCTGTAGAATAAATTTTGCTTACACCTTCAAATCTAATCACTGTTTTAAAAATAGAATTTACAAAATCTGTGGCTTATTTACTAAAAAATATTTTGTGGAATAAAATTAAATTATGAAAAGAATAGAACAAATTGTAGTGATTGTCATAGCTGCAGCTCTTGCAATCCCAAGTTATTGGTTTTTTTGGACTTTGGCTGGTGGAGGTGGCTATAACAAAAGAATAAAACCTAGTCCTAATCCAAATAATAATTATTCTAAACCTTTTCCTAAAGACCTCCTCGAGCCTTGATTAACCACATTTTAGTTGCCTCATCATCAATAGTACTCAAATATTCAATAACCTCTTCTTTAGTCACAGAAATATTTAAATCGTTGCCAATATCGCATATTTTATCTAAGGCTTTTTTGGGATTAGTTAAGGCTGTCATAAAAAGACTTTGTTTCTTTTTGGAATCGTTGGCTATTAATTTATAGAGCTTTTCAGCATTACTGGACATGTTTTTAAAATCTATTTATTAATAGATTATTACTTCAAGCTACATTTTGTTCATTATATTTATTATTAGATAAATCATTATCCACATCTTTTATCTCTTTTGCAGAGGCATCTGCCATACTTCTTGCGTCTAAACATAAAACTTTTCTTAATTTCGCAAAGTTAGCTGCGTGAGATTTTCTACCATCTTTTTGAGCATAATACTCAGACTGCTGAAGAATATGGTGAAGATGAGTTAACAAATATGGACTAATTACAGCTGATACCAAAACGTCACTATTTTCATTATCGTGAAAATCAGAATTGACTAATCTTTTTTTCGGTTTATCAATTTTCGACCTTTTAGGAGAATCAATTTTTCTTGAATTTTTCATAGAACAATAAAACAATTAATTGATACGGACTTAAATTTCCTTACTAATAATATACACAAAGATAGTATCCTTGACTAACTGTGTATACTAATAAGTAACAGTTATCAACTTTGATTCATGGCTACCCGCCAAAACTCAACTAATGGGAAGCCTAAATCCCCCAGAATTCAAGTAGTTCTTCCAGAATTAATATGTGAGCAATTAACTATTTTAGCCGATAATGAATCTAGGACAGTAAGTAATATGGCTAAAGTGTTAATACAAGAGGGCATAAAAAAATATTTCGAAAAAGAAAATAAATCACCTGTTCCAGAAAATAATTTAAATACTGAACAATTTAGAGATGAACTTGAAAAACAAAGCGTCAGAAGATTAAAAAGAGCTCCTCAAAGGATTAAATACTATAAAAAATCTGATTAAAAATAATTAATTTTGAGGCAATTTCTGTAAATCTACAGTTTTACCCATTACTACCAAAATATTTCCTCTTTCCAAAATATACTTTGCTGGAGGATTAACTGTTAACTCTTCAGCAGGTCCTGCAGCAAGAACATTGACTAAATAATTTTTCCTCAAATTTAAATCTCTTAAAGATCTTCCAATAAATTCCTCTGGAACAGTTATTTCATCTATACCAGTTTGATTATCTAGTTCCAATCTTTCGATTAGGTTTGGTCTTACTAGTTCTAAACCTAATCTTTCTCCTTGCATCCTAGATGGAAAAACAACTTTATCTGCACCTACTCTTTTTAACATTTTTTCGTGCAAGTCACTTGTAGCTCTTGCTATTACTCTTTTCACTTTGCTACCTTCACTATCCTTAGCAATAAGAGTTGTGGTTATACTTGCTTCAATGGGTTCACTAATTCCCACTACAACAGTATTCATTTCAAGTATTCCAGATTCCTTCATAGACTCTTCATCAGTACAATCTACAACTCTCGCTTCTATCGAAGGTTCTAATTGCCTTAAATCATCAATAGCTTTTTCCGAATAATCTGCGGCCAAAACATCTGCACCATTACTAATAAGTTCTCTGCAAACTGCGGTTCCGAATCTTCCAACGCCGACAACTGCAAAAGTGAGTGCTTCATTTTCTCTTTTTTGAGACCACTGCCACCAATCAGCCATAATAAAACTCAGTCAATTCTAAACATATAAATCAGCCCTAGGATAGCCAATTCTCTTTTGTCTATCTATTCTACTCTTATAAAGAGCCTGCCAAAGTGCACTTAAAAGCAAAAGGATCCCAAGTCTGCCCACAAACATACCCACAATAAGAATAAATTGACCAAAATGATTTAATTTTGCCGTTAAACCAATATCAAAACCAACCGTTGCAAATGCAGATACGCAAGTGAAAAGAATTTCTAGGAATGTGAATGATTCTTTGTTAATAAAAGTATTAGTTGTACTAAGCAACATTGCCATTAAAAGAACAAAAAGCAAAGATCCAACTGTGATTCCAACTGCCTTTAGAATAACTTTATCTGAAATTAATCTATTGCTAATAATTACATCTTTCTGACCTCTTAAAGTTGATCTAGTTGCAGCCATTAAAGCAATAAATGTAGTTGTTTTTATGCCTCCACCAGTACCTCCTGTACTTGCTCCAATAAACATAAGTGTCATTAATAATAAGAGGCCCGTATCTGAGATAGAGTTCAAAGAAATCGGAAAATTTGTAAAGCCTGCAGTTCTTGCACTAACTGTTTCGAAGATAGATGAAATTAAACGTTCAAACAAATTTAAATCATTAAAAAATTGACTATTAAGCAATGATTCAGTGATAAAGAATCCTAATGATCCGAACAATATCAGAGACAAACTTGTCCTAATAACTAGTCTGGAATGAAGGCTTAATTTCTTATAAGAAAGATTTTTTTTATGACTCCAAATATCATCAATAACCCGCCAGCCCAATCCACCCATCACAATGAGAAAAACAAAAACACTATTCACCAAATAATTTGTTCTATAGTCTTGAAGACTATTTGACATTAATGAAAATCCTGCATTGTTATATGCAGAAATGCTGTGAAAAATCGAGGACCATAGTCTTTCCCAATTATTTTGAATGTCTACAAATCCAAAAGAATATAAGACAATTGCTCCAAAGGATATGATACTAATCGCAGTAATAGCAATACTTTGAAAAGTTCGACCAATTCCTCCAACTCCAAATTCATCTAGAGTCTTACCTTTGTCTAATCTAGTTCTTAGCTTTGTCCCCTTTACAACAAAGCCTTGTAAAAATGTTGTAATAGCCATTAATCCTAGACCACCTGATAAAAGCATAAAAGCCAAGAATAATTGGCCAAAGAAATTTAAATCATCACCAATATCTATTATGGTTAAACCAGTTACGGTAATAGCAGAAGTAGATGTAAAAAATGCTTCCCACAAGCCAACCTTTGAAGATGAACATAATGGAGAACTCAAAATTAAAGTTCCAAGGCAAATAATAAAAAAGCCTGTAACAATAGTAAATTGAGGCACAGATAGCTTTTTGTAAGCATCTTTTAACTGATAAACCTTACTTCTAAATTTCACGATATTACCCGTAATTTAAAATTATCAATGCTGGTACTGTCAAAGACATTATAAGTGTTAAGCCAGCTCCGTATTTTGCGATATCAAAAAACCTATATCTTCCAGGACCATAAACCATTAAATTTGTTTGATAACCCATTGGAGTCAAGAAAGATTGACTTGCGCCAAATAAAACAAGCATTATTAAAGCACTTGGTGAAATCCCTAAAACATTTGAGAATTCAATCGCAACAGGCAAAATCAAAGCAACCGAAGCAGCATTACTTATAAATTGTGTAAGAATAACAGTCGATACAAAAATTAGGACAAGTGCAAAATACAGAGGCATTCCAGTAAGAGCAAAGTTTAGATTGACAGCAATTAAATCTGCTAATCCTGTTACTTGCATAGCAACACTAAAGCATGATAGAGAACCCAACAATAAAATGACGTCTAACCTAATTGATTTTTGTATCTCTGCAGGTCTTAAACATCCACAAGCAACCATAGCAATGACTGCTAAAAGGACTGAACCTACTAATGGAATATTAGACACCGAAGGTAAAACCACCATTCCTATTGCAATTCCAATAGATATAGGTTTTTTTATCAAGAAAGGTAAATCATCTTCGAATTGATCTAAAATTAGTAAATCATTACTAGCCTGCAAACCTCTTATGGAATCTAATGGTGCTTGCAATAATAAAACATCTCCAGCCCTTAAAACAGCTTGGCCTAATCTTTCTTGAACAGTTTGTTGACCTCTTCTTAATGCCAAAACTGTTGCATTATGACGCTGCCTAAATCTTAATTCTCTCAAACTTGCACCAGCAAGTGTTGAGCCAGCTGGTAACAGGGCTTCAAAGGTCTTAGTACCCTCATCATCTGAGAAAACATTATTTGCATCGAAAGATGTTTTGTTTTCGCCTAACAGAATGGTATGTTCCTGCTGCAGTCTAAATAAGTCTGCCCTTGTAACTCGGATTATTAATCTATCATCCGGTTCAATCTTTCTATCAGCCAAAGGAGGAAGAATAACTTTTCCATTTCGTTGCAATTCCAGAACATCAACGTCAAATCGTCTTTGCAATCTACTATTTCTGACAGATTGTCCAACTAATTCTGAAGTAGAAGGGATCGTTACTTCAGTAAAGTATATATTCATATCACCATTTTTAATAAATTCCTTATCTCTCCCTCTATCTGGCAAAAGCATGTCAGAAACCAGAATCATATAAGTTGTACCTATAAGCCATACAGGAATTCCGATTGAAGTCAAACTAAATAATTCCAAAGCTCCATAACCTAATTGTTGACTAATATCACTTACAAGAAGATTTACTGAGCTACCTAATAATGTCAGAGTTCCACCTAGTAAAGTAGCGAAAGAAAGAGGTAATAAAACTTTTGATGGTGATATTTTTCTCCGCTCGCACCAACCTTCAATTAAAGGTAATAAAGATGCTACTACTGGAGTATTAGGTACAATTCCAGATATTGGGGCAATCAAAAAAGCTATTAAAGAAATTAATTTCCTTGGCGTTCTAATACTTTCAGAAGAAACCAATTCTCTTACTCTGTCTAAAGCACCACTTTTAAATAATGCAGAGGAAACTGCAAATAAACCCATAAGAGTAATTAAGGATGGGCTACCAAATCCAGCTAAAGCTTTTTCAGGAGAAAGAACCCCTGTAGCTATAAATATTCCAACACATAACAAACCAGTCAATTCTGGCGCAATAGTATTTTTAATAAACAAAATTATTGACATTATTAAAACAACCACCGTTATGAACGCACTAAAATTATTACTAACTACTGCAATTAAATTCATACAAAACTTATTTAACTCAATATACCCAAAAACAATATTTCAAAAAAGTTTAATTGGAATTATCTTTTTTAAGAAACTTTTTAAAGATAGATTTCTTTTGGAATATCCATGAAGATGCAGATTTTAAGCTTTCAGTAATATCAGGCAATTTAGAAGCATATATAAGTCTTCTTGCCTCAAAAGCTAATTTCCCAGATAAAGTAACTCCAAGCCCAGAGATTGAAGCTTCGCCTATTCCTAAGCTAATCATTTCACCATTGTCTTTAAATTCAAAAGGCAAAGGATCCTTTCCTTGAATTAAAAGTTCTAAATTATTAGCAAGATGATTACCTTCCTGCATAGCTAACTGAGCAGTTATGGGCAAATTCTCCATTCCTTCAATAATTGAAATATCGCCAATAGCAAAACAGTTTTTATGGTTTTCTATTTGCAAATTATTATTAACTAAAATTCGTCCAAATTTTTTTGTTATTTCATCAGTTTTTAAGTAAGACAAATTAGGTTTAACACCTGCAGTCCAAATAATAATATCTTTATCCAAAGAAGTTATTCCAACCTCATTAGAAATACAAACTTTAGTTTCTGAAACTTCTTTAACTGTGGAATTCAAAAGAACTTTGATTTTTCTTTTTTCTAATGCCTTTTCTGCTTGTTCTCTATTAAAAATTTTGTTTTTATTAAGGATTTCATTTGATTTTTCTATTACATTAATTTCAAATTGGTCTGTAAATATATCTTTAATTTTGCATGCCAACTCGATACCAGAGGGACCACCTCCAACTATAAATAACTTTTTATGCAATGCAGTATCTTGTGATTTTTTTAAAAAAGAATTTAATTTATTTAAATCGTGAACATCATTAAAAAAATAACAATTTTCATCTACACCTTTTATAAAAAAGCTATTTGGAATAGATCCTGTACAAATAACGAGATATTGATAACTTAATTTTAATTCATCACTAAATTCAAGAATATTTTCTTTAAAGGAAATCTTAGTTAAACAATTTCTTAAAAAAGTTATACCAGCATCAGAAAAAATATTTGCAAATTTTGGGGTGGCTTCCCAACTTCTTATCTCTTTACTTAAAACTTCGTACATTAAAGGTTTAAATATAAAGTTAGTTTCAGAATCAACCACAATAATCGGCAAAGAAGGATTAAGATTCTTTAAATTCAACGCAAATGTCATACCTGCAAATCCTGCTCCAACTATTACTATTGGTTTTTGTATTGATTTCATTAGAGAAATATTGTTGTGCGTAAATGTATTATTAAACTATACGAATAATTTTTAAATTGAGCGAAATAAAATTAAACTCATAATGAAACTAAAGAATGATTGAAAAAATTCACAAAGATATTCAAACTAACTTGAGGAAATATAATCAAGATCTTGAAGATATGAAGCCTCAAGGAATGCTTACATGGGGTTATGAAAAGTTTGATAAACAATTTGCTATTACAACAAGTTTTGGTATACAGTCATCAGTCCTTTTAGATATGGTCAGCAAATTATCTCTACAAAAAAAAATCAAAATATTTTGGATAGATACAGGTTACCTTCCTCCAGAAACATACCATTACGCTGAAAAGCTTATTGATAATTTATCCTTAGAAGTTGAAGTTCTGCAAAGTGAATTATCTCCAGCAAGAATGGAGGCCAAATACGGAAAACTTTGGGAAACAAAAAAAGAGAGTGATTTAGATAAGTATCATGAATTGAGAAAGATAAAACCTTTAGAAAATGGTCTAGAAAAATATGATATTACCTGCTGGGCAAGCGGTGTTAGATCAAGTCAAACAGAAAATAGAAACAAAATGAAATTCATAGACGTAATTCGTCAAAGGCTCTCTATAAGACCTTTATTAAATTGGACAAATAAAGATATTTTTTATTATATGGAAGAGAATAATTTACCTGCACATCCACTTTTTATCAAAGGTTATTCTTCTGTAGGAGATTGGCATTCCAGCAGTCCCGATGGTATTGAAACAAAGGGCAGAGATACAAGATTTGGAGGAATTAAACAAGAATGTGGAATTCACACTGATAATTAAATTGATCATAGAACAATGGTCTCAGAAATAAATTTTTTATTAGTAGGCAATAGTAGGCTTCATTGGGCTCAATATTCTAAAAATCAATCTAAATTCTTCCATACCAAAAAAGAGCAAAAAGTTCCCGACAATATAGATCTTGATCAATTAATTTGGGCTTCTGTAGGAAAACTTCCAAATTTTTTGCTGAGAAAAGAAAATGAAATAAAAACTAAAGATATCCAATTATCAAATCTTCCTGATTATTTTGGAGTTGATAGAGCTCTTGCCTGTATTGCCGCTTTTAACATTATTGAAAACCCTTTCAAAAAAGATTTGCTAATTGCAGATTTTGGAACAATATTATCAATAACAAAATTGAATGCAAATGGATCTATTATTGGAGGTCAACTTCTTCCAGGTTTTCTAACCCAATTAAAATCAATGGAACAAAATACAAAAAATCTTAAAGTTCCCAAAAAATATGATATACCTATCAAAGATTTTTTAGTTAATACAGAAGAAGCAATCTTAAAAGGGGTAATCAACTCTCTTACTGGCGTGATTATTAGTTTATTTAATCCCGAAAAGGATATTTTACTAATTTGTGGGGGAGACTCTCAATTAATCACAAAATCTCTAAAGACTAAAAAAGAAAATATTATCATTGCTCCTAATCTAGTTATGGAGGGGATGATTATTCATCACCTGTCCATAAAAAAATTAGCTTAACCCAAGGTCTGCAATTATATGATCAGCCATTATTGCTGCTTTTACCTTTAAGTAAATTTTTTCGATTTTACCTTCAGTATCAATTAAAAAAGTATTTCTCATCATTCCCATGTATTCTTTTCCCATGAATTTTTTCAGTCCATAGCTATCGTAATCAGAAGAAACTTTGAAAGGTTCAGGATCAGTTAAAAGAATAAAAGGTAAATTAAATTTTTCTATAAACTTCTGATGAGAGGATGCATTATCTTTACTAATACCAAGCACAACAATATTATTTTTTTGGAGTAAATCCCAATTCTCTTTAAAATTACATGCTTCTTTAGTACATCCTGGAGTATTATCTTTTGGATAAAAATATAGTATTATTCTTTTACCTTTAAAATCACTAAGAGAAACTTCTTTCTCAAAAGAATCTTTTAATTTAAATTCTGGTGCTTTGTCGCCAACCTTAAGAGCCATTGAAATTATTAAATGAGTATGAATATAAAATACCAAAAATTTGGTTTTATGAGATTAAAGGTGTGCAAGATGTCGCAACTAGAGAAGAAATTAAAACTGCAAAAAACCTAACAAATTCAAGATCAAAGATTTTCTTAGAAACAAGAGCTTATTTGCGCCAATCACTTTCAACACTTTTTGATTTAGACCCCCTAGAAATTCCAATTAATGCTCAACCTGGAGAACCTCCAAGTTTACCCTCTGGCATGGGAAATATCAGTTTAAGTCATTGCAAAGATGCCATTACTATAGTCTGGCATAAAGACAAAATAGGGATTGATATAGAGAGAACAGATAGAGATTTTAACCATATACAATTTGCAAAAAAATATTTTTTTCATACCAATAAATCAAACCATAATAATTACTTAACAAAAAATATGATATTAAATCAATGGTGCGCTGTTGAAGCTGCGATAAAATGGGATCATGGAAAAATAGCTAAAGACATTAAATATTGGGAATTTTTTCAAAAGCCTAAAGAGTTAATTCATAAGAAGAAAAATATACATTTAAATTATTCACAGATTAACTTCCATAATTGGACTATCGCTTTAGCCTACGAAGAAAGAACTTCTTTTAATCCTGAGATTATTTGTTGTTCGAAAAATTTTTAATTTTCTTTTCTTTTAAGCAGTTCTTCATATTGAGTTTTTTCCCATCCATTATTATTTGATTCCCATATTTTTAAACCTCTTAAAGATTTAGGAAGATATTCTTGTACGACCCAATTACCTGGATAATTATGAGGATTTACATAACTATTAGAATTATTTTTTAAATGAAATGGAACATCAAAAGCATTGGTAGATTTGATTGTTTCAATTGCTTTAAAAATACTTTTCGTACTATTACTTTTTGGAGAAATAGCTAAATATAAAGAAGCCTGCGTTAAAAAATATAATCCTTCTGGAAAACCAACTCTATCAAAAGCATCACAACAGGATTGTACAACTACTATGGCATTAGGATCAGCTATTCCAATATCTTCACTGGCAGATATAAGTAGTCTTCTAAAAATAAAATTAGGATCTTCACCAGCCTCCAGCATATTCGCAAGCCAGAATAAAGTTGCATCTGGATCAGAACCTCTTATGGACTTAATAAAGGCACTTATTACATCGTAGTGATTTTGACCATTTTTATCGTAAACAATATTTTTCTTTTGTAGTGCATCCTCTGCTATTGAGAGATTAATGTTAATTTCTTTAGCATCATTTTCAGGAGTTATTTCTATGGCCATCTCTAGCGCATTGATTAATGTCCTTGCATCTCCGCCAGAAAATTTAATTAAATGACTTATGGCATCTTGAGTTAAATAAACCTTTTTTGAATCTTTTTGTTTTGAATAGTGAGTAATGACTTTTTGTATTATTTTCTGCAAATCATTTGCTGCCAAAGGAAGTAATGTGAAAATACGAGACCTGCTAACAAGCGCTTTATTAACAGCAAAGAAAGGGTTTTCAGTTGTAGCACCAATAAAAGTTATAGTTCCATTTTCTATTGAAGGTAATAAAGCATCTTGCTGAACTGAAGTGAATCTATGAACCTCATCGATAAATAAAATTGTTTTTCTTTTTGAATTTATTAATCTATCTTTTGCATTAGCGATTTCATTTCTTAATTCTTTAACACTTGATAATACAGCATTTAACTTAATCAATTTTGACCGCGTATTAAAAGAAATAATTTCAATTAGAGTAGTTTTTCCAACACCCGGAGGGCCAGAAAAAATAAAATTACTAATCTTATCGTTTAATATTGCACTTCTTAAAAGCGAGTTCTTATTCAGGATTGGTTGTTGACCAAAAAAATCTTCCAAATTCTTTGGTCTTAATTTATCTGCCAAAGGTGCATTGTTTTCTATTTGAGAAAAATTAGTAAATAAATTTTCTGAATGCATATAAATAAAATCAAAAAATCATTACTTTCAATTCTATGTAATTACTGTAGGAGTTTCCATTTGAGTAAGTTTTGAAATGTGCAATAAAGCATCTAAATCATCTATGAGAGGTTTCAAAGCGATCTGGGGATTTAACGAAAGATTCTGTTGAGGATCGAAAAACTTCTCAAAGTAAAGTCTTAATGTTGCACCCTTAGTTCCAGTTCCAGAAAGGCGCACAATTACTCGAGAATTATCTTCAAGGACCAATCTTAAACCTTGATTTTCGCTTATGGAATTATCAACGGGATCTAAATATGAAAAGTTATCTGCAACTTTAACTAAATGGCCAGCAAAACTATTTCCTTTTAAATTTTCGAGCATAGAAGTTAGATTACCAAAGATTTGATTAGCAATATTTGAGGGAATTGCCTCATAATCATGTCTTGAATAATAATTCCTACCAAATTGTTTCCAATGATTCTCCATCAAATCGCTTACCGAACATTTTTTCTCAGCTAAAACTTGTAACCAATACAACACTGCCCATAGTCCATCTTTCTCTCTAACATGATTACTTCCTGTTCCGAAACTTTCTTCTCCACATAAAGTAATTAAATTAGAATCTAAGAGATTTCCAAAGAACTTCCAGCCAGTAGGTGTCTCGAAACAAGGTATATTTAATGCTCGAGCGACATTATCAACAGCTGAGCTGGTTGGCATGGATCGCGCCACACCTGTAATACCATCTTTATAACCAGGGACACATTTTGTGTTAGCAGTGATAACTGCAAGGCTATCACTAGGATTTACAAAACATCCACTTCCTAAAATCATATTCCTATCTCCATCTCCATCGCATGCAGCACCAAAACTATAAGATTTTTTATTTAATAACAAATCAGCTAAGTGGGATGCGTAAGTAAGATTAGGATCAGGATGTAAACCTCCAAAATCTTTTAAAGGGTTACCATTCATGACACAATCTGGTCCAAGACCCATTTTTTCAACAAAAATATTTTTTGCATATGGGCCTGTAACCGCATTCATTGCATCAAAGATTAACGAGAAGTCTTTTTTTAAAAAATCACTAATTTGATCAAAGTCAAAAATTTTCTCCATCAAATTAGAATAATCTGTTAATCCATCAATAATTTCTAAGGTAGTTTCGTCATAATGATAAGTTCCATATTCACTAAAATCAGGTAATTGAATTTTACAAATTTTATAACTAGTTAGTAATTGTGAAGCCTTAAAAATCTTATTAGTAATTATCTCAGGAGCTGGGCCACCATTAGAGATATTCAATTTCACTCCAAAGTCGCCATCAATCCCACCAGGATTATGGCTTGCAGAAAGAATAATTCCACCAATGGCGTTTTCTTTTCTAATTAAATGTGATGTCGCAGGAGTAGATAACAAACCATATTTTGGAACAACAACCTTTTGAACTTTATGAGCAACGCATATTTGGACAATTTTTTCTATTGCTTCAATATTGCCATATCTGCCATCACCACCAACTACTAATGTTGAACCTTTTAAATCTCCTAATGATTGTAAGATAGCTTCAATAAAAACTTCTAGATAATGTTCTTCCTGAAACTTTAAAGTACTTTTTCTTAATCCAGAGGTACCTGGTTTTTGGTCTAGAAAAGGAGAATTGATATTAATTACACTAACTTGATTCATATTTTTAAGAAACTTCCAAAAATCTAACTAAATTAATGAGGCATTTCGGAAGTTCTTAACATAGCGATAAACCATAATGAAGAAATTAATAATGCACTAAGAATTCCATAGTTAACTCCAAATTTAGAAATTGTAATTGGAACTATTAATGGAAAGGTTAATGCACCGAACAATGGAGTAAAAGCTACAATTTTTTTCAGCATTAATTTAATTTATCAAAACCATTCTGTCTCAGCATTATCTTTTTCATTAGTATCGTCAAGTGGTGTAGATCTATCAAATTTCATTGATATGCTTTTTTCTTGCTCACCAGACACATCAACAGCTTTAATATCATATTTTTGAGTCCCGTCTCTAAATGGAACTTGAATTCTAAAAGTACCATCTGCAGCAAGAGGTACATCCTCTCCACCTATTGTCAGTTTTGCAGAAGGTTCTGTAGCTCCATAAACAATTAATTCAGCATCAGCAACGAGCCAAAAAGATCTATTTTTAACAATTCCGCTTCCGGAATCATTTAAACCTGATGCCCATTTACCAGCTCCTGAGTCTGTAAGATTATCGTTGAGGTTTGTTGAATTTAAGTTTTCCATAAATTCCTCAGAACCAACTTTTCTTCTGAGAGGAATATTAGTTGCTGCTTGGTATAACCTTTCATGCATACCATTTTCTTCTGAAATAACAGGGTTAGAAATATCTGGGATTGACTCAGAATTTGAATCTAAATTAAAAGGGACAAATTTATCAAGAATTTGCTCAGAAGGATGAGAACCAGGAACATGGCTTATCGAAGAAAATGCCAATGACATCCAGTTAAAACCATATTTATAACCTAATTCAACTTTATAATCTCTATCTGCAAGTGGGATCGGCAAGTACCACTCAGTACTGTAGCTATCAACTGCTATCTCCCTAAGTGTTCCTTGATTAAAGTTGCTTCCTTCAGAACCAGATGCATCAAATAATCGTAAACACAATTTATTGGCTCCCAAAGATTGCGCTTTTTCTCTATCTGCATCAGATATTTGCCAAAATACATAAGCCCAATCTGGATCGCGGGGTAGGAAAACTACATTTGTTTTAACTTCTTCACTACTGTTGAAAGCATTGGACTCAGAAGTTTCTTCAGTTTTTGACTGGGGAGCTGCAGTGTAAGTTTTTTTTGTAGATTTTTCTTGATATTTAAGTATTAAATCAACTAAAACGGCTTTTGTTTTGCGACTGTACAGCGGAACCGATAATTTACTTGCTTCTTGACGTAATTGTCTGAGGGTTAGTGAGAGTAATTGAACTTTATTCATGATCCCATCAGCCACTTTAAATTCTCCGTTTTTGTTTGGGATCAGTATGTTCTTTTTTTTTTGGAATTGTGTGTCTTTTTGGCATGTCGTCAGGATCCTCTGACTCCTGAAGAATTCTCAAAATTGATATTTCTCTTCAAAACAGTTGGTATTAAAGCAATTAATTAATTTTCAAATTTTTTTTAAATGTAAATTAATTTTCTTTTTTTTTAAATTTTATTACCTGCATTTGTTAACGACTCAACAAAAATATATTTTTTCTTCGGGATCAACTAAAAGGGGATTCAGCGTTGTTCAACTAGAGGTAATAAATCATCTATCTCTAAATCCTCAATACTTTTTCCTATTTTTTTTGAAAAGGTACTTAATTTTTTCGAAGTAGATTCTAACTGCTCATAAAAAAGATTACTAAATTTTTTATCATCAAATTTTTTGGATTGGTTATCACACCATTCTCTCAGGGGATTTTTATTTTGATGTTCAAAACTATTATCTACATTGATAATTTTTAAAATCTGGAGGCAATGAGCGAGTATTCTTAAATGATGTTTCTGCATTATAGTTAGATCAAGATTATCAATTTCTTGTATAGTTTCTATGTTTAATGGGTTAGACGAGGGATCAAGATGATTAGACATTAATTTTTAGTTTTAATAAAGGGAAAAAACTCAATATTGGGGGTATCTTTCGTTAGAGTATATAAAGCTAATTGTAATAAGTTATTTTTGATAACATGGTCAACGAAAATTTAGTTAAAGATGTAGTAAAAGAGCCTTACAAATATGGTTTCGTTACTGATATTGAAACTGAAAAAATAGCAAAGGGATTAAATGAAGATATCGTAAGATTAATTTCACAGAAAAAAGAAGAGCCAAAATTTCTTCTTGATTTTAGATTAAAAGCCTTTAAAAAATGGCAAAAAATGAAAGAGCCTGATTGGGCAGCATTAGGATATAAAAAAATTGATTATCAAGATATAATATATTACTCTGCTCCTAAGCAAAAAGAGAAAATTTCAAGTTTAGATGAAGTCGATCCCAAACTTCTTGAGACTTTTGACAAATTGGGTATACCTCTCACGGAGCAAAAAAAACTCACCAATGTAGCAGTGGACGCTGTCTTTGATAGTGTTTCGATAGCCACAACTTTCAGAGAAGAACTTGCTGAACATGGAGTCATATTTTGCTCAATTAGTGAAGCAGTAAAAAATCACTCGGATTTGATTGAAAAATATTTAGGTACAGTAGTTCCAGCTAGTGATAATTATTTTGCAGCACTAAATTCTGCTGTTTTTAGTGATGGTTCTTTTGTTTATATCCCGAAAGGTGTTACCTGCCCTATGGATCTATCTTCCTACTTCAGGATTAATAGTGGAGATTCAGGACAATTCGAAAGAACACTGATCATTGCTGAAGAATCAAGTTCTGTAAGTTATCTAGAAGGTTGTACAGCTCCAATGTTTGATACAAATACCCTTCATGCAGCAGTTGTAGAGCTTATAGCATTAGACGACGCCTCAATAAAATATTCAACAGTACAAAATTGGTATGCTGGTGATGAAGAAGGTATTGGCGGAATTTTTAATTTTGTCACCAAGAGAGGAAAATGTTTAGGTAAGAGAAGTAAAATTAGTTGGTCTCAAGTTGAAACAGGGTCTGCAATTACATGGAAATATCCTAGCTGTCTTCTTTTAGGAGAAGAATCTGTAGGAGAATTTTATTCAGTGGCACTCACCAATAATCTTCAGCAAGCAGATACTGGTACAAAAATGATCCATATTGGTCCTAAGACCAAATCAACTATTGTTAGCAAAGGCATTAGTGCAGGTAAATCAATAAATAGCTACAGAGGTCTTGTCAAAATGGGAACAAAAGCTACAGGATCAAGAAATTACAGTCAATGTGATTCAATGTTAATAGGGGATCAAGCTTCTGCAAATACATTCCCTTACATCAAATCTCAACAACCCAATTCTGAAATTGAACATGAAGCAAGCACATGTAGAATCTCAGAAGATCAACTTTTTTATCTCCAAAGCAGAGGTATAGAATTTGAGGAGGCAGTATCTATGATGGTCAGCGGTTTTTGCAGAGATGTATTTAATCAATTACCTATGGAATTTGCTGCTGAAGCAGATAAGTTACTTGCACTTAAACTAGAGGGATCAGTAGGTTAATGAATCAATTTCTAAACTGAAATGCAAAATAAAATGAAAGAATCAGATCCAATTTTAGAAGTTGAAAATCTCTCTGCATCTACTGATAATCTTCCAATTTTAAAAGGGGTTTCACTTACTGTCTATCCTGGAGAAATCCACGCTATTATGGGAAGAAATGGGTGTGGCAAAAGTACTCTTTCGAAAATCATTGCAGGGCATCCCTCTTATAACATTACAAATGGCGACATAAAATTTTTAGGTGAAAACATCAATTCTCTAGAACCTGAAGATAGAGCTCAATCAGGTATTTTTCTTGGTTTTCAATATCCAATTGAAATTCCAGGTGTAAGTAATCTTGAGTTTCTTAGAGTTTCAACTAATGCTAGAAGAAAATTCCTAAATAAAGAAGAATTAGATACTTTTGATTTTGAAGAATTAGTTAAAGAAAAACTAGAAATTGTGAAAATGGATCATGCATTCCTATCAAGGAGTGTAAATCAAGGATTTTCCGGAGGTGAAAAAAAAAGAAATGAAATTCTGCAAATGGCTTTACTTGAGCCAAAGATAGCAATATTAGATGAGACCGATTCTGGTCTAGATATTGATGCTTTAAGAATAGTGGCATCAGGAATTAAAAAAATATCTAATGCACAAACTGGAATTATACTGATTACCCACTATCAAAGATTATTAGATGAAATTAAACCAAATTATGTCCATGTTATGTCAGACGGACAAATCATAAAAACTGGTGATAGTAATCTTGCTCTAAAGCTTGAGGAAAAAGGGTATGAATGGACTGATAACTTTATAAAAGAGACCTAAAAAAATGGAAATTATTGAAAAAATAAAAACCAATAAATCGATTGATAATTTAACAGAAATACAAAAAATCTGTTTAAATAAATTACAATCAAGCCCCCTACCTAATCCTAAAAGTGAGCAATGGAGACTTTCAAATAAATCAAAATTTTCAAACTTTTTAAACTACTCGGTTAATGAAAAAGATCCAATATTTGATATCCCTTTTCCAAAAACTTCTCAAAGTACTATTAGGTTAGTAATAGGAGATAATTGCCAAACTAATTTTATAGAAGAAAATTTTTCAATAAAGCAAATAAGTGAGGATAAATTAGTTAAATATATCAAGGAACAGATATCTTATTTTGATCAAAACGAAAATTGGAGTGACTTACTAAATCTGTCATTAAACTGTACAAAGAATATCTTGGGATTAAAAATAAATGGATCAGAAATCCCTCCTATTGAAATCTTTAGTCACGCATCAAGTAATTCTTTAAACGCAAAAACCCTGGTAATATTTTTAGAAAAGAATTGTGATATTGATTTATTACAAGTAAATCTTGGTAAAGACAACTCATCATTATCTCAATCAACGTTCCTTTGTTTAGAAGAAAATAGTTCCATAAACCATGGTGTTGTTTCTTACGGTGAAAACAAATCCAATTTATTAAATTCTCTCAATGTAATTCAACAAAACAATAGCGAATACAATTTAGGATCTTTACATTTCAAGTTTAATTACGCAAGATTTGAAATTCGTATTAAACAATCTAAAGGGAACGCTAAAACTAATATCAAGGGTATGCAAATAACAAAAAAAGATGAACAAATTTCTACTTTTACAAAAATAGACTTTCATGGTCCAAATGGATTTCTAGATCAAATCAATAAATCTCTTGCTGACGATAAATCACATGCGATATTTGAAGGTTCAATAATAGTTCCGAAAATTGCCCAGAAAACTGATGCTTCTCAATTAAGCAGAAATTTACTTTTATCAAATCTTGCACAAATAGATACCAAACCTCAATTAGAAATAATTGCTGATGATGTCAAATGCAAACATGGAGCTACAATTTCACAATTAAATGAAGAAGAACTTTTTTATATGCGAACAAGAGGGATCACATTAACAGAAGCAAGTAAACTACAATTAAGTTCTTACTTTCAAGAAATAATTTCATTTATTCCCGTTTCACAAGATAGATGGGATTTGCTTGATAAACTTTTAAATGAAAATTAATGAAAACAATTCAAAATTTTCCTGAAATAACGAAGAAAGACTTTCCTCTTTTAAATAAGAACTTAAAAAGTAGTGAGCAAATTATTTATTTAGACCATGCTGCAACCACTCAAAAACCAATACAGGTCTTAGAAAAAATTAATGAATATTATAGAAACTTTAATGCCAATGTACATAGAGGCGCGCATCAATTAAGTGCTAAAGCGACAGAAGAATTTGAAAATGCAAGATATTTAATTAGCAAATATATTAAAGCGAATTCAACAAAAGAAATTATTTTCACGAGAAATGCTACTGAGGCAATCAATCTGGTAGCTAGATCATGGGGCGAATCTTTATTAAGAGAGGACGATGAAATTCTCTTATCAATAATGGAACATCATAGCAATATTGTTCCATGGCAAATGGTTGCAGCAAAAAATAAATGTAAATTAAAATTTATAGGTATAGATAAAAATGGGAAATTAGATATAGATGATTTTAAATCAAAACTAACATCTAGAACTAAGCTTGTTAGCATAGTACATGTAAGTAATACACTGGGTTGCTGTAATCCAATCAAAGAGATCACTAAATTAGCTAAACAAAAAGGTTCTTTAGTTTTAATAGATGCATGTCAAAGTTTGGCCCATCAAAAACTAGATGTGATTGATCTTGATATAGATTTTTTAGCAGGATCAGGACATAAACTTTGCGGCCCTACAGGTATTGGCTTCCTTTGGTCAAGAAAAGAAATTCTAGAAAAAATTCCTCCTCTCTTTGGAGGTGGCGAAATGATTCAGGATGTTTTTGAAGAGACAAGTACTTGGGCAGAGTTACCACATAAATTTGAAGCTGGAACTCCAGCCATTGCAGAAGCAATAGGTCTTGCAGAAGCAATTAATTATATAAACGCTATTGGACTGAATGAAATTCATGAATATGAAAGGTCTATTACTAAATATTTATTTGCAAAATTAAATGAAATTGAAAATGTTGAAATTATTGGTCCATCGCCCGTAATAGATCCAGACAGAGCATCACTTGCCACCTTTTATGTGAAAAATATACATTCAAACGATATTGCTGAAATTCTTGATTCAAAAGGAATTTGCATCAGAAGTGGGCATCATTGCTGTCAACCTCTTCACAGATACATTGGAATTAAATCTACGGCTAGAATTAGCATGAATTTCACAACCAGTAAGGAGGAAATTGATATTTTTATAGAAAAATTAAAAGATACTATTAATTTTCTAAAAATCAATTCTTAAATATTCAAAATATTTTTTAAAAATTCCTGAGATTTTTGCATTACTTTTTCTTTATTTTCAATATTTTTAAACCCATGCCCCTCATTTTCAAACAACACAACTTCTGAAAAGTTATTATTACTGATCAAAATTTCTTGAATTTTTAAAGTTTGTTTATAAGAAATAACTTGATCTTCTTTTCCATGAAACAATAAGATAGGTTTTTTTATTTTGTTAATGTAATTTATCGGCGATCTATTTATATAATCATCATGATTTTTTTCATAATTTCCTACCAAAGAATTTAAATAATCTTTTTCAAACCTATGAGTGTTGTAATGCATATCCTTCAAATCAATAACAGGATATTTACAAATTGCTCCTGTAAAAATAGACCCATATAATAAACAATTCAGGGCAGTTAACCCACCAGCACTATTCCCAAAAATTACTACTTTTTCACTATCAACTTGATTTGATTTAATCAATTCAAGAGCTAGTGCTTTGCAATCATAAGAATCAACAATACCCCATTTATAATTCAACCTCTCTCTATATGCTTTACCAAATCCTGATGATCCTCCATAATTAACTTCAGCAACAAAAAATCCCTTCGAAGTCCAATATTGAACTTCAGAATTATATGATCCATCAAAACATGAAGTTGGTCCACTATGTGCTCTAACAAGGAGCGGTGGCTTTCTAAAATTTTCAACAAGCGGCCTATAAAGAAAAGAATGAGTAGATTGAGCTTCAAAACCTTTAAACCAAAATGTTTCAGGTTTTGAACAATCTTTTATATGATCAAAAAATATCTGCTCAGAAAAATTTGATAAAACTTTTTTTGCAAAATCAATTTCAAATACAATTCCTAAAAAATCATAACCATAACCTTTTAAAAGAACTTTTTTCCGAAAAACACTGAAATCACTTATGGAGGTAAAAGGAGTAGAAAATTCTTTAACAAATTCAAGATCTTTATATTCTTCTACTATTAAACTATTTTCTTTTTTTGCTAAACAAAATAAATTTTTTATATTCCCTGAAAAGAATGTAATTCCAGTTACCCATTGTGGTGCTCCATATTCAATCAAATTTCTCTCTACTCTTTTCTTAATAAAAATATTGTCAATTTCACTTACATCTAAAAACAATAAGTTCCACCATCCAGAACTATCTTCAGAACATACTAAAAGAGTTTCACTTATCCAATAAGGTTGAAAAAAAGAGACGTTTTTTTCGGCATTAATCAGCTTATCTGAGAATTTTTTTATTTTTGTTATCTCTCCATCTAAATTTATTTGTGCAAAAAATAGATCATTTTTCTCCCAGGGCATGAATGGAGAATCCCATTCTATCCAAGAAAGTAAGTTAGCAGAAATATTAGAAGATAGCTCTCCAGCAAAATTTTTAAATTTTTTTATTCGATGAATATCTTGTTTAGTTTTTTTTAAATTTAACGAAAATAAATAATCTTTATTATTTATTTCGCAAATACCATACAAAAGACTTTTTTCAGAAATGATAAATGAAGCATCGAAATTTCCATCAATTGATTTAGATAATTGTCTAGGTTCTTGAACTGAATCAAGATATTTATTTTGAATTCTACAATTTGATGCTACTTCTTTAAAAATTTGAAACCATACTGCTTTGGTAATCTGATCTATCCATATCAAATAAAAATTATTTTTTAAATATATACATTTATAAGATTTACCACCATATCCATGAAAGTTATTTTTAATATTATATTTTTTACTTGTTAATTTCTGAGGAAACGCCTCTTTTTCATTAAATGGACTTGCAAAAATAGCATTTTCATTTTGACCTTCACCAACAAGATCAATCCAAAAAATGATATTCCTAACAATAGTTAATTCCTTAAAAGATTTTTGTTTAGATACAGTTTGCCTAACTTTTAACTGATCATCATTACTCATTTAAAAAAACTATAAAGAATGCAAATTAAAGTGCTAGTATTTTTATAGCTAAACTCTTAAGTAAAAACCTTCTTTTTTAACGTGGCAAACCATTTTTCACAACTTGCAAAAAAATCAAGAACAAATGGAAACGCAGAAAAAATTGCAAAAGAACAATCAGGTAAGCCATCTCTAAACATTTATAAACTTGGTGATGATGAATTAAGACAAAATTCCAAAAGAATAACTAAAGTTGACGAATCGATTAGAAAACTTGCTAGAGAAATGCTTCAAAGCATGTATGCAGCTAAAGGAATTGGACTTGCCGCACCTCAAATTGGAATCAACAAAGAGCTTCTTGTAATAGACGTAAATTTTGAAGATTCAGCGGCAGAACCTTTAATATTAATCAATCCAGAAATTACAGATTTTGGAACAACCCTTAATTCATACGAAGAAGGCTGCTTGAGTATACCTGGCGTCTATTTAAATGTAGTAAGACCATCAACTATAAAATTAAAATTTAGAGATGAAATGGGACGTCCACGTAAAATGAAAGCAGATGGACTTCTAGCGAGGTGTATTCAACACGAAATGGATCACTTAAATGGAATATTATTTGTAGATAGAGTTACATCAAAAGATGATTTGAACAAAGAACTTTTAAAAGAAGGGTTTAACGAAAAAGACGTTATCTCAATTAATTAATTTAATGACTGAAACAACAATATTTCAAAAAATAATTAATGAAGAAATTCCCTGCGATAAGCTTTATGAAGATGAATTTTGTATTGGGTTTAATGATATCCAAGCGCAAGCCCCAGTACATTTTCTAGTGATTCCAAAAAAGCCAATTATTAGTTTATTGGATTGTATAGAAGAAGATGCAAATTTATTAGGGCATTTACTTTTTGTGGGTAGCAAAATAGCTAAATCGAAAAATTTAACTAATTGGAGGACAGTAATTAATACTGGAGCAGAATCGGGACAAACAGTTTTTCATTTGCATATTCATTTTTTATCCGGAAGAAAAATGAATTGGCCCCCAGGTTAAAACTCTCGAAAGCAATATTAATAGGTTATAAATAATTAAAAAACAAAATGAATACTCCAGATTCCTTAAATACAAAACCCAAAAATTTGTTCAATTTAATCTTAAAAAATTGGGAAGAACTAGATGATTCACTCAAAACTAAGTTAATAAAAATTTGGAGAGTTTTAACTTATAAATGGCAATTACAAATTTTATTTAATCTACCTTTTCTTTTATGGTTGATATTAGATAAATCTTTTCCAAAAGTTCATGAATTTGACATAACAATTTTGAATTACTTAAATTTACCTGACTGGGCACTTTCATTTATTGGCTTTGGTCAATAGACTGCTTAAAGTTATAATTTATTTTATAAAACTAGTAGAGTAATGAATAAAGCAGTTAATAATCAATCTAAAATACTTTACCAATTACAAAAATTAAGGAGGTTATCTCAGCCGTTTTTTCTTCCTATAGATCAATGTAATGGGTTTCAATTCATATGGCTTTTGATTTCACTTTTATTTTGTGTTGGTGGAGTAGTACTTGTTGGTCTTACAGGAATAATCAACTTTTTTGAAAGCTTTCAACCAATTTTTCTTGAAAAGTATTTCGGTGGTGTAGTAAGTACTGTCAACTCAATTTGGTCTGGAAGCTGGGGATTGCTTTTCTCTGCTTTATTTCTTATTGGATCAGGCAGCTTTTTTAGCTTAAGACGTCAATTAAAAAATCGTAGATGGTTACATTGGTTATTCCTCGCGATAATTGTATTAATGCTTTTAGCTGTAAACGGAATAAACGCAGGTATTGGATTCATTGCAAGAGATTTAACAAATGCTTTAGTGGAAAAACAAGAAGATGGATTTTATCGGATATTGGGAATTTACGCTTGTTGTTTCGCTGTGGCTCTACCAATACGGGTTTCCCAAATATTTTTTACATATAAGTTAGGGATAATTTGGAGAGAATGGCTTTCAAAAAGTCTAGTCAAAGATTATATGACTAATAAAGCTTATTACCAGTTAAATCCCAATGATGAAGAACAAACCGATGTAGATAATCCTGATCAAAGAATCACAGATGATACCCGAGCTTTTACCGGGCAAAGTCTCTCTTTTACATTAGGTATTTTTGATGCCCTACTAACATTTTCACTTAATATTCTTATTTTATGGAGTATTAGTACAACGCTTACTTTTTCTTTATTTGGTTACGCCGCATTTGCAACTTCTATCCTCTTAATTGCTGGAAAAAATCTTGTAAAAATTGACTTTGATCAACTCAGATACGAAGCAGATTTTCGATATGGCTTGGTACATATTAGAGATAATGCTGAATCAATAGCCTTTTACTCTGGGGAGAATCCTGAGCGCAGTGAAACTGAAAGACGCTTAGGAGAAGTGGTGAGAAACTTTAATTTACTGATTATATGGAGAGTAATAATAGACGTCATGAGAAGATCCATTAATTATGCTGGAAATTTCTTTCCATATTTAATAATGGCAATCCCTTACTTTAAAGGTGAAATTGATTATGGACGCTTTATTCAGGCAAGCTTTGCATTTGGAATGGTTGAAGGTTCGTTATTTTTCATTGTTAATCAAATCGAAGAACTTGCAAAATTTACTGCTGGTATTGGCAGATTAGAAGGATTCCAATCAAAAGTTGAATCCATTAGTCAAACCAACCCAACAAACAATCAAAACGTTATTTCAGATTACCCTTCAATTCTTATTAATAATGCTGACCTTTGCCCACCAGGATCAAATAAAACAATAATTAAAAATTTAAATTTGAGCATCGACAATAATCAATCACTTTTGGTAGTAGGACCATCTGGGTGCGGAAAAACATCTTTACTAAGAATGATTAGTGGTTTATGGGAACCCGATCAGGGAGTAATTAAAAAACCAAAAATTGGGGAATTATTATTCATACCTCAAAAACCATATATGCTACTTGGTTCTTTAAGGGAACAATTATGTTATCCCACAGAAGTAAAGAAATTTAGTGATGAACATCTTACTTCTGTACTTCATGAAGTAAATTTAAAAACTTTAGTGGATCGGTATCCTAATCTTGATATTAAACAAGATTGGCCAAGAATCCTTTCTCTAGGCGAGCAACAAAGATTGGCTTTTGCAAGACTCTTACTAAATTCTCCAAGATTTGCAGTACTTGATGAAGCAACAAGTGCTTTAGATATTAACACTGAAAAAAAACTATATGGTTTACTTAAGGAAAGAGAACTTTCTCTTATTAGTGTTGGACATAGACCTAGCTTGAAAGATTTTCACGAGAATATTTTAGAATTAAATGGACAGGGAGACTGGAAATTATTGACGTCTGATAAGTATAATTTTAAGGATTAACAAAAAAAATGAATTCGAAAGAAGAACAAACTAACTCAGAAGTCACTAATCCAGAGAATGAGAGTTTTATAGAGCAGCAGAAAGATCCTAATTATATCAATGAACAAATTGGAGATGATCAATTAGATGAGAAATCGATAGAAATTAAAGATGAATATAAATTTGGATGGAGTAGTTATTCTGAAAAAACTAATGGAAGATTTGCAATGATTGGCTTTCTTTCAATAATATTAATTGAACTATTTAGTAAACAATCGTTTTTAAAATGGGCAGGAATCCTATAATTAATCATCAAATCTAGAACTGTTATCTCTAGGTTTTTTCTTGTTAGTTCCAACGTTATATCTACTACTTTGATTTTTGGAACTTGATCTAGCTGAAGAGCTTACTCTACGAGTCTCACGTGTTTTTTTAGCTTGATTAGCATCTTTAAATGAAGCATCTTCTACTTGAGCTGTTGAAGTTTGCTGCCTAATAGGGGATCTAGTAGGTTTCTTTCTTAATGGAGAAGAATCAGCAGGAGAAGAGGTATTATCTTGTCTAGAAACTGTACGATTCATTCTGGGTCTTGACCCTGTTTTAACTTCATCGCGAGATAAATTTCTTCTTTCACCAAAGTTATTTGTTTCTGGTTGTTTCCTATTTCTATCTTCAGAAGTCTTTCTTCTCCTTCTTATAGGCTCGTCATTTTCAAACTGACTTATTTCCCTTGTAGATGGCCTACTTCTACTTGCTGCGGCAGAGGGTATGGCTCTTGAAACATTCCTCCTACGAGATCTCCCCTCTGTAAGGTCTTCTTCGAATTCATCTTCTTGAGGTTGAAATCTTCTAGATGGTCTTTCCGATTCTTCAAACCTATCATAATCGTCATTAAATCGACCTCTAGAATTTCTTGGAACTTCAGAAATAGGATCATCATCAAAATAAGATGACCTTCTTGCTTGATCAGTAGCAACTCCCCTCAATCGCACACTTTCATATGCGAAAAAAACTGTAGTTCCTGCTAATAAAAACTGACCAAACTGAAGGATAGGATCTAACCTCCAGCCTTGAAAAAATAATATTCCTCCGCACAATAGTCCAATTGCTGCGAAGAAAACATCATAATCCCGCGCCAAGGCAGGTTTAAAGGACCTCAAAAAATAAAGGCCCCCTCCACATACCGCGAGAACTATACCAACAATACTGGCCCAATTGAGACTAGCATTGACCACATTCTTTCTCCAAAAATTTATTTTTTAAAGGGATACTTATATCCCCTATATATAGTGTACTTAAAACTTTTACAAAAACTAGCGTCTTCCAGCAGAAGTACGATCGAGGGAATCTTTCTGGCTGACAAAAATCAAAAATGCACTGGCTGGAATAACGATAAGTAACGCAGCAGCAATAAAACTACCTATCATTCCCACTGCGGAATTATTTGCAACTTCAGCAGAAAAATCTGCGGCTAGTAATAAATTTGAGATTTGAAACACTTTTAAATATTAAATTCTCAATTTATAATACGAATTAAATACGTTTCAATGGGTTATTTATTAAGATGAATTAAATAATTGTGATTTCCTTGCTTGTAAACTCTCTTCAAATTTTAGACATTAGTTTAGGAATTTCTCTTTCATATCTAACTATAGTTTTCCTAATAAGATTAATACTTACTTGGTACCCAAAAATTGATTTAAGTAAAGGTTTATGGTTATTGGTTTCAATACCATCAAGCTCTATTCTTAATTTAACAAGAAAACTAATTCCTCCTATTGGAGGCGTTGATGTTGGACCCGTAATTTGGATCGGAATTATAAGCTTTTTAAGAGAAATATTAGTCGGTCAGCAAGGGCTTATAAAACTTGCATTGCATACAAATATTTCATAGAAATCTTTTAATTAATTCTCAGTAATTTGGCAATAATTCTTCTTCTACATATTTAGTATGTATCTTACCCTGTTTAAATTTAGATTTATTCAGTAAGGTTAGATGAAAGTTAATTGTTGTAGGAATACCAGTTACTGCACATTCATTTAAAGCCCTATTCATACGTTTAATTGCAGTATTACGATCTTTTCCCCAGACTATTAATTTGCCAATTAATGAGTCATAGAAAGGAGGGATTTCATAGCCTGTATAGACATGACTATCGACCCTTACACCAGGGCCACCAGGAGGAAGCCACCCAGTTATTTTGCCGGGTGATGGTCGGAAATTGTGAGAAGGATCTTCAGCATTGATTCTACATTCAATGGCATGACCGTTTAACTGGATATCATCCTGTTTAAATTCCAAGTTTGCTCCGCTTGCGATTTTAATTTGCTCAGCTATTAAATCAACTCCTGTAACCATTTCAGTAACAGGATGTTCAACTTGAATCCTAGTATTCATCTCCATAAAATAAAAATTATCATCATCATCAACTAAAAATTCAACTGTCCCCGCCCCTTCGTAACCGATACTTTTTGCAGCAGCAATAGCTGCGTTCCCCATTTTTTTTCTTAGCTCAGTATTAATTGCAGGACTAGGAGACTCCTCTAGTAACTTCTGATGTCTTCTTTGAACTGAACAATCTCGCTCTCCTAAATGAACAACATTACCCGACCTGTCAGCCAAAATTTGAATTTCTACATGTCTTGGCTTCTTTATAAATTTCTCCATATATAAACCATCATTACCAAAAGCTGCTTCTGCTTCACCTTGAGCTGCTTTAAACATTTTTTCGAGATTATCAGAGTTTTCAACCAACCGCATACCTCTTCCACCTCCTCCAGCAGTGGCTTTAATAATTACCGGATAGCCAATATCATCTGCCAATTTATAAGCCTCATCAACATTTGATAACAAGCCTTTACTACCAGGTACTGTTGGAACTCCAACTGCTTCCATAGTTTCTTTAGCTGTAGATTTATCTCCCATAGATCTAATAGCTTTTGGAGATGGGCCAATAAAAACTATGCCGTGATCATTACACATCTCAGCAAATTTATCATTTTCCGCAAGAAATCCATAACCAGGATGAATAGCATCAACTCCTCTCGATGTAGCAGCAGCAAGTATATTTGGAATATTTAAATAACTCTTATTACTTAATGAATCTCCAACACAAACCGCCTCATCAGCAAGCTGAACATGCAAAGCTTTTTTATCTACAGTGCTAAAAACTGCAACGGTTGCAATACCTAGTTCTCTACAACTTCTAACAATTCGTAAAGCTATTTCTCCACGATTAGCAATTAAAACTTTTTCAACCATTATGAAAATAAATATTGAAGAAATGAAATGACTTAAGAAAAAAAGTATTTGCCAAAGTATTCAACAAATTTTTTAGAGATCAGAGGACATTTTTTACAATACAACCTCAAACGTTAAATATGTATAAATATTTGTTTTATGCAATAGAAAAATTATTCATCTTATTCAAAAAAACTCTTTTCGAACTACATGCTTATTTCAGCCAATAATGTATGATATTTTTAAGGTTTAGTTATCCTCCGGTTGCTCAAAACCCTTTGCGGACGTGGCGGAATTGGTAGACGCGCACGTCTAAGGAGCGTGTGGCTTCGGCCTTGCGAGTTCAAGTCTCGCCGTCCGCATTTAATGTATTCTGGTTTAACTGCAATGAAAAAAAAATCAGTTGCAGTAGTCTTAGTCTCCAATGGTCCTGGTGAATTAACTACATGGGTTAATCCTGTAGTGGATGAGCTTAACAAACTAAATAAATCAATATATGATGACGATAAACACGATTTCACTCTTAGGTTAGTCCTTGTTCCTTGCCCAAACGCCACTGGTAAGGAATTTTTAGTTGCAAATTCATGGAATAAATTCGAATTAATAACAAAGCCCAAAAGTTTTTGGAAATTATTAATAAAGCCATATTCTTTTGCTAGGTGGCCAAAAAAAGGAGTGGTTATTTTCCTTGGTGGGGATCAATTATGGAGCATTTTATTAGCTAAAAGATTAGGTTATTTAAATATCACATATGCTGAATGGGTTTCGCGATGGCCTAAATGGACCAACGAAATTGCTGCTATGAATTTAAAAGTAAAAGAGTTAATACCTAAAAGATATCAATATAAATGTAAAGTGATTGGCGATTTGATGGCAGATATCAAACTTAATAGCGAAATATCATTAAGAAAAAAAGAAAAACACCATATTGCATTGTTGCCTGGTTCTAAGAAAGCAAAACTTTCTGTTGGAATTCCTTTCTTCCTAGAAGTTGCAGATCATATCGCTGAAGAAAATCAAAATATAAATTTTATAATTCCTATTGCCCCAACTACTGATAAAAGTGAATATTTATTTTTTCAAAGCAACAAAAATCCGATTGCTAAATATTACTCATCAAAAATCAAAACAATTACAAACCTCAAAGACTCTCCTTTTGATTGTGTAATTGAAACATCAAAAAATACAAAGATTTATCTAATCAAGAAACATCCTTGCTATGAAATATTAAAAGAATGTGATCTTGCAATTACAACTGTTGGAGCAAATACAGCAGAATTAGCAGCAATTAGTCTTCCAATGTTAGTTGTTCTGCCAACTCAACATTTAAATATGATGAATGCCTGGGATGGTATTTTTGGATTAATTGGAAAAATTTCATTCATAAATAGGTTCCTAACTTTTATAATTAAAAATTTCTATTTTAAAAAAAAGAAGTTTTTTGCTTGGCCAAATATTAAAGCCAAAAGAATGATTGTGCCTGAAAGAATTGGTAATATTTCGCCAATAAAAATTGCAAGAGAAGTATTATTTCTTATGAAAAATAGAGATCAATTAAAAAATATAAGAGATGCTCTAAACAAAGAAAGAGGCGATAAAGGTGCTGCAAAAAAACTTGCTTCTATAATTTTTAATGCAATAAAAATACTTTAACAATTACCAGGGATCATCAATTTCAAACTTTTCTGATTTTTTATTATCTTGAACTAAATTTTGTTCATCTAGTGGTTCAATATCAACAGTTTCGGTTGCATTTTGAATTGGTCTTTTCGAAGCTAAATTAGTAATTGATTGTTTCTTTTGCTTAGAATCAATATTGTTTTTTTCATCTATTTGATTAACAATATTTTGATTCTCGATCTGATCAGAATCATCATTATCCATGTATAGCTTTTTTCTGTTATTTATTTCCTCTGCAGAACCTTTTATCTCAATATATTCAAGTTCATCTTCATAATCAGCTTCATAATCATCTTGTTCATATTCCTCGACCATATTGTTTTGCTGTTCTGATTCAGAACCTGAAAGTAACTGATTCTCAACAGGTACAAGATTTGCTGAGTATCCATTTACTTCCCTTTCATCCCATGAAGAACCCCCGACTCCGAGTTTCTCAAGTAGTCCACTACTTAATTGCTTCAATTTCTCTTCCGCACCTTCATAAACAATAATCCTATCGGTACCACTACTTACAATTTCCTCAACCGGTATTTCCCAAGTACTTAAAACTCCCTCACCTAAAAGTGGAACACCAACAGCACCCATAACAAGAGATATCAAATCCCCAGTCTCAATATCAAAAGAAAAGCCAAGAACTCTTCCTAAAAGTTGTCCAGATTCTGTAATTACTTGACAATTAATAACCTTCCCATATCTTTCTGGAGAAAAATTCTCATTCAAAGAATCTAGGGAGTCAACTAATATCACATCTCCCACTTGCTTTATACTTACTAAAGGCATCCATTTAGGCAAGCCTGGTAAAAATCTCGTAAGTGGATTATCTCTTAGTCCCAAAGCGACCACCTCTCTTCTATCGATATCAACAACAACTTCGCCAACTACGCCAAGCCGCCTCCCAGTATCAGTAGTTATCACTTGTGTTCCCATTAATTCTGACCTTAACCATAAACGTTCTCTAGGAACTGAGTTAGGGAGATTCTTATTAGCAGATGTGTTAGACAAGCTCATAAATTTCTTTTTATCATTCTGACGTATAAATTTAAAAAAGTGTGTTTATGCAGCATTTGGTAACCCAATAACTTGAGTATTAGCACCTCTTGCTTGCGCAACTCCAATTGTTCGTTCAGACGCACTAATCATAGGTCTTCTATGACTTACGACTATAAATTGAGCATTTGATGACTGATTCGATATTAGTTTTGACAACCTTTCAACATTAATACCATCTAAAAAACTATCAACCTCATCCAATGCATAAAAAGGTGAAGGTTTATACTTTTGCAAAGCAAATAAAAAACTTAAAGCAGTTAACGATTTTTCACCACCTGACATGGAGGCTAATCTTCTGACATTTTTTCCTTTGGGATGAGCCACTAAAGTTAATCCTCCTTCTAAAGGCGAATTAGGATTTTCAAGTTGAAGAAATCCATCTCCATCAGATAAATTTGTAAAAATTTCTCTAAAATGTTTATCAACTTCTATAAATGCTTGCATAAAAGCCTCCTGACGCATCGTAGATACAGTTTCTATTCTCAGCAATAATTCAGATCTTTCGTTAGAGAGAATTTCTAATTTTTCTCGCAAACCATTTAATCTCTCAATTAATTCTTCTAGTTCGTCAAGAGCCAACATATTAACAGGTTCTAAACTTTGTAATTTTGCATTGATGATCGAAATTTCTGATTGCAAAGATTCAAGACTCCTCCCTTCATATTCTCCAAACTCCGGGGAAGGATTAGGTAGATCTTTTTTATAGTTTTCTAATTTTATTTTCTCGCTCCTCATCTCTTCTTTAAGAGAATTCATATCTCTTTCAAGATATTCAAGCTTCAACAGAAAGTTATTATATTCTTGCCTTTTATTTGAAATTGAAGAGTTTAGTTCATCTCTTTTCCTTCTCAATAAACCTAAATCCTTCTCTAAAGAATTTTTTTTATTATCGAGATCTAAAAGCTCTTTTTTAAATTCATCTCTTTTTTCTATCCATTCACTATGAGCAATTGCGAGTTGTTGAATAGATTCCTGCAAGTTTTTTTCTTGTAGTAATGTAATTTTTAATGAATTGTTTATACGCTCTTTATTTAAAGCAAATTGATTCTTTTTATCTAATAATGTATCTCTATCCTTAATAAGAAATTCAAGTTTTTTATCAAGATTATTAAAGTCTTTATTAAAATCTATTAATGATGATTTCTGATTATTTTCATAATTTACCTTTTGAATGGTTTGTAATTGATCAAACTTGTCATGATAAGGCTGCAATTCATTTTTTAAATGATGTAACTCTTTAACTAATAAATTATTAGCATTATCAAGTTTATGTAATCTCGATTTGCAATCCTCAATTCTTTGCGAGACAGCCTTAAAAGAATCTTGATTTACTTCAATTTCTTTATTAAATGAGGCACAATCCTGAATTATTTGACTACGGTTAAAATTTAATTTACTAAGTCTATTATTCTTTATTATCAAATCATTATTTGACTCTTTTAAAGCTTCTTCGATAACTAATAATCTTTCTTTTATAGGACTGGATTCATCAATATCATTGTTAATTCCAAACCTATAAGCCAAATCTTTATTTAACTTACTGCCTCCTGTGATAGCACCACTTGCTTCTAATAATTCACCACTTAAGGTAACTAACCTATTTTTTTGTGTAGATAATCTAGCTGAAGATAAGTCTGAAAAAACCAAAGTATCGCCAAAAACATATCGAAAAACATCTGAATAGACTTCATCAAAAGTAATTAGATTAATAGCTTTATCAATAAAGCCATTCTCCGAGTTATTATCAAATCTTGAAATCGCATAATTCTTTTTTTGATTTTTAATTCTATTTAAAGGTAAGAAAGTTAATCTTCCCGCTTTCTTCTTTTTAAGGATTTCAATTGCTTTAGCAGCAATATGGTCATTATCAACAACAATTTGTCCTAATCTGTTTCCAGCAGCAATTTCCAATGCATATCTATTTTTCTCACTGACTTGTCCAAGTTGAGCTACATAACCATGAATACCCTCTAACCCGGCTTCTAAGAGAATTCTGAGTGCATATGAACCTCTAGATTCGTTTAAAGCTTCCTTCCTGCTTTCGAATCTAGATATATCCTTTTCAAGCCTTAATTGCTCATTGTTTAGCCTTGATTTAGTTTTAATTAATAAATCAATTTCATTTTTTAAAGAATTAATTTCTGAACTATTACTTGACAAGTTTTTATTCTTTATATCGCATGTCTCTTTTTTTCTTTGATTTCTTTCTAAAAGTTTCTGCTTTTCTAATTCTAAGGAGTCGATCTGAGACAATATCTCATCTTTTTGAATATTATTTTGAATAGTTTCTTCTTCAATTTTCCTTTTTTTTATTTCCAAAGGATTAATTTGATTTTTTATACTTTCAAGCTCAGCATTTAATTTGATACTTTGTTTTGAGAATTCTCCAGATTCTCCAGCCGCATCAGAAAGTTTTTTTCTGGATAATTTGTGTTTTAAAGTGAGATCATCAATTTGCAATTTCAATTGATTTAACAAATTATCATCGAAATTTTGTTGCCTCATCTTTTCTGACTCGATATTCCTCTTAGAAATTGCAATTTCATCTCTCTGCTTTTGTAATTTAATACCTTCTTCTTTATTCAGACTTGATATCCTATCAAGTTCTCTCAAGCTAGAATTAATACTTCCAATATCAGAATTCACTTTTATTAATTTATCCTCTCCTTTCTCCTTAAGCTCATCAACAAGTATTTTCAAAGCATCTTCTAAGACTGATATTTCTTTACTAATAGATTCTTTTTGTTTATTAAATAAAATTTTATTTTTTTCAATTTCACTTTCTTTTTTTTCTATAGCTTCAACATGCTTTACTTGTTTTTCAAAAATAAGAACTTTCTCAAGTTCCATTATTTGTAATAGTTTTGCCTTGAACTCTTTATATCGCTTTGCTTTTTCACATTCTTTTTCAAGCTTATTTTTACTAGATTGCAATTCATTTTCTAAAATTTCACATCTTTCTTGTCTTTCGAAAACGTCATTTAATTTTGCATTAGTTTGTTCTATTCTTGTATCAAAAAGTGCGACTCCTGCTAATTCATCAATAAGATTTCTCCTCTCCTTATTATTCATTGACACAATTCTTGTTACATCACCCTGCATAACAACATTGCTGCCCTCAGGATCAACACTAATATCCCTTAATATTCTCTGTATTTGTTGCAAGGTGCATTGTTTTCCATCAGAAGTATAAGTAGAAGCATAAGAGCCACCTGGCATAAGCCTTAATTTTCTAGAAACTAACCATTCTTTTTGACCTTTATTAAGGGCAATTTCTTCTTCTTCTAGTTCCAAAGGCGGAAGGTCCTCTCTGGGAGACCAATCTTGAATATTAAATTTTACCGATACAGATGTTTCTGATGACTTACCCTCTTTAACTTTAGAGTTATTTATTAGATCTGGTAATCTTTCAGCCCTCATCCCTCTACTATTAGCTAGACCTAAACAGAATAAAATTCCATCTAAAATATTACTTTTACCAGATCCGTTAGGACCCGTAACCACAGTAAAACCTTCTTCAAGAGGAATTTTTACATTTCCCCCAAAAGATTTAAAATTTTCAAACTCGACCTGATTGATATGTACCAATCTCAAGTCTCAATAGCTAAATAAGAATAACTAATTTGCAAAAATTCTCAATAGAAATATTACGTTTATTTATAAATGAGTATTAAAAATTTTTGCTCATTCGGCATGAATTTGCCGAAATTTCAAACAAACCATAAAGAAGTTCACCATCCAAAATGAATCTATAATATTCAGAGTCAAATTTATCAGAAACGTTTTTAAATATTCCATGATCAATTCTTTTTACAAAGCCTCTTTTATCAGAAAGTTCGTGTTCTATCCTGGATAGCCATACAAGTCGATGATTTGGCTGCTTATAAATTTCTATTGAAGCTTGATTTAATAGAGGTAGTTTTAAAAATTTCCAAGTTAAACAATCTATTCCATTTTCAACAAGAAAATCATAATGAACATCTAAAGAGTTAGCAGAATAAACTTTATGTTCAAGCAAAACCCATTTATTCATTATCTAGTTGATAAATAAATCAAATCTATTTTCAAAACAAAGTTGAGATAAAGATATATTTTCTTATAGATGGTTCCTGTTATTTAATTACTTGCATCAGGAACAAATCTTAAGGCAATGAATAGCAAACTTCCAGCTCCTGCAATAGCTGCAGCTACTAATCCAAAGTCTGTAGGGATTGTGCGAGATGCAAAAATTAATGATGCAAATGTAATATCCATGATGAAATTTAAACTGATTTAATAAATTCAGTAATAGCTTAACAAAACCTTCTTACAGAACAGAGTAGATAAATAAAATGTAAATAAACTTTTATATGTTTTTATTCTACATAAATCGCACAATTCTTTAGATAAGGGTTCCAAATTAAGAAAATAGGGTCTAATCTTAAAATAAATAAGTTTAAATAATGGAGACTTACCATCCTCCCCAAGAAGTAGAAGAAAAAAAAGATAACTCTGATCTTCCTGAAAAAGAAGTTATCTCGGAAAAATGGTTACTTGAAAGAATTGACAGTTTAATACCTTTAATAAAAGAAAAATGGCCTAACATTGCACAAAAAACCCTTGAAGCCACAAAAGGGAGTATTGATGATTTAGTTGAAGTAATAGCTAGCCATAGTGGGACCTCAGCAATTGGAATAAAAAACCAACTATTTGAAATCATTGATTCTATAAAAGAAAACAATTGGGAAATATCAGAAAAAATTGAGCCTATAGAAAGTCAATTAGAAGAATTATTAGAAGAACTGAATAATACACTTAGACCCAAAATAGAAAGTCCAATAAGAAAAAAACCACTATTATCTATTGCTATTGCGGCTGGTATTGGTTTACTAATAGGAACTCTCCTAAACAGCGGCAGAAAATAATATGGAAAAACCAAAAAATAAAAACTTTGCGAATACAGCTTCTAGAATTTCGGCTATAGCAAGTTCAGTGATGGATTTGCATGTAAGAATAGCTCTTCAAGAAGTGGATAGAGAAAAAAGAAGATTAATTAGTGGTGGAATATTTTTGGCAATTGGCAGCACATTATTATTATTAGTACTAATTTGCATCCATATTATTTTTTATCTTTTTCTAACCAAATATAATAACTGGAATATTGAATATAATTTATTACTCATAACATTTATCGATTTATTTCTTGCTGGCTTAAGTTTGAAGCTTGGAGGAAAATTAGCCAAAGGACCTTATCTTCCTCAAACATTTGAGGGTTTAGGCAAGACAACAAAGGCCGTTTTAGGCAAAAAATAAATTACCTTATTAAATACTTTATCCATCTACAATCTATTCCCCCATTACTAACGGGAATTTTCAATGAAGATTTCATTTTCAAATATTTTGTTAGTTTTGGATTTCCACTTAGCAGCCAAAATTCCCAACCTGAAAAATTATTCTTTAGGAAGATTCCCATTTGTTTATATAAACAAATCAATTCATTTTCATCGCCTAATTTTTTGCCGTATGGAGGATTACAAATGATTATCCCAGGTTTGCAACTTAATTGAAGTGCCAAAAAATCATTATTTATAAGCTCAATATAATTTTCGAGTCCAGCTAATGATATGTTTAGATTCGCCTGCTCAAAAACCTTTTTATTAATTTCACAACCTATTATTGTTGGTAATTTTTCATAATTTATAATTTTATTTTTTGCCTTATTTTTTTCATTAAGATAAATATCTTTCCTAAAGTCCAACCAATTCTCAAAAAGATATACTTGATCAATATTTATTGGAACTCCAAGGAATTGGTTGACTGCCTCAATTAAAAAAGTTCCCGAGCCACACATAAAATCTATTAATGGAACTTCACCATTCCATTGAGTCATATTTATCAATCCAGAAGCTAAATTTTCTTTTAATGGAGCATTTCCAATTGCCGGTCTATAGCCTCTTTTGTGTAAGCTTTCTACGCTGCTTTGAAGACTGAGAATTGCTTTATTATTATTTAAATGCAGATGAATTATAAAGTCAGGATTATCTAGAGAAATATTTGATCTTTTATTCCAAACTGCCTGTTGCAAATCAGTTATAGAATTTTTTACTTCAAGAGCAGTGAAATGAGTATGACGTAAAGAAGATGTTCTCCCAGTTACTTGAACATTAAACGTTTTATCAAAGTGCAACCAATTTAACCAATCAAATGAATCTCTTACCCCCGCATATAAAGATTGCTTGTCATAGCAATTAAAACTTGCAATTTCTCTATAAAAACGAAAAGCTAATCTGGAATAGAAATGAACTCTATAAAAAGTTTCAAAATCACATTCAAAATTAATAAATCTTTTATAAGTATTAATATTAAAGCCACCTAAATTTGAAATTTCTTTTGCTAAAGATTTCTCTAGTCCCTCCGGAGACGATGCCACTACATTCATATACGATAAAACTTAGTAAAAAAACTATTCAATAACCATTTTGCCTGTCAGAATATAAATGTCCAATTGGACTAGGTGATCTCAACCGATGTTTCGGACAGCGGTTCGATTCCGCTCAACTCCACTATTTGGGGTTGTAATGGTTTCGACGGGGCATAAGGAAGGTGACTGAAGCCGGCTCGGTTAGAGCAAAAACACAAATGCTAACAAAATCGTTAGTTTCTCCCGTCAAACAGCACCAGTTGCTGCTTGATCCTAAAGGAGATGGGGTTATATCAGCCTTATCAACCAAATGATACGAGGAGTCTGGAAGGACTCCACTTTTTTTAAATAACTAAGAAGTTGTAATAGATTATTTATTAGTGTGTAAATATTGCTGCAAATGCTTGTATTAAAAAGAATTTTTTTAATTTTATAAGTATAAATACTGAGAAGATAAGTTTTAAATTAATTTATCTTATTAAAAAATCGAATCTTGCAAAATGGAATCTAATAAAAAACTGAATGACTTGATAATAAATCTCAAACCAAGAGTTATTAGATTCACTGGCGAAAAATTTCCCAATGAAATATGGAATAATGGTTGTCAAATAAAAAAAAATAAGAAAATATCTAGCTAAAAATTTAATTAAATACTTGAAAAAGGATTTTTAGGCATTTTTTTTAAACATTTTTTTGACAATTCCTGAAGTACTTTAAATTCACTTTTATTTAAATTCCACTTGAATACATTCGATACATCTATAACTTGAGATTTTTTTCGCATTCCAACGAGCGGAATAGCTCCTTGATAACAACACCAATTAATTGCTACTTGCGCTTGGGAAACTGATCTTTGATTCGCAATTCTTTTTAAACACCTCCGCAATTCATATGTTGGTTTTTTATAGTTTTCAAATAATGCATTGCGAATAAAACTTTTTTCTTTTTTCTGTTCTTTATCTGGATCAATACAAAGTATTCCAAAGGACAAAGGACTATAAGCAAAGAAATCAATATTATTTTCGTCACAAATTTTTTTCACCTGATATTGTTTTCCTAAATCGGGAGCAAGCAAAGAAAACTGTATTTGAACACTCTTTAGGTTCTGATCTCTTTTTGCTAAGAAATTAATTAATTTCATCAATCTTTTAGGGCCTATATTTGATAAGCCTATTTGAAAATCAAAGCCTTCATCTTTTAAATCACAAAGATTATTCAACAGACCTAATTCCTGCCAAGGATTGTATTTTGCAGTTGACCAATGTAATTGCACTATATCTAATTTGTTATTAAGTCTTTTTAAACTGTTCAAAAAAGGTTTATTAAAACCTCTGTTACCTATTCTCCAGGGATAAGGTGCAAGTTTGGTTGCTACTTGAATTCTTTTTTTCTTTGCTGAAGGAGTATTTAGTAAAAATTTTCCTATCAACAATTCACTTCTACCCTGAAGATTTCCAGTACCGTAAGAATCTGCAGTATCAATTAGATCGAAACCTCTTCGTAACGCTTCATAATATGTCTCACGTAAATCATCGTCATTTGTAGATTGGTAATTCCAGAAAAGCTTATTCCCCCAAGACCACGTACCTAATCCAATTCTTTTCTTCACTAGCCAATTTAAATAAGGAACTTTATAAGGTTATCTAAAAATATTAACTTCTTTAAAATATTTCAAAAAATAAGTTTTAAAGCATTAAAAAATCAATTTCTCTTGACATTAAGAAATTATTCTCCAAAGTAAGAGAAATTAAAAAAAAAATTGTTCATTACCGTTTGCGGACAAAAAGGAGGGGTAGCCAAAACCTGTACAAGTATTCACCTTGCTAGTGTTTGGCATTCTAAAGGCAAAAAAGTTTGCATAGTCGATGCCGACAAGAATAGATCTGCTTTGGCATACGCATCAAGAGGCAATCTTCCATTTCCAGTCTTCCCCGTCAGTTCAGCTGCTAAAGCATCAAGATCATCAGAAATTGTAATAACTGATGGCCAGGCTAGCAGTGATCAAGAAGAACTTAAACACTTAGCGTATGGCTCAGATTTAGTTATTTTACCTACAACTGCAAAAGCAAGATCAGTAGAATTAACTGTTGAACTAGCTAATTTATTAAGCAACTTAAAAGTTAACCATGCTGTAGTAATAGTAAAAGTTGATTTTAGACAGCAAAAAGCAGCGCAACAAGCCAAAGCAGCTCTAGAAAATTTTGGTTTATATGTTTTTGATACATTTATACCCTTACTTTCAGCATTTGATAAAGCAGAAGCCTCGGGCAATGCTGTATTTGAAGCTGTAGACGATTTAGGTAGATCAGATCCTCGTCGAATGACGGGCTGGTCTGCTTACTGTTCAATTGCCTCACAAATTCCATGCCTGATTTCGAAGCCCTCATCCGACACCAACAACTTAAACAACCAACAACCAATCAGCGCTTAAAAGTAGTTGATTCTCCTAATTTTGAAGAAGAAAAAAACGAAGAAGCAATAATTAAACAATCTGGATTATTAGTTAATTTTTTTGGAGGTTTTATAGGCTCTGTAATTGGAACTTTAACAATACTGTTTCTTTATATTAATGAATATCTACCATTAGATTTACTAAAACTTAAGTAGTATATTCCGAGTTTATTTCTACATACTCTCTAAATCCCTGTAATAGGTTGCAATAACTGGGTTTTTGTGCTATAATAGGAGTGTGAACAAAGGGTGAGCAAGACGTAAAATTCTAGTAATAACGTAGATCAGACTTTGCAAGCGTGAACATATAGTGAACGGGAATCATGGTATTTAAGGTAAATGGCAGGGTGCAAAACAAGCACTTTTTAAAAGGATGTGAAGAAGGAAATGCTTACATCTTTAGAGATAAAACTCGTAATGATAAATGGAGTTTGTATTTCATTAATAAAAAAACAAAGAGTAGACATTGGATCACTCTTCTTGAGACTGATGGAAGATATCCAAGTCCTACAATTGATGGATTTAATGATGCTGAGAGAATAGGAACTAAAACTTTCTTTGAATTAAAAAATAAAACTGATCGTGGAGAAAAAACTAAAACTTTATCGATCAGAAGGATGATTGAAACATATATTGAAAAAGAAAAAAAAAGAATCAATCCACTAAATAATCCAGAAGAAGGAACTATTACTGAAAAAACTTGGCGAAGGATGTCATTTGAAATGCAACATTATTTGCAATTTATTAAAGATAAAGAGTGGGGACTCGGTAGGTCAGATAATTCATCAATTCATCTTATGGATATCAATCATCTTGAAGGTTACTTCAACTACCGAAGAAGAACTATCAACAAGTGTGATAGACATGGAAAAGCATTACCAAGAAAACAAACAATTGTAAGAGAGATATTCAACATAATCAGAGCATATTCAATTATTGGAGTGCGTCAGAGATGGATCAATCGTAATCAGTTACCTTTAAAACCAAAGGAAAATATGACTGTGACTACCGCAGAAACCCAGGATACAAGACGTTCAATGTTTGAAAGAGAAGAAATATCAGCACTACTAAAAGTAGGAGAAAAATATTATCAACATGGTATTTCTAAATTTGATCACAATGGAGATCTGTATGGTTTTGATATTTTGGATGGAAAACCTATTCTCAAAAGTGTAATCTTTGGTGATGGAACATCAAATAGAGCAAAACATCAAATAAAGCACAGAAAAATGGTATATCTTGCAATGAGAATTGCGTTAGAAACTGGTTTAAGATTTGGTGTTATAAAGCAACTTAAATGGTCAAATATAGTAGAGATTACAGAAAGATCGGAGCGAAGTTCAAAATTTTATAAGCAAGTAAAAGTACCATCACAAATAAACAAAACTAATGAATATTTTGAGATTCCTGCTCGAATCACCGAGATTTATGATCAACTTAAGAAGATCAGCAACTATACAAAACCTGATGATCTAATTTTTTGCAATCAAAAAACTGGAGAAGAGTGGAGTGAAAGAATATGGCAAGAAGCACTGGTAGACATGATGATAGAAGCGGGTTTAGCAGATAGAAGAAAACTTCATGAGGATGGTAAACCACTAGTCAATAAAGCAATGAATATAAGAAGTGGTAAAAAGATATCTTGGTATAGTTTTCGCCATTCATTTATCACTTTCATGCTCCAAAGTGATGGTATGGAACTTCATGAGGTTTCTGCATTTTGTGATACTTCACCTGAGTACATTAGAAAACATTATTATCATCACGATAATTTGAGTCCAGAAATCCTAGACAAATTGGATAAAGGTCATCACAGATATCTCAAAGGTGTAGTAACAATAAAAGATTATGAACCACCATTTAAAAAATTTGATTCATCTATAAAAGAATTTTCAAAGGTCTTATGAGACAACCACCTGGAATTTTATTAGTAACTTTATTCTGCTCATTATCAGTTCCTTTATATTCAGTTGAAACAGAACTGACTGAAGAGAAGACATACTGCCTAAGGTGGGCAGATAGGTTCCTATCAATCAAAGATGGTCAAAATTACAAGAAAAATAAAATATCTGCTGCAAAGTTCCCGATGTATGTAGACCTTTGTTTAAAAAACTATGTTGAACTAAGGAACATGTACAAAAAGAAAAGTCAAAGTAAATAAAAGGATATTGGAACTTTCCCGCAGTGACATTTATCATCAATCTGTTAGAACGATATGAATTAATCTTTAATTTTATCTATATCAATTTCAGATAATTCTTTATATAAATCAGATCTTTTCTTAAGTGCCTCCTTGTTTTCTGGATCAATTTTCAATACCTGAGAATAATCTTCAATCGCCCCGTGATAATCGTAAAGGCGTCCTTTTAAATTTCCTCTCATTAAAAATGCCCTGTAATTATAAGGATTTAATTCTATTACTTTTGAATAATCCTCCATAGCACCTTGATAATCATCCTTATTGGTATTGTCCTTGTTAACAATTCGATAACACTCTTGCATAAATTTCACTTCTCCTCTTTCAAAATAATAAATTTCATTTTCTGGATTTAATTTAATTGCTTTTGAGTAATACCCAATTGACTCATCGAATTCACGCAAAGCATTTTTTGCTCTTCCTATATTTCTCAAAGCAATTTCATTTTTTGGATTTAATTCAACTACTTTTGAGTAATCATCTATAGCACCTTGATAATCTTCCAAACCCCTTTTTGCGACACCTCTATTGAAGAAACCACTTTCATCCTTTGGATTATATTCAATTACTTTTGTGAAATCTTCAATTGCACCTTGATAATCCTCTATATAATTTTTTGCCATCCCTCTATTAAAAAAAATATTTTCATATTTAGGATTTAATTCTATTGATTTGGAATAATCTTCAATTGCACCTTGATAATCCTCTATATAATCTTTTGCCAACCCTCTTTTAAAAAAAACCAATTCATATTTAGGATTCAATTTAATTACTTGTGTAAAATCTTCAATTGCACCCTTGTATTCTTTAATTTTAGATTTTGCTTCTCCTCTTCTAAAATAAGCAAATTCATTTTTAGGATTTAATTCAATTACTTTTGTAAAATCTTCAATTGTACCTTGATAATCCTCTAATAAGAATTTTGCGTTTCCTCTCCCCAGGTAGGCAAGATTCATTTTAGGATTTAACTCAATTACTTTTGTGAAATCTTCAATCGCACCTTGATAATCATTAAGATCATATTTCGCTTTTCCAAGGTATCTCAAAGCAATCTCATCTTTGGGATTTAATTCAATAACTTTTAAGAAATCTTCAATCGCACCTTCATAATCACTTAATCGCGTTTTTGCAACACCTCTATCAAAAAAAGCGATTTCTTTTTGAGGATTAATTTCAATTGCTTTTGAATAATCCTCAATTGCACCAGTAACGTCTTTTATGACTGATTTAACCACTCCTCTATTAAAAAAAGCAAATTCATTTTTTGGATTTAATTCTATAACTTTTGAAAAATCCTCATTGGCACTTTGATATTCATTTAATTTATATTTTGATTCTCCTCTAAAAAGATATGACCTTTCATCTTCTGGGTTTAACTCAATTGCTTTTAAGTAATCATCAATAGCACCTTGAAAATCCTCTATATAATCTTTTGCCAACCCTCTTTCAATATAAGCACTAATATCTTCTGGATTTAACTCAATTGCTTTTGAGAAATCTTCAATCGCTCCTTTAAAATTCTCTAAAGTATATTGTGCCTTTCCTCTTTCAATATAAGCACTATTATCTTCTGGATTTAACTCAATTGCTTTTGAATAATCCTCAATTGCACCAGAAATATCTTTGATAACTGATTTAACAATCGCCCTACTTAAAAAAGCAATTGCATTTTTTGGATCAAACTCGATTACTTTTGAATAATCCTCAATTGCACCAGTAAAATTCTTGAGATCATAATGTAAAAGTGCTCTTTCAATATAAGCACGATTATTTTCTGGATTTAACTCAATTACTTTTGAATAATCTTCAATTGCACCAGTAATTTCTTTGATAAATGATTTAACTACTCCCCTATTGAATAAGGCATTTTCGTTTTTTGGATCAAACTCGATTACTTTTGAATAATCCTCAATTGCACCATTAAAATCTTTTTTTACTGTTTTAATTGCTCCTTGGTTTAGAAAGGCATTAACATTTTTAGGATTTAATTCTATTGACTTTGAAAAATCATCCATAGCACTTTCGTACCTATTAAGTTTATATTTTGCTTCTCCTCTTTGAGTATAAGCATCATCATCTTTTGGATTTAACTCAATTACTTTTGTGAAATCTTCAATCGCTCCTTCATAATCCTCTAAGAAGAATTTTGCTTCTCCTCTTTGAGTATAAGCATCATCATCTTTTGGATTTAACTCAATTACTTTTGTGAAATCTTCAATCGCTCCATAAAAGTCATTTAAAAAACTTTTTGCCAGACCTCTATTAAAAAAGACCTTAAAGTTATTTGAATCTATATAGATAGATTTTGAATAACAATTTAAAGCACTCTCATAATTTCCAAGATCATACTGTTTATTACCTTCCTCAAAAAAGGTCATCGAGGTTCTAATATCTTTCTGCGACTCACTCACTTAAATTAATTCCATTACATTTATTTTATAAAAGAAAGCATCAATGCAAAATGTTTTTTTGAAAGTTAACCAATAAAAATTTATATGGCACAATAACAGTCATTAGGATGCTAAGAATGGAATTCCAAACTGCTGTTGACCTTCTTTGAGAATCAGAAACTTAACTAAGGCAGAATATCCTAATCGGTGCTTCTTCATAAGTTCTTTTTCAATTCTTTGAATATGATCTTCATACTTGTTGTATGAGACATTCTTACGAAGGACTCTATGGAAACCACCTTCGGTGGTTTGCCTAACGGCATCTCTGGTGTATAAAACTTGTTGCATCTTTATTCGGTTTGTAATGGTGTGAACTGCTCTTTCTGATGTATTACGGTCTTGAACTATATTGCTCAACTACATTTATTTATACATTTAAAATATAAGATTCCTTAAATAATCCCTTAAAGCATCCTTAAAGACCTGATAACCTAAACCCGTTGGATGAATGGATACAGAGTATCTATAAGAGTTTTATGTCAAAAATGAATAATGGTTTACACAAGTTTACATAACAATCACGACCCTGATTCTGAAAATCAATCATTGAAATTTTCTTTAAGGTTTAATCACAATTAACAACTTTGGTTAGAGATGGTGGTAAATCATCAAAGTGCTCTTCTTTTAATTTTCTCCAAAGTTTTCTAGCATCTTCTTTTTGATATTCTGTGATTTCAGAAGCATCAGTTTCGTATTCTAAATACTTCACAGTTACGGTATCATCTTTTTTTGAAAAAGAAGTGAAACTATACTCACAGTCTTGATTAAATAAAACCCTTGTGATTGTTTCGCTTGTAGTTCTTGAATTTCTTTTGGAATTAATTATTTCTTCTACTCCCTCTTTTAATTCTTCTTTTGTTCTATCAACTCCAAAATTTTGTCCCTGATATCTTTCTTTATTTGTATTTAATTTTGCAGAAAATGCTATTGCTAATTTTGAATCAATTTTTGAGAATCCTTTTTTTATTTTATCTTGCCAAAAGGATCTTGCTTCTAAAATATCAATATCTTTTTTATCCCTTGATGGTAAGAAGAATACTTCCATAGTTTTCCCATCACCGTTAATTTTTCCAGAAAATGATATTAATTCAATTAATTTTCCTGATTCATCTTTTAAACCAAGATAATATTCTGTTGAATCCAAGAGGATTTCTAATTATATCTAATATAAATTCTAGCGCTCCACTATCATATAGAATCGTATTTAGTAATTAAGATAAATCATCTCAGACACGATCAAAGGTTCTTTTACCTTGAACAATTAAACTAGTTGCTAGTCCTACTGCAGTAATAAAATTAATTCCAGGTATCGTCAACGCCATTGCAATTATTGAAAACTTAACAACTTTCTTACCTGTTATTAATGCAGATGTTTTCAAAAACTCCTCTTTTTTTATTTCACCACTCATCCATTTTTTAACTAGAAAAACTAGAGATATAGCAAGACTTATTGTGCCAATATTTCCAAGCATTGGAGTAATGGAATTTTCATCGACATCTTTCATTTTGTCTATAAAATCTTCCACTCTTACTTCTAGTTCTTCATTATTAATACCAACAACATCCAACCCCAATTCTTCGGCAACTTCATCAGTAACTACAATATTTTCGCCATGTTCATCCATCCAATTTTTAACATATGAAGCACTACTAGTTGCTTTCAGTTGTACTTCTTCAATCGCTCCAGTTTGTTCATCAATTAATTGGATATCATAAGTTGGATAATTTGTTTGCTCAAACTGATAAGCAAAAATAGAATCTCCATCATTATTTTCTATCTCAACAAATTCAAGTTCAAACAAAATTCCCTTGACATTATTTACTAAACCTGGGATCTGATTTTCATCATAAGAATCTAAAATTTCTCCAATTTCCTCTACAGAGGCATCTTCAAACTTTTTTGCTGATCTTCTTAATGCGGCAAGAATTATTGATTCATTAGATGTGAGGTTTTTCCCACCCCCGTTTGCTGCAATTGAAATTATAGAAGTTAATATTGCACCTTCATCAAAGTTATTTCTTACATAATTTGTTAATTTCTTTAATTTATCTTTCATTTGATAATTTTCCTCTTTTAAAAATTATTTAATATCAATCTCATCTCCTTTCTTATATTTTTCTTTGCCTTTTTTTCTGGATTCGTTCCAAATTTTACGCAATTCTTCGTCTGAAAGTTTTGACTCTCCTTTGGATCGTCGTTTATACATTTCAGATAAAACTGTTCCAATAGCATAAGTTAGACCATAGACCAAAGGAACAGTAGTAACTGCTCCCATAAATGGTAAGAAGGTTTTATATGCTGCTATTGCTAACTGCTGTGAAAGTAAACCCATGCCCCCAACTTTTAAAATATCTTTTATTACAGCACTGATTGAAGATTCGGTTACTGGGACACCCCAAATTGCCGCTAATCTTTCACCCATTAAAACTTGTATTGGAGTTAAAACGAAGATATCTGCAAACGGAATTGGTTGTATTGCTATACCAGCGCATACACCTGCAAATAAGTTGATTATCCTATTTGCTTTTTGACTTTGAGAAAGATCATCTCTTTTTTCAATCTCAACAAGGTTTTTTTTGAGAAATTCTTTTGCTTTATCAATTGCTTCATCAATTACAGAGTTTGAATTGCTCATTTTTTTATTTTTACAGAAATATTACACTAATTATTCAAATTTGTTTTAGAAAGGGATGTTTTTGCCCGAATTTTAAAAAATAATTTTAAAAAGTATTAAAAATCTTAAATTAAGATAAATTAGTTTAATAACCTTAAAATTTATCTGCAAATTGGATAACTTAGAATTGAAAATTGAAAAGGTTATTAACTCATTATGGGAGTTAGCAGATGATGAATTTGCATTAAAAGAATATCAAAGGTCAATTAATTTATATACTCAAGTAATAGAATTAACACCAAAATTAAGTCAAGTTTTTTGTAAAAGAGGCATTGCTCATTACTTATTAGGAAATGATCCAAATGCAATCGATGATCTTTCAAAAGCAATTAACTTAGATCCATCTAATTTAGATGCTATAAATTTTATGGGTTATTTAAAAGTTTTATCGAATGACTTTAATGGTGCGATTGAAGATTTAACAAACGTAATTGAAATAAATGCTAATTTTGAAAGGGCATTTTATTGGAGAGGTGTTGCAAAGGCAAAAATTAAAGATAATCAAGGAGCGATAAATGATTTTACAGAAGCAATTAAATCTAATCCAGAAGACCAAGATGCATATTTTTCGCGTAGTATGTCTTTTGGAATATTAAATTTACATGCAAATGCTTGTGATGATCTTTCAAAATTAATTGAATTAAATCCAAGCAATGAAGATGCATTTTATTGGAGAGGAAAATTCAGATTATTTTTTTTAGATGATTATAAAAATGCCATAGATGATTTTCTAATTTTAATTAAGTTGAACACAACGAAAAGTAAAGAAGAGTTGTTTTTAAACATTGGCACTGCAAAATCATTGCTATTTGATTACAAAAGTGCAAATTATTATTTATCCAAAGTGCTAGAAATCAATCCAAATAATAAAAATGCATTAGAACAAAAAGTTTATAATGAAAGCAAATTAACAGAAAAAAAACATAATTATTTAGAAGACGATAATGAAAATAAGGAAACTCTTCTTTTTATAGGTTGGGAAGTTTATATGGAATTACCATTAAAAGAACAAGATAACTTTGAAAATTATGATACTTATCAAAGTTATATTGATGGTGGACTTCCAAATATCAGAAAACTTTCCGGGCAGTCTTGGGAGAAAGATGAGTGTTTTGAGAATCCTTCAGATTTTGAAGACTTCTGGGGTGTTAGTTACGAAAAAAAATGTGGCGGTGTTTATTTAAGAAAATATAAAAATTGGTCTTTTAAAGATGAAAGATATTTTAGAGATTTAGCAAATCAATTTGATGGTGATCAAATAAGAATAAAGGAGCAATAATTATGATTATTTGTTGGAAGATGCTGAACATTATTTTATTTTTATAGTTTTAATGAAACGCTTACTAATTGCACCGCTTTTAATTTCTTTATCATTTTTAACTAGCGGTTTTATTTCTAAAAAATCAAATATAAAAGAATTATATTGTGAGGGACCTATCGGTCTTTCATTACTTGTAGATATAAAAACTGGTCAGCGTTACAGAAGAATGGAGGAAGTATTTGATGAAATACCGAGCAATACCATAATTCCTTTTAATGAAAAAATTAAAACTAGTAAATTCATTATGGAAAGTTCTTCTAGTCTTAAATCTGGTTTGTTTACATCACAATCTTCTAGAACTTTTTTAAGTAATGGTGTTGTAAGGGATATTTTTATTGAAGTCAATTTCAACGATATGTCAGGGAAAATGATAATAGATTCTTCTTATGTACACATCCCTTATAAAAAAATACCTACAACAATTTTTAAAAAATGTGAATTTAGGAATTTAGATAAAGGACTAAAAATTAAATCTTAATTGACTGTGAACACGCTGTGAACAAACGTTTAGCAGTCTTTAGATCTATTGCTATCACTGCAACCATACCCTAAGTTGTATATTCGCTATTTATTTCAACATATTTTTTAGAAAGATCGCACCCCCAAGATGTGCCTTTCGATTCGCCAGAATTTAGATTAATCATAATTTTCACAATATCATCTACTAAATATCTACCTTTCATTCTAGACTTAATATAGTCTTTGACTTTTTGTGGATCATATTTATTTAACTTGCCGTTTTCCAAAATCTGAGCGTTTCCTATATACAAGTCAACGTCATTTAAATTAAATTTAACTCCAGCATTACCTGCAGCAGAAATGATTCGTCCCCAATTCGGATCACAACCATGTATCGCAGTTTTTACCAAGGCCGAATTACAAATAGATTTCGCGAGCATAATTGCATCATCTGTATTTTTTGCTCCTTGAACCAAAACTTCTAATAAACAATTTGCTCCCTCTCCGTCCCTTGCAATATTTTTTGCCAAGTTCTGACATACAATATCAAGCCCTTGTTGGATAATTGGAAAAAACCTTTTTTCAATTTTCTCTCCTGCATTTATTCCAACAAAAGAATCATTTGTGCTTGTCTCTCCATCAACTGATATTGCATTAAAAGATTTTTGAACCGCAATAGCAATCATTTTGTCCCATTCTTCTTTTTGAATACCCGCATCACAGGTTAGGAAAGCAAGCATTGTAGCCATGTTGGGGTAAATCATTCCTGAACCTTTTGCAAATCCTGCTATTTTTATTTTTCTACCTTGAATAATCGTCTCTATTGACACTTTTTTCAAAGTCAAATCAGTAGTTAAAATTGCTTCTGCTGCATTTTCAAAATTATTACTCTTTAAATCACATACTAAATTCGGTAAATTTTTTACTAAATCATTTATTTGTATTGGAACACCAATTACGCCAGTTGAGCACATTAAAACTTCTTCTTCTTTTATTCCTAAAAGTTCCGCAATCTTTCCTGTAGCAATTTGAAAATGTTGAATGCCAAGATTTCCTGTACATGCATTTGCTTGACCAGAATTAATTAGTATTGCTCTTACAAAACCTGAAGTTGTTTTAATCCTTTCCTCACAAATATCCACACAAGAAGCTCGAACTATTGATTGGGTAAACATCCCAGTAAAAATACTTCCTTTTGGAGCGAGTATTAGTGCTAAATCTTTTTTATTAGAAGCTTTTAAACCAGCAGATATCCCAGCAAAAAGAAACCCCTTGGGTGTTAACTTACTGTCATCAACAAAAGACCAATTGGAATCTAACTGGCTCAAACTTTTTGGTATTTATTCCATACTAACTACTCTTTAATACTAAAGAAACTAAATAATTAGATTATTATTAATTATATGGATATTCTTCAAAAATTAAAAAACAACCAAAGAAGGATTGGTTTAACAGGAGGTATTGCAAGTGGGAAGACAACCATAACTAATTACATTAAAAAACATAAAAACATACCAATATTAGATGCAGATGATTTTTCAAGAGAATTAATCAAACCAAACACATATGGATATAAGAAAATTCTAGATTATTTTGGAAATAAAATTATTGATAATAAAAGCAATTCAGAAAGGAAAATAAACAGAAAACTTTTAAGGAACATTATTTTTAAACATTCAGCAAGCAAGGAATGGATTGAAAAACTACTTCACCCTTTAATTAAAGAAAGAATGATAAAAGAATGCAGTCAATACCGAAATAATCAAACTATAGTATTGGTTATTCCATTATTGTTTGAAGCCAAATTTGAAGATATCTGTACTGAAATATGGTTAGTTAAATGTCCTAAAGAACTTCAAAAAAACAGACTTATCACTAGAGATAAAATTAGCGAAAAAGAAGCATATGAATTGATAAATTTTCAATTAAGTTTTGAAGAAAAAAGAAAATTATCAGATATTATTTTAGATAATTCGGATGCTCAAAATAAATGGATAAATACGATAAAAGAGCTTCTTTAGGCTTTAGCTATTTAATTTTTCCATTAGAAGTTTATTTGCAAGTTTAGGGTCAGCTTTACCTTTTGTTCTTTTCATAAGTTGACCAACAAAAAAACCAAGTAACTTAGTTTTGCCATTTTTAAATGCTTGAACTTCATTTGGATGTTCATTTATAAGTTCATTAATTATTGGTAAAATGCTTGAAGGATCAGATATCATGGCCAACCCTTTTTCTTCAACTAATTTTTTTGGAGAAATATTTTTTTGAATAAGTTCAGGTAAAATTTCTTTTGCAATTTTTCCACTAATTATATTTTTTGAAATCATGTTAATCATTTCAGCAAGATTTTCAGGACTAAGCTTTAATTCACTAAAAGTTAGTTTGTTTGATTTTAAATAGCCCACAATATCACTTGTTACCCAATTTGAAGCTAGTTTGGCCTCAGCACCATTTGCTACTGTTTCTTCAAAAAAGTTTGCCATGCTTATTTCATCAGAAATTACCCTTGCATCATATGCAGACAATCCAAATTGACTTACGTATTTATTTCTTTTCTTTGATGGTAATTCTGGTAGTTCTTTAAACCATATTTCTTGTTGGGCTTTTGTTATTTCAATTGGACCTAAATCAGGATCAGGAAAATATCTATAGTCACTGCTACCTTCTTTTAATCTCATACTTTTCGTTAATTGCTTAGCTTCGTCCCATAACCTTGTTTCTTGGAAAATTTTTCCTCCATTTTCATAAACTTCTATTTGTCTGGCTATTTCATAATCACAAGCCTTTTGAATAGCAGAAAATGAATTCATATTTTTTATTTCCACTTTGGTACCAAAAGGAGCATTTGGTCCTTTTCTAACTGAAATATTGACATCACAGCGTAATGAACCCTCTTGCATATTTCCGTCTGATACCCCTAGATATCTAACTGTTCTTCTAATCTCTGAAGCATATTCAGATGCCTCTTTACCTGATCTAATATCTGGTTTACTGACAATCTCACAAAGTGCTATTCCGGCACGATTGTAATCAACTAAAGAATACTTAGAGCCAGCTAATCTATCACTTCCTGAATGGACTAGTTTTCCAGCGTCTTCTTCCATATGTAGTCTTTCTATACCAATTTTTTTGATATAAGGTTCTTTGTCCTTTTCAATTATTTCAACTTCTAACCAGCCATTTTCAGCTAGTGGCTCATCAAATTGTGAAATTTGATAATTTTTAGGCAGATCAGGATAAAAATATTGTTTTCTATCAAATTTACAATGTTCTGCAACGTTTAAATTTAATGCTAACGAAGTTTTTACAGCATACTCAAGAACAGTCTCATTTAAAACTGGAAGAGTTCCTGGTAACCCACAAACTACAGGATCTATATGCGTATTAGGTTCATCACCAAAAGCTGTTGACGCAGATGTAAATATTTTACTTTTCGTATTAAGCTGTACATGAGTTTCCAAACCAATCACAGCTTCCCAAGATTCCAAATTGTTCATTATTAAAAGTCTCTTTATTAATATTATTGGATATAAAGGAAAAGAGGACCAAAACACAAATAAAAATATTAATTTTTAAATGGCACAAGAAACCAAAAATTCAATATTAATCATTGGCGGTGGACTTTTAGGTTTATCTATTGCTTATGAATTTTCTAGAAATAACTTCAAAGTTTTAGTTTTAAGCAAAAACAGAAATGAATCAGCTGGATTTGTTGCTGCAGGAATGTTAGCTACTCACGCCGAAGGGCTCGAAGATGAATTACTAAAATTTGGCCAAGAAAGTCAAAATCTAATTCCAAAGTGGATAAAAAGTATTGAACAAGATAGCAATATTAAATGCGGTTTAAAAAAATGTGGAATAGTAGTTCCTTTTAAAAACAAAGAAGATCTTGAAGAATTTCCCACTTATGAATATGGAAAATATTTAAATCACAAAGATCTCCAAATAGAAATTAATGGCATGAATTCTACTTGGAAACATGGTTTACTTTTTGAACAAGATGGTCAAATAGACAACCGAAGAAGACTTATGCGTGCTCTTGAGAGAGCATGCTCATTGCATGGAGTCGAATTTCAAGAGGGATCAGAAGTAGATGATTTGACATTCGAAAAAAACAAAATTACAGGTGCAACAGTTTTATCTGCCACTGGGGAAATAAAAAAAATTAACTGCGAAAAAGCAATCATATGCAGCGGTGCTTGGAGTAAAAAAATTTTTAATAAGATTCCAGTCTTTCCTGTAAAGGGACAAATGCTATCGATACAAGGTCCAACAAATTTTTTGAAAAGAGTTATTTTTGGTCCAAAAACTTATCTAGTTCCCCGTGATGATGGACTCATTATAGTTGGAGCGACAGTTGAAAAAGATTCAAAATTTAATCAGGGTAATACTCCTAGTGGAATAAAACAACTGCAAGAAGGCATTCGCTCCTTATTGCCAGAAGCTATTAATTGGCCACAAATGGAACATTGGTGGGGATTTAGACCTTGCACACCAGATCTAAAACCAATAATTGGAAAATCAAAAATTGAAAATCTTTTTATAGCTACAGGACATTACAGAAATGGAGTTTTATTTTCTGCAATAACAAGTGATCTTCTTTTGAAAATAGTTCAAAATAAAAATCTCAAAGAAATAGAAAAAAGCTTTTTAGAAAAATTTAGTTTAGATAGATTTGCAATTTAAATTTTAATTTTCAGATCGCCATTTCGAATCAGAAGTTTCCCACTCACATAATTCCTCTTCGTTAAACCATAGATCAATTTCAAATTTTGCTGTATCTTCTCCATCAGAACCATGAATGATATTCCTCCCAATATCAATAGCTAAATCACCTCTAATTGTTCCGGGCTCTGCTTCCAGAGGTTTTGTTGCACCTATTAGTTTTCTAGCACTCAAGATAACTCCTTCGCCTGCCCACACCATTGCTACAACAGGACCACTTGAAATAAAGTCTACTAAATCACCAAAAAAAGGTCTTTCTCTATGTACTCCATAATGATTTTGAGCAAGTTCTTTTGAAGGAATTAATTGCTTTAATCCAACCAATTTAAATCCTTTTTTTTCAAACCTGCCAATAATCTCAGAAACATATCCTCTTTGAACTCCATCCGGTTTAATTGCAATAAAGGTTCTCTCTTTGGTCATTTAGTTAATAATCACTCTATGTATATTCAACTTTTAGGTGGTAACTTGGCAAGTAATCATTAAAATAAAAGATATTGTTTTGAGTCCTTTTCAAAAACATTTATTAATCACTAAGAAATAAATTGACCAATTTTGAGCCGAAAAAATTAAAGAATATTTGGACGATTGAAGATAGTATTTCGACTTATAACATAGACAAATGGGGAGATAAGTATTTTTCTATAAATTCCAAAGGAAATATATCAGTAACTAAAGATATAAAATCTGAAAATAAGATTGATCTTTTTAAGCTTGTCAAAGAACTTAAGAGTAGAGAAATAAATCCTCCATTAATCATAAGATTTAATGATATCTTAAAAGATCGCTTAAATGCATTACATAACTCTTTCTTAAAAGCAATAAAAACCTATAAATATAAGAACATTTATCAAGGCGTTTTTCCTGTCAAATGTAATCAACAGAAAAATGTCCTAGAAAAGATAATAGAGTTTGGTAGCCAATGGAATTTTGGTTTAGAAGTAGGAAGTAAATCAGAACTATTAATTGGCCTTGCACTTCTTGAAAACCAAAATTCATTATTAATATGCAACGGATATAAAGATAAGAAATATATTGAGATTGCTACTTTGGCCAGAAAACTCGGCAAAAATCCAATAATAGTTGTTGAACAACGAGATGAAGTAAAAAGAATTATTCAAGCAGTTAAAGAACTTAACGCAACTCCATTGATAGGAATTAGAGCAAAGTTATCAAGTAAAAGTAGTGGTAGGTGGAGTAAATCTATTGGGGATAATTCCAAATTTGGATTATCAATCCCAGAAATTATGTTGACAATAAAAGAACTAAAAGAAGCAAATCTTATCAACGAAATGAAATTGCTCCATTTTCATATAGGCAGTCAAATAAGTGATATTGCTGTGATCAAAGACGCATTACAAGAAGCGAGTCAAATATATGTTGAACTATGCAAACTAGGAGCCCCAATGCAATATATCGACGTTGGGGGAGGATTAGGAATAGATTTTGATGGAACTAAAACCTCCTCCAACACCTCTACTAATTATTCTCTTCAAAATTATGCTAACGATGTAATTGCAACTATTAAAGATTCATGTGAATTAAATAATATCAAGCATCCAACAATAATCTCAGAAAGTGGAAGAGCAATAATTAGTCATTGTTCAGTTTTGATTTTTAATGTCTTAGGAACAAGCCATGTCAGTTCCAAACTACAAATTTTTGATAAAAAAAATCAACAATTAATAATTTCAAATTTACTTGATACTTTCTATGAATTAAAAAAACTTAAAAATAAAAAAATAAATTTATCTCAAATAATTGAACTATGGAATGATGCAAAAAAGTTTAAAGAAGATTGCTTAGTCGCTTTTAGATTAGGATTTTTAAGTTTGGCAGAAAGAGCTTATGCCGAAGAACTTACTTGGGCTTGCGCAAAAGAAATTTCTAATAACCTGAATAATGATGAAATCAATCACCCTGATTTATCTGAAATTACAGAAACTCTTGCATCAACTTATTATGCAAATTTATCTATATTTAAATCTATTCCTGATAGCTGGGCAATAAATCAGATTTTTCCAATAGTACCAATACATAGGCACTTAGAGGAGCCGTTCTGCAAAGGCAACTTTGCAGATTTAACTTGTGATTCAGATGGGAAACTAAATAATTTTATTGATAATGGAAAAATTAAATCACTACTAAATTTGCATAAGCCAGAAGAAGATAAAGATTACCTAATTGGAATTTTTATGACTGGAGCCTATCAAGAAGCATTAGGAAACTTACACAATTTATTTGGCAGTACCAACGTTGTTCATATAGACATAAATCAAGATAATTCATATAAGGTCAGAAATATTATTAAAGAGGACAGTAAATCTGAAATTTTACAATTATTAGATTACAGTTCAGCTTCTTTAGTTGAATCTATAAGAATTAATACTGAATCAGCAATTGATCAAAAAAAATTAACTATTGAAGAAGCAAGGAAATTAATGGATCAAATCGAAATTAGTCTCAGAAAAAGTAGTTATTTATCAGAATGACTAGCTAATGTTTTTTGCAAATAATTTTTAGCATAATCTAAAGCATCACTTAACTTATCAATATCTTTAGCACCTGCTTGAGCAAAGTTAGGCTTTCCTCCTCCACCTCCCGAACAAATTCTTGCAATCTCATTAATTAATTTACCTGCATGCAATCCTATTTTTACTGCTTCATCACCTAAAGAAACTACAAATAACAACTTTCTATTTTCTGGATTTGGTATTCCCCCAAGAATCACTATTGCTTTATTTCCCAAATGAGAAGTTAAATTAAGTGCTGCAGATTGCAAAGAATTTCCATCTAAGCCATCAATCTGATTTACTAAAATTGAAAAAGAATTTACTATTTCTGCGGATGATTTTATAGAAGAGTATTTAAAATATGCAATTTCATCTTTCATTTTTTGTATCTCTTTATTCTTATTAATAAGCTCTGCTTGCAAATTATTAACCCTTTCAAAAAGTTGATTAGGATTTGCTTTTAACAAATCACTTAGTTGGTTTACTAATGCATTTCTATCACTGAAATAGTCTAATGCTGATTGGCCTGATAATGCTTCGATTCTTCTGACTCCAGCTGAGATTCCTTCCTCACTAATTATTTTGAAAGAACCTAATTCGGATGTAGTTTTTACATGTGTGCCACCACAAAGTTCCATTGAAACTCCTGGTACATTAACAACGCGCACTACATCATCATATTTTTCTCCAAACATGGCGACTGCGCCCTTTTCAAGAGCCTCACTCTTAGACATATTTTTTATTTCTAGGGCATGATTTTCCATAATCCAAGAGTTAACTAAAGTCTCAATCTTTGAAATTTGATCTTTAGAAATAGGATTAGAAGAATTAAAATCAAATCGTAATTTATTAAAGGCTACTAATGAACCTTTTTGTCCAACACTTTCATTAATAACTGATTTAAGTGCAGATTGTAATAAATGAGTAGCTGTATGATTTGCAGCAGCCTTAGCTCTATTAGAAGAGCTAACATTAGTCTTAACTTTTTGTCCAATAGTTAATTTTCCTTTTTTGATCGTTCCATAATGTAAAAAAACATTTTTCTTTCGCATGACATTATCAACCAAGACCTCAACATCGTTTGAAAATATCGTTCCAATATCACCAACTTGCCCGCCAGATTCTCCATAAAAAGTTGTCTGATCAAGAACAATTAAAACTTTCTGACCTTCACTTGCTTCCTTAACTAATGTTGAATCCAAGAATATACCCTTTACTTCAGCTTCCGAAAGGAGTGACTCATAACCATTAAAAACAGTTTTGTTAAAAACATCTATTTCTCGCTCTAATGATCCCTCTAATGTCAAATCAATATTACTTGAAGCAGCTTTAGCTCTCTCTTTTTGTACATTCATTTCTTCTTCAAAACCCTTTACATCTACACTGATACTATGTTCTTCAGCAATTTCTACAGTAAGTTCTAGAGGAAATCCATAAGTATCATAAAGTTCAAAAGCTTTAAAACCAGAAATTAATTTCTGCCCTGAAGAAATTAACTCATCTAGCAATTTCTCTCCTCTTTCAAGAGTTTCCCTAAATCTTATTTCTTCAATTTTTATCTCATTCAAAATTAAATCATTATTATTTTTTAAATCAGGATAATTATTTTGCATTAAGTTAATTCCGACAGTAGCAATATGAGGTAAAAATTCATTTGTTATACCTAATAATCTGCCATGTCTGACCATTCTTCTAATAAGCCTTCTTAATATATATCCCCTACCGAGATTACTTGCTGATACTCCATCAGAAATTAAATGAATAACAGCTCTTGTATGATCACCAATGATTTTTAAAGAAATTTTGTTTTTATCATCTGAAGAAAAATAATCAATATTTGCAATCTCACAAATTTTTTGAATAATAGGAAAAATCAAATCTGTCTCATAATTATTTTGCTTTTTTTTGTAGTATTTGGGCCATCCTTTCAAGACCCATTCCTGTATCAATATTTTTAAATTTTAAATCTGTCAATTTTCCATTAGGATCACGATTATATTGCATAAAAACAAGATTATAAAATTCAATAAAACGATCTCCATCTTCTAAATCAATATTCTGCAGACCCTTTTCAGGATGAAAATCATAATAAAGTTCTGAACAAGGTCCACATGGACCTGTTTTGCCAGATGACCAAAAATTATCTTCCTCACCTAGTTTGACTATCCTATCTGGATGAATACCAATTTCATCTCTCCAAATTTTTGCAGACTCTTCGTCTTCGTGAAAAACACTCACAATTATATTTTCAACAGAAAGTTGATAAATATTAGTAACTAATTCCCAAGCCCATTGAATAGCCTCTCTTTTAAAATAATCTCCAAAAGAGAAATTACCAAGCATTTCAAAAAAAGTGTGGTGTCTAGCTGTAACTCCAACGTTTTCTATATCGTTTGTTCTGATGCACTTTTGGCTAGATGTAGCCCTTTTTGATGGTCTTTCTTTTAAACCTAAAAAAACTGGTTTAAAAGGTAGCATTCCAGCAATTGTGAGCATAACCGTAGGGTCATCTGGAATCAAAGATGCACTTGGAATGATTTTATGTAATTTTTCACTATAAAATTTTAAAAAAGCATTTCTTATCTCATCTCCAGTAACTATTTTTTTAATTAGTTGAGATGTCATTTATCCAAAATAAGAAGATTAAAAATTAAAGAAAAGCGTAATTTCGGTTATTTCGCAAAAATAATCACGCGAATTTATATTCTATATAACTAAAGTTAATTTATAAAGCTAATTGTTCTATGATAGCCTCTGCCCAGACAAGTAATTCTAAATTGGCACAAACTAATAACAAGTTGACGGTTCAATCTCAAAACTTTGCTGATGATTCTTGTGCCATAAGATCTTTGGATTGGGATCGCAGTAGATTTGATATTGAATTTGGTTTAAGAAATGGAACTACTTACAATAGTTTTATTATTAGAGGCGAGAAACTAGCAATTATTGATACTAGTCACGCAAAGTTCGAAGAATTATGGTTTGAAGAATTACTGAAAAAGGTAAATCCGCAAGAAGTTGATTATCTAATTACTAGCCATACAGAACCTGATCATTCTGGTTTAATAGGTAAACTTTTAGAATTAAACCAAAATATCACAGTAGTTGGATCAAAATTAGCACTTAAATTTATTGAAGACCAAATACATATTCCCTTTAAACGTCTAGAGGTTAAGAGTGGAGAGTTTTTAAATATCGGAACTAATCCTAATAGTGGTTTAGAACATAATATTGAATTTATAAGTGCACCAAATTTACATTGGCCAGATACCATATTTTCATATGATCACAGCACAAATGTTCTCTATACATGCGATGCATTTGGACTCCATTACTGTTCTGACGAATTTTTTGACACAGATCAAAAAGAAATATACGATGATTTCCGTTTTTATTACGATTGCCTTATGGGTCCAAACGCTAGAAGCGTTATGCAGGCAATTAAAAGGATAGATAAACTACCTGAATTAAAAACAATAGCTGTTGGTCATGGGCCTTTGCTCCATAATCAGGTCAATTTTTGGAAAGGAAAATATCTTGAATGGAGTAGTAATAAAAGTAAAGGCAATGATTTCGTGTCAGTATGCTACATAAGCGACTATGGTTATTGTGATCGACTAAGTCAAGCGATATCTCATGGAATAAGCAAAGCAGATGCTCAGGTTCAGTTAATTGATTTAAGATCTTCTGACCCGCAAGAATTAACAAGTTTAATTTCCGAATCAAAAGCAGTAGTCATTCCCACATGGCCAGTAGACTCAGATAATGAATTAAAAGAATCTCTCGGTACTTTATTTGCAGCACTAAAACCAAAACAATTTACTGCAGTTTATGATGCATTTGGCGGAAATGATGAACCTATAGATTCCTTAGCAAATAAATTAAGGGAACTTGGTCAAAAAGAAGCTTTCTCTCCCTTAAGAGTTAAAAATATTCCAGATCCCATTGTTTACCAACAATTCGAAGAAGCTGGAACTGACTTGGGTCAATTGATCAATAAAAAGAAGAATATTGCCTCTATGAAGAGCCTTGATTCAAATTTAGATAAAGCGTTAGGGAGATTAAGTGGAGGATTATATGTAGTTACAGCAAGCCAAGGCGAAGGTTCTACATTTAGACAAAGTGCAATGGTCGCAAGCTGGGTTAGTCAAGCAAGCTTTTCTCCACCAGGTATTACAGTTGCAGTAGCAAAAGATAGAGCTATTGAATCATATATGCAAGTTGGGAAAGGTTTTGTTGTGAATATTCTGAGAGAAGATAACTATCAAAAAATGTTCAGACATTTTTTAAAAAGATTTGCTCCTGGAGCTGATAGATTTGCAGATGTAGATGTAATTAGCAACATCGCGGAAGGTGGACCAGTTCTCTCAGATTCACTCGCCTTTTTAGATTGCAAAGTTAGTTCCAGACTAGAGACTCCAGACCATTGGATAATTTACGGAGTTGTTGAAAATGGCAATGTTTCTGACTTATCATGTAAGACAGCAGTTCATCACAGAAAAGTTGCTAATCACTATTAGAAAATAAGTCTTTAAAATGTCAGATATTAATATAGGCTTATTTGCAGAAAATCAAAACTTATCAGAATTTGAAATTAGCGAAAATTTTTATTGTGTAAGATTCTTAGACCAAAATAAAGAAAGATTTGAACTTGAATTTAACCTTGAAAAAGGAACCTCTTTTAACACTTTTTTCATTAGAAGTGATGAGGAACTTTTTATTATTCATCCACCTGAGAAACAATATTTAGATTCGTTTAATAAAGTAATTTCTAGGTTTTGTGATCAATTTAAATTAGGTAAAATCAACTTCATTTCTGGTCATATTAACCCCCAAATTATTGAAACTATAAAGAATATAAGTACCCAATTTAAAAACACAACTATTACTTGCTCTAATCCAGGTTATAAACTTATTAGCGAACTTTGGAATCAAAGAAATCCTAACTTAAAAGACTTCATTGAAATTCAATTACCTAAAATAAACATAGTCAAAAAGGAGCAAAATTTAGAATTAGATAACATTTCACTAGAGTTAATTCCTATTCCAACAGCACGTTGGCCTGGAGGCCTAATAATTTATGAACGTAATCAAGAAATCCTTCTAAGTGAAAAAATTTTTTCTGCTCACATTGCTTCTTCAGATTGGTCTGAAACAAATCGAGTTAGTACAGAAATTGATAGGAAACATTTTTATGATTGCTTAATGGCGCCAATGTCTAATCAAGTAATATCAATAACTGAAAAAATTGCAGATTACGATATTAAAACTATTGCACCATTACATGGTCCCGCTATCGAATATAGCTTAAAAAGCTTCTTAAATGACTACATTAGATGGGGTGAAAATCTCTCAACAAATAATCCTAAGATCGCTCTGATATATGCAAGTGCATATGGCAATACAGCTTCAATAGGTGATGCATTGGCTAAAGGGATAAATAGAACTTCTGTCGAAGTTGAAAGTATAAATTGTGAATTTACACCAAATGATGTACTTATAAAATCTATCAAAAACGCAGATGGATATTTAATAGGATCACCAACACTAGGTGGGCATGCCCCAACTCCAATAGTAAGTGCGCTAGGAACATTATTATCAGAGGGTAATAGAGATAAGCCAGTGGGAATTTTTGGTAGTTTTGGCTGGAGCGGCGAAGCTATAGATTTACTTGAAACAAAATTAAAAGACGGTGGTTTTAAGTTTAGTTTTGACCCTATTAGGATTAAATTCAGTCCAAATAAACCAAAGATTAAAGAATTAGAAGAAATAGGAACTCACTTTGGAAGAAAAATTATAAAAAAAGCAAAGAAAAAACCCAGAAAATCTGATACTGGAATGATTACAAGCAAAACGGATCCAAAGCTACAAGCTCTTGGAAGAGTTATTGGTTCACTTTGTGTTCTGACAGCCTCTAAAGGCAAAGATGAGAATAATATTAAAGGAGCCATGCTTGCATCTTGGGTAAGTCAAGCAAGTTTTTCTCCGCCTGGGTTAAGTATTGCAGTAGCAAAAGATAGATCAGTAGAGTCTCTTCTACAAGTAGGAGATTCATTCGCATTAAATATTCTTAGTGAAAAAGATTTTAAAGAACCTTTGAAAAGATTCACAAAGCCCTTTGCACCTGGAGAAGATAGATTTGAAGGAATAGATATTGAACTAACTCCTAATGAACAGATAATAATTCCTGAATCGCTAGCATGGTTAGATGCTTCTGTAAAAGAGAGAATGGAATGTGGAGATCATTGGGTAATTTACGCCGAAGTACGACACGGTAATATACTAAAATCCGATAGTCTAACGGCAGTTCATCACCGCAAAACAGGTGCTAACTATTAAATTAATTTATCTAATTTATGACTGAAACAAAAGATCTAATAATCATTACGGCTAGTTGTGGTAAAAATCTAGAACTTTCTGAAAAATTTCTTGAAAAAAGTAATGAACTGAAAATAAGTTCTGAAATTTTAGATCTTACTACTCTTGATATTCCATTATTTAATCCAAGAATTCACAGCAAAGAAAATATTCCAAATGAAATAGAAGAATTAAAAAAAAAGCTTTTCGAGATTGAAAGGTGGGTGATTTGTGCGCCTGAATATAATGGATCTATACCTCCCATTCTCTCCAACTTCATAGCATGGCTATCTATTTCGGGAGATGACTTTAGAAATTTATTTAATGGTCAACCTATTGCAATTGCAACATTTTCTGGTGGCATAGGGTTAGAACTACTGACCTCATTACGAATTCAATTAGTGCATTTAGGAAGTCAAGTATTAGGGAGACAACTTTTGTCGTCATATAGTAAACCTATAGATACAAAAACTATTGAAGATATTATTCAAAGACTTTTACAAATGAAAAAATTAAAAACATAAACTTTTAATAGCTAAAAATTAATCTCATTTTTTCTGATTCCAAACTTTTAAAATTTCTCTTGCCATTGGCAGGGCGTGAACAGATCCACCACCAGGAGTATTCTGTGCAAAAGCAACTACAAGTAATTCGCTATTTTCAGAGGGTGTAAAGCAAACGAACCAAGCATGATCTGAGCCACCTTCACCATCTTCAGCAGTTCCTGTTTTACCTGACACTGGAGGTAAATTTGAAACTCCATAATTAATTGATACTCCTGTGCCAGACTCTACTACTTTCCGGAGACCACTCTTTATCAATTGAATATTTTGTGGGTCAATATCAATTGGAATACGTTTTTTATCTAAAAGACTTTCTTCATCTTTTTTAGTCAAATGTGGAGTAACTAAATAACCTCCATTTGCAATAGCAGCATAAGCTCTAGCTATTTGAATTGGAGTTACTTGAACGACAAATTGTCCGATAGACATACTTGCAATATCTTCTGGAACCCAGGGGGTTGTTCCTGGTTGCCCCCATCCTCTACCTTCTTTAGCCCATTCACTACTAGCCACTAATCCTGTATTTTCTTGTTCAGAAATTTCAATTCCAGTTAAAGAATTAAAACCAAGCTTTCGGGAGATCTTATAAATTTCATCAACTCCTGCGCCATAACCTACTTGATAAAAAAATGTATTACTGGAAACTCTTAAAGCATCTTCATAACCTATTACCCCAAAGCCTAAATCATTGTGCTCTCTAAAACATTGACTCCCATAAGTTATACATGGTTTCGTATCTAACACAGTATCTCTAGGAAATTTTCCACTTTCCAAGCCGGCTAAAGCAGTTACAATTTTCCAAACACTTCCTGGATCATAAGCATTTAATGCTCTATTAAAAAGAGGTTTTTCAGGAGAATTAAATATATTATCGTATTCTTTTTCAGGCTTGAAATCCTTTGAAAAAAAATTCAAATCAAAATTAGGCCTACTTACCATCGCTCTTATTGCACCATCTCTTGGATCCATCACTACTATCGCTCCAGCTTTTTTGTCTTTAAGAACTTCCTCTGCAACTAATTGCAGATTTAAGTCAATTGTAAGTTCAATATCATTACCTTGAACTGGAGGTCTTATACCCAGTGATCTCTGAAATTTTCCTGATGAATTTACTTCAACCATTTCTCCACCCCATTCACCTCTTATAAAATCTTCATAAACATATTCAATTCCCGTTCTTCCTATTAAGTCATTTAATTTATAACCCTTCTTAGATAAGAATTTATATTCTGATTCAGTAATTGGCTGAGTATAACCAATTACATGGGCAGCAAGAGATTTATAAGGATAATTCCTAATTAATTTGCTAGCTATTTCAAAACTATTAAAATTAGCTTCATTTTCCTTGAATTTTATTAATTGATCTACATTTAAATCATCAAGAATAGTTACTGAAAGTTTCTGATTTTTTAGACCATCAGAGTATTTTTTTTGAATTGCATTAGTATCAATATTTAACAATTTGGAAATACTTGATTTATGTTTTTCCCAATTGGTTTTATTAACAGATTGAGGCTTTATTATCAAAGAATATTTAACTCTACTATCTGCTAAAACATAACCATTTTTGTCTAGTATTCTTCCACGTATTGGCTGAGACGCAATAAGTCTGATCCTATTCTCATCTGACATCTTCTTAAAAGATTCATAATTTAAAAGTTGTAAAAAAATTAACCTAAATAGAATCAATAAAAATGATATGGAAGAAAAAATAAGTAAGACTAAAGGTTGTCTCTTTAATGAAATAAGTTTTTTATTAGGACTTGTTTTTATCAAAGATATAGATTTATTTAAATATTGTTTTTTCTATTGAAGCGATGGTTGACTTTATCTCATTAAGTCTATTTATTAAATCTTTATAATCACTATCTTCATTAATAGGATGAAAGTCATCATTTTCAATATTATTTGAATTTAAATTTTCACTCATAAAACTTTTACTTTTTAAGTAATTATTTCAATTAATAGAATTCTAAATAATAAAATTATTTTTTCAAAATTTTATTTACTTAGATACTTAAAAAGATCAAAAAGAAATTAATTTAATTGTTCTATATTTTGTTCAAAATAAGGATTACAGCTATTCTTTGAAATCCCTAAAGACCATCCAATAAATGAAGAAATAAATATCGTGACGATTAACGGCAAAATGGCTTGTTGAGTATTTTCTAGACTGAACCACTCCCTCCAGCTACTATAAAATCTTTCTCTTTGGAATTTTCTTTTTTCATTTTCTAGCAATCTCGCTTTTTTGGCGAAAGATTTTGTTACCCACTTTTCGAAAGGAATCTTTTTAATGATCGCCATTTTTCTCTCCACTTCTAATAATTGTCCAGCACTAAGATAGGGATGAAATGTACTTATCAATTCAAGAGTTTTTAAAAACATCTCAACAGTTGCATCTTTTATGAGCTTTTGCTCATGACTTAAATCATCCCACTCTATTTCTGGATAAAAACGTTTCCTGTTTGGTGAGATTTGATCCTCTGACATTTGACCAGGTTCTCTAAGCCATCTGTTAGTGTTTTCATCGAATCTCCGCCAATATAAAAAAGGATTAATAAAAATTGTTTTACCAGATAACTTGACTACATCTTGTTGCAGATGATTAGTTATCTTTCTTTCAGAATTTTTCGATTTTATCAAAAGTCTAAATTAATAATCTAATTAAAGATTATCTTTTATTCACTATTTTTCCAGAAATATAAAAAGTTATCCCATTAACATTAATTTATCGACAACTGCCAACGCTTCTTTAAATAATTACAGTATTCGCAATTTAATGAGGGTTTGGGGAAATCATCCGAACGTAATAAATTAACCGTATCAATTATCTTATTTTCTACCCATGAAGTAGAACAATCTAATTTAATTAGATGTACGTCAAAATTTAATTGGTTATTAAAAAACTCTTGATTTTTCTTGCCATTAAAATATAAAAGATAAGCTTCTTTAGCCACTTGAAAACCGTTTTTTTTAAACAACCACTGATACATTTCTAACTGTCTTTTATAAGCTTTTGCATATTCGTATTTATTAAAAGTCTCAAGCCAATCAAAATTATTTCTAGATGTTGCTTTTACATCAACGATAATAAGCTGACCATTTTTTTTCTGCCAAATATCATCTACAGCTCCACCAAAGTCATAGTTGTGTTCGATTGACTTATATCTTATTCCTTGAAAATTACTTCTCCAACGTTCTAAATCTTTGTGTTTGTAAGGCACAGCATCAATTCCATATTCAATAAATAAAGGATGCGGCTCCTGAATTTTTCTATAATAATCAAATTCATTTTTACATAAATTATCTACAGCTATATTTAAAGTGAATGGTAATGATGGCGGTTTTATTTTATATTTTTTGTCTAGGACGCAACATCTTGGGCAACTAATATATCGCTCAACTGTAGATCGACTTAATTTAATAATATCGGGCATTAATTTTTAAATCTCATTTACAAATTTCTTGCTTAAAAAACTTTATATTTTTGAAAAATTTGAAGACTTACTCCCACTCAATAGTACCTGAGAAAATCATAGTCAACAACGTAGATATTGCAACGGGTTTGAGCGTATTATAACATGTATTTTCCCACGTGAAACCCACGTGAAACCTAATTTGAAAAATTTTTCTTATGTTTCAAAATCTCTAAATTAACAAGCAAAAATTTTGTATCAAGAATACTCTAAAGAAATCAAAATATCTAAAATCATATAACTAATGACTTTTCTGGAAAGTTATGATTTTATCCCTATTGATTTAAATATTAATATTAGAGGGCTATATCCAGAAAATTTATTTATTGGGAAAGGAGATCTTGCTTTAGAAATCGCAGTTTTTTCTTCAAATAACAAGCCAAACAATTCATTAGTGCATAAAGCATTTAACCTTAGAAGGGCAGGGAGGGCGACCCCAGTTTTAGTAGTTGTATCTTTTCAAGAGGGTGTAGTTCTTTGCGGAACTAATGGCGAAAAACCAAGAATTTATGAGTTAAATGATATCGAACAGGTTGAAAGATTATGTGCTAATTCACTTCTTAAATCTGATAGAAATTCTGCAATTAATTATTTAACTAATTCAATACCTACTTTGGAAACTGAATTACCTGGATTTTTAAATGAAAGTTTTCTTTCTAATCATGAACTTATTCAAGGAACAAAACTCAGAAAGGATTGGGAATATTCAATAAAAAAATCAAAGGAATTAATAAGAAAATCAGATAGAGAAATGATAAAGTCTTTAGGTTTCAAAACAGAAAGAATAGATAATTTAACTGAATTATTAATCAATAATGAAGACTCAAATTCAGTAGGAGTTGCAGTTTTTCTTGAAGATAATGAAATCCCTCAAGTTGCATCTGAGCGTTTCAATAATATTTCCCCAATTGCATATGCACTTACAAAAGCTGATAGAGATAATCTTTCATGGGTTTTAATGCTTCAGGGAGAAAAATTGAGACTTTACAACACTAAAAGTATTGGAGTGGGTGGCAGGAGTAGAACAGAAACTTTCATTGAATGTCAAATATCATTAATGAAAACATCCTATATTGGTCTTATTTGGCTTTTATTTTCGAAAGACGCTCTAATTAAAAATGGAACTATCCAGAATATTCTTGAAGAGTCAAAAAGATTTGCTGCTGATATTGCTACAAATTTAAGAGAGAGAATTTATAGCAAAGTAGTACCTATGCTTGCATTAGGAATTTCTAAAGCAAGAGATTTAAAAAATCCATCAAAAGAAGATATAGAACTAACTTATGAAATGACATTAACAGTTCTTTTTAGACTGCTTTTCATTGCATATGGCGAAGATAGAGATCTTCTTCCTTACAAAAATAATGAGATTTATCGATCTATTTCACTCAAGGAAAAAGCTACTGAATTAGCAAAAAATATTTCCGACAGTATCTCAATCAATGATGGTTTTAATCATTGGAAGGATACTTACATTTTATGGAGCGCAGTTGAACAAGGTAATAAAGAATTAGGTTTACCTGCATATGGTGGAACAATCTTTTCTAGTAATGAATCTATTTCCAAAGCAGGTTATGAGTTGTCAAAAATAAAACTAAACAATAAATATTATGAAGAGGCTTTAAGGAATATATTAATAACTAATACTGAAAAAAATATTTATCTTCCTTTAGATTTCAGATCACTAAGTGTACGAGAATTTGGAACAATTTATGAAGGCCTTTTAGAATCAGAGTTATCAATCGCTACAGAAAATCTCTCAGTTGATAAAAAAGGAAATTTTGTTCCATGCCTCGTAAAAGAAAAATTAGAAGTCAAAAAAGGGGAGATTTATTTACATAATCACTCAGGAGCCAGAAAATCTTCAGGGAGTTATTACACTCCAGATTTTGTAGTCGATCATCTTCTTAATACCTCCCTAGAACCTGCCTTAGATTTCCATCTTCAAGAAATTTCATTATTAAGCGAAGCAGAACAAGCAGAACAATTATTTGATTTTAGAGTTGCTGATATAGCAATGGGTTCAGGTCATTTTCTCGTAGCAGCAATTGATAAAATTGAAAAACGATTTGCACTTTGGCTTGAAGATAATCCTATTCCAGGTATTAAAAGAGAACTTAGCAATTTAAGAGAAGTGGCAAAAAAACAATTAGGTGATTTAGCTGAGACAGTCGTTATTGATGAAAGTCAATTATTACGGAGAATGATTGCAAAGAGATGTATTTACGGAATTGACTTAAATCCAATAACTGTTCAGCTTTCGCGCTTATCAATTTGGATTCACACCTTCGTGCCTGGCCTTCCATTATCTTTATTAGATCATAATTTAGTTTTTGGTAATGCTCTCATTGGAGTTGACTCTATTGATTTGCTTCATGAAAAACTAAATAGAGGTCAAGGCACACTATTTCAAATAAATGCTGATGAGCTTCTCCAGAAAGCAGCTGAACCTCTCAAAAAACTTGCAATTATATCTGATGCTTCTCTCGGAGATATAAATGAAGGTAGAGCTTTAATGAATGAATCATTTGAAAAAATTAGAGAATGTAAAGCGCTTTGTGACTTAATTACCGCTCAAGCAATATCTAATGAATCAAGTATTAAGGGTTTCTTATTTGAAAATTGGAAAGAAGAAAGATTAAATATTAAAGATTCAGATACGCTTAAATTAGCCGAAGACATTTTAGAACCCCTTGATGTAATTCATTTTCCAATTGCATTTCCAGAAGTATTTCTTGGAAAATCAAAAGGTTTCAATGTTATTCTTGGTAATCCACCATGGGAAACAATTAAAATTGAAGAGCAAAAATTTTGGGCACAACATTTTCCTGGCATCAGATCTCTTTCACAAAAAGATTTTGCTGTTTGGAGAAAAGATATTGAAATAGAAAGAAAAGACTTAGTAAAATTATTATCTGAAGAACAAGAAAAAACAGCAAAATATCGGCAAAACATTTTATCTGGTAATTATCCAGGTCTTGGATCAGGAGACCCAGATCTATATAAGGCATTTGCTTGGAGATTTTGGAATATTTGTTCAAAAAAAAATGGATTAATAGGTATCGTAATGCCTAGATCAGCAATGGCTTTAAAAGGCGCTTCAGAATTTAGAAAAGAATTATTTAACAAGGCTCAATCCTTAAAAGTTGTTACCTTAATTAATAAGGGAAGATGGATTTTTGATATTCATGCTCAATGGTCTATTTCATTATTATCTATATGCAAATCAAAAAATTTAGATGGCATTTACCTATTAGGTCCCTTCAATTCATATGCAAAATTCTCAGAAGGAGTAAATCATTCAACGAAACCATTCTCAAGGAAGGAGTTTTTAACTTGGACAGATACAGCATCTATTCCAATATTCCCTGAAATAGAATCTATTGATATTTTTCACCAAATCAGAAAAAGCCCACGTCTAGATTATTCTTCCAAACAAGAATGGAGAGCTAGGCCAGATAGAGAAATGGATTCTACTAATCAGAAGTATTTGATGAACTTAGAAATGGATTGTTTAGAATCTGGATATTGGCCTGTATATAAAGGTGAATCATTTGATTTATGGAATCCAGAGACTGGAAAAGTCTATGGTTATGCAAAAAAAGATAAGGCGTTAGCCTGGCTTTATGAAAAAAGAAAACGTTCTTGGAAAGGTAGTAAAGGTGTACATTCAGAATTTAGTAAAGATTATATCGAAGATAAAAAAACGCTAGCACCAATGAATCCAAGAATTGCAATCAGAAAGTCTACCAATCGTACTAATTCAAGAACTATGATTGCATCTTTAGTACCCCCAGAAGTTTTTCTTCAAGATGGTGCTCAGTATCTAATCTGGCCTAATGGATCAATAAATGACCAAATCTTTTTGCTGGGAATACTTTCATCAATTCCACTTGATTGGTTTTCCCGAATGTTCGTTGAAATGAACTTCAATTTTTTCTTAATTAACCCACTTCCGATTCCTCGCCCTTTAGATTCAAATCCTCTAAAAAAGAGAGTTATTGAGTTGGCAGGAAGATTAGCATTTATAGATGATAGATATATCAATTGGGCAAAAGAAGTTAAAACAGACTATGGACCCTTAGAAAGTTCTTTAAAAAAAGAATATATTTATGAATTAGATGCTTTGGCTTGCATTTTGTATTCACTAAAAGAAAATGACATAATTCATATCTTCAAAACTTTTCATGAAGGTTGGAATTACGAATTTAGAATGAATCAAGTCATAAAGCATTATAAAAAATGGATATCAAGGATATAAATAATGAAAGAAGACCCAGATTTTATTGATAATATTGGTAGCAATACCCTGGCAAATGCTTTAAAGCATTTTATTAAAACAAAAGAAGACAAAGTTAAAATTAAAAATATAAAAATAGCCACGGCTTATTTTAGTCCTGCAGGTTTTTTTAAAATTGCAAGCATTTTCAAGGGCGTTCCTGAAGTAAAAATATTACTAGGTACTGATCCACTAGACGAGCAAGAAAAGTGGAAAAAAAAACTAGGAGAATCAGAAGATAAATTTATCGCAAAAAAATTTCGCGACAATCTTAAGAAGCAAGAAGATAACCTTAGACAAGAAAGAGATAATGTCCCTTTCTCAAGAGATAGTTATAATCAACTAAAAATATTCGTTGAATTATTAAAAGAAGGAAAGATAGAAGTTAAAAGATATGAGATAAATTTTTTACATGCTAAAGCTTATATTTTTAATCATGATCACTCCATTAGCGAAAATTATTTGGATGCATTAATTGCAGGATCTTCTAATTTAACTGGTTCTGGTTTATCTTCAAATTTAGAATTAAACTTAGCCAAATTTGATAAGAACACATTAATCAAAGCTAATCAATGGTTTGACAACATTTGGGAGCAATCTACTTTTTTTGATCTTGCATCATTCTTTGAGGAAATATTTGAACCAAAAACACCTTATGAAATTTTTCTTAGGGTTTTGTGGGAACTTTATGGTGATGAAATAAATGAAGATTTTAAATCAGATGGAGGGCTACCTCTTACTACATTTCAACAACATGGCGTAGCAAGAGCTTTACGATTAATTAAAGAAACTGGGGGAGCTATTATTGCCGATGAAGTGGGTCTTGGAAAAACATTTATAGCTGCTGAAATTCTCAAAGAATATATGAGAAAAAGGCAACGAGCTTTATTAATTTGCCCCGCTGCCTTAAGAGATTCATCATGGGACAAATTTACAAATGATTACTCACTTTATATCGAAACTCTCTCTTTCGAAGAAATTGCGCAAGATAAACAGCTATATCACCCTATTCACAGACCAAATTCAGATTCTGAAAATTTAAAAAGGAAAATAGATGAATATCAACTGATAATTATTGATGAGGCACATAATTACAGAAATCCTGATTCTCAATTTAGGGCAGGTGCTCTAAGAAAATTACTATATGGCCCAAGAAAAGATATTTTGATGCTAACTGCTACTCCAGTGAATAATTCACTATGGGATTTATATAATTTGACTTTATTTTTCCTCAAACAAGACTCTTTATTAGCTGACAAAGGGATCTTATCAATAAGAAGAAGGTTTGAAGATGCTATGCGCACTGATCCAACAAATCTTTCACCTGATACTCTCTACCCTATCGTTGATGCAACAACAGTAAAAAGAACAAGGAGATTTATCAAAAAATATTATGGTAATGATCACATAGAGTACAACGGCAAGCTTCAACCTATCGTTTTTCCAGAGCCCAAGGCAATTACTGTTAGATACGAACTTGAAAGTTTGATGCCAGGTTTATTTGACTTAATAGAAAAATATCTTGATCCTGACAATCCAGAATGTATATCTTTCGCTAGATACAGAACAGATGATTTTTTAAAAAATAAGAATGAAAATGAGGAAGCCAATACATCAATGACCGTAACAGGTCTACTTTTGAGCGGATTACTAAAAAGATTTGAGTCCTCCACAGGTGCATTTAAATTATCAATTAAAAGGCTCATTGAACAACACAAAAACTTTTTGAAAGCTGTCGAACAAGGATTTATTGTTGGAACTGAATTTCTACGAGATTCTCTGGGCACTGACGATGAGGACTTCGAAGAATTGCTAAAAATTAATTTAATGAAAAGTGATCAGAAACTTTATGAAATTGATAAGTTAAAAAATTATGTAAATGATGATCTCCAAAAATTACTAAAAATCCATAGCTTATTAGAAAAAATAACAATTCATAATGACCCCAAACTAAAAATATTAGTACAAGAACTTTCTTCTATAGCTAGTGAAGCAAAATCAACATCGGTTTCAGAACAAGATGAGATTAATAAACGAAAAATAATTATTTTTTCTTTCTTCGCAGATACTGTTTTATGGATAAAAAACTACCTAAATGAGGTTGTTAAAAATAATAGAGAACTAGAATGTTACTTGGATCGAATAGAAACAATTACAGGTAAAAAAGGTCCTCAAAGCCTTGACAAATCTACAGCTGCCGCAAGATTTGCACCAAGAACTGCTGGAATAGAAGGATCAAATGACACAATTGATATTTTGATTAGTACCGATGTCTTGGCGGAAGGAGTCAATCTGCAACAGGCAAGGCACATTATAAATTATGATCTTCCCTGGAATCCTATGAGATTAGTTCAAAGACATGGAAGAATCGATCGAATTGGAAGTGAACATAGCAGAGTTTTTATGCGGACAATTTTTCCAGTTGATAGGCTAGATGCACTTTTAGGCCTAGAAGAAAAAATTGCACGAAAAATTGCAATGGCTGCAGCTTCTGTAGGGGTATATTCGCCCATTGCACAAGCTAACAGCATAGATAGAAATTTTACTGAAACAAGAGAAGAAATACAAAAACTCTTAGAGGAAGATCCTTCTTTATACGAAAGAGGGGGAACTAAAAATGGAGTACAGAGTGGTGAAGAATATAGACAAACTTTGCGAAAAGAGATTAAAAATCGTGGTGATGAAATTAAACAAATGCCCTGGAAAGTTGGATCTGGAATATTAAAAGGGAAGGAACAAGGTATGTTCTTTTGCGCGAAAGTTGGTGAGAGAACATACCTTAGGTTTGTTCATACATCTAAAAAATGGGAAGTTAAAGAACGCACTATTGAAAATTCAGAAAATGCTGAACCAATAATTGATTTTGAAATTGGGCGATGTCTTAGGTTGATTGAATGTTCACCTGATTCAGAAACGGTAATGAATAAAATAACGGAAGACTCAGCATACGATTTATGGTTAATTGCCAAAGATCACATTTACAAATCCTGGACTTTTGAAACTGACCCGCTTAATCTTCAGCCGCAGGTGAGACCTCTTAATAGAAACATCGCAGAATTCATAAGAACAAATATCCCCAAAAATATTCCTCAAAAAGAAATTGAAAAGGCTTTGAATATTCTCGAATCGCCTTGGTCAAGAAGAGACGAAAAAGAACTAAAGATCTGGTTCACAGAAGAACTGGATGGGATTCACAAAGCAGAATTTCTTACAAAAAAAATTATTAGCTCTGGTTTAGAAGGGTTTATACCTCCTAAAAGATTAAATCCTATTGATAAATCAGAAATAAAACTAATAGCATGGATGGCAATTAATTCGATATAAACTTAAAAAAAGTAACTTCATTAAGCACATCAAATTGTAGAGAATTATATCCTTTCAAGATTTCTCTGTAGAGATTAATTTTTTCTACCAAGTGAAACCCACGTGAAACATGGCTATCGAAAAGCATTGCAAATAGGTTAAAAATATTCCACGTGAAACCCACGTGAAACCTAGTTATTCAGACTATAACTAGGTTTTAGCCAATTTTTTACTCCCACTCGATGGTTCCAGGAGGTTTGCTTGTAATATCATAAACAACTCTATTAACTGAACTTACTTCGTTTACGATTCTATTTGCAATCCTCTCCAAAATCTGAAAAGGAATTTTTGACCAATCTGCAGTCATACCATCTTCACTAGATACACAACGCAAAACTATTGGCCAGGCATAAGTCCTTTTATCTCCCATAACTCCTACTGTTTTTACTGGTAGCAATACCGCAAAAGCTTGCCAAATATCATTGTAAAGACCTGCTTTTTTAATTTCATCTCTTACTATCCAGTCTGCATCTCTTAAACAATCAAGTTTTTCATTATTCACCTCTCCCAAAATTCTTATAGCTAATCCTGGTCCTGGGAATGGATGCCTTTTTATAATTTCATCCGGCAAACCTAAAGCAGCTCCCACTTTTCGGACTTCATCCTTAAAAAGTTTTCTTAATGGCTCAACTAATTTAAATTGTAAATCTTTTGGCAAACCACCCACATTATGATGACTCTTTATTTTTACAGCTATTCTTTCTCCAGTTTTAGGATCAATATTAGTCCCAGCACTTTCAATAACATCAGGATAAAGAGTACCTTGGGCTAAATACTGAAAAGGTCCCAATCTATTGCTCTCTTCCTCAAATACTCTAATAAATTCTTCACCTATAATTTTTCTTTTTTGTTCTGGATCAGTAATATCTTTTAATTTGGCAATAAACCTTTCCCTTGCATTAATATATTCAACTTTTATCTGAAATTTCTTATCAAAAAAATCCATTAAAAATTCTGGTTCACCTTTTCTCATGAAACCTTGGTCTATAAACATGCATGTAAGCTGATTTCCAATAGCTTTATTGAGAAGAAATGCAAGAGTTGAAGAATCAACTCCTCCAGATAAGGCAAGCAAAACTTTTTTATTACCAACTTTCTCTCTTATCCTGGGAATAGTTTCCTCTATATAGGTTTCAGTTGTCCAATCAGCCGCACAACAAGAAATTTTATAAACGAAATTTTTAATTACCGTCATCCCAAACTCTGAATGAATAACTTCAGGATGAAATTGTACGCCAAATAATTTCTTTACATCATTTGCAATTGCTGCATGGAGTGTATTCTCGGTATGAGCAATTTTATTAAATCCATCAGGCAAACAATTAATAGAATCGCCATGACTCATCCACATAATAGATTTATCTTCTACATCAGAAAGGAGGTCAGATTCTTGGTCTATATTTATTGGTGCTCTACCATATTCAGCTCTTTTGGTTGCTGAAATAACAGATCCTCCAAGTTCTTTGACCATTAATTGCATTCCATAGCATATGCCAAGAATAGGAATTCCTAAATGAAAAATTTTTTCATTACAATTAGGCGCATTGTGTTCATATACAGAATTTGGGCCTCCACTCAAAATAATCCCTTTAGGGTTAATACTTTTAATTTCCTCAATTGAAATGTAATTGCTTACTACAAGAGAAAAAACATTAGTTTCTCTAATTCTTCTTGCAATCAATTCAGAATATTGAGATCCGAAATCCAAAATTAATATTGATGGGTCTCGTTCTTTTTTTAAAATTGTTTGACTCATGTATAAAAGTTAACTCAATTTAATTACAAAAGCATAATGAATCACAAATTAATCTCATTGAAAATAAGAAAAATACTTATTGCCATTTATTCCAGCCCACCTAATTTTCCTTTTTCTATCAAAAATGATTGATGCGATTTCCATATTGGTTTTTACATACCTATTTACATAATTAAATGAACGCTTTTCGATCGTATTTGATAAATTCTTAAATAATTTATCAGCTAAAGATTTATTAAATCTTTCAAGAAGTTGTAATGCATTCTCAAGATTATCTAACTGAGATAATTCAACTATTATTTCAGGTGGTAACTTTTCTTGAACGGCTAAATAAATAAGAATCTCAATTCTTGCATCAGCCAAATGATTATGTGTATGAAAAATACCGCCTGCTAATTTAATTAATTTCCCGTGATAACCAAAAAGAATTACAGTTTTGACTTTTTTTATTGCAGCATCAACTAATAACGGTCCTATCCAATTTCCAATTTTGATAATTGGCAAATTAACATTATGAGTTTTGGCCAAATTTAACCCATTTTCACCAATAACAAATATAACTTCCCCTTTAAAATCATTTTGAATTAACTTTGCTAGATTATTTTTAGCCTCTTCTAATTGATCAGGTGAAGCACTCGAATAAGTTTCAGCAGAAGTACCAATAATAGATAATCCATCAACAATACCAAATGACTTATTACTAGTTCTTTCTGCTAAATACTCCCCATTTGGGAAAATAATTTCTAATTTCAAATTAAAGCCAGCAGGAATACTATCTAACAAATTTTCATATAAAACTTCTTTGGCAAAATTAGAAAGGCATATCTCTGATGTGTCTTGTTTTATGCCTACACCAGATCCTGCAATAATATTTATTGGAATTGTTTGCACAGGATTGTTCAAAGAAATTTTTTCTAAAGAGGCTATTGTCCATATCTCTAAGTTTTGTGTAATATCGAGAGCTAAGCCAGACTTTGCAAAGGTAATTCCTAATGCATGCGAATCATCTTGAAGTAAACCAACAGAATGAATCTCAATTTCTATTTCTTTTTTTTCATTAGGAATTTTTATTAGTTCATAATTCTTAAATGGTAACCCTACTAGTTTATTTAATGCTGACCTAGCAGCTCCAGCAACCCACAAAGGTAAAGAAAATCCTTTTTTCAAATCAAGTAATTGAAAAATATTTAATGAGAACTAATCTAAGAATGACCTATTTAATAAAAAGTGGCCATACAACAAAAATTATCATTGATGATTCCTGGACCTACACCAGTACCTGAAAAAGTTTTACAAGCATTAAGCAAACATCCAATAGGCCATCGCACTAAAGAATTTCAAGATCTCGTAGAGAGTACAACTAAAAATTTACAGTGGCTTCATCAAACTCAAAATGATGTTCTAACAATCACTGGTAGTGGGACTGCAGCAATGGAGGCTGGAATTATAAATACCTTAAGTAGAGGAGATAAAGTAATTTGTGGAGAAAATGGAAAATTTGGCGAAAGATGGGTAAAAGTTGCTAAAGAATTTGGTCTGGAAGTAATAAAAATTGATTCCGAATGGGGAACTCCACTTGATCCAGAAGAATTTAAAAAGGTATTAGAGGAAGATAAACAAAAAGAAATAAAGGCCGTTATTTTGACTCATTCTGAAACCTCAACAGGTGTGATTAATGATTTAGAAACTATTAGTTCATATATTCGTGCACACAACACAGCTTTATCAATTGTTGACTGCGTTACAAGTCTTGGAGCTTGCAATGTTCCAGTAGATGAATGGAAATTGGATATCGTTGCTTCAGGATCACAAAAAGGATATATGATACCTCCGGGGCTAAGCTTTATAGCCATGAGCCAAAAAGCATGGGAAGCTGCAGAAAAATCTAATTTACCAAAATTTTATTTAAATTTAAAATCCTATAGAAAAAGTCTTTTAACTAACAATAATCCATACACCCCAGCAGTTAATTTAGTTTTT
>JFNH01000003.1 GCA_000634415.1 Prochlorococcus sp. scB245a_519A13 | reverse complement strand
CAGCAGTTAATTTAGTTTTTGCTTTAGATGAAGCTTTAAAAATGATGAGAGAAGAAGGCTTAAATAACATTTTCCTAAGACACAATAAACACAAATTAGCGATGAGCAATGCAGTAAAGGCTTTAGATTTAAAACTATTTGCTGATGAAAAATATTTAAGTCCTTCGATTACTGCAATAAAAACTGAAGGAATTGATGCTGAAGAATTTAGAAAAACAATAAAGAATAATTTTGATATTTTACTCGCCGGTGGTCAAGATCATCTGAAGGGAAAAATATTCAGAGTCGGGCATTTAGGTTACGTGAATGATAGAGATATTATTACGATAGTTTCTGCTATGAGCAATACACTTCTAAGCCTCGGTAAAATTACAGCACTCCAGGCTGGTGAAGCATTAGTTATGGTGTCGAAGTATCTAGAGGGAAATTAAGTTAAGTACCAGGCTCTTCAACATTTCCACCTAATTCAACAATCTTTTTTCTAAGAACGATTGATTTTTTTTCATCACCTTTGGTTTGTGCTATTGCTAGAGCAAACTCTAATTTTTCGAGCTGGTGGCCCCCCTCAAAAAAAGATAATTTCTTCTTTATGCGGTTTTTATTATCTTTATATGAAATTTGTGAAGACATAAAAATTCATGCTTTAGTTAATATTATGCCAACAAAACGGGACATTACGAGAGGAAATTAAAAATATTATTTGACTATAAACTTAAACAAAAAAAAAATTTTCAAATATTATGTTCAAAAATCCTTGAAATTTATGCCTAACGTAAATCTAATCTATTATCTTTTTGCAGGTTGTATTTTTGGAGCTTTGGCTCTCAAAACAGGTATTCCTGCAGCTCCTCTAGCTGGTGCTTTAATAGGGACAAGCATACTTAGCATAAGTGGCAAAGTCGACATCGCAGAGTGGCCAATCGGAACAAGAACAATTTTAGAAATCGGAATCGGAACAGTCATTGGTACATCATTAACAAAAGACTCATTAGTTGATATTCAAAGTTTATGGAGGCCAGCTATATTAATAACTTTTACTTTAGTTATTACTGGATTAGCAATTGGATTATGGACAAGCAGATTACTAAATATAGATATCATTACAACAATTCTGGGAGCTGCACCAGGAGGAATTAGCGGAATGAGTCTTGTAGGGTCTGAGTACGGAGTGGGGCCCGCCGTAGCAACTTTACACGCTGTCAGATTGATTACTGTTCTCTTAATTCTTCCTTTAGTTGTGAAATGCTTGAATATATTTGGAGTGATTAAATCTTAAATTTCTATAGACATATTCACAATAAAAGATATTTTTAAATAAAAGATAAAAGCCTAATGCAAAGATTAAAGAAGAAAAAACTAATACCATTAGCGTTGGGAATTTTTGTACCTCTAACCCTTACTACACCAAGAGTAAATGCGAGTGCATTTGGAGCAGAAATTTTTTGTGCTATGAGGGATGGTGGAAATGACCATGAAAGTAGTTGGGATGCAGCTTATACCTATATCAAAAAACAAAAGGGAGGATTCTTCAAAGTTTCACCTAAAAATGCAGCAGCGCAAATTACTGAAACAGTTATTAGAGAAAGAGAAAAATTTAGTTATTGCATTGAATATTTAGATAATCTTCATCCAAATAGAAAACTAATACGAGATTTAGAAAAAGAAGAAAAAAGAAAAGAGAAAGAAGCAAAAGATAGAGAAGACAAAAGAAAAAGATTAGAGAAAGAATTAGAGGAAGCTAATGAAGAAATTTCTGAAGAATTTACTGATGAAACACTAGATAGATATAGTTATTAACTAACGGTCTCAAAGATAATATTTTTTTATAAATTTTATAAATACTATTTTGTATCTATACACACGAAATCATATTTTGACTGGCATATTTGGACTAAAAAGCATAAATAAATGTTGACTTTTAATATATTCAAGCGATTATTTATTTAATTAAATATTCTGAATGCATATTAATGATGCGGTTTTTTTAGAGGATTTATGTCCTAAGTTCAGATTTAGACAATGGCGAAAATCTATTCATAAGTTTACTGGAAAAAGTTGTATATATTGCGGAAAACCATCTGAATCTATTGACCATGTAATACCACGAAGCCAAGGAGGATTAAGTACTACAGAAAACTGCGTCCCTGCATGTCTTTCATGTAATGGAGATAAATCAGATGAAAATGCTTTATTTTGGTATAGACGGCAAAAATTTTATGATCCCCGAAGAGCAATGGCTATAAGAGCTTGGTTAGAAGGAGATTTAAGGCTAGCTATTAGATTACTACAATGGGCCAATCCTAATTTTAAGGTCAAAAATAAAAATTACATAGAAGATGAATCAAAATATAAAGCAGCTTAACTACCAAACATTACATATTTTTCTAGAATTATAAGTCTCACATATATTTTCCAATTCTTTGGGCGATTCTGGTAATATTAAAATTATCATAAATGAAATAAGAAAGACAAATAACTTTTGGTAGAATTTAAAACTAACTAAACGTACTTCTTTCTCTACAAGAAGTGGGAGACTTTTGCTAACACAAAAACTTTTTGATTTTAAATCGGATTCAAAAGATGTCTTCATTGTTAATTAATACATATGTACTACTTTAGACCAACATGAAGAAACCTGCAAATTTACTCGGAAATAAAAATAAATTTTTAATCTTAGGATGTGGTTTCAGCGGTAGTTTTTTTGCAAAAACTATTAGAAAATTCGGTTGCAGTGTTTTAACAAGCTCAAGATCTGCAAGCAAAGATCCAAATAGTTTTATTTTCGACAGTGAAACCGGTATAGTTCCTGATGAAGAAATTTTTGATGGAGTAACGCATATTCTTAGTTGCATACCTCCTGACAAAAATGGTAAGGATCCCGTACTAGAAAGCCTTCAAAGTAAACTGCAAGATTTACCCCTTGAATGGGTTGGATATTTATCTACCACAGGAGTTTATGGAAACACAGAAGGTGGTTGGGTTTCTGAGATGGATCATCCTAATCCTTTTCAAAAAAGAAGTTTTAATAGATTAAATTGCGAAAAAAAATGGATTGAATCTAATTTGCCCGTGCAAATTTTTAGATTACCTGGTATCTATGGACCTGGAAGATCCACATTTGAATCAATCAAAAATCAAAAAATTCGAGTTATCTTCAAAAAAGCTCAAGTATTTTCAAGAATTCATGTTGCTGATATTACAAATGCGATTATTTTTTTATTACAGAATAAAGATTGTTTAAAGTTTCACCAAATCATAAATATTGCAGATGATGAACCATGTTCTCAGATAGAAGTTATTCAATATTGCTACGATTTACTTGGTTTCAAAATGCCAGAGCCAATCTTATTTGAGGATGTAAAAGATGCATTATCTCCTATTGCGCAATCTTTTTGGATGGAAAATAGAAGAGTATCAAACAAACTTTTATGCGAAACACTCGGATATAAACTAATTTATAAAAACTATAAATTAGGTTTAAAAAATTGCTATCTGAACAGATAAAAATAAATTAAAAACTTTTTTATGAATTTTCAAAATACAAATAAAATATTGAAGGTAGTATTAAGCGTCGGAGATGAGTCAGGTATTGGACCCGAAATAATCTTAAAAGCACTTTGTTCTAGTCAGATACCCAAAAATGTTGACTTCATATTAGTTGGATCAAAAAAAAATCTGCAAAATACATATGAATACCTCAGATCATTAGGATTAGAAAACCTTGCAAATCCTAAAAATTTAAAGATACATGATCTCGAAATTTCTTCATCAGGTAGTGACCTTAAATCAAATTATGGTAATTCAAGTTTCCAATATTTAACAAAAGCAATAGAAATTGTAAAACAATCTCCCAATGCAGCACTTGTAACTGGACCAATTTGCAAGAAATCTTGGTCCCTTGCAGGTCATTACTTCTCTGGTCAAACTGAAGTACTAGCAAAAGCATGTGGAGTAAAAAACTAAATTAACTGCTG
>JFNH01000002.1 GCA_000634415.1 Prochlorococcus sp. scB245a_519A13 | reverse complement strand
CTTGAATAATTTTAGCTTGGATCTTTTCAAAGATTTTTGTAATACCTATACTGAAAAACCTACTTTAAAAGTTGCAGGATTAAACCCTCATGCCGGCGAAGAGGGTATTTTAGGTCATGAAGAAAAAGATTGGCTCAATGATGCACTAATTACGTGGAATGAGAAGAATAGAAGTATTAGATTATTAGGCCCTTTATCTCCAGATAGTTGCTGGAATTCTTCCGTAAAAGCCTGGAATGACAATAATGCTGATAAGCACGATGGCATTCTTGCTATGTACCATGATCAAGGTTTAATACCAATGAAAGTGATAGCTCTTAATTACTCAGTCAATACTACAATCGGTTTACCTTTTATAAGAACATCTCCAGATCATGGAACGGGATTTGATATTGCTGGCAAAGGAATTGCTCAATCTCAGAGCATGATTGAAGCTATAAAGGCTGCGGTAGAAATGACTAACAATTTAAGACTGCTTAACACGCATTAAAACCTGGCCAAATTCTACTGGTGTTCCATTTTCAACGAGAATCTCTACTATTTCAGCATTAAATTCAGATTCAATTTCATTCATTAACTTCATTGCTTCCAAAATACAAATAGTTTGACCGACCTTAACATTATTCCCTACTTCGACGAATGGCTCCTCACCGGGCGCTGCCGCCCTATAGAATGTTCCAACCATAGGAGAAGTAATTTCAGTTAGATCAGAACGTCCTGGGGGCGCCACCTGAGGCGCTTCAGGCTCATTAACAATTGGGATATTATCGTTAATAGTTTTTTGATTAGCAATTGTTTGCTTATCAAATGAAGTATTAGAAACTAAATTATTAATAACTTGGTTCTGATCGAATACATTCCTTTTTATTTCGAGTTTAAAATCTTCTCCCTCTAGCGAGAACTCTTGTATATCACTTGTAGAGATTTTCTCTATTAAGCGATTTAAGTCATCATGATCTAATTTCATAGCCATTAATTTTCACGTCCAAGATAACTGTCATTACGAGTATCAACTTTAATCATTTCTCCCACAGAAATAAATAAAGGAACCATAACTTGAGCACCTGTCTCTAGAATAGCTGGTTTAGTGCCCCCACTAGCAGTATCACCTTTAACTCCTGGATCAGTCTCTGTAACTTTCAAAGTGATAGATATTGGAAGTTCTACTTCTAAAACTTTACCATTATGAAAAATTACATTAACCTCCATTCCCTCTTTCAGATACTTTGCACCTTTACCGATTTGTTCAGAAGTGAGTCTTGTCTCTTCAAAACTTGTCATATCCATAAAAACATAATCACCAGACTCCACATAAGTATGCTGCAGGTTAGACTTCTCAAGGATAGCCTGCTGTACTGATTCTCCGGCTCGAAAAGTTTTTTCAACCAAGTTGCCGGTTTGAACTGATTTTAATTTTGTTCGCACGAAAGCAGAACCCTTGCCAGGCTTGACATGTAGAAATTCTACAACACGCCAAACTTGTCCATCTAACTCGATGGTAGTACCTGTGCGAAAATCGTTACTGGAAATCATTCCTGTATTACATCCCCAAGGATCATAAACCTGCAAGAGTGCTATGCAAAAATTCTTATCAAATCAGAACAAACTTTTCTTAATTCTATCGATTGTAATTTTACAGGTTTTTCTCTTAAAACCGATTAAAGTGCTAGCTGATTTACCTACTGGAAATGCAGTAAAAGACCCTAGTGCAATCCTCAGAAATGCACTCCCTATCAAGCAAGTTGAATTACAAGAACTTCAACACAAATTGGAAGAAACTAGTGACCTTGTAAGAGGAGGAAGATGGCCCGCTCTTACGAAAACTGTTACAAAATGTCAATCTTTACTAAAAAAATACCAAGCTAAAATTATTCAAG
>JFNH01000001.1 GCA_000634415.1 Prochlorococcus sp. scB245a_519A13 | reverse complement strand
CCAAGCTAAAATTATTCAAGAATTACCAAACGATAAAAAGAAAATTGCTGAAAAAACATTTTTAGAGCTCAAAAAAAATTTTGATAGTCTCCAAGATTACTCTAAATCAAAGGATAAATATTCATTTATAGCTACCAGAAGAGATGCTTTAGATAAAATAGGTGGATTAGAAGAATATTTTCTACCAAATGAATTTCCATACTCTATACCTCAGGAATTTGATAATTTACCAAGATTACTGGGCAGAGCAAAAGTCAATATAAAAACCTCCAAAGGAGATATGCAGGCAATTGTGGATGGATTTAACGCCCCGCTTACAGCAGGAGCATTTATAGATTTATCATCAAAAAACTTCTACAAAGATTTACCAATCAACAGAGCAGAAGAGTTTTTTGTACTGCAAACAGGTGATCCAATTGGTGAAAATATCGGTTATTTAGACCCTGAAACAAATGAAGAACGTCACGTTCCATTAGAAATTAGAATTCCTGATGAAAAGGATACTTTTTATAATCAAACTTTTGAAGATTTAGGTCTTTACACAGAGACGCCAACATTACCTTTTGCAACACTTGGAACTCTAGGATGGTCCCATTCAAATACCGCAGTTGATGATGGCTCATCGCAATTTTTCTTCTTTTTATATGAAGCAGAATTAAATCCAGCAGGTCGAAATTTAATTGACGGGAGGAATGCTGCCTTTGGTTATGTAGTAGATGGATTTGATGTATTAGAAGAGCTTACTAAAGATGACACAATAATTTCAATTGATGTTTTAGAAGGGATTGAAAACCTCAAATTAAATGCATAAAGAAATATTAGAAGATATAGGGGAAAAAGAATTAATAAATAGGCTTGGAAAATTTATGCCTAAAAACCAAATTTCAGATGATTGCGCTTTAATCAATACTAAAAATGAGAATTTACTTGTTAATACTGATTCTTTGGTAGAAAATGTTCATTTCAATGACATTACTATTTGTCCTATGGACGTTGGGTGGAAAGCAGTTGTTAGCAACATCTCTGACTTATTATCCAGTGGAAGCAAGAAAACTATAGGTATTACAATAAGTCTAGTCCTGCCTGTTAAAACTGAGTGGATTTGGGTTGAAGAACTATACAAAGGAATAAATAAAGCATTGAAAGAATATGGCGGCGTGATTCTAGGTGGAGATTGCTCAAAGGGGGATGAAAAAATCATTTCAATTACAGCCTTTGGCATTCAAGGTGAACTTGAATTACGAAGAAACGCTTGTAAACCTGGAGATATAATCTTAACTACAGGAATTCATGGTCTTAGCAAACTGGGGTTTTTGATACAAAATAAAATTAATTTTGGTCATGAATCTTCTCTCAATGAAAGATTAATCATTGAATCCATTGAACATTTTTGTCGCCCTAGAGTTTACCCAAATTTTCTAAATAATCTCATCAAAACTCGCTCCAATAAAAATATAAGGAGAATAGGATGTACTGATAGCAGTGATGGTCTATTCCAAGCTTTACAAGATTTAGCAATAGCTAGCAACTGCAAAGCGATAATAAATTATGAAAAAATACCTAAAGATAAGGATTGGCCTGAAGGAGATAAATGGGACGAATATTATTTTTTTGGAGGTGAAGATTATGAATTAGTTTTCTCTTTGCCAAAAAAATGGGCACAAAGTTTATCAAAGCTTGATAAAAACATAAACGAGATTGGTTTTTTTGCTGATGGTGAACCATCAATAGAATTTAAAGATAATAATAAAAACATATTATTTAGTAACTCACCTTTCAAACACTTTTAATTACTCCCAATTTTTAGCAACAATCTCTGCTAAATCCACAACTCTCTGGCTATAACCCCACTCATTGTCATACCATGCAAGGACCTTTACAAGGTTATCTCCGATACACATAGTAAGGTCACTATCTACAATTGATGATTCATTGGTACCTGCATAATCGCTTGAAACTAATGGTTCATCCCCATACTTAATAATGCCTTTCATTGAGCTTAAGGATGCTTCCTTAAGAGCATTATTAACTTCTTCAGTTGTAACAGATTTAGAAGATTCAAAAACAAAATCTACTGCTGAAACGTTAGGAGTTGGAACTCTCATAGCAATTCCTGTTAATTTGCCCTTCATTTCTGGGTATACCAGAGCTACTGCTTTTGCGGCTCCTGTAGAAGTAGGTACGATATTTGTAGCAGCGGCTCTAGCCCTTCTTAAATCTCTATGACTATTATCTAAAATTCTTTGATCCCCTGTATAACTATGAATTGTAGTCATTAAACCTTTGTTTATTCCAAAAGTTTGATCTAAAACCTTAACTACTGGAGCTAAACAGTTCGTTGTACAACTAGCATTACTCAAAATATCATAATCTTGATGTTTATATGTATCAGCATTGACTCCAACAACATAGGTACCAACGCCATCGCCTTTTCCTGGAGCAGTTAAGATGACTTTTTTTGCTCCAACCTCTAAGTGTTTACTTGCACCAACATCTGTATTAAATACTCCAGTAGATTCAATAACCAAATCTACACCCCAGTCTTTCCAAGGGAGATTCAAAGGGTTTCTATCAGAAAAACATTTAATTGTCTTGTTATTAATTACAAAAGTGTCATCAGTATATTGAATATCAACACCATCAAGTTGGCCAAGAACTGAGTCATATTTTAGTAGATGAGCATTAGTCTTAGGATCTGAAGTAACGTTAATTCCAACTACTTCAATATTGGTGTAAGCCCCTCTACTAAGCCAACAACGCATAAAGTTTCGACCAATTCTGCCAAAGCCGTTAATTGCAACACGCAAAGTCATAACTAAAAATTTCTAAATGATTAACCTAAGTTGCTGATCATACTGAATTTTGTGCAATAACGTAAGTTTTTTTTGATTTATTAAGCAAATAAGTCTAGTTTTGTATTAATTCGAGGAAAAAAAACATTTTTTTTTAAGAAAAAATAGCAAAATTTTACCTAGAAGTTATTTTAATTTAAGTAAAAGATAAAAATTGGATAAAGAATTACTGTTGAAAAGTCATTTTCATTTTATTGGGATTGGAGGTATTGGGATGTCAGCATTAGCAATGGGTTTACTTAAAAAAGGTTGTTCAGTTTCAGGATCTGATTTAGTTAAAAATGATGAAACTAATAAATTAGAGAAATTAGGTGCAATAATTTTTACTTCTCAAGTTCGACAAAATATCGAATTTGTTATTTCAAAATTTGCCAACAAATTGATTAATTTTGTTGTAAGCTCCGCGATCAAACCAGAAAATGAAGAATTTTCGTACTGCAGAAAAAAAAATTTATCAATAAAACATCGCTCGGAGATACTTACAATGCTAATGAGCTCTTACACTGCATTGGCAGTAGCAGGCAGCCACGGAAAAACATCAACCAGTACATTTCTCTCTACAATACTTGAATTATGTACAAATAATTCTTCTTCAATAACTGGAGGAATAATTCCTATCTACAACTCTAATTGTCATTTAGAAAATACAAAATACTTAGTAGCTGAAGTTGATGAATCTGATGGAACAATTAAGAAATATAAACCTGATATTGGAATAATCAATAACATTGATTTTGATCATTGCGATCACTTTTCTAATTTAAGTGAAGTCATATCTTCTTTTAAAAGTTTCGCAACAAACTCTAAAAAATTATTGCTTAATTTTGATTGTGAAACCTCAAGAAATAATTTTTGTTCTCATTTTAAGTGGTCAAACACTACGGCTAAAAATGTAGCTTATGCAATAATCCCGACTGAAATTAATTCAAACTATACAATTGGAAAATATTATGAAAATGGAAATTTTATTAGTAGTTTAAATATTCCAATTCCAGGATTACATAATCTAGCTAATATCACTGCAGCAATAGCAGCTTCAAGAATGATAGGGGTAGATTTTATAGAAATTAAGAAAAATATAAAATATCTGAAACTACCAAAAAAAAGATTTGAATTCAGAGGCCAAATAGATGAAAGAAGTTTATATGATGATTATGCGCATCATCCAAACGAAATAAAAGAGACGATTAAATTAGGAAGATTATTTATTCAGCAAAAAAATAATAATGAATATCAAAAAAGTAGGTTAATAGCTATATTTCAACCTCATAGATACTCTCGAGTAAAGCAATTTAATAAAGAATTCGCAGAGGAATTATCAAAAGCAGATGTAATTTATGTAACCAGTATTTATGGAGCAGGAGAAGGAAATAAAGATAAAATTACTTCTAAAATTATCACTGATTTGATTTATAAAAAAAATAAAAATGTTAGTTACATAAATAGTTATTATGAAGTTACAAAGAATTTTTACGAATTAACTCAAAAAGGGGATTTAATTTTAAATATGGGAGCTGGTGATTGTCATAATTTATGGTCAATTTTAAATAAAAAACAATTAATATAAATTAATGATTTATGTATAAAAAGATTTTTTCTGAAAACTGTAATTTAAGTAGTTACACAACTATAAAAGTGGGAGGAGTAGCTGAATATTTTGCTGAACCAAAAAGCATTGAAGAGCTTTCATATATAATTAAATGGGCTAATTTAAACAAACAAAGATGTCAAATAATTGGCGCAGGTTCAAATCTTTTAATAAATAATATTTTCATAAAAGGCTTAGTTGTATGTACAAAAAAATTGAAATTATTAAAGGTAGAGCCATATTCAGGAATTGTTGAAGCGGAAGCAGGTGTAATGCTCCCAACATTATCTAATTCTCTTGCTAAAAATGGATTACAAGGAGGAGAATGGGCTGTCGGAATTCCAGGAACATTAGGAGGAGCAATTTATATGAATGCTGGCACAGGTAATTTATCGTTAGCAAAAAATCTTATTTCCGTAAAAGTTATAGATAATAAAACTAATAAAAAACTTGAAATTGAAAAAAAAGATATCAATTTTGAGTATAGATTTAGCTCTTTTCAAAAAAATGATTTGACAATTATTAGTGCAAGATTTCATTTTGAGCCTAATGGAAATCTAGAACAATTGTTTCAAACAACCAAAAATAACCTTAAATTAAAAACTGAAACACAACCATATCATCAACCAAGTTTTGGTAGTGTTTTTAAAAATCCTGAAAATAATTATGCAGCAAAATTAATTGATGAAATGGGTTTAAAAGGATTTAAAATTGGCGATGCTGAAATTTCTACATTACATTCAAATTTTATAATTAACACTTCTTCAGCAAGTTCAAAAGATATTTATGAATTAATAACAGTAATTCAACAAAAAGTACTACAAAACAAAGGAATTTTTTTGCAACCGGAAGTAAGAATGATTGGTTTTGACTATCCTAACTAAAGAAACTTTTTTAAAAAAAATGGCGGGTTTTGGACTTCCTAACTTTGGACAACTTACAGAAGCTTTTAAAAAAGCTAAACAAATTCAGCAAGATGCTCAAAAATTACAAGATGAACTTGAAAATATGGAGATTGAAGGAAAAAGTGATGATAAAATGATTAAAGTCTGGATAAGTGGAAACCAACTTCCTTTAAAGGTAGAAGTACAAGAAAGTATTTTAAACGCAGATAAAGAAAAAATAGAGAGAAACATTTTACAAGCTATTCAAAAAGCTCATGAATTATCAACTACAACTATGAAAGAAAGGATGAATGATTTGACTGGTGGATTAAATCTTAATCTTCCTGGTTTTGATAATAGTGACTCTTAGAAGACTCAATCATTTCTTTATAAAAAGAATATCTTTCGAAGGATTTATTTAAATTACAGCCCTCATCGTTTAAATGTAAGCAGTTACGAAATTTACACTTAATTCCTTCATCAATTACCTGTTTATAAATTTCTGAATAAAGATTTGGCAACAAGCTAGTATTAACCTGTATAGGTTGCATATTAAAACCAGGAGTATCCACAATATAACTTTGATTTGATATAGAAAATAACTCAACATTTCGAGTAGTATTTTTACCCCTCTTAATTTTATTGGAAACTGGAGCAGTACTATTTTCAAGACCAGGGATTATCATATTAAGCAAAGTAGTTTTTCCAACACCTGATGGGCCAATAAAAGTTGAACACTCTTTTTTCTTTAACTCCACTAATAAATTATTAAAGTCATCAGATTTCTCTAAATTTAAAGTTATTGCTTCATAACCCCATTTCTCAAATTTATCAATTAAAAAAGATCTTTTTGTACTCGAAATTAAATCACATTTTGTCAAAACTAATGACACTTCAACACCCATAGATTCTGCTGATATCAAGAACCTATTTACTTGAGATAAATTTAACGATGGCTCTTCAACGGAAAAAATAATATATATGTTAGAAATATTGGCAACAGAAGGTCTAACTAATAAATTTTTTCTTTTTTTAAGACTTGTTATTACTGCGCGTTTGCTCTTTAAATCAATATTTTCAATTACTACTTTATCTCCAACATAAATTAATTGATTCTTAAAATTTACAGACTTCCTCACCTTACATAAAAATTTCTGGCAATTTAGAGAGTTTTCTTGATTTTTTAAGTCAACTAAAAAAAAATCATTAAATTTTTTCGTAACTAATCCTAAATATTTATTATTAATTTTCATTCAATATTTTTATTTTTATAAATTTTTCATTTTCTTTAATTTGTTTGAAAAAACATCCCATCTCTTTTAAGTTGTTTAATACCATTTCTTCTGGTTCACCTTTATCTAGTTCAACTATAAGGTGTTCATTTTTTGATAACTTCTCCAAAGCTAATTTGATTTTGACAACATTTAAAGGGCATGGAACAGATTTAAGATCCAAATGCTTTAAAGAAGTCATTAGGATTCTTTACCGAATAATTTACTAAAAAGTCCAGTACTGGAATTAATATTTTTATCTGAATATTGAGAAGCTAAACCCTCTAAAAGCTTTCGTTCTTCGTCAGTTATACGAGTTGGCAATTTTACCTTTACTAAAACTTCATGATTTCCTCGAGCAACGGGGTTGCCAAGCCTAGGTACCCCTTTATTCTCAAGTGAAAGAGTTGTATTTGGCTGGGTACCACTTGGAATTTTTAAATTAACATTTCCATCAACTGTAGTAATATCAACAGTATCACCTAAAATAGCCTGTAAATAACTTACAACTATTTCTGAGTAAATAGTCACACCATCTCTTTTAAGTTTTGAATCATTCTTAACCTTGATAAAAACATAAAGGTCTCCAGGTGGACCCCCTTTTAAACCAACATTTCCCTCTCCGGAAACTCTTAATTTAGTACCAGTATCAACTCCCGCAGGAATATTAATTCTTAATTTTTTTCTAACTTGCTTTACTCCATTACCACCACAACTTACACATGGATCTGCAATTATCTGACCAGCTCCATTACATGAAGGACATTCAGCTACTTGTGTGAAATTACCAAAAGGTGTTCTCGTAGCTCTTCTAACTTGTCCACTGCCCCCACAAGTTGAGCAAGTTTTTGGTCCGGTTCCTGGTTTGGCACCAGTTCCTCTACAGACTTCACATGTTTCAAGATGAGGAATTTTTATTTCTCTTTGTTGACCAAATATTGCATCTTTAAAATCAACATTAAGGTCATACCTTAAATCATCACCTTGTTGAGGACCTCTTCTTTGAGTTCTTCCTCCTTGGGGATTTTGTCCACCAAAGCCATTAAAAAAAGTTTCAAATAAATCTGCAAAGCCACCCATATCGCCCATATCAGGCATTCCAGCCGCACCTCCAAGGCCAGCCTCACCAAACTGATCATATCTAGCTCTTGTTTCAGGATCAGCTAATGCTTCATAAGCCTTACCAATTTCTTTAAATTTATCTTCGGCTCCAGGTTCTTTATTAACATCAGGATGATATTGTCTTGCTAATTTTCTATAAGCCCTTTTTAAGGTATCCGCATCAGCATCTCTTGAAACTCCAAGTATTTGGTAAAAATCAGCCATTAGATAATGCTCAAATAAGAATTTGGAATTTATTCATCTTCAGAAGTATTTACCTCTGAATCGATATCCCCCTCAACTTTATCCTTTTCTACTTCCTCTTGTGAATTTTGTTTGCCAGGTCCCATAGAAACCTTAACCAACGCATGTCTCAAAACCTTACCTTCAAGATGATATCCTCGCTGCAATTCTTCAATGATAAAATCTTCTTCAACCTCTTCACTAGGTTCTCTTAATACAGCTTCATGCAAGTTTGGATCAAATTGCTGACCAACAACTCTCATAGGTGATACTCCCTGCTGCTTTAAAACTTCTACTAATTGTTTATACAATCCTTGATAACTTCTATGAAGAACTTGAGCTTCTTCACTTTCTGGTTTAAGTTGTTGTCTTGCTCTCTCAAAATTATCAACAATAGGAAGAATTGCAGTTAAAGTCTTTGAAACAAGTTGGATTTTTAAATCGTCTTGATCCCTAGACTGCCTTTTTCTGAAATTATCAAAATCTGCTGAAATTCTTACATATTGATTTTTTAATGTTTCATGCTCTTTTTCTAATTGTTCTAATCGTGCATCATTATTTGAAATAGTATTTTTTAATTCTTCAGTGTTTATTTCTTCTGTTTTTTGAGAAGATAATTCTTTGTTTTCGGTAGTTAAGTTTTGGGTAGATGATATATCTTCAGGAACACTATCCTGATTAGAATTATCATTTTCTTTACTATCAATATTATCTGAATGATTTTCAATCATTTTTCTAAAATTTAATAAAACTATTCTCCAATAAAGTGATGCACAAAACAAGTTGCGGAAGGCCGCACAAATAATTAGTCAGGAACAAATCTTAATGCTAATCCATTGTTGCAGTATCTTTTGCCAGTGGGAGGTGGCCCATCATTGAAGACATGTCCTTGATGACCTCCGCATCTAGTGCAATGATATTCGGTTCTAGGGACAATTAACTTGAAATCAACTTTTGTTTCTACTGATCCTTGAATTGAATCCCAAAAACTTGGCCATCCTGTACCACTATCATACTTTTTATCTGAGGAAAAAAGCGGCAAATCGCATCCTGCACAGTGAAAACTCCCTTTTCTTTTCTCATTATTTAATTTGCTGCTAAAAGCTCTTTCAGTTCCTTCCTCCCTTAAAATATAATAAGATTCTGGGCTAAGCCTAGCTTTCCATTCGTCTTTTGAGAAATTCCACTCTTCTTTAGAAGTAAGTGAAGATGCTAATACTTGGATAGGATTAAAGATTATTTTTAAGATTGACATAGTAGGAATTAGAATAAAAGTTCTTCTTGAAAAAAATTGATTCATATATTTAAATCACAAAAAAAGTAATGAATTTCATACAAACCAATTCTATTAAAAATATTCATAAATTAAGTATTGCTCCAATGATGGATTGTACTGATAAACACTTCAGAATGATAATGAGAAAAATAAGTTCTGAAGCTCTTTTGTATACGGAAATGATTGTGGCCCAGAGTTTAGTGTATACGAATAAAAAAGAAAATTTTCTAGATTTTAATGGTGAAGAACACCCGATATCTGTTCAATTTGGTGGAGACGATCCTAAAATCCTTAAAGAAGCAGCCAAAATGGCACAGGATTGGGGTTATGACGAAATAAACTTTAATGTTGGCTGTCCGAGTCCAAGGGTATGTTCTGGAAATTTTGGCGCTTCACTGATGAAAGAACCTGAAAAAGTAGCAAAATGTATAGAATCCCTCAAAAATAATTGCACATTACCGGTTACGATCAAACACAGAATCGGTGTAGACAATGATGATAGTATCGTTAAGTTAAATAATTTCGTAAGAATTATCGCAAAAGCTGGTGCAGACAGATTTACAGTTCATGCAAGGAAAGCCATATTAAAAGGTTTAAATCCAAAACAAAATAGGACCATACCCCCACTAAATTTTGATGTAGTAAAAAAGTTAAAACAATTAAATCCAGAACTATTAATAGAAATCAATGGGGGTTTAACAAATATCGATGAATCATTAGATGCCTTGAATGATTTTGATGGAGTCATGATTGGACGGTCAATTTATAAACATCCCTTGAGATGGTCTGAAATTGATCAAAAGATTTATGGGATTAATAAAAAACCAAAATCTGCTTCAAATATTATTTTCTCCTTAATTCCATACATAGAAAGGCATTTAAGTAATGGAGGAAAATCTTGGGATATTTGTAAACATCTTATAAATTTAGTTGAAGGCATACCAAAAGCTAAAATTTGGAGAAATCAAATTTCAAATAAATCTATAAAAAAAGAATTAAATATTGAATATCTATTTAAATTAACAAAAGCACTCGAAGAAATGGGTTACTAATTTGTCTCGTTTGACGCATTGCTCTCATTAGACACTCCCCTTTTTCTTCTGCTTCTACCATTTTCATATTCAGAGTTATCAGAAGAATTTCCATAACTTCTGTCTTCCCAACCTTCTGCTCCAGAAGATTTATTAACGTTAGAGCTATTAAATCGATTGTTGCCACCTCCGTAGCCGCCACCATTGTTGCCGCCGCCATAACCGCCACCTCCGTAGCCACCACCATTGTTGCCGCCGCCATAACCGCCACCTCCGTAGCCACCACCATTGTTGCCACCTCTTCCTCCTCTACGAGAACCACCAGAACCTCTAGGCTCAGCTTTATTAATTCTTAATGGCCTACCCATAAGTTCAGTTCCTTGCAAACCATCAATAGCTTTTGACTCAATTGCTTCATCTGCCATTTCAATAAAAGCGAATCCTCTTTTCCTTCCAGTATCCCTCTCCAAGGGAAGAGAACAATTTAAAACCTCACCAAAAGGGGCAAACAACTGTATAACATCTTCACGCTCTGCGCGGAACGGCAAATTGCCAACAAAAATACTCACTTTGAACTCAACAAAAATTTACCTTATAAAAAAACTACAATGAGTAATCTCATAATATTGCTTAACTATTCTACTTCAAAGCATACCCTTGTTGTAGAAAAATAATTGAGATTCAAAGTAACAATCTTTTTTGCCAATTATTTACCTCTTTTTCTACTTGAACAAATCCTGTACCACCTTCGCTATTTCTTGATTTAACAACATTAAGAGGTTTAAGATCTACAAAAACATCCTCATCAAATTCGGGATGAAATTTTTTAAATTCTTCAATTTTAAGATTTTTTAATAATATCTTTCTCTCCAGGCAATATTTAACCATTTGACCAACAACTTGATAAGCAGTCCTAAAAGGAACTTCTTTATCAACTAAGTAATCTGCCAAATCAGTAGCATTAGAAAAATCGTTTTCTACAGAATCTGCTAAATTATCAAAATTAAATTCAATGCCCTCATTAATTAAAATAGTCATTGCTTTAATACAAGAAGATATTGTCTCTGCAGTATCAAATATTGGCTCTTTATCCTCTTGAAAATCCTTATTATAAGCAAGTGGTACCCCTTTGACGATCGTTAACAATGCCTGAAGATGTCCATACACTCTTCCTGTCTTACCTCTAATCAGTTCTGGAACGTCAGGATTTTTTTTCTGCGGCATCAAGCTACTTCCTGTGGAACATTTATCTGTTAATTTTGCAAAAGAAAATTCATCAGTTACCCATAAAATTATTTCCTCTGAAATTTTACTTAAATGAGACATCAATATAGCAGATGCAGAAACAAACTCTATACAAAAATCTCTATCACTCACTGCATCAATACTGTTTTTATAAATCTTTTTAAAACCCAATTCTGCAGCTGTGAAATGTCTATCTATTTTTATTTTTGTTCCAGCTAATGCTGCAGCTCCTAACGGAGAAATATTAACTCTTGAGCGTACTTCTTTAAACCTTTCGCGATCTCTTTGGAGCATTTCTATGTAAGCCAATAAATGATGAGCTAGCGATAATGGTTGTGCTCTTTGCATGTGGGTATATCCAGGAATTAAGGTATAAATATTAGATTTCGCAAGATTTAAGAAAGATTTTTGCAAATCGGTTATTAAAATTTCAATATTGTCAATCTCTTTTCTTAGCCACAATCTTATATCTGTGCCAACTTGATCATTTCTACTTCTACCTGTGTGTAATTTTTTTCCAGTATCACCAATTAAACTTATCAGCTTTTCTTCTATGCAATAGTGAATATCTTCAGAAGGTGGACCAGGAGAAAATTTACCCTCCAAATACTCAACTTTTATTAATTCTAAACCATTAATGATTTGGTAAGCCTCAGAAGAGGATAAAACTTTTGTTTTGCTAAGCATTTTCGCATGAGCAATCGAACAATCTAAATCTTCTAAAATAAGCTTTCTATCAAAACCAATTGAGGCATTAAACTTTTCAATAAAAGGGTTAAGTGCATTATCAAACCTTTTACTCCAAACTTTGGCCATATCAATTAGTAACTTTAAGTATCTCTAATAAAGCATTTTTTTATATAAGTGACAAAAAATATCTATATCAATTGAAAAATAACCATGGAGGCATCATCTTCAAGATGTCTATTTTGGCCTGTAAAATCATCTAACTTTTTAAATATTTTATTTAAGATTTCTTGGGATGTATAAGATTGCTTGCATAATTTTGTGAGGGTTTTAATTAATCTTTCCTCATCAAATCTTTGTCCTAAAGAGTTAGAAGTATCAATTACTCCATCTGTGTAATAAAGAACTAAATCATTTTGGTTAAGTTTGATTTCACCACAGTAATATTCAGCATCATGTTGTAGTCCTAGTACAAATCCTTTTGCATCTAATTTAATAATTTTCTGATCTGAATTTTTCCAAAGCAGTGGAGGATTATGCGCTGCATTAGCAAATCTCAATTTTTTAGTTCTAGGATCATAATCGGAGTAAAATAATGTCACAAATCTATGAGATTGATCTAAATCATTTATTGCTAGTTGATTCAAATCATGCAAAATTCTATCTGGAGGTAGACCTGTAAGAACCTCTGCACGAAGCATTCCTCTTAACATAGTCATTAAAAGACCAGCTGGAATCCCTTTACCCATGACATCACCTATTACAAAAGCCCATCTTGATTTTTCTTTCCTTTTTTCAGAGATATTCGTCTTTAAGCACATAAAATCATAGTAATCTCCACCGAGCTGAAGAGCTGGTCTACAATGTGCGGCCAGATCTATACCATGGATAATTGGACAGTAATCCGGGAGTAGTTGAGATTGAATTTCTGCACCAGTGGAAATTTCTCTATCTACATTTTCATGCTTTTTCTTTGTTTTTATTAAATAGTGATTTTCTAATCCAACAGCTAGACAATTTTCAATAAAATTAAAATTACTATCTTCAGTAATCGAATGTTTAGAAATAGCTTCGCTAAAAATATAAATAAATCCTCTACATTTACCTCTAGATATTATTTTTTTTGTTTCAATTTTATATTCTTTAAATTTATTTTTTAAAGCGTTTTCAAAAGTAAGAATTTCTTTTATTTTAAAATTTCTTGAAAAATGAAATTGGTCCAAAAAACTTTTAATTTCTTCTTCAATCGTTAAATATTCATTATTGACAGAAATTTTTATATTTTCATTCCATATCTCACCCTCGTAGTTTAAAGGAATAATTAAAATTATATTCTCAGAAAAAATATGTTTAAAAATTAAGCATACATAATCCAGTAATTTATTTATATTGGAAAAAGATTTTAAATAATATGCTAAAGAAGATGCAATTTCAGCAAATTTATATTTATTTTTTAAAGTTACTTTAGAATCATTTTCTAAAAAATTTTGGATAAATTTATTCGAAAATATTTTTTCTTTTTGATTATTTGTCAAAACAAATCTATTAGATAAATATGTTTTAACATTAAATTTAGGTTTTTAAAAAAAATTAATTAAATATTTATTTATCTGCAAGCATAGCCTCTACAAATTCATAACTATTAAATGGTCTCAAATCTTTTATACCTTCTCCAGCTCCAATAAACCTTATAGGCAAATTTACTTCTTCAGATACAGCTAAAGAAACACCTCCTCTAGAAGTGCCATCCAATTTAGTAATAATTGCTCCACTTAAATCTGCTGATTTAGCGAAACTTTTTGCTTGTTTTAATCCATTTTGTCCCTGACTTGCATCTAAAACTAATAATGATTCAACAATTGCATCTGGAACCTTTTTATCAATAATTTTTTTTATTTTTGCTAATTCATCCATTAAATTATTTTTTGTTTGCAATCTACCCGCTGTATCAACAAGTAATAAATCAACATTTCTTTTTTTTGCAGAATTAATTGCATCAAAAACCACAGCAGCTGGATCAGCATTTTTTGATTGATTAGATATAACGTCAACATTACTTCTATCTCCCCACACTTTAAGTTGTTCTACTGCAGCCGCTCTAAAAGTATCAGCAGCAGCAATCAAAGTTTTATAATTACTTTTTGATGACAGATATGCTAATTTTCCTAGTGTAGTAGTTTTACCAACACCGTTAACTCCTACTAATAACCAGACATTTAACTTACCCTTTTGGGGAACTAAAAGATCGGAGCCCGAATTTTTTATTGGTTTATCGATAATTAATTTTAATTCCTTCTTCAAAAATTTTATTCCTGCTTCTCCACCCACGACTTCCTCGTTTAATTTTGTTCTAAGAGAACTTATAACTTTATCGGTTGAATCAATCCCTACATCAGCTCTTATTAATAGAGTCTCTAAATCATCAAGAGATTCAGGAGTAAGAGGATCATCTCCCAATTTATCCAATAATTCAGTAACAAATCCTTTTCGGGTTTCTTCTAATCCTCTCCTTAATTTAGTTAACCAATCAATTTCATCAATCGATATTTGATTTATTTTTTTTCCTTGAGCAGCTAATACCATTGCAGACCAAGTAAAATTATCATCAAATTCTCCTAATTCAGATTCAGCAATAGTTTTAGACTGTCCAGCAATATTTTTTTTATCAGGAGGATCAATCGATTCTTGCTTTTGATTTTCTTGTTTCTCTAATTCTTGCTTTTGCTCTTCTTGTTTCTCTAATTCTTGCTTTTGCTCTTCTTGTCGCTTTTTTAAAAGTGCATAAGCTTGTGCAGCCCATTCACGAGAATTATCAGAGTCAGTATTTGTCATTACTATATTAAGTTCGTAGTAAAAATTTTCTAAATACTATTTATTTATATCAAATAATTATGACAATTAAATTGTTTGTAATCTCCTTAAAACTCCATTAATAAATTTTCTTCCTTGCGAATCACTATATTTATTAGCTAAATTGACTGCCTCATCACAAGCAACGGCGACAGGTGTGTTCAAAAAATTTATATCCGAGTAAGCTAGACGCAGAATATCCCTATCAATTCTTGGTAATCTTTTTAATCTCCAGCCATCCATTACTTGATCAATATCAGAATCAATACTTTTAAGATTATTGATTATATTACAAATCCTTTGATTTACATCCTCTCTAATATCAATTTGACCGCTAGAAACAATTAATTTTGGAAAATCTAAAGTGACAGAAAGTGTATTCATTACGGTTTCAATTTTTATCAAAGATTTTTTTAGCTCGTCGCGAACATTTGAATAAGAGGAATCAACACCCTCTTGTAATTCACTATCTAATATTTTTTGTGAAGCATTTTCTAACTCTGACTCACAATTATCTAATTCCTCTCTGCAATGGTTTATTAGAGAATCCAAAGCAGATTCAAAAATTTCTTCTATCTGAAATTTATTTAATTTAAAATCACCTTTATCTTTAATAAGGCCAAGAGAAATTAAAGATAATTCTCTAGAAAGGGATCTATTATGCATCAATTAAGAAGAAGTATTAGTAGAAGCGCGTAATTGAGAAAACAATTTTGAAAATGTTGGATTTGTGGTGTTATTTTTCTCATCTGGATTAACTATGCCAGCAGAAATTATTGTTTTAAAAGCATCTTCAACAGAAATATCCAAATCCTTAACAGAGGACTCAGGAACGAGTGTGTACCAGCCAGTCGTTGGATTTGGTGCTGTAGGAATGAAAACACTAAGTAAGTTTTCTTCCAATTCTGGCTGTAGAGAAGCTCCTACGTCTCCAGTTACAAAGCCTACACTATATAGTCCTTCACGAGGATATTCAACTAAAACAACTCGTCTAAATCTATTGGATTTATTACTTAAGAAAGTTTCTAGCAATTGTTTAAGAGTTTTATAAACCGCTCCAGCTACTGGGATTTTTGATAAAGTACCCTCTCCAAATTCTAATAACCATCTTCCTACAAAATTTCTCGCCATCAAACCTATAAGCAAAATAGCTAATAAAGGAACAGTTAGACCTAAGGTGAGATTAATTAAATCTTGTAATAAAGGATTTAAAGTAATAAAAGGATTTAATTGCTTTGGAACTGAAGTAACTAACGTTAAAACAAATTTGCTAACTAATGATGACAGCCAGATTGTTGTTGCTAAGGGTATTACAACTAACAACCCAGCAATAAGATCATTTTTGAGATCTTGTTGAAGCCTAGATCCTAAATTCGAATCTTGATTTTGATTAGATTCAACCAAAATAACGTTTTAACTATACTAACTTTACTAATAATTTAACTGTTTTTACTAAGTTAGGATATATTTTTCTTAAATATATCTATTTTATTTATAAGTTTTTTATCCTAAACATGACTTTTAAAAGAAATGCTATAAAGAAAAAGAAATGATTGATACGATTCAAGACAAAAAAGAAATAAGTAGAAAATTAAAAGAAAGAGCTATTTTTGAGGGTTTTACAGTTGCAGGAATAGCTTCAATCCCAGGTAGTTCGCGAGTAAAATTAAGAACTAATGCATTAGAAAGATGGTTGTCAAATAATTATCATGCTGAAATGAAATGGATGGAAGCAGAAAAAAGAAAAAATATAGGCTCACTTTTTGAAGATGCAAAAAGTGTTTTAAGCGTTGGATTTACTTACATTAATTCACAAAATAGCAACAACAATTTCCTCAAGGTAGCTAAATTTAGCCAAGGTGAGGATTATCATAAAGTGATTCACAAAAAATTAAAGAATATTGGTAAATGGATAAACATAGAAATACCTGATTGCAAATGGAAAATATGTGTTGATACCTCTCCTCTTCTTGAAAAAGCATGGGCAGAGGAAGCAGGGATTGGTTGGATAGGTAAAAATAGTAATTTAATCAGCAAAAAAAATGGTTCTTGGTTTACTTTAGGTTTTATGATTCTCACAAAAGATTTAATCCCAGATAAACCTCATCAATCACTCTGTGGAAAATGTGATATTTGTATTGAACATTGTCCCACAAAGGCCATTGTAGAACCATTTGTAATACAATCAGATTTATGCATTGCGTATCACACAATAGAGAGCAGAGATAAAACTATTCCGAAGAAAATTGAAAAAAATTTAGGTGGATGGGTTGCAGGATGTGATATTTGTCAAGATGTTTGTCCATGGAATAAATCAGTGCCATACAACAATAATCATGAAACCACACCGAAGGAATGGATTAAAAATCTTAATATTGAGTCCCTCAATTGGGACGACAAAACGTGGCAAGAAAATCTTAAAGGAACTACTTTAAAAAGAATTAAACCATGGATGTGGAAAAGAAATATACAAGCAAATATAAAGAATAAAAAAATTAAACTATGAAGTCTTTTTTTAAAAAAACAATCTGGACCTCCTTGATCTGTTTTAATTTTTTTCAAATAGAAATGGTTCGAGCAATAGTTCCCTATTATTATTTCCCAACAATAAAAAATTTACAAAAGCAAAGTTTATATATTGGCAAAAATGCATATCAACTACTTTATTTTGGTCAATATGAAGACAGTCTTAACTTAGCCAAATTAGCAGTAAAAATAAATGCAAAAGATGAAAAACTTTGGCTGATTTTGGCTGAAGCACAAATAGTTAACAAAGAATACAAAAACGCATTAAATTCTTTAAATAAAGCGGAACAGATCAATTCAAATAATAGCGAAATATATTTTGCTAAAAGTAATATTTACTTAAAAATTTCCCAACAGACAAAAGCAAAGAATGCTTTAGAAAAAGGAATAAAGATTGAGCCCAATAACCACAAAGCTATTTTTCAATTAGGAAATATTTTATTAATGGAAAAAAATTATTTAGGAGCTATTGAATTGTTTGATAAATCTATAAAAATCAAGCCTGATTTCTGGCAAGCAATAAATAATCAAGGTTTAGCTTATTTCGAAAAAAACAAAGTGGATCTCGCTATCAAACTTTTTAGAAGTGCAATCTCAATCGAGGAGAATGCGGAACCATTACTAGGCCTAGCCTCATGTATGAATATCCAAAATAATAAATTAGCAATTCAGCTAGCAAAAAAAGCTTTGGGTAAAGATCCTAAATATGTTAATTATGATTATAGAAAAGAACAATTATGGGGAGAAAAATTACAAACTTCTACAGAAATTCTTTTACAAAATAAACAATTAAAAAAAGATGTAATACTGGCAAAATCCAAAATAAGTAAATCATCTTAATGTTCAATACTGGTAAATATTGTTTTACCTATTAGTCTTAATTTAGTTAATTAATAATAATTTAATTTTGCGCTCTAATGGATAAGAAAAAATTCACTTCCATCTCGCTTCAAGAAGAAATGCAACGTTCTTATTTGGAGTATGCGATGAGCGTCATAGTTGGACGTGCGTTGCCTGATGCAAGAGATGGTCTAAAGCCTGTACAAAGAAGAATCATATTTGCGATGCACGAATTAGGTTTAACTCCTGATAAACCATTTAGGAAATGTGCAAGAGTTGTTGGAGATGTACTTGGAAAATACCATCCTCATGGAGATCAAGCAGTTTATGATGCATTAGTGAAGTTAGTGCAAAATTTCTCAACTAAATATCCTACTCTTGACGGCCATGGGAATTTTGGATCTGTGGATAATGATCCGCCAGCAGCAATGAGATATACTGAGACTAGATTAGCTCCTATAGCTCATAAAGGATTTCTTGAAGAAATTGCATCAGAAACAGTAAGCTTTTCAAATAATTTTGACGGTTCTCAGAAAGAACCAGATGTACTTCCAGCCCAACTTCCATTTTTATTATTGAACGGCTCATCAGGTATTGCTGTTGGCATGGCAACAAATATTCCGCCTCACAATCTAGGAGAAATTGTAGATGGTTTAGTTGCCTTAGTTAAAAATAAAGATATTAGCGATAAAAAACTTTCTAACATTATCAAAGGACCTGATTTTCCTACAGGCGGAGAATTAATTTATAGTCGTGCAATAGAAGAACTTTATCAAACTGGAAAAGGATCTATAACTATAAGAGGAGTTGTAAATACGGAAGAGGTAAATTTGGGCAAAGGAAAACATAAGAAGAATGCAATAATCATTACTGAACTTCCTTACCAAATTAATAAAGCAGGTTGGATTGAAAAACTCGCAGAACTTGTTAATTCAGGCAAGATTATTGGAATTTCTGATATTAGAGATGAGAGCGACAGAGATGGAATGAGGATTGTAATAGAACTAAAAAAAGATTCTAATTCTGAACTTGTTATTTCTAATTTATATAAAAAAACAACTCTCCAAACAAACTTTGGCGCAATATTCTTAGCTTTGATTAAAGGCAAGCCTGTAAAACTAAATCTGAAAAAATATCTCAACTATTTTCTTGAATTTAGAGAAGAAACAATTAGAAAAAGAACTTTTTATTTTCTAAAAAATACCCTTGATAAACTAGAAATATCAGAAGGTTTAGCTAAAGCTACAAAAAACATAAAAAAAGTAATAGCAATTATTGAAGAATCAGAAAATTCTTCGCAAGCTAAATCAAAATTAGTAGAAAATTTTTTCATGAGTGAAAAACAAGCAAATTCAGTTTTAGATATGCCACTAAAAAAATTAACAAATCTAGAGAAAAAGCAAATTTATAACGATATAAAAAATTTAGAAGAAAAAAAGAATTATTTTCAAACATTATTGAACGAAAGAGAATTATTACTTAAATTACTCATAGAGGAATTATTAATATTAAAGAAAAAATACAATATTATACGTAAAACAAAAATAATAAAAAATATAAATCAAAATGAAGAATTAGAAACGCTTAATAATCAAATATTAGAAGACTTTATAAATAAAAAAACAAAATTATACATAGATAATAGACTTTATTTAAAAAGGATGATTTTAAGTAATTACAAGAAATCATTTGAGGTTGTAAATAAAATTATAGATAATAAAAATATTCAAAAATTTATATGTAATATTGACAAAAATATAAAATTAATTGGAATCACAAATACGGGAAAAGTATTTAACATTGATTGGGAATCAAGTATTAATAAAGATTATAAATTAGATAATAAAATACTTGGAAATATTCATCCTAGTGAAATAATAAATTTTCATTCAATTAAAAAAGAAACTAGAAATTATTTATGCATATTAAATTCAGATGGAAGATTTAAAAAAGTTTTATTTGATGAAGATATGATTAAAAGCAATAGATCTTTCACTATTACAAAATTAAAAAATGATTTAAAAACAATTGATTCTTTTATTTCTAATGAAAACAAAGATTTAATAGTATTAACCTCGATAGGAAGAATTTTTAAATTTAATTTATCAAATAAATTTTTAACGCCAACTTCTAAACAATCCCAAGGGTTAATAATTGCAAAACTTTTACCATCTGAAAAAATCGTTTCTTGTTGTACATTTCATGATGGAGAAAATATTTTTTTAATATCTAAACATGGAAAAATCTTTTGCATAAATACTAATGAAATTTACTGCTCAAATGAATACAGCTTAGGATATTTGAATGAAAAAACACAACTTAAAAACGATTACTTCCTAAAAATAATGGCAAGTAACCATTACCTTGATATTGAAACTAATAGAAATAAATCGGCAAGATTAGACCTAAATAAATTAAATTTCAAATCCAACAAATCAACCTTTTTAATTGATTTTTTAAAATTAGATAATGATGAATACCTTGAAAATTGTTTCCGACTTGAAAACTTTCTCGACTAAGATTTATATTCATTTTCAACCCAATTTAAGTATTCTTGATTTACTGTGCCAGTTACATAATCACCAGTAAAACAACTCATCTCTAAACCTTTAATAGGAGAATCACCAATTATAGATTTACGCAAACTTTCAACACTTTGATAAACAAGATTATCAATTTCAAGTTTATCTGCGATTTCACTTATTGTCCTATTATGAGCTATTAATTCATCTCTATTAGGCATATTAATTCCATAAACATGAGGATAACGAACAGGGGGAGCTGCTGATGTAAAAAAAACTTTATTTGCTCCTGCATCTTTAGCCATCTGGACAATTTCTTTTGAAGTAGTACCTCTTACTATTGAATCATCAACAATTAATACATTTTTATTTTTAAACTCCGCACTCATAGCATTTAATTTTTGCCTTACAGATTTCTTACGTTTCTGCTGACCAGGCATTATGAATGTTCTGCCAACATATCTATTTTTGAAAAAACCTTCCCTATATTCTATCCCTAACTCTCTTGCAACTTGCATTGCCGCGGGTCGAGAGGAATCAGGAATAGGCATAACTACATCAATATCTCCAGAATTGATTGTTTCTTTTATTGTTTCTGCTAAATAATCTCCCATCTTTAAACGGGCTTTATAAACTGAAATTCCATTCATAATTGAATCTGGCCTAGCTAAGTAAACATATTCAAAAGCACAGGGGAATAACATTGGATTTTCAGAACATTGCTTAGAGAAAAACTCCCCATTAAGATTTATAAAAACAGCTTCTCCTGGATCTACATCTCTCACTACTTCATAATCATTATTCTCGAGGACTAAAGATTCACTTGCAACCATCCATTCTTCTTTTTTTGTAGTTAATGAAAATCTTTTCCCTATGACTAAAGGCCTAATACCAAAAGGATCTCTAAATGCTAGTAAACCATGTCCTGAAATCAATGCAATTGAAGCATATGATCCCTGAATTCTTTTATGTAAAGATTCGACCGCATTAAAAATAATATCAGGCTCTAATTCTTGATTATGAATTTGTTCCTGTAATTCTGTCGCAAATACATTTAACAACATTTCAGTATCACTTGAAGAATTTGTATGCCGCTTATCGACATTAAATAACTGTTTTTCTAAATCTCTGGTATTAGTCAAATTTCCATTATGTATCAAAACAATTCCATAAGGAGCATTAACATAAAAAGGCTGTGCTTCTTCTACACTTTCTGCTGATCCCTTTGTTGCATACCTAACATGACCCAATCCAATTTTGCCAATTAAATTCCTCATATCTCTAGTCCTATAAGCAGTATTAACCTGACCTTTAACCTTATGTATATGAAAAACAGTATTTTCCATTGTTGCTATACCTGTTGAGTCTTGACCTCTATGCTGCAAAAGCAAAAGACTATCGTAAATTTGTTGATTTACATCATTTGAGGAAACGATTCCAACTATTCCGCACATAACTTAATATCTTAAAATGATTAATAGTTGAGAAATGTTTTTCATATTTAAAAGTAATCTGAAATACTATTATTAAATTTTTCGGTTAATTCCTCAACCCTAATATTGCAAATATTTTTTTCGTTGATTTTTATCTTCAGTGTGTCACTAGATACGTATCCTATTTTTTTTACATAAACACTTGATGGGAAATTTATTTGATTTTGTTTTAAATAATTAAACCATTCATTTTGTCTCATTTTACTAATTGAGAAAATAATTCTTGACCCTCCTTCGGCAAACAATAAATTATCAACTCTATTTAAATCTTTCTCTAATTCTATAGTTGCTCCCATTGCGGACAAAATACAAGACTCTGCTAAAGCTATAGCTAAACCTCCATCGCTTACATCGTGAGAAGAAACTACAAGACTATTTAAAATCGCATTTCTTAAAAAGCTTTGACAAAACTTTTCATCCAACAAATCTATTTTTGGAGGCCGACCTGTAATTTCTCCATGAAAATATTCAAGATAAGAACTAGCTGCAATTTTTACTTCTGATTTGGAAGAACCAATTAACCAAATTTGATCTTCAATATTTTTCCATTCACTACTTATAGCTTTTTCAACATTATCTATTTTTCCAACCATTCCAATAACAGGGGTAGGATTGATAGGAGTAATTAGATTATCTTTATTTTTTGATTCATTATATAAAGATACATTACCTCCCGTAACAGGAGTTTCTAAAGCTTTACAGGCTTCAGCAATTCCATTACATGAAGATGACAGTTGCCAATAGCCTATTGCATTCTCAGGGGAAGAAAAATTTAAATTATTTGTAATTGCTATTGGTTCAGCACCAACACAACTAACATTTCTAGCGGACTCTGCAACAGCAGCGATAGATCCTCTAAAAGGATCAAGCGCAACCCATCTACTATTGCAATCAACTGAAGCAGCGACACCAGAAAATACTTTACTTTTATTTTTTTTATTTTGTTCCCTAAGTCTTACTACTGCTGCATCTGATTTTCCGGGTGTAAATACTGTATTTGCTTGTACTTGAGAGTCATATTGTTTATAAATCCATCTTTTAGAAGCTATTGATGGATTAGAGAGTAGTTTTAAAATGATTTCTGAAAAGGAAAAATTCTTATTTTCCTTCAATGAAAATATTTTTTGCTCGTAAATTTCTGGTAAATCATTTTCTTTCCATTCCCATTTATTTAAAAGCTCATCGGGTGGATTATTAATCTCATTGTGAAAATTTACAGGAGTATCATCAGATAAGGCAGAAGTAGGTATTTGGGCCACAATTTTACCTTTATGAGAAATAATTACCTCATTAGTTCTTATCACTTCACCAATAACACTGGCATATAATCCCCATTTATTAAATTTTTCAATAAGTTCATTAATTTTTTCTTCCTTAACAACAAACAACATTCTTTCTTGCGATTCAGATAATAAATATTGGTATGAAGACATATCATCTTCTCTAGAAGGGACCAAATCTAAATCAATAGATATCCCTAAATTTCCATTTGCGGCCATTTCTGCGCTACTGCATGTTAAACCTGCAGCACCCATATCTTGAGCTGCAATTACATCCCCTGTCTTGAAAGCATCCAAACAAGCTTCAATAAGACTTTTCTCAACAAATGGATCACCTACCTGAACTGCAGGTCTATCATCCAATGAAGCTGTAGTTAATTCTGAACTAGCAAAACTAGCACCACCAACACCATCTCTGCCAGTTGTATTACCAACATATAACACTGGTGATCCTACATTTTTTGCTCCAGAACAAACGATTTCCTCGGTCTCTAAAAGTCCTAAAGCCATAACATTCACTAGAGGATTTCCAGAGTAACTATCATCGAAGTCAATTTCACCTCCAATAGTAGGCACACCTACACAATTTCCATAATGTGCAATACCGGATACAACTCCTCGTAGCAAATCAACATTTGATGATTTATCAAGGTTACCGAATCTTAATGAATTCAAGACTGCGATTGGCCTTGCACCCATTGTAAATATATCTCTTAAAATCCCTCCTACACCTGTTGCTGCGCCTTGGAAAGGTTCAATAGCAGAAGGATGATTATGACTTTCTATTTTAAAAACAAGTTTTTGATTATTTCCAACATCAATAACGCCAGCATTTTCTCCAGGTCCAACTAAAACATTTTTACCTTTAGTGGGAAACTTAGATAGTAAAGGTTTTGAATTTCTATAACAACAATGTTCAGACCACATAACCCCAAACATGCCTAATTCCGTTCTATTAGGTTTTCTCTTTAATCTTTTGCAAATTTCTTCGTAATCATTAAGTGTTAAATTTTCAACTTGTAGTGCTTCATTAAGATCATATAGATCATTATTTTCTTGATTTATCATTATTTATATCCAAGGGTCATCTTCTTTTTTTTCACTAAACGGTATAGGTGTTTTGTCACTATTATAAAAACTTTTTTGTTTAAAATCTGAGTTTTGGCTAATATCTTCATCTTCTTCAAGCCATTCCTCTAATCTATTAGAAGCAATATTTTTCATATCATCAAACCTATCAAAAATTTTTTTCCCTTTTTGCATAAATTCATTTTTAATACTTGATTTTATTAAAGATAACTCATTTAAAGAATTACTTTCACAAAATACCAATCCCGGTTGTTGGTCATTGATATTATCAATAGTTAATTTCCATCTACTAGAACCTGGAATCTTAGGATTAGATCTAGAAACTAAGTAATATTTAATTTTTCCCGTTTTAATTTCAAATAAAAAATCTGCAATGACTCCTATTTTTGATCCATTTATATTTATAAGATTAGCTTCTATTAAAGTTGGGAATCTATTTAAAGTTGCTAAATCCGAGATAGCTGGATCACCTTTGACATAAATTTCATTATCTATTATTTGAGTAATTTGATTTAATCGCCAAACATTCCTTTTTAAATCAAAATTTGAAGGACGAGAATACCAACCTAAAATCCGGTGAACTGGAGGGTGCATCCAAACATTTTCACCATTTCCATAATTAAGGGCCATATTGCCCTTAACACTATAATTTAGTAATTCACTTAATAAAATTTCTTTAGGTAATTTCAAATTAAGAACGAACCTGCACAGGCATAACTAAATAAGTAAAAGAATTAAAATTATCTTCTGGTACAAAAACAGCAGGAGTAGTTGCAATATTACACTTTAAAAGCACATTTTCAGAAGCAATAACTTTTAAACCTTCTAACAGATATCTAACGTTAAATGCAATATCAAAATTTTCTCCAGAATAAGAAACAGGTATGGATTCATTTGCATTTCCAATATCTTGAGCATCTGCGCTGATTGAAGCTAAATCTGTATCATCTAATTTAATCTTTACAACACTACTTTGCTGATCAGCTAAAACAGCAATTCTTTCTAATGCATCAATTAATTTTTTTGTATTAAAATTTAGAATTTTAGAAAAAGAATCAGGAATTAATTGTGAATAATTAGGATAAGTACCTTCTAAAGTTCTTGTAGTAATTATTTGATTAGAAGATATAAATACTACTTGACCTTTGTCATAGAAAAGCTTAATTGAATTTTCTGAGCTTTTCAAAGATACTAGTTTTTCAATTTCTCTTAATGATCTAGTTGGGATAGTTACCGATAAGTCATCAATATTAGAAGATAAGTTTTCTTTATTTTCAATATGTTCTTCATTACCAATTAAAGCAACAGCCAATCTATGTCCATCTGTAGAAGCAGACTCTAAATAATTTGATTTGAAGGTAAAATTGACACCTGTGAGTAGTTGCTTTGAATCATCATTACTACTAGCAAAAATAGTTGATTTTAAAGCCTTTAAAAAAGAACTAGGATCAATATTCAAAGAAGTACCGCTTTCAACAAATGGTAAATTAGGATATTCATCAGAAGGGATCCCTTTTAGATTAAAAGAACCTCTATCACTTTTTATTAGGATATTATCTGAATTCTCATCTACTTCCAGAGAAACAGGAGTTTCATTTGGTAGTTTGTTTACGATTTCGGATAAAAGTTTTGAAGGTATAGTAATAGCTCCACTATTTTTAACAGTTCCATCAAAAGAGGTTTGAATTCCTAAATTAAGGTCAAATCCTGTCATGCTAATTTTATTAGTTCCTTCATCAGCCGTTAAAAGTATATTTGCAAGAATTGGATGCGTTGGTCTAGAAGCAACTGCTTTACTAACTAGTTGTATAGAATTATTTAATTCATTTTGATTACAAATAATTTCCATCGGAATTTGGAACTTTTTACAAATACAATATACTTTTTTCGTAAATTAAATTCAATAAATTAATTTTTTGCTCTTTTCTAATAAAGATTAAATAATAAAATTAAAAATTTAGTAGTAGTAGTTCTTGTGGGAATTGTGGAATACTTAAATTAAATACCTTGTCAAAACAGTTTACATACACAAAAACATGTGAAAAAATTTTATTTTTTGTTGAGTAGTTTTATCTTTATCCGAAAAATTTTAATTTATTCAACAAATACGATTACTTATTATGTATTTTTCAACAAATGATGTTTGTTTTTATTGAATTTCCACAGACACTATTTGTTTTGAATTTTAATATCCTAAGATTTTAGTTATATTTTTTAATGATGGTTCAATATTTTTTCTGAAAACAGCATCATTGTTTTTTATGGCGCAATCAGGATCTTTTAATCCATTTCCTGTAAGAACACAAACAATAGTAGATTCTTTTTGAATTCTATTTTTATTTTTAATAAGTCCAGCAACTGATGCTGCACTAGCAGGTTCACAAAATACTCCCTCTTTGGCAAGAATTTTATAAGCATTGATTATTTCTTCATCTGTAACTGACTGAAAGTCTCCTTTGCTCTCCTTCTTTACTTTTTTTGCTTTTTCTCTATTTACAGGATTTCCAATTCTTATTGCAGTTGCAATTGTTTCTGGATCCTTAACTATTATATTTTTTACTAATGGAGCAGAGCCTTCGGATTGAAAACCCATCATTATTGGTAATTTCAAATTTCTTTTTATTTTTGAATATTCTTTAAATCCCATCCAATAAGCAGTTATGTTTCCTGCATTACCCATTGGAATACAAAGCCAATCAGGAGCATGACCTAAGTCATCAACTATCTCAAAAGCTGCCGTCTTTTGTCCTTGTATTCGATATTGATTAACAGAATTAACAAGTTCTATAGGATTTTCTGAGGATAAATCTCTAACAATTTCAAGAGCTTTATCAAAGTTTCCATTAATAGATATTATCTCAGCACCATACATTAAAGCTTGCGCAAGCTTTCCTTGTGCAACAAATCCTTCTGGGATTAAAACATAAGGTTTTAATCCTCCTCTCGAAGCATATGCAGCAGCAGCAGCAGAGGTGTTTCCAGTACTTGCACAAATTACAGCTTCACGACCTTCTTCTTTTGCTTTGCTAATTGCCATAGTCATACCACGATCTTTAAAAGATCCTGTTGGATTAAGGCCATCATATTTTAAAAAAACTTTTGTTCCATTTCCAATTAAGTTGCTAATTGACTCGCTTAGAATTAGCGGTGTATTTCCTTCATTGAGCGAAATAATAGGAGTTTTATTTGTAACCGGGAGATATTGTTTATAAGCTTCTATTAGTCCAGGCCATCTTTTTTTTCTGTAATTAATACGAAGTTTATTTTTGATTTTATTTAATAACACCATGATTGTTTAATTTTTTTTGATTTTTTCTAGAGGAGAATTGGTGAAAAAGGTTAATAATTCTGAAATTGATTCTACTTTATTCATAACTTTGCTCAAAGCGTTGACATCTAAAATTACAGTTTTGGTTGGATATCCTTCAAAAAAATTTATTAGATTTATTTTTCCATTTCCTATATTAATTCCTTGTATTACGCTTGCTCTAAGGGCCAACATGCCTGTTCTTTCATCAGTTGCTCTGGGTGGGTGGATAATAGATGAAAGTCTTGTTAAAAAAACATTTCCTATTTCAGAGTATACTAGTTTGCTTGCAATGGTAATAGGAACTTCAAAATCTCTATTTAAAACTGTTCTAATTTCTTTATCGGGAGACCCGGTTGCCTTCAATATCTTTTTTAATTTTTTTGTGGATTTACCTTCTTTAGCAAAAGTTTTTAAAGAATTTACTTTTATTGTTCTAGAGAATATGCTGTATGTGATTTTAATTTCCTCAGCAGCATTACCTTTTGGAACATAAAAAAATGATGGAGAAATTATTAAAATAAAGAATGTTTTAAATATTAAAAATTTACTAAAGTTCATTTAAATATTTGCACCAGCGGCAATCTTAACAAGTCTTACTACTCCTTTTTCAGTTACTTTTTTTGCAATTTTAATACCCATTTCTTTTGTATAGGGCTCATTTATAAGTCTCGGAACCCTTTTCAAAAAAATGTCAATCGAATACCCGGGGACTTTTTGTAAAATTTCTAAAAAATTTCTCAATGGTTCTATGTACATTATTAGGTCACTCAAGTTGTCATTTTCGTTAATAGTATTAAATTTAATTGATTGAGGAAGATAGTTATTCAAACTTTTCAATATTTTCAGATTAAGTGAATCTATCTGATTTGTTAAACCTTCAACTATCTCATTTCTAAGAAATCCTCCATTTGAAGAAAAAAGAAGATTAATAACTTCGTCTAAAAGTTTTTCTATATCGAGATTTGTTTGCTTCGCAGCGTTAGAAAGAAGATCTTCTAAACGGTCCCATTTAAATTTTTTATTATCAAAAAGCATTTCTTTAAGGCTTTCCCTTAATTGTGGATCAGGGTCTTCCATCAATCTTCTTGCAAAATATGGATAAGCTGCGCCTAATATTTTGAAGTTTGGATCTACGCTTAAAGCTATTCCTTCTAATGTAAGTAATGACCTAATTATAAGTGCATAATATGGGGGTAGTCTGAAAGGGAATTTATACATAACACCAGACATATCATCTGTAACGCTCTTAAAATCCATTTTTGAAACCCCTTGTTCCACGGCATTAACGAAAACATCTTGGAATGCTGGAACAATGGGTTCTAAATTAACTTCCTCGGATAAAAATCCCAATTTTACGAAATCTTGAGATAATTTGTCGAAGTTTTTATTTACTAAATGTACTACTGCTTGAATCAATCCTGATCTAGATTCTCTGGAAACCTCGCTCATCATTCCAAAATCTAGATAACATAATCTTCCATCTTCTAAGGCTAATAAATTACCTGGATGTGGGTCTGCATGAAAAAAACCATGTTCTAAAAGCTGTTCTAAGCTACATTGCACGCCTATATCAATCATTTCATCAGGATTGATTCCTAATTTTTTTACGTCTTCTAAATTTGTTAATTTTGTACCGTCTATCCATTCCATTGCTAAAACTCTTCTTGAAGTTATTTCTTTATAAATTTTTGGTACGGCAATCATTTTGTTATGTTTATGCATATTTCTGAATTTTTCTGCATTTGCAGCTTCGTTAAGATAATCCATTTCTTCAAAAACTCTCTTGCCTAATTCATCAATCAAAGCAACTAGATCACTTCTTATTAAGCCGATATTGTTTTTTAGCCAATAAGCAATATTTCTCACTATGTAAAGATCTAAGGTTATTTGTTCTCTTAAGCCTGGACGTTGTACTTTTATTGCCACAATCTCTTCATTCTTTAATTTAGCTTTATGAACTTGCCCTAAAGAAGCAGCAGAAATTGGCTCTTTATCAATTTCTAAAAAAATCTCATTTATTTTGTTTCCTAAATCTTCTTCTATTAATTCCATAGCTTTATCACCATCAAACCCAGGGAGCTGATCTTGTAATTCAGATAATTCTTCTAGAAGAATTCCTGGGATTATATCTGGTCTTGTTGATAAGGCTTGGCCTGCTTTAACAAATGCAGGTCCAAGTTCTACTAATAAATTTGTTAATTCTTTTGCTCTAAATCTTGCTTGCTGTTCATTTTTCAATCTTCCAGTTAATTTATCCCATCCAACGGAGAGGATGTAAGCAAAAATAGGTATGAGTGTTTGCCAAAGTCTTCTTAAAAGTCTTTTAGGATTTTTTTTGTAAATTTTAGAAATTGTATCTGGATCGTAATTTAAGAGTCCAGATACCTCAATAAAATCAGTAAAATCTTCTTTCATAACTTTATATATTTAAAACCTTTATTTTTTTTAAAAAGAAGTTAATTTTTTTATATGGAAGATTTATCATGTTAATAAAACTAAAAATTGAAAATATTGCATTAATAGAAATTATAGAAATTAATTTCGAAAAAGGTTTGAATATCATAACTGGGGATTCAGGTTCAGGAAAATCATTAATTTTGGATTCCCTAAATGCTTTATTTGGTGGAACTAATATACCTCTAAAACATTTAATACGTCCAGGAAAAGATTTTTGTGTTATTGAGGCAATATTTTCTTCTTCTTCTCAAATTAATAATTGGTTAATTAGTAATGGTTTTGAAATAATTTCTTCAGAAATACAAATTAAAAGAAAATCTTATAAAAAAAACAATAAAATCTTATCCAAATATAGCCTTAATGATTTACCAATAAATAGACAATCATTAGAAAAACTTGGAGGATTTTTAATAGATTCTGCAGGTCAATCTGACACTTTTATCTTTGATTCTTTAGATAAGAGAAGATTAATTATTGATGACTTATGTTCCCAAGAATTTAGAGAGACTAGCGAAAGGATTAAAAGTATATGGGGAGAAACTAAAGTTTTAAAAAAATTAATGGATGAAAAAATAGAATTTTCTAAGAATCAAGTAGAAAAAAACTTGGCAATTAAACACATGTTGAAAAGTTTAGAAGAAGCTGATTTAAATTCCAGTAAAGAAATTTTAGAATTAGAGTTAGTAGAAAAAAAACTTGTAAATAATTTAGAAATTAATAATTCAATTAAATCATCATTAGAAAATTTAAATAATTTCAGGCATGATGAGCCGTCAGTAACTTCTTTTATAAATCAATCAATAAAGATTTTAAATAAAACAGCAGATTTCGATTTAAAGATTCAAAAATTTAGAGAGAAGTTATTAAATATTCATGCTGATATTGAAGATTTAATTTTTGATCTAAATTCATATTTGCAAGAAATAGAAAATCATGAATCTAATCTTCCTGAAATACAAAAAAGATTATTTTTTTTAAAAAACCTAGAGAGAACTTTTTCATTGGATCTTCCTCAATTAATTGAAAAGCGCGATCAATTAAAGACGTATTTTCAACAAAATGATCAAGGTAGTGATATTTCTAGGATTCAAGATCAGATTGAGAATTTACAAAGTAATTTAAATTCCTTATTTGTTATTCAATCTATTGAAAGAAAAAAAATTGCTAAACAGTTACAAAACTCAGTAATGTCGATTTTAAGCAATCTAGGTTTAGAAAATGCAAATTTTTCAATTCAGTTTTCTGACTGCAGGCCTTCTAGCGATGGAATTGATGATATAAATTTTTTATTTTCTGCTAATCCTGATCAGAAGCTTGCTCCATTATCAAATGTTATTTCTGGCGGAGAAATGTCAAGGTTTTTATTAGCTATTAAATCTAGTATTTCTAAACAACCAAATACCTTCTTTTTAGATGAAATTGATAGTGGTTTAAGTGGTAAATCTCTATTTTCTTTGGTTGAGCTTATAAAAGAAATTTCTAAGAATCAACAAGTATTATGTATTACACATCAGCCATTCCTAGCTGCTAGAGGATCAGCTCATTTCAAAGTTAATAAAAACGTAATTGATGGAATAACTTATACTTCAATTGCAAAACTAACTACAAAAAATCAGAGAAAAAATGAACTAATAGAACTTATAGGTGGAGGTTCATTCGAAGTAAACGAATATGCTTCTAGACTTCTTGATCGCTCAGCTGCGTAAAATAAAAAAAATTCGACTATAATAGCCTTTTTAAATCATAACTTAGATTTAAACATGGTTAATAAAGTTGATAGTAGTTTTGGAGAAGATAACTCAATTAATATTAGGGGAGCTCGTCAGCATAATTTAAAAAATATAGATCTTTCTCTACCTAGGAATAAATTTATAGTTTTTACAGGTGTGAGTGGAAGTGGTAAAAGTTCTCTGGCCTTTGATACTATCTTTGCTGAAGGTCAAAGAAGATATGTTGAGAGTCTTTCTGCATACGCAAGGCAGTTTTTGGGTCAAGTAGATAAACCAGATGTTGACAATATTGAAGGTTTATCACCTGCTATTTCAATTGATCAAAAATCTACAAGTCATAATCCTAGATCGACAGTTGGAACAGTAACAGAAATACAAGATTATTTAAGATTATTGTTTGGTCGTGCTGGTGAGCCGCATTGTCACCACTGCGGGATTCCAATTGCGCCTCAAACAATTGATGAAATGGTGGATCAAATTCTACTTTTACCAGAAGGAACAAGGTATCAATTGCTGGCTCCTGTTGTAAGAGGTAAGAAAGGTACACATACAAAATTAATAAGCGGATTAGCTGCTGAAGGATTTGCTAGGGTAAGAATCAATGGAGAGGTAAGAGAACTTGCTGATAGTATTGAATTAGATAAAAATCAAATTCATAATATTGAGGTAGTAGTAGATAGATTAATTGCAAGAGAAGGCATACAAGAAAGATTAAATGATTCTCTACAAACTTGTCTCAAAAGAGGAGATGGTTTAGCAATAGTAGAAGTTGTTCCAAAAAAAGGAGAAAACTTACCTTCTAACTTAGAAAGAGAAAAACTTTACTCAGAAAATTATGCATGTCCTGTACATGGATCTATTGTTGAAGAACTTTCTCCGAGATTATTTTCTTTTAATAGCCCATATGGGGCCTGTCCAGATTGTCATGGAATTGGTTATTTAAAAAAATTTACTGCGGATAGAGTTATACCTGATCAAACATTACCTGTTTATGCTGCAATAGCTCCTTGGAGTGAAAAAGATAATACTTATTACTTCTCTTTACTTTATTCTGTAGGACAAGCTTATGGTTTTGAATTAAAAACTCCATGGAAAGATTTAAGTGATTTGCAAAAAAAAGTTCTACTTTTGGGATCAGATAAACCAATATTAATTCAAGCTGATAGTCGTTTTAAAACTTCTAGTGGTTTTGAAAGACCTTTTGAGGGGATTTTGCCAATATTAGAAAGGCAATTGAATGAAGCCAATGGAGAATCAGTTAAACAAAAATTAGAAAAGTATCTAGAATTGGTTCCCTGTAAGACATGTTCTGGAAAAAGATTAAGACCTGAGGCTTTGGCAGTTAAACTTGGTCCATACAACATAACTGATTTAACTTCTATAAGCGTTTCTGAAACCTTAAATCATGTAGAGCGCATCATGGGCTTAGGTAAGACAAAGAAAGAAAATATATCTTTATCAGAAAAACAAAAGCAGATAGGTGAATTGGTTTTAAAAGAGATTCGTTTACGTTTGAAGTTTTTAATTAATGTAGGTTTAGATTATTTGACTTTAGATAGACCAGCTATGACTTTGTCTGGTGGTGAGGCTCAGCGTATTAGATTGGCTACACAAATAGGTGCAGGTCTTACTGGCGTTTTATATGTATTAGATGAACCAAGTATTGGTTTGCATCAGAGAGACAATGACAGATTATTAGAAACA